>AQTY01000136.1 GCA_000372225.1 Candidatus Nitromaritima sp. SCGC AAA288-L16 | reverse complement strand
CTCGGGTGGTATACAACGGTGGGGCCTATGGAGGTTTCCGGGCTCACTCAACCTTAATGGGAGTCGTCAGGCTGGCGGTGGCCCTTACCGCGTCCCGAATTTCCAGATCGATAGCTATATGGTCTATACAAATAATGTGCCTTGTGGCTCTTACAGAGCACCTGGCGAGCCACAGGCCGTGTTTGCAGTAGAGTCACATACGGATATGATTGCGGCAGAAATGGGTATAGACCCCTACGAACTACGCCTTCGGAACGTGGTCCAGGAAGGAGATGTTTCAGGGACTGGCCAAAGGTTCCGTAACTTGCATGGAGAGGAGACTCTCCAGGCAGCCGCCGAATCAAGCAGATGGAACGATCCGAAACCCAAGCCTAATGTTGGTCGTGGTATCGCATTGGGCCAACGCCCGCAGGGGCAAGCGGTCTTCAACGCCAAGGTGCGTGTAGATAGAAATGGTCGAGCCACTGTTTTTTCATCGGTTCCTGATACTGGAGTTGGGTTCCACACTGTAGCTTGTCAGGTGGTAGCAGAAGACCTAG
>AQTY01000135.1 GCA_000372225.1 Candidatus Nitromaritima sp. SCGC AAA288-L16 | reverse complement strand
GTCCGAATTTAGTTTCTTGGTTATCTACAAGAATAGTTCCGGTGTGGCGGGGGTGGATGCTCCACCTGCCCCACTGCAAGTACTCCCCGAACTAATCAACGCTGCACTATCGATACTGTAGGTGTTGGGACTACTGTTATGTTTAGCGGATGCACAGAAGTTTTCCGGCAATGTTGAAATAACGTTAGCCACTACTTCAGGGTTCTGAACAAAACCATGTTCTTTGGTTTTAGCAAGGTTGCATTCATCAGAGGTAGAAGTTTCAGTCCAGTAAATTTTGCAAGTCACATTCATATCACGAAGAGCTTGTTTAGAATGAGCATCATAAGCTCTGATTTTATATTGGGTGAACTGGGGAATAGCGATAGCAGCAAGGATGCCGATGATAGCAGTCTTGTGGCTGGATGTTTTTGCATGGTCACTCAACGCGTACCCCATCTTTGTATTTTTCCCCCTGGTCATTGCTCCACATGCCTGTTTCGAAATTATATCTCAACTTCCCGTGTGCCCGGTCTTCCTTCAGATATTCCCACCACATTTCGTATGCGCACGGAGCGCCACCG
>AQTY01000134.1 GCA_000372225.1 Candidatus Nitromaritima sp. SCGC AAA288-L16 | reverse complement strand
CTGGATTTGCGAATCTTGTTCTCATGAATGGTCAGTTGGAGGCAATAAGAGAGCCGCAGGATCGGGGCTGTCCTGCCTGTGCAAATCAAGCAGTTCATTCAGATGGTAGGAACTTGATGAGGAACACCCACCCCGAGATAGCCTCAGAGTTCCATCCCTCCAAGAACGGCGTTCTGACCCCGGACAATCTAGTTGCGGGTACGAATAAGAATCTCTGGTGGGTATGCTCCACATGTCGGCATGAATGGAGAACTAAGGGTCAGAAGAGGTGCATCCGTGGTCAAGGATGCCCTTCGTGTGCGGGTCAATCCCTACACATTGACGGACTAAACAGCCTGAGAAATACCCATCCTAATTTGGCCAAGGAGTGGCATCCTGACAAGAATGGAGATTCGAGCCCTGACAATGTATTGCCCGGTACTCACAAGAAATTCTGGTGGCGCTGCTTGACATGTGACAATGAGTGGCAAGCGCAATGCTGGAGCAGAGCGAGAGGAGCTGGTTGCCCATACTGCGGTGGTACAAACAACTCCTTGCACTCAGACGGAAGGAACTCGATGAGGAA
>AQTY01000133.1 GCA_000372225.1 Candidatus Nitromaritima sp. SCGC AAA288-L16 | reverse complement strand
GAATGAGGAGGATTTCTGATTTTGCATATCCATAAGACTGGTTATTCCTTCCCATTTCATCCAATCTTTGAACCACTTTGATCGCGTCACCATTACAGACAATTCCGCCATTTTCATACTAAGTGTTGATTGACCAATAACTAGGTTCAGTAATTCGCTAGGTTTTTTTCCTGATCAATTATCCCTAGTGTCCTCAATGTGTGTATGACATGGTTAACGCCCTGTTCACTTGATCTGCCGATCTGTTCAGGAGTTGGATGATTGCCTTGCCCCAGTATTTCACAAGTCTCGATAATTTCTTGGAAATTTGAACTTCTAGGGAATTCCGAGATACTGATTTCACACCGTCTTTGCAATGCTCTGATTCGTTTGCGATTATTGGCCTTTGAAAGGTCGTAATCGTCAAGTTTCATCTTATTTTCTCCGTCTCTCGGCATGTTGAGGTAGTTGATTTTTCCACCATTTCTCCCTTCTATGGCCAGTGTTACCTCGCCGGGCTCAGGGAATCCGAGTTGGCAGTCTTTGAATTAAACGGACAAAACACCACAATTTGCCAATATTAGGCGTGATGCAATCGATTTACAGACG
>AQTY01000132.1 GCA_000372225.1 Candidatus Nitromaritima sp. SCGC AAA288-L16 | reverse complement strand
GGATCAATCAAATCGTCTGATCTTAAGGCCCACGATTCGTCTAGAACTTCCAATAATTCATCTTCGATTTCCGTAGCTTCTCTGAAATAAACATCGAAATTTTCGATGTAGTACTTTACTCGTTCTTCTTCTACTACGACTTCGCAATTCTCTATGTTTTTCACCAAGCCATTGTATGACAAATTCATTGACCCAGACAGTACGGCGCTTCTGTCGTATATCTGCACCTTTGCATGGAAATTTGGAGTGTGACGAGCTTTCAGACAACGAACTCTGAAACTACCATTCATCAATTCCCTTCTCATCATTTTTGCAGATTCGATCTTCATCTTTGTCAACGGACCATTCACCAATGACTCTCTGAGGGATTTTGCAGCATTTGAGATTTGCATCCTACCTCTTGTGTCTTTCGATCCAACAATCATTCTCACCTCTGAGTATGTTAGATTTCGTGCAACCAAATCATAACCCATTATCGAAACATATCCCTCTGCCAACCTGACAAACCTAGCGTCCCTAGCAACTCTTTTTATCGCGGGGATTATCTTTTCTTCCTCGAAAATAGACTCACTATGGTGTTCCACCCTACGCAATTGATCCCAAGGAAGGGTATCGGGATGCAAGTCCGAATTTC
>AQTY01000131.1 GCA_000372225.1 Candidatus Nitromaritima sp. SCGC AAA288-L16 | reverse complement strand
GAGTGCTTTAACGGAGATAACAATGAAAATTTTGCCGCACATTTCGATTGTTACGTGATTCGCTCTGAAGGGCGCATTATATTGGTAGACACCGGTGTGGGAAGTATGGCAACTAATCCTGGGGCTGTTACTGCTTTCGCCGGCGGGGCCGATGGCAGGCTTTTGTCGGACTTGCAATCTGCTGGCGTAAACAAAGAGGATATTGATACCGTATTCTTAACCCATTTACATCCGGACCACGTGGGTTGGAACGTTAACAACGACGGGCCTTCCGCCGTCCCCGCTTTCCCAAACGCCAGGTATGTTTTTCATCAAGATGACTGGGAGGCGTTTCGGCCACCACGAGATAGCGAGGTATTTGGATTGACTTTCTGGGAAGAGACGCTTGCGCCCTTGGAAACGGCTGGGGTGACAGAGCCTCTATCTGGTGAGCAATCTATTACCTCCGAAATAACTGCTATTCTGACGCCAGGGCATACGCCTGGTTCGATGAGCTTGGCTATTGATTCAGGCGGCGAAAAAGCTCTCGTGATGGGAGATGTTTTTCACGGCCCACCCCAAGTTAGCGAACCAAGTTGGGTTTTTGCTTTCGATGCAGATCCAGATACAGCAGTTCAATCCCGGAATAGAATGTTGGACCGCGCAGAGGCTGAAAACGCTAT
>AQTY01000130.1 GCA_000372225.1 Candidatus Nitromaritima sp. SCGC AAA288-L16 | reverse complement strand
TATTGTGAATGGACTCAATGCGATTGGAGTAACACCGCGTGACCTGATTGCCATTTTGCAATCGATCAAAGCTGCCGGTGCTCTTCATGCGGAACTAGATATCATCTAACTTAAAACGTCAAATATCCAAGCGGTAGTAAGGAAATATTTTCCTTACTACCGCTTTTTTTTGTGGATTTAACATCACAATAGAGTCTTTTAACTATTTGTTTCTAAATGGTTTAATTTTTTATTAGTGGGGGCTGGGTAATTTGGTATGGCCTTTGCAAAATTAGTGGGTGGTAGGCATCCCTCAATCAGATTGGATATTGGTTGGGACAAAAATTAAACAATTATGTGAAGAATATTTATGTTTATTCCTTCTAGAATCAGTTCTCAGACTTCCATTCTACCTCAAATGGAACAGGGTCGCATATCACAGTTGAGTGAATTGGCTAATCCGGGCAGAAGTAAAAACAATAAGAACACCGACCAACATACTGCCATTAATAGAGATGTAAGCCTCTTGAGAACCAAAGGGTACCTCCTAAAAACTCTTGATCATTCAGAATGTATATTTGATGTCAGAGAAAAGCTTGAGCGGGTGTTAAAAAAAAAGGACCAGCAGCGAAGCTACATTAGAAACTTACCATAAATTTGTTTTAGACGACGACGAAAATACCAAGGTTTTTTACGAACTTA
>AQTY01000129.1 GCA_000372225.1 Candidatus Nitromaritima sp. SCGC AAA288-L16 | reverse complement strand
GATACGTATTTGACGCATAGTAACCGATGGACTCGGGGGCATCTCATTCCCTAGCGAATGAGTCAGATAGCAGTCACACGGTTACTTTGATTCGTATACACCGCATTGGGTTCTATAGTAGCACCCTTTGACTCAGGCCCTGTCTCAATAGGTTCCTTCCTTGCGCCCTGTGAGCTGGGAAGCGTCACTCTTCTTCGTAATCAGCCTTCGGAAATTTACGCATCTTCCTAGCGGTCTCCACGCAATGCCTGAAGATCGAGTTTTTACTCAGCATTTCTATCAGATCATCTGGAGTAATTGGTTCCCAAACAAAGGAATTTTTTGAGGATGCCAAATTGAGGCAGTCCAAATGGATACGGCAGCAGATTCTTTGATGAGCCAAATCTGATGGTGAATTTCCCAAGGCTGCATTCAATAGCCCTCTTTCCACTACTCTGCCTCTCCACAGAGTAGTAATTCCTCGGTGTAGGCGATTCGCTCTTCTGACGGATGGAGATGAATCCCAATGTGGTTTCAAAATGCCGATTTCAACACGGATTGGTACGCCCTCCACCTCAGCGAGGGTGAACTCTGAGAACGTACCATTCATGAAAACAGGGCGGTGTGAAAGGACCTCCTTACCATTGAGCATCATCCTCAGGATTCCTTCATCGATGAATTCACTAAAATTTAGGGAGAGATCGCTTCTGAGCTTGGCGC
>AQTY01000128.1 GCA_000372225.1 Candidatus Nitromaritima sp. SCGC AAA288-L16 | reverse complement strand
ACAAGGTTTCCATACTTATTGTTTAAAAGATATCTTGATATTAGATATTCCAATAATACCGATTTTCTTTTAACTTCTGGAATCGGAGAAGCGTATTATTTCAAACATTTTTTTAAGATATAAAGGCACCGTGGCGATTTTCAAGGGTGGAACGGATTTTGAAAAAATGAGATTGATAAAAAAAGAGGTAGCCAGGAAAATTTTAGGTATTTCACTAGATAAGAAAGTGTTGGTAACTATTGGACGAACAACAAAAATTAAGGGTGTTGATAATGGCATAGAATTCGCTAATAGAATTAAGAACAAAAAAATGTAATGTTCGTATGGATTGGAGAAAAAGTCAACAGGGATGGTTATTATGAAAAATTGATTGAGCAGAATGTTATGTGCCCAGGTCGGCTCGATTTAGAAAAATATGTTTATATTTAAATTCGGCTGATTTATACGCGACATTCGGAACATCACCATCACTTACAGATATAGGTGGTATAAATACAGCTACAATTGAAGCTCTGGCCTGTAACACACCGGTTGTTTCTATGAAATTACGTAATTATAAAAATCCTAAGGAAATTAGAAACTTGGGCATTTATGCAAAAAATAAACATGAATTGTTTGAAGGAATAAATCATTTGTTACATAGTCCTCCCAAAAATTTCAATTCAAGAAAATACGTTATAAAAAATTATGATTGGAATT
>AQTY01000127.1 GCA_000372225.1 Candidatus Nitromaritima sp. SCGC AAA288-L16 | reverse complement strand
GTGGGAGAGAGAGTATCGCAAAGGACCAGGAGAGGTGTTCATGAAGTGCAATGACTATAGTGGGGAGCCGCGCGTCCAAGGGTACGAGTTATGTCCGCTCGGGTGGCACGATCAATTCGTCGCAGGGGTGTACAGTGAGGGAGAGAGTCGTAACAAAGAACAGGTCAGGTCCGGTATATGCGTACATAATACCACTGAAGGTCGGCAATGTAAGGCGGGGCAGGGCTGTCGTAATGCCCTTCGGTGCGAGCAATGCCTATGGGATTTGGAAAATGTTTATTTGGCCGATATGTACGGGGAAGCCGCGTCTTGGTACCCATGCGATATGTGTTAGAGCCGATAGACATTGCTCCTGTACAAATTCGTAATTTCTACCCCTATCCACCTCCACCTGTCTCTTCAAAAAATAATCACAATAACTTTGGAGGGAAAACTCTACTATGGAGGCCTTAAGAAAATGTCGGGAATGGTCATGCAAAAATATCCAACATATAAAAACACATCAGGCTTCACACTCATAGAACTGCTGATCGTAATTGCGATCATCGGTATTCTTGCTGCTATCGCTATTCCCCAGTTCAACCAGTACAAGATCAGGGGCTATGATACCAGTGCCAAGCAAGCTCTAAAAGATATGCATTTACTATAAGCTGGGTCTTACGTTCAATAAAGTTTGCTAGAGTCTGCGGGGCTATTGATAGCCCCTTAGGCTCAAAGCTATATCCTAAAAAGTCGAATTGCTTTAAAGAAAAAATTAGGCTTGAGCGAGAAAAGTTT
>AQTY01000126.1 GCA_000372225.1 Candidatus Nitromaritima sp. SCGC AAA288-L16 | reverse complement strand
CGTCGATGAGGCCCTCTTTCTTCATCTCAGTTAGTTCCTTTAATTCTTGCATCTTGGAAGAACCACCACCTACGTTAGATTTGCTCACCACGCTGTCCTTGATTTCGGTCTTGCTGACCTCATCCCCATGAACTACTTTTTGGGCTATTCTAACTGAGCCTTGTCTTGCCTTTAGCTTTCTGACCCTTGCCGCCTCTTCAATTTCACCTAATTCTTCCCAAATCTCTATGGCGGAATCGTAGTCAAGGGCTTTTTCGCGTTCTTTTGCTCGGCCTTCTTTCCAATTCCTACGCCAATCCTTTACACTAGTTATGCGCTTAATAGGCTCGCAATATTTATCATCATGAAGACATAAGGCTATTATTTCAGTCTCTGTCAACTTTTCGAGAATAGGAAGGAGATCATTGGGATCAGACGGTTTGTGAATGCGCACTAAAAAACCTTCTTCTTCTTCTATGAAATACAAGTAATTCCTGTCGATGTAACCTTGCTCACCGAGTACGTATTCTGGAGGAATTTCAATTACTTTAATTGAACAGTCATCGGCCATATTTGACCTTCCTATACCTCCAACGTTAGAAACAAACCAGACTCGAGACTTTTCGAAAGTAATGCCTTGAGTAATGTCTGAGACAAATTCTAATTGGGGGATATTGGCATTTCTACCGGGCTTTATCGGGTTCCATTTTTTTATATCAGGCGTGTTTTTACTGTTGCTTCCGAACCAGCCCATTATTTCCCCAGAATCTCCTTCTTCATCTGCTGGAACTCATTGTCGTCGATGATTCCATCGTCAAGAAGAGCCTTTGCATCTCGTAGT
>AQTY01000125.1 GCA_000372225.1 Candidatus Nitromaritima sp. SCGC AAA288-L16 | reverse complement strand
CCTTCAGACGACAACCATTTCCCTGAGCTCCGAACTGGACAAAATCAAATCTGACAAAGACAAAGCGATCGAGGCAGCAACTAATCAAATCATCTCCAAAGCTAAAGATGAAACGATTGCAAGCATCCAAAAGTTTAATACTTTAAAAGAAAAAAGCTCTAAACAAATTAACGACCTTCAGACGACAACCATTTCCCTAAGCTCTGAACTAGACAAAACTAAATCTGAGAAAATCAAGGCAATCGAGGCAACCAATCAAGCTAACACCAAAGCAAAAGAGGAAAGACTCGCAAGTATCAATGAGTTTAGGTCTTTAAAAGAAAAAAGTTCTAAACAAGTTAAAGACCTTCAAAAGACAACCGTTTCCCTGCGCTCTGAACTAGACATGATCAAAGCTGACAAAACCAGGGCGATCGAGGCAACCAATAAAGCTAACTCCAAAGCAAAAGAGGGAAGACTGGCTGACGCCAATGAAAAAAATGCGCTTCAAGATAAAATAAATACCCTACGTGTTGTTTTAGATAAGTTTAAAAGTGGCAGAGAAAAAACCACTCATGCAACCAATCAAGCTAACTTCAAAGCAAAAGAGGAAAGGATCGCAAGTATTAAAGAGTTTAATGCTTTAAAAGAAAAAAACTCTAAACAAATTAAAGCCCTTCAGACGACAACCGTTTCTCTGCGCTCTGAACTAGACAAAATTAAATCTGACAAAGCCAACGTGACCGAAGCCTTGGATCGAACAAACTCTAAACTTCAATTCGAGAAATTGGAAAACGCTAAATTGGTAACATCAGTAAAGATTGCTAACGAAAAAGAAGTATCAAACATTAGGGAAATAAAAAGAAATAGAATCAAGAACCTAAAAGAAAAAAACTT
>AQTY01000124.1 GCA_000372225.1 Candidatus Nitromaritima sp. SCGC AAA288-L16 | reverse complement strand
TGGAAAACTGCCATTATTTGCCGTCAAGTAGCCCATTTTTGGCTCCAGAAAACTCCTACAAATATATCTACATATTAATGTAGTATGTTCGCACACACCCACCATTCGAGCTGGTTTTAAATACGAACCGTCATCTTTCCATAAACTTAAATGAGGAAGGCTTTTAACATGACTATTAAAAAATCGATAGTGGCGTTGATAGTTGCGTGCTTTTTTACACTAAGTGCTGGTTATGCTTTTGGTGGCAACCCAGTCATAGCGACTGTCCAAGGGAATGACGGTAACACGTACAAACTAAAGATTAACAAAGATAATGGGAAGTTTTTCCTTAGGGACGTATCAGGCCAAAGAAGACTGTGTCAGATGCATGTAGTCACACCGCAAGACGTGACAACTTTCTTGTTTTGCGTTGGAGGGAAGACGTCAGGGGTGGGCCTATAGGTGAAGTTGATCAGTTGAATGCGAGGATCGCTGAATTAGACTCATACGAACCTCAGGAAGAGATGGATTTTTTGAATTGCTTAATGGGTCATGCTGCGCCTGATAAGCTTCTAAGTTGCAACCAAACGAGACGGAACTGATGTTTATGTAGTGGATGAAGGAAAGGGGGCGTTAATGGGAAAGGACTGGCTAAAAAGTGAAAAAAGAGAGTTTTTTCGTGTATCGGTAGGTCGATTAACTGGTGTCATAAGAAATAAATCAGGGGCTTTTGAAGTGGTTGAAAAATCAATCAAACCATTAGATACATTTATTGAACTTAAAGATGTTTCTACTGGTGGACTGCGCATAGAGTCAGCAAAAGAGGAGTTCAAGAAAGGTACACCTTGTGAAATAGTTTTACCAAAAATCAAAGATCTAGATGGTAAAAAATTAAAATGCGAAGTTTCACGAGCAACGTTTATAGAGGCGAACTATGTTCATGATATAGGATTAAGGTTTGTACCCCCCAATACTGATTATTTAAAACAATTTGTGGAAATCATCAAAAGTCACTATATAAAATAAGGCGTGAAGGTAGTTTTGTTAATGGG
>AQTY01000123.1 GCA_000372225.1 Candidatus Nitromaritima sp. SCGC AAA288-L16 | reverse complement strand
CTTTGCTGATGGTGATGTGTCTGCAGTGAATATAATAATTGTATGATGGGGTTATGAGAAAACTTGCTTACATATTTGGTATCGCATTATTTTTATTTGGGTTCACGCTCATTACAGTGTCTCCAGTATTCGCACAATCTACGAAAGATTTGGAAGATAGAATAAACAGATTAGAGGTGCAAATATGTGACCGTCTTCCCGAATTAACGCTGTGTTCAGATTCAGATATTCAAGATAAGCGAAAAAAAGTTGAAGATCAGAGATTGAGAGAGAGAACTAAGAATTTTGACAAAAACCCCTTCACCTACAGCCAAGACGGCTCTATTCGCCAATCACCAGATGGGAAATTTCGCTGTGTTGGCTTTCCCAAAGTTCGTTCAGTGCCAGAGTGTGAGAAGAAATTCAAAGAAGCAAAGGAACGAACGAAACGCTTGTTCCAATCCGAATCTGGGGTTCGATTTCCAGATAAATGAAAATGACATGTTTTTCGCATCCGACCGCAAGGGCGATGGGACAGATTGTCATGAGGTTACCTCCTTTTTAGTGGTGATGACCGCCTTCACCATGGACATGGCCGTGCTTTAATTCCTCAGTTGTCGCGTCGCGGATTTCCATGACTTCGACGGAAAAATGAAGAGTTTTTCCTGCCCACGGGTGATTGCCATCCATGTAAATATCGTCGCCTTTTATTTCAACGATAGTGAACGCATATTTTTTCCCATCACCATGTTCCCCAGTGAGTTCCATTCCAACAGTGATCTCTTGACCAGCGGGAAGCTTATTTCGCTCGACCTTCATTCTAAGTTCGGATACGATTTCACCATAACCTTCTTCTGGTTTTACTGTCACCTCCTTTTTATCCCCTACCTTTAAGCCGTCAAGAGCATTTTCTAAACCAGAAACAATTGTTCCCCCACCGTGAATATATTTCATTGGTTTGTCCGCATCTGCCCTATCGAGTTCTTCACCCTGTGTGTCTTTCAAGCAGTAGTTCAAACTGACGACCTTGTTTTTTTGCAATCATGGTAATTCCTTAAACAAATTTAGAACCCTCGGAAAGAAATTTCCGGGGGTTTTTTTATTATCACTATCTCAAATCTAATTTAAATTTAGTACATCTAACCTCTTCACCATCACAACCACATAATACGCAGTCAGTTGGAGAATTACATAAATAATCATTATATCCTTTTGCTTTGTCTTTATTGGATTTCATCCAGTTTTCTGTTAAACCATGTCCGATTGCCATATCCCCATCGACCATTGCTCCAAATGGGTTTCTTGCTCCTAC
>AQTY01000122.1 GCA_000372225.1 Candidatus Nitromaritima sp. SCGC AAA288-L16 | reverse complement strand
TTCCTAATACCTCAACCGAGGTATTAGGAAAATTATCTTTTACAAGAAGTCAGTAGCTAGCAGGTTGCACGCTAGTTCAGCTGTACGACTACCGAGATTAGTTTTATATTTGGTAGCAGTTTGCGCACAACCCGCTATAAAACACGCTATAAAAAAAATAAAGAACATTTTTTGTCTCATAGATATTATCCTCTTGAACAATTTATTATTGCTCTCTCGTTTCTATTAGGACTATATTTTTCGATACCTGTTCAATAAAATCAGAAAGGGAGTCTTTGGGTTCACTAGGAACTACAACAATACCCGTGTTAGCAAGCATCAATTTGGAAAGCATCAAATCTGGAACAGTTGAAAGAAGGTTTTTCACAAACGATGATTTAATCTCATAATTGACGTTTTGCGGTATCGCCCCCATTGCATCTATTGCTAAAGAGGACAATGAGGCTGTTGTGATGCCGATAACTTCTCCCCGTTCGTTGAACAAAGGGCCCCCACTGTTGCCTGGCTGAATAGGTAGGCTGACTTGGAAGAAAGCAGGATCATCCTTTAACCCTGTCATCGCGTTAATGACCCCTTCAGAGTACTTTGGTCTTTCACCCATTAAATTAGAGGCAGGATAACCGATGGTAAAAACCTTTTCCCCCATCCTTGCCTGAGATGAGTCACCCAGTTTAATTTGTGTAACAGAAAAAGGAGGAACATCTGTTAGTTTCAAGACGGCTATATCACCCCTTATGTCCTTAGCTACAACCTTAGCTTTAACTGTTTCTCCATTTATAAACTTAGCAAGTACAGAACCAGCGTTTTTGACAACATGATAGTTGGTAATAATATAATTTCCCTTACTGAAAAGAAATCCTGTGCCGACTGAAAAGAATTGTTTCTCGGGTGGTTCGTGGTTTGGTTGAGAAGGTCTTATCTTAACTATTATTTTCTCAAGTTCATTTATATGGGCAAGAATTACATCCGCGTTATCCGGCTTGATTCGTATTGCCTCTTTATTAGGAAATAATAGCTTCCTGATACTGGCCGTTTTTTTTGTACACAAATCCAAGGCTATGGTGTGCCTTGGCTAAATCCGGTTTAATTTGAATTGTTTTCTTTAAATGGATAATAGCATTTTGGTGCTGGCCTACTTCGCTATAACTAATTCCAAGATGATAGTGTGCGCCGGCATCATTAGGGTTCTGCCGCACTTGTTCTTGAGCATCTTTAAGTTCTCCCACCCAAGAAATTACAGGAGAGGTAACAAGCCAATAACGCTAAAACTATTGGCGCTAAAAGAAACGATCTGAACTTTGCGCTGCCAGACATAAGTTCCTCTATTAATGGAAGG
>AQTY01000121.1 GCA_000372225.1 Candidatus Nitromaritima sp. SCGC AAA288-L16 | reverse complement strand
AAACGAAAACGAGGGCACTATAATGGTGAAATGGGCATTAGATGGTGAAACAATCTATAACACCATGGTGGAATTAATCAAACAGAGTTGTTTGTAGAAACAACCTCATTGGCCTAGCTCAAGACAAAGAAGTAATTTAGATTATGAATCTGCCATATATTTATGGGAACGTATCGGTGATCAAGAAAAAGCAAAGGACGTCCGAAGGAAAATGCTGGATGAAAAGAAGGTCGAACAAACGGTCGTCCATGGAGATTATGTCGATGACCGGGATACCATAGTCAAGGACAGCGTAATCAATAGATCTAATATCGGGGCTGGCAGAAAATCCAAGGCCGAAAGGCTCCGAGAGGCAAAGGCACTTCTTGACGATGGAATTATAGACAGCGACGAGTTCAAACAGATGAAGCAGGAGATTTTGGGCAAAAAAGTGAAGAAGATAATCAAGAGAACTAAGAAGGAGATTCTGGGAAAATGATGCTAGAAGAGGGTGAGAAATTAATTAGAACATTTAAAGATGAAACAAGTGGAATGGGCAAGATTGCAGCTGATGGACATAAAGGGACTATTGGTAAAAGAGAAGCAGGCATCGGGCTTGTATATGGGACATTTTTTATAACAAATCAAAGATTAATATTTGAGAGTGAAAAGATAAATGAAAATCATTCACATATTGGTATAGACAGAACAGAAGGAGTAAACTTTCGTTCGGGTTTTTTCCCTGTTAAAGGCACCTTGAAAATAATCAAAACCGAATTTTCTAAAGGAATGCATTCCTGTACTTACCAGATTCATTGTGGAAAGGAAATCTCAGACTATCTCAATCAAGAATTTTACACGCAAGAAATCAAAAATGAAAGACTAATGAATAAGGCGAAAGAATATGAAAAACATCTGAATTATGAGAATGCTATAGAAATATACGAAGAAATTGGTAAGCCTGCGGAGGCTGCCCGAGTCAGAAAGCTAAAGGTTGAACAGGGTTCCGTCAAAGTCGACCAGACGGTCATCCACGGCGACTACGTCGATGACCGCGATACCATCGTGAAGGACAGCGTGATTAGTAAGTCTAGCGTCGGTACTAGCGGAGATGACAAAATTGCTAAATTAGAAAAAATAGCTGAGATGAAAGATAAGGGAATCATCGACGACGACGAGTTCAGGCAGATGAAGAAGGAGATTCTGGGGAAATAATGGGCTGGTTCGGAAGTAAAAAGTCTCGCAATTCCGAGGGAGTAAAGCCAGTCGGTATCGAGGTAGTAAAGCCAGTCGGCATTCGTGTTCAAGAAAATTATACATATTATTTGGGTTTGGACGGTCATGTGTGGAGAACTGACGAAAATAATACAGTCGAAA
>AQTY01000120.1 GCA_000372225.1 Candidatus Nitromaritima sp. SCGC AAA288-L16 | reverse complement strand
TGGTCCGCCAATTTACTAGATGCTCAATCTCCGAAGGGGAAACTGGAGGGCTCAGAGAAAGATTGCTGAGGAGATTACTGAGGAGAGGAATTAAGAAAAGAGCGTGCGCAAAAACGTCAGACCATGAGACAAAAAGCTAAGCGAGAGAGAAAGAGCCCTTTGACTACGATTCAGCCATAGAGATATGGGAAGATCTGGGTGCAATAAAGGAAGCTGCAAGAGTTAGAAAACTGAACAGTTTTCTAACTCTTGCAGCTTCCTTTATTGCACCCAGATCTTCCCATATCTCTATGGCTGAATCGTAGTCAACTCTTTCTCTCTCGCTTGCTTGCTCATGGTCTGACGTTGCGCACGTCCTTAATCTCCTCAGCAATCCCTGAGCCTCCAGTTTCCCCTTCGGAGATTGAGCATCTAGTAAATTGGGCGGCAAGGGCGCGAGTCTTGCGGTCTCAATCCCCCAAATTCCGTAGTATTCTCCTAAAGCCCCAACAGTCAAAATAATTGATACCACTATTACAATCTCAATTATCATTTCCCCAGAATCTCCTTCTTCATCTGCTTGAACTCGGCATCGTCTATCGCGCCTGCATCGTGTAATTTCTTTAATTCCTTGATTTTGCCTAGTTTGTCATCTCCACCAGCACCGATGCTGGACTTGCTCACCACGCTGTCCTTGATTATCGTGTCGCGATCGTCAATGTAGGTTGTATCTCTGTCATCGACGTAATCTCCATGGACGACCGTCTGCTTGATAGCGCTTTGTCTAGTCTTTAACTTTCTAACCCTGGCCGCCTCCTTTATTTGACCTAATTCCTCCCAGATTCTAATTGCTGAATTGTAGTCAAGGGCCCTTTCTCTCTCATTCGCTTCTTGTCTCATGGCCTTACGCCTTTGCCGACGTTCTCGCGCACGCTCTTGCGCGTGTTGTTCCCTTAATTTCTCCTCCTCAAACGCCTTCCTCTTCCCTTCAATCTCTGCAATTAAGGAAGCCTTTGCATCCTCGTTTTCTTTGCTTATTGTTGTTGCCCACCCTCCAAATATTAGAAATAGTATGCTTGAACAACAACAGTAAGGCAATCCCTTTTCGAACTCCTCCTGGATCTCTTGACATTCTACTGTCGAATAGCCAGGTGTATCGGAATCGCATTCATCCGTATTACTAGGCGCTGGATTGGCCAATAGCAGCAAAGCGCTAATAACAAGAAAAATAAACGCGAGCAACGATAGTAGTATAACCTGTTTGGTTCGCGGAGGGGGCAGCTCAGCCGAAGCTGACGCTGCACTGTATCCTGCTTTGAGCCCCCTGACTCTTGCGACTTCCTCAAAATCTCCTATTTTTTCCCACACATAAATTGCCTTATCAAAATTTGCTGAAGCTTCA
>AQTY01000119.1 GCA_000372225.1 Candidatus Nitromaritima sp. SCGC AAA288-L16 | reverse complement strand
ATTTCTTTATGTCTCGATGTCTCCCCCTGATCCTTGTCAAAATCAAGTTTGCCTTGATCATTCAGTTGAAGATGTACTTAAAAAAACATTGGAAGTGCTCCGCTCATGATCAGTGACAGGGCAACTGTTTCGTAATCAGTAGGTCGACAGTTCAATTCTGTCCGCTGGCTCCATATTTAACCTATATCTTTCCAATAGTTTACCTCTAAATTATCCGAGTTTCTCCATTACTTTAAGTGTGCTTTGAGCGAAAAAGGTGCAGTTATGGTGCACCAAAGGAGAAACTTTCATGCCTTCCGTTCAAAGAAGAGTCACACCAAGGGGGAAAATCCGTTTTCGTGCAATGGTCCGAGTGAAGGGTCACCAGACAAAGACGGCTACATTCCTAAAAAGAACCGATGCCCTACTCTGGGCTCAGGAAACAGAATCCAGACTGAGACAGAGCAAATACTTTCCCGACAAATTAATAGAGTTAGAAAAATATACTCTCGGTAATCTTCTGGATCGATACCAGTCAGAGGTTCTTCCAAAGAAAAAAGCCAAGGGACAACTTGGTCAACTCAAGTGGTGGAAAGATCAGCTAGGGGACAGAAAATTAAAAAGTTTTTACCCTGCCCTGATTTCAACTTACAAAGAAAAATTAATCCAAGAACCGAGTGAAAGAACCGGAAGAAAAAGAACACCAGCAACGGTTAACCGATATCTTGCACTTATAAGTCACGTGTTTACCATTGCTGTTAAAGAATGGCAGTGGATGGAAATCAATCCGGTCATGCAAATCAGCAAGCCTAAGGAGTCCAGAGGCAGAACAAGATTCTTGAGTGATGAGGAAAGAGAAAAACTTCTAAACGCATGCAGGTCGAGTGAAAGTGTTTTTCTTTTTGTAATCGTTACCCTAGCGTTGTCTACTGGCATGAGAAAAGGAGAAATACTTGGAATGAAATGGGAGAACGTTGACCTAAAGAAAAAAAGAATCACGCTGGTTGAAACAAAGAACGGTGAAACCAGAGTGGTGCCATTAGTCGGTAAAGCTTATGAGTTAATATTACACGTGTATCTGAAACAAGAGCCAGAAGAAGATAGTTTAATTTTTTCTTCACCAAAAAATCCTGCGCAACCTATAAATATTAGAACCGCCTGGGAAACTGCCTTAAAAAAATCTAGTGTAAGCAATTTTAGGTTTCATGACCTCCGTCACTCGACTGCATCTTACTTAGCCATGAGCGGAGCTACACTATTAGAGATTGCTGATATACTAGGACACAAGACACTGCAGATGGTGAAAAGATACAGCCATCTGTCGGAGGATCATAAAGCAACCGTCTTAGAAAAAATGAATGAAAATATTTTTGGGTAGTTTGCACATCCCCGCCAACTAGCATAAAGTAACTTCATT
>AQTY01000118.1 GCA_000372225.1 Candidatus Nitromaritima sp. SCGC AAA288-L16 | reverse complement strand
CTCTTTTATATATATATTTATATTTTATTTTTTTTTACAAAACACTTTTATAAAAAGGGGTAATAAGTGGTAACTTAGTTTAAAAATAAACATTTAAGTAGTAACTGAGTTACCGACTTTTGGTATTTTGAAGCTGAAGTAATGCCTAACAAGTTTTCCATCCACCTTTTTTGGCTTTGATCGCCACTTCCGCATCACTGACCTACCAAAACTTTTAGAGTTGAACTCAGGAGATAAATCAATTTGGTTTTCTTCAGCCCACACTTTGTAATCTTCATAAAGCTCTACACAGGAAACAGAATCCTTTTCATCTGAAGTATGGCGAGATTGTATCCATAGAGCATTAGGATCGATTTCATATTGGTAATCTTGGGTTGCTTCGACCACTGAAGGTGGATTACCTAGCCCTTCTTCCATCCATTTTTTGGCTCCCTGCACAGCCCAATCCAAGATTTTTGGCATCTCTAAGTGGTAAAGCTCCAAGAGTTCATCTTGTGCAACTATTTCTGAATCTGGAATCCTTACCGTGAAGGGGATCATTTTGACTCTTTGCCAAATTGCCGAGTCTTTTTGCGAAAGATTAGGGCGGTCATTTACAGCCATTATGAGTTTGAACTTTGGAATGTAAGTGAATGATTCTTTATAAAGAAATCTACAAGTGATGGGGTCACCGCCTGAAAATTCCTTATAATATAATGATCGCCCTAACGTATAATCTTTTAATAAAAAAATCACTTATAATAGCTTTAACAGACGTGCGTTTCAATTCATCATTAAAGGAGAAAGTTATGTTGGAAAAAAATCGTATGATATCGAAGATATTTTTTATTGCTCTGGTCGTATTTTTTATCACGACGGTATCTCACGCGCAGGGCATTTTTGGCAATAGCTCGTCGAGTAGCCAAACAAATGTAGATAGCTCTCAGAATATTAGTAATACGAATACGACGAACAATACGACGAACAATACGATGATCGATTCGAGTCAGAATATTAGTAATACGAATACGACGGATAACAGCAGTGTCATGAATATCGAGATGGGTGATCCTAATATCCCGCTACCAATGGGCGATCCGAACCAGGATATGCACAATGTTGACAACAGCCAAATTACAGGTCAGGCAAGTCCAAGGTGGGTTCGAGACATTGACTGGGCGACCTGCGTACAGCAGCGGTTCAATGATGGCGAAAGTTTCATGGCTAGTAGAGGAGCGTGCAATTAGAGGCTCAGTTAGAAGAAGCAAACAAGCAATAAATACCACCGTGGCTTTAACAGGCGTGCGCTTAAGGAGGTGAACCACATGACAATCTGTCCCATCGCCATTGCTGTCGGATGTAAGAAATGTCCGGCATTCAAATTCTGTCCACTTACCACCGTCCTTGGTGATCAGCAAGAAGAAGATGAAGTTGATCCGTCAAA
>AQTY01000117.1 GCA_000372225.1 Candidatus Nitromaritima sp. SCGC AAA288-L16 | reverse complement strand
TTTTTATGGCTAAAAAAACAAACAAAGGGCAAATAAATTTTTTTCGTGTCATGGCTGTAATTGGGATAGTCGTTATAATAATCGTCGTTAAGGAGTTTTTAAATGCTGCACCCACATTACCCCGCAGCGAAATTCACAAAGGACCTCCACCTGCTAAAACCTGTTTAGAGTGCCACGTTAGAGAAACAGAAAACACCCCCATTATGCCTCACCGTCCCATGAGTAACTGCATCATCTGCCATGAACCATCTAAAAAAAATGGCTAGCAGAAAATAAACTATATGTGGGTTAGCGGAGGACTACCAATAGGGTATACGTTAAACCCTATCTCGAAAAGTTTTTGGTAGTCAAGGTGGTTTCTTCCATCAAAAATAAAGGCAGGTTTTGACATGCTATCAAAAATTTTCTGGTAATCCAAACTGCGGTACTCAGGCCATTCTGTAATTAAAGCTAGACCATGGGCATCCTTAGCAGCCTCGTAAGGGTCTTCCACAAACTCCGCTCTTTCATCAATTCCCGCAAGATCTTTTTTCGCATTAGAAATAGCATGAGGATCTGTAATACTGAGCCGTGCTTTCTCTTCAAGCAAACGCTTACAAATATAGATCGCCGGAGCATCCCTTGTATCACCGGTATCGGGTTTGAACGCAAACCCGAATATGACAATTTTCTTATCAACCAAGGTCCGAAACATTGCTTTTAAAATACGGTTTACGAACCGCTCCATCTGGTTATCATTTATTTCGATCACTGAATTCCAGAACTGTGCCACATCATCAAGCTTATAATATTCACATAGATAAACAAGGTTAAGAATATCCTTTCGGAAGCAAGACCCACCGAATCCGACACCCGCCCCAAGAAACTTAGGTCCAATTCTTGAGTCTCTACCAACCGCACCTGCTACTTCACTAATATCGGCTTCTGTCACCTCGCATAAGGCTGAAATACTATTAATGGCTGAAATACGCTGGGCAAGAAAAGCATTCGCAACAAGCTTAGACAATTCACTGCTCCATAGATTAGTTGTAATTATTTTTTCCTTGGGCACCCACTTTAGATAAATCTTTAACAACTCATCGCGTGCTGCATTCCCAGTTACTGTGTCATGCGAACCAATCAAAATCCGATCTGGTTCCTCCATATCCCGGATAGCCGTACCTTCCGCCATAAACTCAGGGTTAGATAAAATCTCAAACCTAACCGAGTTTGCGCCAGAGTGTAAAATTGAAGCCATGGTTTCCGCAGCACGTACTGGGAGCGTACTTTTTTCTACAATAATTTTTGATGAGGTTGAGTTTTCCTTGATTCGTCGAGCTGTTTGTTCAATAAACTGCAAGTCTGATGCTTTACCAGCACCTTCGCCAAACGTTTTGGTTGGGGTGTGAACACTCACAAAAATGATATCAGCCTCGGCTATATTTCTATCAATATCT
>AQTY01000116.1 GCA_000372225.1 Candidatus Nitromaritima sp. SCGC AAA288-L16 | reverse complement strand
ATACAAAGAACCGGAAAATTGTTACCAGGCTCCCAGTACCAGAGTCCTTGCCAATTCTGGAGGCTATCTCTAAATACGAATCATCTAATGTGAAAGATTTTCCACCCATCATCTGGTCGCGGGCAAAAGACTATACAATAGAAGATGACTGGGGCAATCGTTGGATTGATATGACCTCAACTATATTCGTGGCCAATGCGGGGCATGGAAATGAAGCTGTTCAAAATCGAATACGTGAGGTGTTGGATAAGCCCTTAATGCATTCCTATTGTTATCCCACCGTTGAGCGCGCAAAATACCTGGAGAAGTTAGCAGAATTCGTCCCCCCCTATTTAGAAAAATTTTCCTTATACAGCGCTGGGACTGAGGCAACAGAAAGAGCCCTGAAATTAAGCCGCCTTTATGGTCAAACTATTTCACCTGACAAGAATATCGTTGTCACGGGTATGGGCAACTACCACGGTAAAACACTAGGCGCCCAAATGCTTTCGGGAAAACCACAGGAAAGAACTTGGGTGGGGTTTCAGGATCCGAATATTTATCATATGCCTTTTCCTTTTCCATGGGATCTCGAAAACAAATCCATTTCTGGTTCTGAATTATTTCGAGAGCACTTAGTAGGTTTAGAGGGGCAAGGAGTCAATTTAAAACATATTGCTGCTTTTATGATTGAATCGTTCCAAGGTTGGGGGGCGGTTTTCTATCCAGACGATTACGTGATCGCGATGGAAGAATTTGCCAAGGAAAATCGATCCTTACTTGTATGCGATGAGATCCAGGCAGGATTTGGTCGAACGGGTGAATTGTTTGCTTATCAACATTATGGGATTGAGCCTGATATCGTGTGCTGTGGCAAGGCGGCCTCAACCAGCATGCCTCTTTCCATTGTTATGGCTTCTGCGGAAATAATTGATTTGGATCCGACATACACCAGCACTCATGGGGGGCACCCCTTCGCTTGTGCCGCAGGTCTGGGAACTATTGAAGCTTTTGAGAAAATGGATTTGATTAAGAAATCTAAAAAGAAGGAAAAGTTCTTCAGTCAAGCTCTAGCTAAAATGGTTGAAAAGTATCCTAAGGTCGCTGCCTTGCATTTGGGGCGAGGAATGCTCCACGCTTTATTTATTACTGATCCGAAGATTGACCCGGAAATACCACTTCCTGAGCGACTCGACCCGTTGTTGACAGACAGGATAGTCGAAAAAGCTATGCATAAAGGTGTTTGCCTGATCCGGACTGGCTGTGGTACGCTGAAATTGGGTCCTCCACTCATAATGCCGGATGAAGTATTGATAGAGGCGTTGGAGGTTCTTGATGAGACCCTTGGGGAAGAAACCGCCAATGCCTGATTTTTTTCAAAAAATGGTTTCTATTTGATGATGTTTGAAGGGCCTGTGATAGAGACCAATGCCGCGTTTTTTTCTATATATTCCTGCGCTCTACCTTTAACGATTTCTGATAAAG
>AQTY01000115.1 GCA_000372225.1 Candidatus Nitromaritima sp. SCGC AAA288-L16 | reverse complement strand
GGTGGATTTCTCTTCTGTTCGTTCAGACTTCTTTGAAGGAAGCCCACTGGATGTTAAAAACTGTCTGACCGTAGAAGCCTTGATGCCAAAGTTCACGTTCTCCGGCATTGAGCCAATACCCTTAGCCACCTTCAGCTTATCCAGTTGAGAAATCACTACGCCAACTATATTGACCTGCCCCATTAAGTTGTACCACTTTTTAAGTTAGTATTTCCACTTTCACAGGCCTGATCTCATCTTACTCAAATCTCCTTCCAGGCTACCGGAGGAAAGACATTCTTTTTATTTAAACATACGAGCTATAATTATTAGCCAAATAAATTAGAGCAACTTTAAAGGAGTGAATTTCCTTGGCTAGGCCAAAAGTACCTTACATAAAAGTCACCGAATTTGATCTACCTCCGGGTCGAATGATTGGGAAAAAATATCGTGTGCTTTCCAAGCTCGGGGCGGGCTGGGAAGGAGAAGTATATAAGGTTGGCGAAATTCATACCGGTATCGAACGGGCTGCTAAACTCTTTTTCCCGCAACGAAATTTGAGAGACAGGACATCTAAAATATACGCACAAAAACTCCACAAACTTCGCCAGTGCTCGCTCCTGATCCAATATCACACCCAAGAAAATATAGTGTTTCGCAAAATCCCTGTGACCGTCCTCATTTCAGAATATGTTGAAGGAATGTTGCTGTCAGATTTCCTTAATCGACTACCCGGGAAAAAACTCGATCCCTTCAAGGCTCTCCATTTGCTGTACAGACTCACACGTGGAATCGAGGAAATCCATCTTTTAAGGGAGTATCATGGAGACCTGCACACCGGAAACATCATAGTCAACAAATTTGGCCTTAATTTCGAGCTTAAACTTCTGGATATGTACCGCTTGGGAGCTTTTCGGCAGGAAAATGTAAAGGAAGATGTCTGTGGATTAATTCGTCTGTTTTATGACACACTAGGAGGACCCGAACGCTACTCTAAATTGCCTGATGTGGCAAAAAACATCTGCTGCGGATTAAAGAAGAATCTGATTCTGAAAAAATTCAAAAGCATTCCCCAACTTAGGGAACACATAGAAATGCTGGACTGGCCCATTTGAGTTTTTAAATGAGATACCTGATGGGTTCTGCTGCTTGTTAGTGCTACCAAATAACAACAGATCAATGAAGATTTTTGAATATAAAATTTTCCTTTTATCTAAAGCTACGGACGAAACCTTCTTTAGTTCTTGAACAGAGGAAGTACCTTTTTACATTAAATACTTAATACGTTTGACGTTCTATTAAAATAGACTACTTTAGTTGCTCACACAGGAGATATTACCCTTTTCAGTAAGCCCACAGCTCATAGTTCTAGTTTTACAATTCCAAATTCGATGATGTGAACGTAGTGAACCCCCACCTATGAGTTTAGAACAAACGGCTCTGGGTTTTTCGGCTCTCCCTTCGCACTCACTTCCCCATGCATCAACACAAACATC
>AQTY01000114.1 GCA_000372225.1 Candidatus Nitromaritima sp. SCGC AAA288-L16 | reverse complement strand
ACTTCTGTGCGTCTGCAAAAAGTAACAGCAGTCCCAATACATACAGCATTGACAGTGCGGCATTAATAAGTTCGGGGAGTAACTGCAGTGGGGCGGGCGGATCAGTAAAAACTGAACCCACAGTAAAAAACGAATTCGCCAAGATAGATCCAGTTACCGGGGAGACGGTGTGCACAAAAATCCCGGTTGAATACCATAAGCTGGACGACAGTCATTTTCAGGATCACTGGATTTCGAAAGGAAATGGTTCGGCGCACAACTTCAATCCGATAGATGGGCTTTGCATTATACAGGGTACTTTTCCAGAAGGTCAGGGTGAAAGCACTGGATACCTGGTGAAGTTTCCAAGATCGTGCGAGGTAATGGATGACTGCAAGTATGATAAACCTGATTACCTACAAAAATGTAAGCCGGACGAGGCTTCTGAAGAGTGTGGAGGCGTTCGGAAAGACGAATGGGTTCAAACGAAACTCTCTGTCGACAAAACACTGGGGAGATTAAGGTTACGACTTTGACAGAGTGGTTGCCGGAACATATGTGTGCCGACCGAAATCCGAATATAGACCAGAATAAGAAGCGGGATTGTGTGCCAAAGCTGAAGCAGGAGAGGGCCGAGCAACTTAGAGCGACAATTGAAAATTTTGTTCAAAACACCGGTGTCGAGATAGTACAGAAAAGGTACAACTCGAATTGTTACGCGAGACCAGGATATGGCGGCACTGGTTGCTACGAGAATATAGATTAATTTTATAATGAGGGGGTGTATCTGATTCTCTCCCCACCTTATATGGCCCCCTTGCCCCCACCTTGCCCATCCCCGCCAAATGTCATAACATTGCCTCATTGCCAGCCATTAAGGGGAATGGTCATGCAACAACATTCAACTCACAAAAGCACATCAGGCTTCACACTCATAGAACTGCTGATCGTAATTGCCATCATCGGCATTCTTGCTGCTATCGCTATTCCCCAGTTCAACCAGTACAAGATACGAGGCTATGATGCTCATTCCAAACAAGCTCTAAAAGATATGCATCTGCTGTGCAATGCTTACTGGTTGGATACCGATGCACTTCAAGGTTGCGACCTTCCTAAAATCAAAGAAGCGACTTACGGTTTTAACCAGAACGCGGATGTTGTAGCGACACTTCCTTCCTCGCCACTAAATAACTTCTGCGCATCGGCCAAACATAACAGCAGTCCTAATACATACAGTATTGATAGTGCAGCGTTGATAATTGATGGGACGGTTTAACCACCGTGACGCTCCCTCCCGCCCGCAAGGGAATATGGGGGCATTTTTTTGTTTGAGGGTATAATGCGTGAAGGTAGTTTTGTTAGTGGGTTTAAATAAAAGGGGGGGGCAAGATGTTATTAAAATACCGAATTATATTTTACGCAATCATTTTATGTTTATTTGGATTGACACTCATGACAGTGTTTTTTATGTTGATCGATCTATCCCCCACCCCCGAGTGAGTCCCACGGGTGTACCTTCCTTTATATATGTA
>AQTY01000113.1 GCA_000372225.1 Candidatus Nitromaritima sp. SCGC AAA288-L16 | reverse complement strand
AGTTTGTCAGCCAGGTAGAAAAGCTGGTCCGCGCCTCAGATTCTGAAGCACTCGACGAATTGATTCGTATTTTTAAAAATCCATAACAAATGCGCCTATTATGTATAATATTTTAGTCGTGACACTTACAAATTAAATCCGCTGAGCGCAAGTAATTTAAAAATGGTCTTCGATACAAAAAAAGCATCTCTAATTCTGTTAGCTACGATATTTTTATTAGCAATGGTACTCAGGTTTTATCAATTAGATCGAGTACTTGGAGGGGGAGATGAAAATGCAATGCTTTTATACTTTGGGTATGCACCACTCAAAGCCATTGTCACCAACTACTGGGATGTAAACAATCATATTTTTCACACCATACTTGTTAGGGTTATGGGAACTATGTTTGGTGAAGAAAATTCAATTGCAATACGATTACCTGCCTTACTTTTTGGCCTTGCGAGTCTCTGGATGGTTTACAGAGTTGCTCTTGATTTATTCAACTCTAATTTAATTGCCCAGATGGCGCTATTGATCGCCGCAATTAACCCGACCCACATCCATTACTCACAAACAGCGCGCGGATATAGTCTCATTATCTTTTTCTCAACCGTAATGATTTTACTGTCTCTTAAAGTTCTCCGCTCTGAAGCATCGAAAACCAGAGGGATAGTCATTACACTATGTGGCTTTTTGTCCGTTTATACTGTCCCCACTAATCTTTATTTTTTATTCGGCTTGGCAACATGGGTTTTAGTTACTCTGTTTCTCCCGGATTCGCAAAAAAAGTTTTTTAAAGATAAAAAAGAGCGTGGGCAAAAGGGCCTTTTCTTTTTGAAAATTGCCTTAGGGATTGCTGCTTGTTGTTTAGCGGCTTATGCCCCAATACTAAGTCAAGTAGCAGAAACTATTAAAAACCATCAAACCATGACCATTGAAACCCAATGGCAAGGCTTGTCCTCCTTGATTCCTGGTATTTTCGCAAAAGTATTTCCCGATAGTCTTTTAATATTTATCCCACTATTAATTCTTGGTCTTTGCTACAAAAACTCCCTAGGCCACTCGTATCGATCTCTTTTCTTGATGGTTTTTTTTCTCCCATTTATTTTCATTCTCGTTAACGATATGAGGGGGTATCCCAGAAACTACCTATATAATTTTCCTATATTAATTGTTTTTATGGCAGCGGGGATGGCCCATGCAGGTGATTTATGCTGTAGATTATTCAAAAACACAGATGCCAGTCGATGGACCGCTTTAGGAATATGCGGAGTTTATAGCATATTGTCTGTAAACATCTTATTTCACAAATACATCCCGTCTTTAAAAACCACAAACGGCAGAGAAATTCAAAAAAATATTGCTCAATTTACTCATTCTCACGATCTAATTGCAGTTAAAAACCCAGAAAACTATATCTACACGAGGAAACAATACCGAAATAATCTAATCAATATTTATAACAGTAACCGTTTGAATGGATTCAACTTGGTCGCCCCAAAAAATTATGATCTTTTTAAATATGCTCCGGGACAGGGAAGAGAAGTTTTTCAAATTATACAAAAACT
>AQTY01000112.1 GCA_000372225.1 Candidatus Nitromaritima sp. SCGC AAA288-L16 | reverse complement strand
TTCTATGGATATAAAAAAACAATTAAATAGTTTTGTAGATCAAAAACAGCGCAGAAGGATAGGCTGAATAACTAAGAAAGCTAACCGTTTTCTACCAGCAGGTTCGGCCTCCATCCACCGTTAAAATTGCCCCATTCATATATGAAGATTCATCAGAGACCATAAAAAGGACCGCCCCATGATATTCATCCCTACGGGCCATTCGACCCATGGGGATTCTGGAGTGAACACGCTCTTTAAATTCCATAGATTGCCCCGCATCAATACCCCCGGGGCACAAGGCATTGACCCGAACTCCACAAGGAGCCCAATACGTAGCCAAATAGCGGGTAAGTCCAATGATTCCTGTCTTCACCACCGAGTAAGTGACCGGTTTTACGGGTTGCTCTTCTGGTAGTTTGCCTTCTACCTCATATAATCTTTGATCGGGTCCTACGATTCCAAGATCAGAAGATATATTTAAAATTACTCCTGAGCCTTGCTTGGCCATATGACTGCCGAACACTTGGGAACAGATAAAAGATCCAGTTAGCCCAACTGCTAAATCTTTTTCCCACATGTCGAGGGAAAAATTCTCAAATCGGGACCAATTGGTCTTTTGGTTTTCCCCGCCTACTTTAGGGTTATTGGCAGCATTGTTTATCAGGATATCAACGCGCTGAAATTTTTCGATCAATTCCTCGAGTAACTGTTCTACCTCCTTATCATTGGTGATATCAACACCAACTCCAAGAGCAGCTACCTGAAATTTTTCGGATATCTCTTGGGCTGTCTTTTTCGCTTCTTCTCCTCTGACATCGGCCAAAACCGGGATTCCCTTTGCCTCTGCAATGACCGTTGCGTGTTCTTTTCCCAGCAGGCCGCCCCCCCCTGTGATTACGGCAACCCTGCCTGATAAATCGAATCGCTTTTTAGACTCCACGCGGTAATCCTATTTGGTAAGAATGTGCATTGCGATTTCTTTTACTACTCCATTTCCTCTCTGAGCCTTCAGATTAATCTTCGATGCAGCTTTAATCGTATCATCCACATCGGAGGGAGAAAAACTGAGAGGAAGAAACTCTAACAGGGGGATATCCCGCTTTGAATCGCCAGCATAGCAAACTTGGGTATTATCCAAGTCCTCCTCCTGAAGAATTTGTTTTAATGCGCCCAACTTATCTTTACAACCCGACACGAAAAAATCAGGTACAAATCGTTTTTTGACAAAATCACAAAAAGGGGTATTTTCTCCAGTAATAAATCCAATCTTCAGCCCAGCTCTTTTTAGTTCGAATACAGCATCAATATCGTCAAACAATATCCGTTTGGTCTCATTTCCCGAGGCATCGACATAAATGGCACCATCAGTTAGAACCCCATCAATATCCAGAAAAACAACCTCAATCACCCCTTTCTCCTCAGCTTTTCTCGAATGGGGATTTCGCTTTCGTAAACTTTTTTTATCCCATTGCCCAAAGAATCCTGCCATTGAGAAATATAATCAACTAGCCTGTTCATACCTTGAGGTTCAATCGATGCCGCCTGGTCACTGCCCCACATGGAACGATCAAGTGT
>AQTY01000111.1 GCA_000372225.1 Candidatus Nitromaritima sp. SCGC AAA288-L16 | reverse complement strand
GGGGGGGGGGATAATAGTGACTCTATTACGCAAGTCATACTACACATTAATCCTTACATTTTTTTCTATCTGCGCACTAGCGATCGCACAACCACCTCTAGTCTACGGTGTCGATGCATTCGGCAAGAAGTTCACCGGAACCACTCAAAGTTCAACACTCCAGACAGAGATAGACAAAAAGGCTCTCGGAGTAACAATCGAACGCCCTCCATGTTCAGCGATGGAACTCACTGCAGGTCTTCGCGATCTAGAACATAGTATGGTTCAAATATCCGAGCATTTAGGAACGTTAAGGAATAACATGGGTGACCTAAGGAGGCACCTGGGACAGCCGCACTGTGATGGTTTGACGATGTTGCGTAGGGATGGTGCGTTGTTGGTGGTGCAGTTAGCTGCCATCCAATGTAAGGCACGATTTCGAATGTTAGCAACATCACGTCACCACAGAGCAACACGGAGCGCCGTCGAACCGTTGCACAGCGAGGTTTTAACGACCAAAACTCGGGTCGCTGAAGTCCGCGAACGGTGCAACATAAGCAAAGCCTCAGTCGGCGGCACGCGGTAGGTGGATTTAGAAAAGCGATATCTTCTAAACTATTGAGGGCAGAGGTGAGTTATGAAACGTACTGACGGCATCTTGATTTTTGCGATACTGGGTTTATCATTCGCTTCGTTGTTTGCTCCCTCCGCGGTCTGGTCATGCCACGAACGAACGCAAGGCCAATTTACCAACGACTGTATTCCACACCCCACAGACCATATACCCAAAACCGCTATCGGCAAGAAACTAAAAAAACAGCAACAGATGAAAGAATCCATTGTTAGGCCAAAAACCTTCACGCAGGAGGGTGTTATGGAATCCCCGCCCTGTCCCGCGTTGACCCTCACCCGGGATCTTAGCAAGCTAAAGAACTTGGTGATCGAACTAAAAAGAAGCAGCGAATTACTAGTGAGTGCCAAAGAGGAGCAATTCCAACTACTGACAGACGATGCGGCAATGTCACCCGTGCAAGCGTTTTCAACAGGAAGAGACCACTTGGGAAACAGATGCTGCAGAAATCGTTTGGCCGGACACCCGCAATCAACACAGAGTGAGCAAATGACAGGAGGAAAAGCATGTGAACGATACACCGCCCCTGAAGTATTCCCGTTGCCGGGATCACCGGACTATAATTATGTAATGGAAGATTGCGTCATCGCGTTTGAATATACGGCGAGCCAACTCGCCGAAAGTCTATTGCTCGCGCAGAACAGACTCGAAGGAGCGTACAACCAAGCGTATAGCTCGTATTTATCAGTCAATGCACAGGTACATGAGATCACCGAACGGTGCGTCGAATAACCACTTGCCTTATCTCCACCCCAGCTCTCACCCATCTCAACCAGTTCCTGACGTATTGCCCGATGCGTCTAACAGTTGCACCTTGCTCATAAAGCTGGGTGATACGATCAAGAAAGTTTGCTAGAGTCTTCGGGTAGTTAACACCCCTACCCTTGTTGTCCTTTGTTGTGGAAAACTGCCGTTATTTGCCGTCAAGTGGCCCATTTTTGGCCCATTTTTGGCTC
>AQTY01000110.1 GCA_000372225.1 Candidatus Nitromaritima sp. SCGC AAA288-L16 | reverse complement strand
ATGACTTGCATGAAGGGTGTTTTGGTAACAACTTTTCATCGCCAACGCTACTGGTAAATAATGACATTGTTATCTTTGGTGGAGAGACCGACTCGTCGGAAGGTGCTTGTACCACAAACCTACCCGACAAGGAAGAGCTAAGAAACCTACTCAACGGACTAACTTAACTTTTATTCTGGCCGATATTCTTTGCAAAAATCCTCAATAACAAATTTTTGCACTCAACTTTTCACACAACGAAAACCTACATAGTGAAATCTGTGTATTGGCAAACTCGTGATCCACTTTGAAGATTGCATGGCATTAATTGAGCTTCTCCAAGATCCTCCTCTAAGCACTTTACCTCCCGTTGTATCACGGTGACTATCAGTCCACTCCCAAACATTTCCCGCCATATCAAATAGGCCATAGGAATTGGGGTTTTTTTGACCTACAGGATGAGTTTTTTTCTCCGAGTTTTTCTTAAACCAACCGTACAGTTTAGGTTCTCCTTTTCCCCAATAAAACTTTGATGTCATTCCCGAGCGAGCAGCCCATTCCCATTCCCACTCAGTGGGCAAACGCTTTCCAATACGCCGACAATATTCCATTGCCTCAAACCAGTTAACTTTTTCAACAGGTCGTTGATTATCTTTAAAAAATGACAAATTCGTCCCGACAATCTTTTCATAAAACTCTTGAGTAATTTCAAAACGATCCATAAAAAACTTGTCAATGAGTATTTCTGTAGTTCCATGTTCTGTACTAATTATTAGTTTCCCAGGCGGGATCAAGACCATATCATTTTCTGTTTGGGCAAATGTATAAACAGGAAAAAAGGTGTAAAGCGTAGTGGCTACCAACAACCATCTAATCCTACTGCCAAATAGGGATCCCAAGGCTGTGTTCTCCTTCGGTATGTATAACTGTCTGAATGATTTTTTTTTTAATTAATGAAAAAACCAATTACCTAAAATTAGTGATGTATTCTCAAAACCTCACGATAGGAACATCAGAGCTTTTACTTTATAATGGATACACAAAAAAATAACCCTGCACCAACTAACATTGCTCCTAAACCGAATAGATAATTTTTCATTGTGATCTCCTTTTATATTTATTTATCTTCAGTTTATGGATCTTGGTCTTCATTTTTGGATTACTTTTTTTACTGGATGCCACCAAAAACTAGATAACACCAAGGTCATAAATAGAACGTTGGCTATTAGGACATGCAAAGGATCAAACCATTCCAGATAAAGTATATGATTGAGCCAAGTTGCTAGAAATGAACCTTCGTAAGACTGGTTACGCAGTGACTCTTCAAGTAACGTGAGCGGGCAGGGAATTCTTAATACCATAAGCAGGGTAATTCCTCCCAAACCACCAGCGTGGATATACCTAAACATAGATTGATTCCAGACGAGTCCTATAAAAAATCCAGCAATAAAGAAAAGTACGATCATGAAATGAAATATGAGTACTATTTCAGACATTGCTCCTCTCCACTTGAAGTACGCTCCTGAATTATACCTCAAACGAAAAGTTGCCCAACGGCGAAGCTAAGACATAAGATTTAAAATGCGTTTTTTTA
>AQTY01000109.1 GCA_000372225.1 Candidatus Nitromaritima sp. SCGC AAA288-L16 | reverse complement strand
ACAAAAATAATTTATCAAGAAAATTTGTATGTCCGGATTGGGCCAAAAACAGCCATAATTTTTTCTTTGGGGTGTTACTTTGCCATCTGAACAAAATTTCAATTTTGTAATATTTGGACGTCATGCAACATCGTTATACTTTGTAAACAAATTACGTGAAAAAGGATTCCCCGTTCCCACCGTAATCATCAGTGAAGATGATGAGTATTTTAGAGATCAGAGATTATTGGAGCCATTCGGCTTATATGGAAACTTGGAACCTCTTGCAGAAAAAGGCTGGGCCAATCTCTATAAATTGAAAAATATTAATTGCAATGAAGCATTAAAGATCCTTGAGGATAATAAATGTAATATTGCCTTATCCATTTCCTGTAGAGATATCATAAAATCTCAAATTATTGATTTCTTCTCTGGGAAAATTTTCAACCTTCATGACTCCTATTTGCCAAATGAAAGAGGAGGAGCATTAAATTCCTGGAGAATTTTAAATGGCATAGATTCGATGGGATGCACTATACATCAGCTAGATGAAGGCATTGATACAGGTGATATTGTCCTTCGAAAAGAAACCAAAATCACAAAACTCTATCCCAAGCCCATTGACTATCTTTTTGCCGAAGTGGAAAATGGAAAATGGTTGATCGACGACTTCATCGAGTTAATTTTAGATTCAGATTTCATTCCTTCTCAAGCACAAGAGAATGATAAAAGCTTATATTTCCCCAGACTTTTTACCGAGAAAAATGGGATCATAGATTGGGATTGGGACATAGATTATATTGAGAGGTTTATTCGGGCATTTAGCTGCCCCTATCCAGGAGCATATTCTTATTACCGCGATAAAATAATAAGATTTCTTGACGTTACAATAGATGAGAGCATGCAAAAAAGTTTTCATCCCTATGTAAATGGCAAGATTGTAACACTTATGAATAACGGAAGTGTTCGCGTTATAGCTGGCGGACGCCCTTTAATAGTTAATACGGTAGAGGTGGACGGAAAAGAAGAAACTCCCGCCAAAGTTTTAGAAGTCAAGCACAGTTTGATTTCACCTCATGGAGAATTACTGGCAGCAAGGACATATGTTGCCAGCACCAAGGTAATGAATATCGATGAAACAAAAAATCTTAAAATTTAATCCTTCAAAGCTCCTCCTTAAACTCTATAGAAAAAAGAACTTCATTAAATAAATGGCAAAGCGCTTTTTAGTCACTACATCCGATGAAAGGACTTGGAAAAGAGAGGAAAAAATAGGAAGGTTTTTGGAAGTAATCGTAGCAGATGAGTTATTAAAGGACTATGTCTGATTTTAAAAATATGTAGAACATTTTGGTCTGAGATAGTAGCAAAGGATCGAAATAATTAACTTTTGGCCGGGGTTCCTTTGGTTCTTTGAAAACGAGCCGAAAGGATTAAATAAAAGAGTGTTTAGGAAATCTTCTGGACAAAATAGGAATTAAAGAATTGATCAAGTCTACACGGAAAAAAAATTTCTCCTAAAAAATAACGAGCTCAAGCGCCCAAAGCGTTACCTTCCATTTCGCAAAACAGTCATACTGGGATTGTCACTTTCTATATCTGGGAATGTTT
>AQTY01000108.1 GCA_000372225.1 Candidatus Nitromaritima sp. SCGC AAA288-L16 | reverse complement strand
GTGGGGTGTCGACTCGGAACCACAGCCTGAAAGAAGCACAAACACTAACAGCATTGAGGTTTGTATATTTTTTCTTAGTGATTCCAAAAATGATTTTTTATCCAAAACGTAAATCCATTTATTTATGGGTTTTTGCGTATACTCAAAATATATTTTGTAATACGAATCGTTGTTTCGTCATCCAAGTCAAATACCGGCATACCCCCCTCGTACATGAATTTTTGAGGTGTTTTCAACCAATGGAAAATCCAATCCGGTTTGAGACGTAGTCCAGAGTTCACCAAAGAAGGTCCCGACACACCGCCTCGAACCTTGCCAACCAGATTCAAGGCCCTGTGACAAGAAATGCATCCAAAACTCCTCTCAAACAATATTTTCGTTTGCGCGCGCTCGCCTTTTGATAAAGGTTCCTTACTGACCTTTCCTACTTCAAAATTTGGCAGACGAAGTGTCATAAGAAAACTTGCTACTCTTTCTACACCTTCTTTTGTAAGTGCAACATGAGGATTATTTGCTTTATGTTTTTTGCCCAGAAAATCTGATTCTGAGAAAACATTCACTTCACGAATCACCGTGGGTGATTGCAAAAATTTATTGAGCCAATTTTTATAAAATTTATCGCCGGCATAAAAAAGATCCGGTCCCTTGTCAGATTTTTTTTCTTTCGACGACAATCGGTGACATTCTCTACACCCGTTCGTATCTATTTCCTTGGGTTCTGCCCAAACTGGAAACACGCTCCCAAAATACCAAAATAGTAAAGTGCTAACGATCATTCTCAATTTATTGAAATCCCTCCCTATTGAACTTTGACTCATCTGTCGAGATATCCTTCTCCGAATTTAATCCGTCATTAAACTTCTGGACTCCAAATAAATTAGGAGAAAACTCCTTTATCGTCTCTCTTTCAATTGATGCTCCATTATAACCCCCATCTTGTTCGGGAAAGTTTCCTTGGTTTTCTGCAGGGACCAAAACAGGATCATAGGCCTTTTCCTCCTTCGATTGGTCTAACTCATTCTCCCGTGCCATAAAGCCGTTTTGATTTATTTGAAATAAAATTTCTTCTTCCTGTTTCGGTTGTTTTGCGGACTTCTCATTTTTTAAATGCCGTTGATCAAAAGGAAATTCTTCTCTGGCAAGCAAACGCGGGAATCTTCGAGCCTTTAAGTCCAAGTAGCGAAATGCTTTGTAAGCATCACTTTTGTTTTTAATCGAAGCGATCTCCTCGGCGTTCAAAAAACGCGCCTGATTATTTGGATAAGACGTCTGAATCTGATTACCAGCCTCTGTGACCACTTGCTTAGCCTGGAAATCGGAAGGAACAGTACCTGTTTTTTTTAAGGTGGAAAAAAATGACTCCGAGTCTACTATGGTATTTCGCTTTGGATCCCCCAACCCTAGAGCAATCTCACTATCATGGCAGCTCTCGCAAGGTCGAACTATTGTACGAATCGTATGGGGAGTATGCGGAAGTAAAATCAAACCTGGGTTCCCATTTCTTGTAATTGGTACTTCTGCATTTTTTTTAGGACTATCTCTATCCTCACTATAATCGGTAAAAAAATACTGGTAGCGAGGCTTCATTATGGAATATTTT
>AQTY01000107.1 GCA_000372225.1 Candidatus Nitromaritima sp. SCGC AAA288-L16 | reverse complement strand
AAAAAAGACCGGTGTAGAGTTTATTTGCACTAGTGAGGGCGAGAGAACTGCTGTCGACTTTGTGAATTGCTGGCTAACTGCAGAATCCAAAAATGATTTCAAAAATGTCCACGGATTAACGTTTTGTGATGAAAAAGGCGACATGATAATCACTCCATTTCAAGATCCTATAGAAGCAGAAAAGGTTTATGACATTGATTGGTCCCTAATAAATAGCGATGAAGAAGTAGACTTTTTCTTTCCCGCTAATGAGATTGCTCCGATCATGGCAAGCTCTTTCTCTCGTGATCCTAGAACTCATGAACCTCATAGACAGGGTAAAAGAGTTTTCAACCTTGCAGCAAGCAAAGGCTGTGTGGCCCGTTGTACTTTTTGTCACCGTTGGGACAAAGGGATACGATATATTCCCGTTCCCATTCTGATGGAACGATTGGACTTTGTAATCCAAAAATATAACGTTGGGTTCGTTAATTTTACTGATGAAAATTTTGGAACGGACAGAAAGTGGCTAGCTCTTTTTATTACGGAAATTTCTAAGCGCGATATCCTTTGGCGGGTTTCTGGAATGCGGGTCAATACGATCAATTCTGAATCGATAAAAAAAATGAAGGAGGCTGGGTGTTCCTGTATTTATTATGGAATGGAAAGCGGTAGTCAGAAAATGCTCGATATCATGGAAAAAGTCACCAAGGTTGATCAAAACTATAATGCTGTAAAATGGATGGCGGAAAATGACCTATACACTATTGTCCAGCTCATAATAGGAATGCCGGGGGAAACCGATGAAACAATTGAAGAAACCAGTAACTTTACTTCTTTTTTTGTTGAACAATCCCCAAACACTGACCCGAATGCTCTCAGCATTAACTTTGCTCAAGCACTTCCAGGTACACCCTTATATCAAATTGCCCGCCATAAAGGAGATATCGGTCTATCCATGGATGATGAAGAAAAATACCTTATTAAAATCTCTGACCGAGATGCCCGAGATGGTGAAACCTTCCTGAACTTTACGGACTATCCCAGGATCATTCTGGAAAAATGGTATTTTGATATCATAAACAAAACTCGGTATTCATACATAAACAAATGGGGGTTGGACAATTACTACAAAGTAATTTTAAATTCACCCAGATTTAAGGATTTAACAGAAGTAAACAAACAAGTCCGTTCGACAGACTCAGGTTATTTTTCTGCTCCTGCAAGACAAAATGAAATTTCTATTGAAAAATTAACCCCACCCAGACCTCAGGCAAGTAGCGATTCCACTGATACGGTGCACGACATCAACGAAAAAATTCGTTTGGACAAAGGGAAAATACCCACTCCATGGTCATTACTAAAACAAAAATCAATCGGAGCTATAGCCACCTTTTACCCTCATTGGTTCTGGCGATTCAAATCTTTAACCATGGCATTTGTTTTATCTAATTGCATCCGAAAATATGGATTAAAGTATTCATTTGCACTACTTTTCGAGTACCTAAATTGGCAGTTGGCTACCACATTCACTAAAAACAACAAACCTTTCATCCCAGAGTATATTTCCCTGAGAAAACTTTTAAGAAAAAAAACATTCCCAGATATAGAAAGTGACAATCCCAGTA
>AQTY01000106.1 GCA_000372225.1 Candidatus Nitromaritima sp. SCGC AAA288-L16 | reverse complement strand
TTGGAGCGTGGTTTTGGACAGTTTTAGCATTTTTGTTTATCTTGGGGTTTGTGCTTCAATCGTTACCCATTGTTCTAACAGTTATGGTTCTATCTTTATTAGTGATGTGGATAAAAAAATGATAGCGATGCATGTTTAAATAAAGGGGGTGATGAACATGAGTGAAAGAGAACTAGTAGGAACTGTTTAAGTAGATAGTGGTGAAATTGCAATAGTTGACCCATCTCTTATATTGCAGATGGAAGATTTTCTAAAAGTTTCGACTGAGTTTAGCGAGGGAACGTTCCCAGTTTATTTTGAAAAAGATGATGCTGAAGGTGGTCTTAGAAAGTCACGAATTATTATTGAACTAAGTGAAATGGACGAAGACGAAGTTCAATGATGGATGAATCTTAAAAGGGGGCGTTATGAGTGATACATATTTAAAGGCTATTCTTGTTTCTGCGGTAGAATATAAACTATTGAAAAAATTGACTATAGAGGATTGATCCTATAAGGTGCGTATAACAAATGGTTTTAAATAAGGAGTAGAAAAAAATGCATGTTATTTACTGGTTAATTCTTATGTTAGGAATTTCGATAGTTGGTATGGGATTAGCATTTGCGGATACTTATATGAGAAATGAAGAGATGAAAAACGATATGATTGACAAGGCTTATATATGGAAAGCAGAACAGGAAACAATTGCAGCCCTACAAGAGGAGGAAAGATTAAAGGAGGCTGATGCGAAGAAGGAGAAGATTCGACCTATTCATCTTGCGCGAAGTTTTAGGACTACGTAACCAAGTGGAAAAATAAATGCCCCCCACATTCCTCGCACTTGATTAACGCCATAGTTACCCTCCCCCTTTAAAACAGAAAAAGTGGATTGTATATGATTGCGTATTCTTTATATTTTATTGGTGACCCACTGGGTTATCTAAGATAGATAAATCCAATTTGTTAGTGGGTTTAAATAAAGGAAATATAAAATGGAATTTCAAGCTTTCCATATCCTAGTAGCCTCGATGTTTTGCAATTTTATAGTATTAGGAATTTCTATAAACAGGCCAGATTCCTTTTACCCAGTTAGTCTTTCAGCTATTTCTATTTCTTTACAAGGATTGGCATTAAGACACTTTGCTATCATCTCAGTTACTTGAATTATTTATTCATTAGTGGGTTTAAATAAAGGGGGCATTATGAAAGGTTATCTATTTGGTCTAGGCGCAATGTTAGTTGGTACGGGATTGATGTTTGTGTTGATGAATGGGGAAGTGAGTGCGGAGGGGAACGTAAGGTAGCGCATTGTGAATATTATGAATCTCCTAAGAATAAATATTTTATTTATTCGTATTGTAAAATCAAAGATCTGACCTGTGTTGAAGACGATAAAGGTATTAGTTGCGTGAAGAATTGAATATTTAAATAAAAAGAGAGGCTTTTTGAGAGATGAAGACCAAGACCCATGAACTAAGCATCAGTGGCGAAGTATTGCAAAGAGGTTTCTGGCTTTACATTTGGGAGATTCAAATGCAAAAACATTCAACTCACAAGACTGCATCCGGTTTCACCCTCATAGAACTACTGATTGTAATAGCGATCATCGGCATTCTTGCTGCTATCGCTATT
>AQTY01000105.1 GCA_000372225.1 Candidatus Nitromaritima sp. SCGC AAA288-L16 | reverse complement strand
TATAGAAAATTTTTCCGGATATTGGTAGCAGCTTGAATCTCTGTTTAAAAGAAACACTCCTGGCCCAAATGAATGAATGCTATGTAGATTCTTTTCTAGAAAATTTATGGTGTCCTGTGCTTCATCACGAGTTTCTGTAGGGAATCCAAAGAACATGAATGAATGATTCCAGATTCCAGCTTTATGACTTTTCTCAAGAACTTCACGTTCGGTTTTTTGATCGGTTCCTTTATCGATCAGTGAAAGGACTCTATCGTTAGCACTTTCCAAGCCATACATTAGAAAAATAAACCCTGCCTGTTTCATTTTCTTAAACAATTCCTGGTCCATTACTTTTTCAAACTTAAGAAGTGCAAGTGATTTGATATCCACATCACGCTTGATAATTTCTTCTGACACGTCATTCAAGGAGTGGGGAGATACTGCTTCGTCTGAGAAAGTGAAGTATTTTGTTTTATATTTTTTACCCAAACTTTCCAGTTCGTCGACCATTTGCTCGGTACGTTGTTTGCCGTATCGGTGTCCATAAATAAAGCTGTGTGTACAGAATGTACACTTTCCCCAATAACATCCTCTGCTTTGAAGAACTGGCAGAATGGGATAGGGCGAAAGATAAAGGTCCATGGGTAAGCCGTCAAAAGTTGGAGGAGGGATTTCCTCAAAACGTAGCTCAACTCTTTCTTCATTGGACTCAATTTTTCCATCTTCATAAAAAATTAGATTAGGAACACTTTTGAGTGTTAAACCATTCTTGAGTGTCGTCAGGAGACGGTGGAGAGGTTCCTCACCTTCAAATGTGACGATGCTGTCGCAGAATTCCTGAAAGAATTCCGGGTGGCCCATAAGTTGTTTGGAATTAACGCTGAAAATTGGTCCACCTAGTGTGATGTGTAGATGAGGATATTTTTCCTTAAGCAATCGAGCCAAGGTTAATCCTGGTAGAATTTGAGAGATTCCAACAATAGAAATCCCAACCAGATTATAGTCTTCCCAAGATTCAGAAGGCAGTAATGCTTTCTCGTAGAGATCAATAAAGGGGTTGATATCGTTATTTCTAGTGAATTCGGTTGCACTGTGAGTTGACTCTTCTGCGCGGGTTCCACTTTCAAAGGTGGACAGCGTGAGAATAGATGGAGAATATGCATCGGATACAAGTTTCAAGGCGGATTTAATTACCATGTCTGCTTGTTTGTAAGTATTAAAGTCAAAAAAACGTTCAGGTGTTCGCATAACCCGTTTTGCGTCATTCACTCCAGATATAATGGTGGGAGCAAATTTAACGCTTGTGGCCAAAACGTCCATCAAAGACTTTTCTTTGAATGAGAACGACTTTTTTTCTTTAAGTGCGGTAAGACGGCCTTCTATTTTCGAGAGTATGTTTTCAAGCAAAGTAGGTGATAAAAAATGGTCGTAGGATTCGATATTAAAATCCCTTTGCGTTACGTCCCAGCTTTTTTCTCTTAGATAGGCGCACAAATATGGCGTGCTCAAATAGGGCTGAGTGGGATACCACTGCGCTGGAAAAACAAGTAGTGATTTCATTATGTAACTATGGTATCACCACCATTCGCTCGCTTCAATCCCAATAGATAATTCTAAAAATATCAAAAGTTTT
>AQTY01000104.1 GCA_000372225.1 Candidatus Nitromaritima sp. SCGC AAA288-L16 | reverse complement strand
AACAAGATCAGCTTGTAGAAGTTGATCAAGTGGGCGACCACCTAGATAAAATATTTTCCGCAGTCCGACAACGCCTATTAGCTATACCAAGCAAGATCGCTCCTTTGGTTCATGCGGAAGAATCAGTTGGTGGTGCTCGTATTGTATTAGAGTCGGCAGTTTTTGAGGTGTTGAGTGAGTTATCAGAATATGTCCCCGTTGAACAGAAGACTGCAAAAGTCAATCGAGTTACTAAAACCGCCTCCAAAGCAAACGGTCAGCGAGTGGGCTGTAACTAATAGAATTTTAAGTTCCGAAGCAGACGTATGAATCTTTATAAGATCAAGGAATGATTTCTCATCTCCCTCTTTGGCGTGTTTAACGAGTTTCTCCATAGAGGACTTATTGGCAACCTGCAGAGCCATAGTATCCTCAGCATTATTGAAAACGTCGGATAGTGATATGTCTGGGTCGAGGACTAATTCTTCCCATTCAGGAGGCACAGGAGATGGGGGCAGTTTATCCTTCGACTTCTTTTTCTTCTTTGGTTTTGCTTTCATCTAATTTTTAGTTTTTAAGTTGACGATCTTATTGCGTTTGCCTTGAGCCAGTTTTGTAACTGCAGCCAGCTCGTAACTCGGCGACAGGTGTGCGTACCTTAGTGTCATCTCAAGACTTGAGTGACCCATCAGTTTTTGGATGGTGATGATAGGCTCCCCCTGCATAGCCAACCAACTGGCGAACGTGTGCCGCAGGGTATGGGCTACAACCTTATCTCTTCGGTCGGTCACATCTTTGTTGAGCCCCAGTTTTTCGGTAACTCGGTCGAAAACGTTTGATATTTCCCTTATCTTCCTTCCATTGCGATCTTCAAATATGAGTCCTTTTGCCGCAGGGGTGTTCTTCTTGATTTGTTGGAATAGTTTGGCGAGGGGGTGAGTGATGTAAGCGTTTCTGCTTTCGCCAGACTTAGGATCTTTAATCGAAATATTTTCGTGTTCAAGGTCTATATCATTCCAGCTTAGATTGAAAATCTCCCCCATCCTCATCCCCGTGTATAGAGAAAGCTGGCAAATATCATGTAACTGTTGACTTCGACTCTTGAGTTCATCTCGTAGAAGATCTGCTTCTTCACGACTTAGAAAACGAACTCGCTTATTGTCAGACGTCTTTAAAAACTTTTTATTCTCTCGTGCCGTAGCAGTTACAGGGTTGGTTCCTTGGTACATTCTCCAACTGATTGCCCGATTGAACATCTGTCTTACCAAAACAAGGCAATGCTTGATGGTCGCATCAGAAAGTTTTTTACCATAGCGGCCTTTTTTTGTTTGGAGGTTCCTCTTCAGCTTCTCCAGATGAATTATTGCAATATCTTTAATCGGGACGTTACCCAAAGCTGACTTAATATGGTTCAGATAAAGAGACTGGTCGTCCTTCCAACTTTTCTTTTCACCTTTAGCCCATTCGATATACTTGATGGCCAGTTTATCAAAGGGCATATTTTCACGTTTCTGAGTCTCTTTTCGTGTGAGTTCCTCTGCTTTGCGTTTGCTTTCTAATGCTCGTTTTTCAGCTAAACTCTGACAACCAGTCCCTAGGCGGATATTTTTTACAATTTCCGCACGGACAGTAGAGGCATATTTTGCA
>AQTY01000103.1 GCA_000372225.1 Candidatus Nitromaritima sp. SCGC AAA288-L16 | reverse complement strand
TGTGACTGCAAAGCTTTATGATGGGGTGACTTAGCTTTTAGTAGGGTGTATATAATTTTATGCAATATATTATTTAGCAGGGAGAGTCTTCCCGTTGTTCGTCGGTTTCACACTATTTAATTTTTTCACTTGAACAAACTCAACAAAAATCAAAAGCTGTATCGTTTTATATTCGTGTAGGAGTTTGATTAATTCTAAAAAAGTTTAGGCCACCTTTTTGGATATTTTAACTTCAAGGTAAGGAAGTTTCTGGGGTGGATTTGATTCGAAATCATGTACAGGCCAACGATCTTTGTCATAATAAATAGACTCGGTTTTGTCGTCAGAAACAGGATTGGTGAAAAACTTAATAGCGTAATAAATTTCATTCAATAGTTGCCCTGTTGTAATAGCTCTGTAAAGCCTTTGCCAGGCAAATTTGGGATTAAATGTTATTGCTCGGTTGTAGGCTTTCCGCATATACTGTTGTATGGTTGCGTAGGAAAGGTTTTCGTGGGTAAACATATCCTGGTTGGTGTATACGAAGTAGTTATCCCAGTCATATGATTTTACCAATCCTTTTTCTGCATAGTTATTAAACATGTCTGTCCCTGGGAAGGCGATAGCAGTTCCAAATTTGAGTAAATCCATAGGCGCTAGCGAACGAGCGAACTCAATAGTGTCCAGCATAGTTTCCTCGGTATCACCTGTCAGGCCGAGTAGAAAAAAGCCATTGACCTCAATGCCTGCTTTTTGAGCTTCACGCACAGCCCTTCGTCCTTCTTTTACACTAGCGCGCCCTCCTTTACCAAAAGACTTTAGGACATCATCATTTCCACTTTCAAACCCGAACGAAACTCTATAGCAGCCGGCTTTCCTCATCATTTTAAATAAATCTTTATTTGCACTTTCAACACGAATTCCGTTAGAACAGGTCCATTTCACATTGACCCCAGTTTTGACAATGGCTTCTGAAACTTCATAGGCCCAGTTTTGGTCGGAGGTGAAAATATCGTCAGCCAACCAGAATTCTCGAAACCCAACTGAATACATATATTTTACTTCCTCAGCGCAGCGTTCAGGAGATTTTTTGCGATAACCACGAGCCATGGTCATTTTGCTTGCACAAAAGTCGCAAAGATACACGCATCCTCTGGAGAACTCAACGGTAGCCACTGGAGGGCTTTTAGCTATAAGTTTTGAAATTTTCATATAGTCGCCTGAAGGGTATAGTTCCCAAGCAGGCATTGGGAGATCATCAATATTTTCCAGGACAGAGCGTGTTCTGGTACTTTGTATCTCCTCTCCCTTGCGGTAGTAGATACCTTGGATTTGCGATAAGTCTTTCCCGTCGCATAGGTCAGAAAAAGTGAAATCGGCTTCCCCAGTGCAAATGATATCAAGCATGGACTCATTCATTGTTTCAATGGGGAGTGCAGTTGGGTGGGGACCACCCCCAACAACCCGAATATCTTTGGAGATATCTTTTGTTATGAGGCTGATATCTCTTAACTGATTCATTAAAGGCGTTGTTGCGTGGATGCCGACAATATCGGGTTTAGCTTTCTTAATGCTAGATTTAATGAACTCAAAATCATAAGGACGCCAACATAAGTCGAGAATTTCCACTTCATGTCCGCGTTGTTTGGCAGTCGCAG
>AQTY01000102.1 GCA_000372225.1 Candidatus Nitromaritima sp. SCGC AAA288-L16 | reverse complement strand
ACTCTGGCTCTTTAGAGATTGAAAAATTTGGTTAGAGTTTTATGGTTCCCTATAAATAAATTGGCCACTTATATCCTATATTAAACCAAGAACTTGCTAAAATGCTAAATGAAGTTGATGAGAAAACAGAAGAACACAGTATAAACTTAATAAAAAAAGTCCTTATCGGGCTAGGGGTAGTTTTTATCTTGGTGGGGATTATACGGCAGTGGCCCATCGCAGGAAAATCCTACATGGAATTTATTGAGGGAGAAGGGTACCTTGCCCTGATGCTAGGACTTATCATGACTGTGCTGGGAGTATCTGTAAAGCTACTAATCGGCCAGCAAAAAGAATGACCACTTAAATTTGGAAATTGACCTCCATGAGTGAAAAAGAAAATGTAGAAGGCGAAGGTTTTGTCATTAAAGACAAGCGTTCTTCCCAAATTTCAGAAGATGACGCTACTTTTCAAGATGAACAAGAAATCAAGGATCAGGAAAAACAAACAGACTCCTCCAAAGAAAAAGAAACCGAGCCTTTTCAAGTCGACTTTTCAACATTTATCATGTCTCTTACGTCGTCCGCCTTCTACCACTTGGGAGACATGCCCGATCCCTCCACTGGTAAGAAAGAAGTAAACCTTCCCGCGGTCCAACAAACAATAGACATGTTAATTATGTTGCGGGAAAAGACAAAAGGAAACCTCAAGGAAGATGAAAAAAAGCTTCTCGAGCAACTCGTATACGAATTACAAGTCAAGTACGTCGCAAAAACAAAGGAATAGTTTCCCGTAAGCCCTACTTAACATCAAAAACATTATAACTCCCGCCCATAGCGTGCCACTATAAGCCCACATTACAAATTATCAGGATGCGATCATGGAACTCAAAAGTGACACAAACGGACTCTTCATAGAAGGAATGCCAGACTCATCGGAGTTGGCTGATTATATTCGGCGAAAATTCAATGAAGAAGATATCCAAAATACTTACGAGAGCTTGACAAAAGGTCACATTAAGATTGCCCGGTCTGAAGGAATCACTCCATTACGTAAATTTTGGCAAGCACTTAGTCACTCCCATAAAAATACCCCCAACCTCAAATGTGAACAAGGTTGCGCGCATTGCTGTCATACCGGTGTAGCAGCAACACAAGTTGAATGGGATGGCATATTAAATAATGTCATGGAAAATAATGTTAATCTTGAAAAAGTGATTGAACGATCTAAACGTACCATTGATCGTGTACGCGAAACTCTACACTCTAAAAAAAGTTTAGAACAAATCGACTGGCATCGTCTGGTCATCAACCAGCCTTGCCCTTTTTTGAGTGAAGACCATGTTTGCATCATTTATGAGGACCGCCCCTTAGACTGCCGCCTAGTAGTTGCATTTCGTGACCAGTGCGAATCAAAAAAACTGGAACACGCCCAACGCGGAGTGGTAATCGAGGAAGCCGTTGGCGCTACCGTCATCGCAAAAATACAACATGACCAAACTCCAAAGTTTAAACGGAGAAAGTTCCAAGGCGTCCAACCACTTAAGTTACTACAGCACTGGCTCATTGTGTGGCAGGAAAAAAATAAAAAAAAGAGATGAGGTCAGGCCATATGTTAATTAATCTATATAAAAAACCACGATTAAAACCAATCCCGAGTAA
>AQTY01000101.1 GCA_000372225.1 Candidatus Nitromaritima sp. SCGC AAA288-L16 | reverse complement strand
TAAAAAAATAGATTTTTCAGTGATTATGCATTATAAGTATACGCTTAGGTATGGTTCAACTCACCGAATAAAATCCAAAAATACTCTCGTTAGGTTTCCATCAGGCTGCGGATTCAAATACCCTGTACCCCAGTATAAGATACCAAACGATTGAGAATGACTCAAGTTTGCTGGTTTTTTAGAATCAGGTACTTTTTATGGCAGGGGCCAATCTAGGTTCGGTGTAAGTAGTACCTGTTAATTCGCTGAAGTCAGAATGCAGAAAAAACTGTTTAGTTGAAAATTCGACAAATCTTTACAATCTGTTAAGCAAAATAAAGGATTACCTTAATATAAGTTTTCCTTTCAGCCTCACTTGATGTGGCTGATTTTGAGTAGAAACCTATTTTAAGAGTTTTAAAATTCAAACCCTGTTCTTAACCCCCACCAGTTAAGGGACAAATTAAGGAAATAATAAGAAATGAAAAAAAAGTACTTGATGGCGCCAGGCCCCACACCAGTAGCTGAACACGTTGCCCTGGAAATGGCACACCCAATGATACACCACCGCACTCCCCAATTTAGCAAAATATTCGCAGAAGCGGCAGAGGCGGCGAAGTACCTGTTTCAAACAAAACAAGAGGTCATGATATTGTCCTCAACTGGAACCGGAGGTATGGAAGGTTGCGTAACCAACTTGTTCTCTCCTGGGGACAAAGTACTTGTCATCAATGGTGGAAAATTCGGAGAACGCTGGGGAAAAATATCAGAGTCTTACGGACTCACCATCGTGTGGCACAATGTAGAGTGGGGACAAGCGGCAGACGCTAAAGTAATAGAAAATATCCTGAAAGAGGATAAGGAAATTAAAGCCATCATGGTACAAGCCTCGGAAACATCCACAACCGTAGCTCACCCTATAGAGGAACTATCTAAATTAACCCGTGACCGTGACGATGTTTTGCTAATCGTAGATGGGATTACAGGGGTGGGGGTGTTCGACCTCCCCATGGATAAGTGGGGAATTGACGCCATGATCACTGGGTCGCAAAAAGCCCTTGCGCTCCCCCCGGGTCTGGCGCTAGTAAGCCTCAGTGAAAAAGCGTGGAAATTTAATGATAGCGCATCTTGCCCTCGTTTCTATTTTGATTTTAAAAAAGAACGAAAAAATCTAGCTAATGATACTTCAGCTTATACGCCTGCCGTATCACTTGTAATTGGCCTTCGCCGCGTCCTCCTGGATATGAAAGAGGAAGGATTAGAGTCTGTATACCGTCGTCACGATAGGTTGGCAAGAGCAACTAGAGCCGCAGCAAATGGATTAGGGCTTCAAATAGTTGCGCCGGATTCGCCTGCTGACAGTTCCACTGGAATCTTTCTTCCGGAAGAGATAGACGGTGGTAAGCTGTTTAAGTTTATTCGTGATGATATGGGTGTAACCCTTGCTGGTGGGCAGGACCAATGGAAAGGGAAAATAGTACGAATCGCCCACCTGGGTTACATAGACAGCTTCGATATCATCATTGCTATTTCAGCATTAGAAATGGGACTTAAAAAAATGGGCCACGATGTGACTTTGGGAAAAGGGGTCGCCGCCGCACAAGAAATTCTCCTTGAGGGTTATTGATTTTAAACGCAGTTGAAGTCTGTTTTTTTATAAAACAGTCTAAC
>AQTY01000100.1 GCA_000372225.1 Candidatus Nitromaritima sp. SCGC AAA288-L16 | reverse complement strand
ATCAATTAACCATGCAAAAAGTCGAAATATTCACTGATGGGGCCTGTAGAGGAAACCCTGGACCTGGGGGTTATGGTTCTATTATTAGAACCAACGGGCAAGAAAATGAGCTGAGTGGTTCGGCAGAATACACGACCAACAATATCATGGAGCTCACCGCAGCGGTCGTCGCCTTGAAGCAATTGAGCGAACCCTCTGAAGTGGTTTTGACCTCCGATTCGCAATATTTGGTAAAGGGAATGACTCAATGGATCAAAGGGTGGATAAAAAAAAATTGGACCACTTCAGCTAAGCAGCCCGTAAAAAATAAAGACATCTGGATAGAACTTGAACGGCTAAGTAAAATACATAAAATTTCTTGGAAATGGGTTCGGGGTCACCAAGGACATGCAGAAAACGAACGTTGCGATCTCCTGGCCAACATGGCTGTGGATAAAATGAACAGCTAAAGTCTAAATGTGTTTGTTTAAAAATGTAATTAAATTTGAATAAATAAAGTCATTACATAACAGTTTGATATTGTCTAAGGCCAAGTTTAATTAGGTAATTAGAAATGCTAACTCGTTTTAACCAAATACAAAGGCTCTCCTCTGAGCGGTCAATAAGTAAGAGAATTCTCTTAATAAGCGTGTTTGCAGTTCCTCTGATTTTCACTTCCTGCTCTATATTTAAGCCAAAACCAGATAATTCTACAGGAAGAAGCGTAGAACAAATCTACAAATCCCAGCGTGCAAAAAAACCTGATCTCTCAAGACAATGGCCATCTAGCAAAAATCCTCCTTTTTGGTACCGAGAAAAACGGCTAGCTCCTAAGGCAGTAGTTCCTGAATCTAAACCACCCGAATTCCACTCCAACCACGCCAAGTCTCTTCTTTCCAAAAATTTTTTCAAAGCACCTAAAATTTTTATTGATGACCTGAATCGATCATCTCTCAGACAGGCGATTTTAAATCAATTAAAACCAATGGAATTTACTGACCCTGCAAAAGTAGAACGTTTGGGCGACCTCATGGTAACAAACGGATGGTTAAAACAAACTCTTACATCTTTTTTGAGTTTGGTGGATGAAAATCTTCCACCCACCGAATTCAGCGAGCGCCTCCGCGAGGAGTTTGTTATCCATCGTGTGGGCAAGGGGAAGCGTAAACAGGTTCTTTTTACGGGATACTATGCACCGATGATGCAAGCAAGTCGGGTAAGAACAATAAAATACCGCTATCCAATTTATAAAATCCCCGAATTTTCTCCAAGACCCCAGCTTATTGGACACAGCAAAAACTATAAAATTCAAAAATCATCCGTTCCTAACTCTAAGGCATGGCGAAATTACACACGGAAGCAAATCGACGGAGATGGAATCCTTACGGGCAGAGGACTAGAAATTGCTTGGCTTGAAAATGATCTTGATCGATTTTTTTTACATATTCAAGGATCAGGACAACTCCTTTTCCTTGATGGAACATCAGTTGGAGCGCATTTTGCGGGAGTCAACAATTATAAGTTTGGCGGTCTAGGTAAACGCATGATCAAAGATGGGATCATTGACCTCGCCCAAGGGTCAATGCAAGGAATTAAAAAATACTTCAGAGAACACCCAGAAGATATCGAAAAATATTTTTTCTACAACAAGCGATAGCCATCTTTTACTACTAAAAATTAGCA
>AQTY01000099.1 GCA_000372225.1 Candidatus Nitromaritima sp. SCGC AAA288-L16 | reverse complement strand
ATCGTGATCCGTTAGGTTAGCCTGAAATAAAAAGAACCCACTACCTGCAATGAGCAGTGAGTTCTATTGAAGGAGACAGTTCAAAAAAACTATCTCAAAGAGTTAGGTTAGAAGCTATAAGAAGCGCCAAACATCAGAGAAGAGTTTTGTCCAGTTAATTCAGTCTTAAGACCGTCAACTGAACCAAATTCGTAGTCAACGGATCCAAACTGATACTCACTGTATATCTTAATATTATTAGCAATAAGGTAGTTCAATCCCCCGGTTAATGCAAAGCCGACATCAGTTGCGCTGTCTCCCGTCCCTGTCCCAATGAGTGCTCCCGCCGTACTATGGGCAGTTACACTATCAATATCAAGGGTACTCACAGTAATACCTAGCCCCAAATATGGCTGTATGCCGTTATATTTTGCTTTTGCGTCTTCATCGGTTGATCGCAACATAGCTAAAAAGCCAAAGGATGAGAGAGAGGCTACATCAACAGATCCTAAGAAGTCACCTGACGTTTGTCCAGCATAAGCACCTGTTGGAGTTCCTGTGATCGTTGCAGTTACGGTTTCTTTATCTACATCTGGGGCTCACTCATGGACCAGTTAATCTCCACTCCAAGGTAAGGCGTTTTCTCAAAAAAGTAACCAACCTTTACTCCTCCTGTAAAGGAGTTATCTGGGGAAAACTCTGAAATACCTAGTGTGTAGCCACCGGCGGAAGCTGAAAGATCATCAACATCGTGTGGCATGGCAACTCCTACTGCTCCTCCCACATACCACTCAGCAACAGCGGAAGAATATGTGAACAAAACAAAAACCAAACTTAATAGAAACCCGACTCCCGTTTTTCTAATCATCTCTTGTCTCCTCATCAGAGTTCTGGTTGAAACTGTTAAGTAGCTTCTTTAATTTTAGGAAGGTCTTACCCTTGAAGCGCATCAGTATCTAACCAGCAAGCATTGCAGAGAAAATGCATATCCTTCGGAAAACAAAAAGTACATCCCTGTCTACATTAGAGCATTAAGCAACTTACTCTCCCCCTCCACAAATGTCAAAATTTAATGAACAGCCCTGAAGCATCAGATGCCATCAAGGTATTTAATCATATAGAGTTATGGAGATAGGCAAGGGAGGAATAGCGATGGCAGCAAGGATGCCGATGATTGCAATGACAATCAGCAATTCTATGAGTGTGAAGCCTGATATGTTTTTGTGTGTTGTATGTTGTTGCATGACCATTTCCTATTAATGGCTGGCAATGAGGTTACTTTATGCTAGTTGGCGGGGAGAGGCAACCTGCTGAGTTGAACACTGGGGTCGAGATATGTGTTGTGAACAAAGTGCGCTAATGTAGGGGCCTCAGTCAGCGAGCTTATTATACTCGCTTGTGTCCCATCTATTTCCGTTCTCGTCGATAAAGGTTTGAGTTTCAAAGTCGTAACGACACGTACTGAGCCCCGGATCTTGGCACCTCTCCACAACCTCCGTAAGCCGGGCGCACTCATTCTGTATCTCCCTCGGCCGCATCCCTTCCGGCAACCCCATATACTGTCCCGTCAACGCCCGCCTACACCGCCCCCCCCACTGCCCCCACCCTCCGTGTGGCGGGGCTGGTGAAATTAATACTTTCATCACCTTGGCGTCTTCAACCCAATGCGGACCCCGTGGGTGGTGGTCGGTGCACGCGTCCCGCAATAGTCCCTCGCTGGCTGGATCGATTTTACCCTCTGAATCCACCCACA
>AQTY01000098.1 GCA_000372225.1 Candidatus Nitromaritima sp. SCGC AAA288-L16 | reverse complement strand
GCTTTCTTAAAAATTTATTTCAAAAAAATCATACAGACCTTCCTTGGGGTGTTGCATTTCTTGGCGAGGGAGAAGCTTTAACTCTCGGTGAACCCAGTGGTGAGGTTCCTGTCGACTTGGATATCAGGGAAAATTATTCCTCTATTCCCATTGAAAAATATCATCTACATGGAACGATGGTAACAATCTAGATTCTCTGACGTAATTATTTTCTCGGATAACAATCGAGTCTCCATGTGTCGCACAGGACATTTTTTTTTCCAAGAAGCAACTTCATCCGCGGGTCGATAGCCCAGGTGATCGTCATCGTTTGGGCCGCAATGTTCTACCCATCGGTAGGTTTCAAATTCTAGAAACTGCGGACACCCATTTGCCTTCACCCTTGAAACCGCTTGGCGGGAGATTTCCACAACCTGATCCAAATCGTTCCCATTCCCAGAAGCTACTTCCCAGCCATGTGCCTGTGCAATTACTTTCATCGGTCTGTCTGGTTGACGACTTTCCAGATTAGTATAAACAGAGTACCCATTATTCTCGCAAACGAAAATAACAGGGAGTCCCATCAGTGCCGCATAATTGAATGATTCATGTACTACCCCTTCCTCGAAACAACCATCTCCAAAAAATACTACCGTTAGTTCGTCTTTCCCGCGCAACTGACTCGCCAGAGCTGTGCCCAGTCCCAGAGGGACTGTGCCTGCAACGATAGGAGTAGACCCCATAAAGTTTACACCTAGGTCTATCAGATGCATGGAGCCGCCCCGCCCACCACAGCATCCAGTAGCCTTCCCATAGATCTCAGCGATCATTTTATTCAGGTCACCCCCTTTAGCAAGATAGTATCCATGGGCACGGTGATTTCCAAAAACCATATCGGAACCCGTTAGCGCTGAGCATACTCCAACCGGGACGGCTTCCTGTCCAATACAAAGGTGCATGGGACACCGCATCTCTTGCTGTGAATATCGCTCTGCGAGAACTTCCTCAATGAGACGGATTCGGAGCATCGCATAATACAGCTTGGCTTGTTCTGGAATTCGAATGGACACAGTTTATTTCAGTAGGGTGGTGATGTATTTATAGAGACCCACCGGGTTAATAGGATCTCGATTACAAACAATTTGAACATCAATAGCGGCAGCAGCGCTGGCAACAAAGGTTGCCAACTCAGATGGCAAACCGCCACCCAAGCAAATTCCTGCAAGAGAAAGAAATGCGTCTCCAGCTCCAATCCGGTCTATTACCTTTGTCGAAAGCACGGGAGCCCTATGGATTTCGTTTTTATCACGACTCAACATAATCGCCCCATTGGTTCCACGAGTTATCGAGACATGCTTCGCGTTAATAGCTTGACCTATTTGCTCTGCAAGATTATCAACTAAATCATACCTGTTGTGAGTCGCAAGCCTCAACTCCGGTTCGTTTAAAGACACAAAGTCTGCCCGCGGATACCGCGAGATAACATGGTACCCTCGATTGCCGCTATTGACCTGAGTATTCACAGCCATATATTTGCTCTTTTCTTCAAGAATCCGAATCATTTTATCTGTGACAAACCCGTGTCCAAAATCAGGTATGATAACCATATCAAAATTTCTCAACTCCAAACCCAGCCAAGCACAGACCTTTTCATCCAACTCCTTAGGGAGAAGCTCATCCTGATCTACCAGATAAACCTCGAAAAGTTTTACAAGGTCTGTGTCAACAAACCTTCTTTTAACAAGAGTTCTTGAATTTTTTTTGTAAAAAAA
>AQTY01000097.1 GCA_000372225.1 Candidatus Nitromaritima sp. SCGC AAA288-L16 | reverse complement strand
CACGCCGGAAACCGGGGTTCGATTCCCCGTGGGGTCACCACCTTTCAATGACTTAGTAAACTGCATTTTGGGCTTGTGTACCATTTGTGTACCCCCTATCAAATTTTAAGATCGCTTCTCGCCTCGTCTGATCCGTAAAATAACCGTATCTTTTTAGAAGCATATCCAAGAGATAAAAAGTAAAATATTGAAAAAACAAAAAATTAAAATCAAACAAGGGGCATATCCTAAAAAATAACGCATAACTGCACCGTTATCGCATAAACATATTACTTAGGAGTAAACCGATGAGAAACTTATCACTTATTTTATTTATATTAATCTTTACGTTTTTATCTGTACCCGCTTTTGCTGGTCAAGGGGCTTTAAAACTTCCTGAAGGTTCTAATGCTAATGCTATTAAGCATAATAAAGAAGGCATTTTTAATTACAAGCAGGGTTACTATGAAGATGCGTTGAAACACTTTCAAATGGCTTCCAAGGTTGATTCTAGTGTGGGCGAGTCACATTATAATGAGGCGCTCTGTCTGGATAAATTGGAAAAACACGGAGAGGCAACAAATCATTTCTACAAGGCGAGGAAATACGCTAAAGGGAATTCTACCATTCTTGAATCTAAGATTCTCAATGCTCATTCTCCTGTGAAAAGAGAAGGTTCATAATCTAAGTTAACTTCACCGCTACTTTATCCACTTTTCCCCCCGACCTTAATTGGTTGGGGGTTTTTTTTGTTTTTAATAATAGAAGGGCAATATGTCTAGTGCACCATTTGTGTACCATTTTAAAAGCTGAGTTTCTTTGTAACTAATTATAAATTTGGATGCTAGGCGTACCAGTTATCGAACTCTCCTCGCTAGGCGTATAACTTTTTCTCTAAAATACTTTATGAGGCGATACCTTTAGCAAGTATTAGTAGCTAAGCACCCGAGACCGCTACGGCCTTGGGTGATAAAATATTCTGCATTATGTTTACAATACGCGGTGATTCCCCTCGCGCACTCTCTTTCTGCTGCAGCGACTAATCTATCCACCAACCATAATGCCTTCTTGCGTGCGCTAGCTGCTTGGTGATTGCAGTATGATGTCTTTCCAGGCCCACATGTCTCGGAATTAATCTGCACACACTGTGTGCTGATCCAAACATAACAATCCTGTCACCTCCTGCTGCCTCCGCCTAGGCCTGCTTGAGTACAATAATTGTTGCAGGATTGGGCTTCATCTTCTTTTGCTTCAGCCTTTTTGGCGATAACAGAAGTTTCAGCCTTCCCACAATCTCCTGTAGCACTAATTTTCGCCGCACTGTCAATGCTGTAAGTGTTGGGACTGCTGTTATGTTTCGCGCGGATGCACAAAAGTTATTTAGTGGTGAAGGAGGAAGCGTCGCTACAACATCCGCGTTCTGGTTAAAACCGTAAGTAGCTTCTGTAATTTTAGGAAGATCACATCCTTGAAGAGCATCGGTATCCAACCAGTAGGCATTGCATAGCAAATGCATATCTTTTAGAGCTTGTTTAGAATGAGTATCATAAGCTCTGATTTTATATTGCGTGTATTGCGGAATACCGATGGCAGATAGGATGCCGATGATGGCAATTACGATCAGCAATTCTATGAAGGTGAAGCCTTTTGCAGTCTTGTGAGTTGAATGTTTTTGCATGACCATTCCCTCCAATGGTGAGCAACGGAACCATTCTATTATTATGAAGGGATAGAAAAATACCCTGTTATTTCTGGGTATTGCGGGATATGGGTGT
>AQTY01000096.1 GCA_000372225.1 Candidatus Nitromaritima sp. SCGC AAA288-L16 | reverse complement strand
TCGTGATGCTTGACGAGGAGAGGTGGGGGCAGTTGAAATCCATTGTGGATGGTTTTAGTAATTATCTCCCAAAGATGACTATCAAGCAGGTCCAAGGCGAATATATTCGTGTATTTGGACATGCTGTTTCCATGGAGTGTCCTCCGTATGAGATGCAGTACGGTACAGAGGGCGGTGTCCAGTCCCAAACGGATGTATTGATCCAGTTGGGTGGGTTCTTCGAGACCTTCGGTTTTGAGCTCCCAAGGAATCAGTCCAAAGAGCGAATTGACCACATTTCTAATGAACTGGCTTTCATGTCCTATATGTGTTTTCGTATGGCTTACGGAATACAAAATGGCCATGACGAGCGAAAGGTAGGTGTGCTCTTAAGCGGTATGAAGAAGTTCATTCGAAATCATGTGGGCCGTTGGATGCCTTTATTTTGCATCTTTGCTTCTAGGAAGGCAGAACGTGGACTGTACAAGGATATTGTCGATATTCTTTCCTGCTTCATTAAAAACGAGGTTTCCTTGTTGGATGTTGATCCAATCAAGGTTGAGGAACCGGAATACCGCTCACTATCCTATAGTATGGAAAACGATCTGATTGCGAATGCACCTGCGGAATGTGAACCGCGATGATAGTTTCAGTAGAATTTTCATCCTAAAACTGTTAGTTAGAGGAGGTAATACTGTGAGACATAGTAAATTAATAAAAGCATTGATTATTGCTTTTACGCTTGGCATGTTTGCTGTAGCTAATGCGGCTGACATCAAAGCGGTAAAGGTATCTGGAGCGATTCCAACCTCTCCAGATAATCCATTTTGGTCAGAGCGATATGGACCGACGGCTCTGAAACATGTGATCATTGATATGGACCCTCAGATGATTACAAATCCAATGTGGCCAAATCCATCAACCAAGTATGTGTTCGTTAAAGCTGCGACGAACGGCAAGGAAATTGCGGTTCATCTCGAGTATAACGATCCTACCCGAAACGACATCATGGTTCAGTCCCAGCAGTATAAGGACCAGGCTGCGATCATGTTTCCAGTGAAGCAGGGTGGCGAAGAGCCTCCGTTCACTATGGGTGGAGACGGCGAGCGCGTTAACATCTGGCAGTGGAAAGCTACATGGGGCAATGAAGGTACGACCAGTAACAGCATGCAGGACATGGAAGATCAGTACAAGTTCATGGCAATGGGTTCTGCTGGTTACTACATGTATGAGCCTGATGGGAAGTTATCTGGTATAGATACTGCTCATAAGTCTGGAACTAAGTCTGGTTCTAGGGCAAGTCAGGGAGCAGGTAACATCAGCAAGCGTTCTACCAACATTGACTTTGGAATGGGTCAGAACGAGGGTGTCTACAATCCAGGTCGTGCAACAGGCAACATTCTTTCGGATGCCCGTATGCGTGTATCGGCTGTAGAAGATCTGAATGCTGAAGGATTCAGCACATTGACCACCCAGGCTCATCAGGATGTTGATGGTGAAGGCAACTGGAGAAACAACCGCTGGGCGGTTGTATTCAAACGTGCCCTAAGCACTGCCGACAGCAATGACACGCAATTCAGTGGTGGTAAGACACCAATGGCGATTGCAATCTGGAATGGTAATAACAAGGAAAGAAACGGACAGAAAGCAGTTACGCAGTGGAATACTCTCCACTACTAATCTGAGTAAAGTCTGTTAGGTGTTGATCGGGGAAGGGACGGCTTGAGGGCCGACTCTTCCCTGTTTTTTTGTATTTTTGTTTCTTTAAGAACTTTCCCGAAGTT
>AQTY01000095.1 GCA_000372225.1 Candidatus Nitromaritima sp. SCGC AAA288-L16 | reverse complement strand
CCGCTAAAATCTGACTCGAAAAATTTATTCGCAGGAGAGTCACTTTTTCATACGGATGCGCAACCGACAGCGTGCAAGATTTGTCATGGATCAACTGGGAATGGAATGGGTATGATGGCCCCTGGCCTTAATCCTCCACCAAGAAATTTTTCTTGTTCCGAGACGATGAAAGATATTTCAGATGGTCAGATGTTCTGGGTTGTGAAAAACGGATCGCCTGGTACGGGGATGACTGCTTATAAAAGTTTAACTAATGAGCAGGTTTGGCAAATCATTCTATATCTTCGGACCCTGGCTAACTAGACGTGAGGAGCAGAGCTAGTCAACAGTTTGGAATGTCTAAGGTCTAAGCTGATTTTTTTGAGTGTCATATCAATTAAGTAGATGCACATTTTCCATTAAAAGTGGTTTGCTTATTTTCGAGCCTTGTTTTTCTTGGTAAAATATTTACCAAAGTAATGGAACTTGAAGGGGGTAAGCTGTGAAGCTTTTTCTCTTGATATTTGTGGTCTCGGTTTTTGTATTTCCTGTGAAAAGCATTTCGGCAGGTCAACAATCGGGTTCTTTGACTCGTCATCTGTCACCAAAATATGAGTACCCTACTACTCTAATTGTCGCTTCGGGCATTTGCCCTCAGTCGCGCAAAACTGACAAAGCTCCATCAAGGTACGCCCTCAAACAAAACCCTTTGTTTGCTACTACAAAAAATATTGAGCGAGGAAAATCGCTTTATCAAATGGAAGCAAAACCTACGGCCTGCAAAATGTGTCACGGTATTAGAGGAAATGGGAATGGGCGTTTGGCACGTGGGTTGGAACCTGCACCGAGAAATTTTACCTGTGGAGATACAATGAAATCTCTGTCAGATGGCCAGTTGTTTTGGGTTATTAAAAATGGATCCAAAGGAACTGCCATGCCGGCCCATAAATTTACCCTGAGCGATAAAGATATTTGGCAGGTAATTCATTACTTGAAGCGTTTCGCTCGTTGATATTTCTCTCTACAAACAACTAACGTCAACGAATGGTTAGCTTTTTATATTTGGAGCGTCTATTCTCTTCCCGCCCATCCAATTCCTCGCGACGTTTTTCTTGGTATTCCTCAAAGTTTCCTTCGAACCAGCGTACCTTGCTTTCGCCTTCGAAAACGAGTAGGTGAGTGCAGATACGATTTAGAAAAAACCGATCATGACTTATTACTAGAACACAGCCACTAAAATTCAGAATGGCGCTTTCTAGGTTACGTAAAGTGGTAACGTCGAGATCATTTGTAGGTTCGTCAAGAAGCAGGACGTTGCCACCTCGTCGCAGTAGTTTCGCTAAGTGAACGCGGTTACGTTCACCTCCTGACAAATTAGCCACCTTTTTTTGTTGGTCACTTCCCTTGAAGTTGAATTTTCCCACATAAGATCGCGAATTAATGGAACGGCCACCAACTTCTATCTGGTCAGTACCGCCTGTGATTTCCTCGAAAATAGTTTTATCACCCTCAAGGTCATGCCGGTGTTGGTCAACGTATGATAACTTTACCGAAGAACCAATATCTATTTTTCCTGCGTCCGGAGATTCTTCGCCTATAACCATTCGGAAAAGAGTCGTCTTTCCGGTTCCATTAGGGCCAATGAGTCCGACAACTGCACCACGGGGGGTAGAAAACGTTAAGTCTTTAATGAGAGGGTTATTATTGTAGCCTTTGGTCAAGCCCGTTACTTCAATGACCTTTTCCCCTAACTGAGGTCCAAAGTCGATTTGTATATCGAGGGTGTTTTCATCAACCTCCACTTTTTTGGCTACGAGTTTTTCATAATCACTTATCCGGCTT
>AQTY01000094.1 GCA_000372225.1 Candidatus Nitromaritima sp. SCGC AAA288-L16 | reverse complement strand
GGTTTATAATCGTCGATACAGGATAAAAGAGGTTGTGGATCGGTGGTACGGTGTTGGAGAGGTTTTTTTTAAAGTGGAGGCCGACGACAACAATATTTACCTTCTGAAATATGAAGAAGGTCAAGGTTGCTGGGATCTTGTTTTTTTTCAGAATCCCGTTTTGGTGGGAGCGCACGCGGTAGATGAAGAGGTCGGTTTGATTGAACAACTAAGGTTTAAAACGTTCACTGGTCAAACAGATAGGATTTCTCCCTACCTGCATTAGTAACCCTCCCCTCTAGATTGATTTTCTAATTTGTTCCCTTCGGTTTTACACCTTCATTTCTCGATAATATTTATAGGAGGTCGTTCCAAGTGGAGTTGACGGAACGGGCCATTCAGGCATACGCCGGACAAAGGCGTAAGATGATAGAAGAACAAATATCGGGACGCGGTATCAAGGACCTTTTGGTGATAGAGGTGCTAAGCCGGGTACCCAGGCATCTATTTGTTAATTCTTCACTTCAGCATAGGGCTTATGGGGATTGTCCGTTGCCCATTGGTGAAAATCAGACAATCTCACAACCGTACATTGTCGCATTAATGACGGAGGTTTTGCAGCTTAAGGGGGGTGAACGGGTTTTGGAAATTGGGACAGGGTCAGGCTACCAGACGGCTATTCTGGCTGAGTTAGCGTCACAGGTATTTACTATTGAAAGAATCAAGCCCCTTGTCCAAAAAACCAAAGAGTTGCTTGAAGGACTAAGGTACCAAAATATTGTTTTTAAAATATTTGACGGTACCTATGGTTGGCGCGATCAATCACCATTCGATGTGATTCTTGTTTCAGCGGCAACGCCAAGCATTCCCACCGCATTGATTGAACAGTTGGCGGATAAAGGTCGTTTGGTGGCACCCGTAGGGGAAAGAGAATCACAAGACCTTGTTGTCCTTAATAAAAATGGTGATAGGGTAATGAAACGAAAAATAGGAAGTTGTAAGTTTGTTCCACTCATCGGTAAATTTGCTTGGTCCGAAGAAGAATGACTTCATTAAGATTTGTGGTCAATGGAGGAAAGAAAGTTTGTAAAGGGCCACTCGGGAAATGCTTTTTGTTGAGGTGTTTTTTAACGTGAGTTATTAAGTTGATTTTTGGGAGAGGGAGTATTCTATGTTTTCACGAATAATAAAAGAAGGAAAATTTGTTTTAAGCTCTGGAGTTAAGTCGAACTACAATTACGATTACTCTCTGTTATCCGATACCATGAATGAAGCCTATTGTAGTTTACTAAGACAAAAGCTAGAGACTTGGCAGACAAAACATGGGAAGTTTGATGTGATTGTTGGTTGCGAAACAGAGGGAATACGAATTGGGTATGCATTATCAAAACTGATTAATCTTCCTTTTTACATAATGCCTAAGAAAAGTACTGACTTTGCAGAAGTTGCTATCCCTTCCTATCCGGCAGATACCCACTGGTTAATAGTTGATGACATAGTCACTACTGGTTCAACCTTTATGAGAGCGGTCAATTTTCTGGATATAGAAGAAAAGCCTGAAAGCATTACATACGCCTGTATGATCAAAAGGAAACTAGAAAACATGGATTACTCCGCGGTACAGGGTGACTCAGACAAGGAGCAGTTTCATGTCCGTGACGAGCGATTCGATTTTATTGATAAAAGACTTGTTCCCTTATATTCAGAGTAGGTTGGACCGATCTAGGATAGGCATGGAAACCTTGTCAGTGTTGTTGTCGCTCACTTAAACAAGCGGATGTATAGTTCTTAGAAATGTAAACTTTAGTTCAAACTCTCTTGACATTAACTAAACAATCTTTATAAGA
>AQTY01000093.1 GCA_000372225.1 Candidatus Nitromaritima sp. SCGC AAA288-L16 | reverse complement strand
ATTGTTTTAAATGGTCGGGGCGAGAGGACTCGAACCTCCGACCCCCCTGCTCCCAAAGCAGGTAACTATATCTGGTTACTTCTTTTTAGAAGCCTTCTGCCCTGCCAATATTTTCTTCATCTCTGTTGCCAACCGTGTTCCCAACTGTGTATTAAATTCCTTCTCCAGTGTTTTAATTTCCTCCTTCAGAGCATTAAAACTTTCCCTCCCTATTTTAAGGTCCTCAATTTGCCACTTTTGCAATTCAACAGTTTTCTCCAACAGGGAAATGTATTTGGCGGTGGTTATTTCCATACCTTTATCCCCAGCCTTGTCCCCTTGGACATCTCTATTTTGAGGCTGTCCCTCTTGGGTTGAGTTAAAAAAAGGGGGAGGAAATTCGCAAAATGTTGCGATTTTAATAGCAGTTGCCATAGGCATATCTATCCTTCCAGACTCGTAGTTCTCAAGAGACTTTTTGGATATTTTAAGCATCGCCGCTAAGTCTTTCTGGGTTAACTTCCTACTTTTTCTGGCGGCTTTGGCCCACAGGGATGTTGTCATATATTGCGGATTTTCTTTTGACATATTGCGAAATGTATAATATATTAAGAATATTGGATGCTTTACGAGAAACAAGTAATGTTAACAATCATTAGAATTCAAATCAACGATAAACCGATGAAGCATTTTTCTTCTTCGGTTCTGGCCTGTTTGGGTTCCCGCCTTATTCTCGTAAAGCATAACCCAACGGGCCGTTTTAATTTTTTTATTTAAGATGGAAAATAATAATTTATGACCCCTGTGCTAAAATCCCAACGCTGGTCTGATGGGTATGGTTCTAATGGAGAAAGAACTATGCCTAAAAAAGAAATCAGAAAGCGTGGTAAGCGAGAGGTTTATTATGCCGCTTGTCGTTACAGAGGATTCTTATTGCAAGACAGCCTTGAGACAACGGACGAAAAACTAGCCGTTCAACGCCTCGCAGAATTAAAACTCCAAATTGATAAAGGAGATTATCAGTCATGGAAGAAAACATGGAATGAAACAGAGGCTGACTACCTCAAAGAAGATGGTCGATACGAATACATCGTCCATAAACATTTAAGACCCTTTTTCAATGGTAAGCGAATAATGGAAATCATAAATTACGATCCTAAAACTGGTAATTCTCTTGTTACCGATTACTTTCGGGTCAATGGTGATTTGCCGGAATCAAGCCTAAAGAAACACGCCAGAGTGTTGCGGTGGATTCTTCAGCGTGGCGATCGTAGTTTTGAACTTCCAGCAATTGTTTATCAAAATAAAGGATTTTATCAGAACCGCTTCATGTCAGTTTCTGAATTGGGGGAGATCGTATCTTATCTGGATGATCAACATCAATCCGTTGCATTAGTTATGGCATATACCGGGTTAGATTTAGCAGATGCTATAGAACTAAGGTGGAGAGATGTCAATTTACCAGAGGAAATGATTCGGACTCTACGAGGCAAGACAGGGATCAAAGTAGATGTGCCATTAACCCAAGCCGTCAGTGATGTGCTTCAGTTCAGGTCAAGAGTCAGAAGGCTTCATGATGACAGAGTGTTTCATACGGTCACTGGACAAGGATTTCAAAAGGCTTGGAAACGAGCATTGAAAAAGTCCAGCATTGGTTGGAATGTGCGGGTGAAAGACTTACGGCATTTCTTTGCCAGTTTCATGCTGAATAATGGGGTGGATCATTTGACTGTAGCTACTTTGATGGGACATTCATCAGTGGAGATGCTTAAAAAGCGATATGGGCATTTTGATGATGACACGCTTCGGAAGGCGGTAAAGGTTTTTGATAAAATAGAGGGTCAATCTTCAAACTGTTTGCAAAATGTTTGCAAGGACTGAATGATGAAAGTAGAAAAACAAATAACTCTAAT
>AQTY01000092.1 GCA_000372225.1 Candidatus Nitromaritima sp. SCGC AAA288-L16 | reverse complement strand
ATTTCCATTTATTTTTATATTAGAATTATTCTTTAATTCAATTAACCATTTTTTAAAATTAACGGACTGCTCATCTCTTGCAAACCGCTCAAAGATATTTCTTTTTGAATCAGAAAAGCTTAACTGCGTTGGACTTTTCACATCTACAACCTTAAAAATATGGTACCCGTATGGAGTCTTGATAACTTCGCTAATCTGATTCTTTTTAAGTTCAACTATTAAACCGAACTCTTCTGGCATTTGGCTAATCTCAAAATATCCGAGATCGCCCCCAATAGACGCTTCGGGGGCTAAGGAATATATTCTCGCCAATTCCGAAAAACTTTTTTTTTGTGATTTTAATGCGCTACGTACAACCCTCGATTCATCTTCAGATGCCACCATAATATGTAAAGCGTGAACCTTCTGGCCTTTTTTAAACATCTCTTTATGGGTTTTATAATATTCTCTAGCTCTTGTTTCATTACCTGAACGATTAATTTTAAATTTAGCATTAATAAATTTTTTGATCATTAAATTATTTTTGAATCGGATCTGCCATGCCTTAAAAGGGGTGCCTTCGTCTTTCAGATACTCCCGAAAAGAGCCCTTTTCATATCCACTTCTAGCTTCACCAAAAGCGACTTCATACTCGTCTCGAGTCAAGGAAATTCCATTTGAACTGGCCTCCATGAGCAACAAGTTATTTCGTATAACTCGATTAAGACCTTTAGTTTTTAATATAAGTTTTGCTTCTTCAGTGAGAGCATTTTTATTGACAACGCGAAACTGTTTCATCAAAAATCGAATTTCATCACGAAGTTCATCCACCGTAATATTAATATCATTAACTACTGCAACAACGGCCTCATTTGAAATGCCTACGACTTCCTTCGAACCAGAGCACGCTATATACATAAAAATGAATAAAATAAAAAAACTTCTCATTAAAAAAGCTTTAAAACAGTCCATAGATTCATTGAGCATCATTAACTAACCGAAGAATCACTTTCAAATGATCAGCAATTGAAAATATATCTTCTTTCCAATTTTTACGTTTTAAATTTAACCCTAAGCAAAACTCGGATACAAACACAAACCCTGCCTCCAAAGCTCCAGAGATTACTCCAGGAGAAATAGGCGTGGTCCGCTCGACATCAAAGCGAACATCACCATTAACAATATACACTCTTCCAATATGAAGTATTCTACAAATAGTTTTAATCTCAACTAAATATAATAGTTTTTCAATAGATTCCGGAAACGTCCCATATCGATCAATCATTTCACGATTGATTGCATTATAATCGTCCAGAGTATCCAACAACTGAAGTCTGCGATACACGTCTAGCCTTTGGTTCAAGTCAGGAATATAATTCTTAGGAATATAGCCTTTTACCTGTATATTAATTTCTGGATCGATAAATTGTCTCTGAACCTCTTCACCTTTCAACTCTCTAACTGTTTCTTCTATTAACTTCGAATAAAGATCAAATCCGATAGAGGCAATATGGCCAGATTGATTACGCCCAAGCATATTCCCCACTCCCCGGATTTCCATATCGCGAGCTGCTAGTTGAAATCCTGCTCCCAGTTCACTTAGCTCTTCTATTGCATTTAGTCTCTGTCTAGCCTCAGAACTGATAGCAAGTACTCCGGGAATAAGCAAGTAAGCATAGGCTTGATGCTTGTAACGCCCCACTCGTCCTCTTAATTGATAGAGTTGAGCAAGGCCAAACTGATCCGCTCTATTAATAATAATTGTGTTGGCTGACGCTATGTCAAGACCGGATTCAATTATTGTTGTACAAAGAAGAACATCTATCTCTTTTGCTATAAACTTTCCCATCACCTCCTCTAACTGATGTTCCGGCAATTGCCCGTGGCCAACTCCAATTCGTACCTCCGGAATGATTTCTTGTATCATCTCCTTAATTGAAAGAATGCTGTTAATTTTATTATGAACGAAATAGACCTGCCCACCACGCCCCAATTCTTTTTTAATAGAATCATGAATAATTTTTTCATCAAATTTTCGCACAAATGTTTTGA
>AQTY01000091.1 GCA_000372225.1 Candidatus Nitromaritima sp. SCGC AAA288-L16 | reverse complement strand
AATACCCTACGGGGTAAATAAAGCCCGTTTGATTGAAAAGATAGCTGAAATCATAATTGCTAAAAAACTCCCGCCGCTTATGGATGTCCGAGATGAAAGTGACGAAAAAATGCGTATTGTACTTGAATTAAAATCAGGTACCAATACTGAAAAAATTATGACCTATCTTCTTAGACACACTGAACTAGAAAACAACTTTCAGCTAAACTTTAATTGCCTCAAACCAACCGGCGAGCCTGCGCGTTTGTCTTTAAAAGAAATATGCCGAAACTTTCTTGACTTCCGAAAGGAAGTGGTGACCCGTAGGCTAGAATACGAGCTTGCCATTCTAATCAAACGTCTACATATCTTAGACGGGTTTGTGGTAATTTTCAGCCAACTGGATAAGGCTCTTAAAATAATCCGTAGTTCTAAGTCAAAACAAGAAGCACACGACAAGTTAAAAAAAGGATTTAAATTAGATGACGAACAAGTATCGGCAGTCTTAGAAATTCCCCTATATCGACTAGTCGCAATGGAAGTGGAGAAAATACTCGAAGAGCAGAAGAAAAAGTCAAAAGAGAAAAAACAAATCCAAACAATTTTAAATTCTGATAAAAAAATATGGGCTGGTGTACAAAATGAACTACATGAAATTGATGAAAAGTTTGGAGACAAAAGACGTACCAAAATAAAAACCATCGAACTTGTCGAATATAATGCAGAGGATTTCATTGAACATGAAGATGCTTACCTGGTAATAAGTAAAAATGGATGGCTACGGAAATTTAAAAAAGTTGTAGAACCCAGCACTCTAAAGTACAAAGAAAATGATTCTCTCCTTTCAACTGTAAAAGCAAATACCCGCGAGTTTGTTGCTTTTTTTACCTCACGAGGAATGGTATACGTCTCCAAACTATACAATCTGCCTTATACTCGGGCCGGGTTTGGTGAACCTATTCAGAATTTATTTAAATTTGCTGATGGAGAAAAAGTAATATCAATGCTCTCGCTTGATCCTGCAGAACTTGCTGCCGCTGGCCAAATTCCTTCAACTGGAGATTCTTCTAATAAGTCCACTCGCCAAACTCGACTCAGCTTTGCAGATGACAACAAAGGTGGGTTAGAGGGCATGATAATAGGGGGTTCTGGTTATGGTTTTCGCTTTCCCTTATCCAACCTTATTGAAACCACTCGTTCCGGGCGAAAATTAATGACGTTAAAAGGGGATGATAAAGTAATAGGATTTTCTCTTATAACCGGAGAGCACTTATTTATGGCGTCGGCCAATGGAAAGGGTATTGTTATTCCAATCGAACAGGTGTCATTACTCACAGGAGCGGGTATGGGTTCGCGCCTTATAAAACTGATAAACAGTTCACTAGCCGGCTTCAAAATCGCAAATAAAAATGGTCATTCAACGATCAACTTTGATGACGGGAAAACAAAAAAAATCAATTTTAAAGACATCCGTGTTGCTAATCGCGGAGGTCAGGGGATCATTATATCAAAGCGAAAAAAAATAACTGCAGTCGAATAACACAGGATTATCATGGGAACATATAGTGCTAAGGATCTACAAGTACTGAAGGGACTTGAACCTGTTCGTCGTCGTCCCGGAATGTATATCGGTTCTACGACGTCAACGGGCCTACATCATTTAGTTTGGGAAATTTTAGATAATTGTGTAGATGAAGCCCTAAATGGACACTGTGACGCGATTGAAATCACGCTTGAAAAGGATGGCGGCATTACCATACAAGATAATGGACGCGGTATTCCAATTGACACATTTGCTAAAACCAAAAAAAGTGCGATGGAAGTTCTTTTTACCACTCTACACTCAGGTGGAAAGTTCAGCGAAGATAATTATAAAGTTTCAGGCGGGCTTCACGGTGTTGGCATGGCAGTTGTCTGTGCTTTGAGTGAAAGTTTAACCGCAACCTCAAAACGTGATGGATTTGAGTGGACTCAATCCTATTCTCAGGGTAAGCCACTAACCAAACTCAAAAAAGGGAAGGCCGTTAGATCTTATGGTACCTCTATTTACTTTAAGCCTGACACAAAAATCTTCTCTAAAACAGACTTCAATATACAAGCAATTTTAGAGCAAGCAGAATCAAAAGCTTTTTTAAATAAAGGATT
>AQTY01000090.1 GCA_000372225.1 Candidatus Nitromaritima sp. SCGC AAA288-L16 | reverse complement strand
AAAGTTTCTGAAATTGTTTTATTAGCGCATTTTTGGGTTCTGAAAGTACTTTCATTAAAGCATTTGCGTCGAGTTCAGTAAGAGTCGCGACGATAGAAAACCGCCCTACAAATTCTGGGATGAGTCCGTATTTGAGAAGATCTTCCGGTTGTACCTTTTCAAGGATAGCTTCCGTTTCCATTTTTCCATTTGAGATGGGTTCTTGGCTGAATCCAAGTGTTTTTTTCCCTACACGGTTACGGATGAGACTGTCGAGGCCAACAAAAGCGCCACCACAGACAAACAAGATATTAGATGTGTTAACTTGTAAAAATTCCTGGTGAGGGTGTTTTCTTCCACCTTGTGGTGGGACGCTGGCAGTGGTGCCCTCAATAATTTTAAGTAAGGCCTGTTGTACACCCTCCCCTGATACGTCACGAGTGATTGATGGGTTCTCTGTTTTACGAGATATTTTATCAATCTCATCAATATAAATAATTCCTCGCTCCGCTTTTTCCACATCGTAGTCTGCAGCTTGTAATAGTTTTAGGATGATATTTTCTACATCCTCTCCAACATAACCGGCTTCGGTAAGTGTTGTGGCGTCAACAATAGTAAATGGTACGTCAAGAATTTTTGCCAACGTTTGAGCCATTAAAGTTTTCCCAGAACCGGTAGGACCAATAAGCAGCACATTGCTTTTTTGAAGTTCTACTTCGTCCATAGTTGTATTAGCTTCTATCCGCTTGAAATGGTTGTGAACGGCGACTGAAAGTATGCGCTTGCAACGGTTTTGTCCAATAATATAATTTTCAAGATGGCTGTAGATGTCTTTGGGTTTTAATAGGTGTTGTGCATCCTCGGACTTTGCTTGGGCCCATTCTTCTACCATGATTTCGTTACATAGTTCGATGCACTCATCACATATAAAAACAGTTGGGCCAGCGATCAGCTTTTTAACCTCATCTTGGCTCTTGCCACAAAATGAACATCTATAGTTATTGTTCTTTGGGGGCCTTTTTTTGCTCATAGGATTCCTCTATTGGGTGATCAAGAGAAAAGGTAGCTCATATTCTTGGTCAAAATTTACTCCTTCTTCTTTTTGGCCTCTTCGCGTTTAGTGATTAGCTTATCAATTAGACCATATTTTAAAGCTTCCTCACCAGTCATATAGTGATCTCGCTCCGTATCCTTGCGAACCTTTTTAGGTTCCTGTCCGGAGTGCGTTGCAAGTATTCCGTCAAGAATTTCTCGAATGCGGGAGATTTCTTTAGCTTGGATTTCAATATCTGTATGTTGGCCTTGAAACCCACCGCTCGGTTGATGGATCATTATCCTTGCGTGTGGAAGAGAAAATCGTTTCCCATTAGCTCCAGCTGCTAATAGCAAGGCACCCATGCTGGCTGCCTGTCCAATACAAATTGTCTGGACGTCAGGCTTGATATATTGCATGGTATCGTAGACAGCCATTCCCGAACTTACCTGTCCACCAGGACTATTGACGTATAGGTAAATATCTTGATCCGGTTCATCTGATTCTAAAAAAAGCATTTGGGCTATAATGGCGTTGGCTACATTATCGTCAACTCCAGTACCAAGGAATATGATTCTGTCTTTAAGTAGGCGAGAATAAATATCGTAAGAGCGCTCTCCTCGACTGGTTTGTTCAATTACAATTGGTATCAACTGGTTATAAGTATCCGTCATACACTCTCTTTCTTTTTCAAGTATAAAATAATGAAAAGGCTAAGCCATGTCCTACTAGCCTATATAGCGCTCAAGAACTGCTGGAGTAATACAAAAATAAGTTAAGACATATTGCTTTAATTATTGTCAATATCTTCTTTTCTGTCAACAACTTCTTCCTTGATCTGAACTTCCTTCATTACTGCATCGAGCGTTTTATCGCGCTTGATTCGGCTTTGTAATCTCGCTAAGACTCCATTTTGTTCCCACTGTTTTTTCATTTTATGGGCATTCGTTTCGCCCAACATACGAACCATATTATTGACTTCCGCATTGAGTTCGCTTTCATCAATATTAATATTGAGGTTCGAGGCCAATTGATCAAGTACCAGCTCCTGTTGTAAGAGTTGGATGGCGTTTTCTCTGTGTTCTTTATTTTGTGAGTCTGTTACATGTATTT
>AQTY01000089.1 GCA_000372225.1 Candidatus Nitromaritima sp. SCGC AAA288-L16 | reverse complement strand
CTCTAAAAGATATGCATCTGCTGTGCAATGCTTACTGGTTGGATACCGATGCACTTCAAGGTTGCGACCTTCCTAAAATCAAAGAAGCGACTTACGGTTTTAACCAGAACGCGGATGTTGTAGCGACACTTCCTTCCTCGCCACTAAATAACTTCTGCGCATCGGCCAAACATAACAGCAGTCCTAATACATACAGTATTGATAGTGCAGCGTTGATAATTGATGGGACGGTTTAACCACCGTGACGCTCCCTCCCGCCCGCAAGGGAATATGGGGGCATTTTTTTGTTTGAGGGTATAATGCGTGAAGGTAGTTTTGTTAGTGGGTTTAAATAAAAGGGGGGGGCAAGATGTTATTAAAATACCGAATTATATTTTACGCAATCATTTTATGTTTATTTGGATTGACACTCATGACAGTGTCTCCTGTTTTTGCTCAGCAGGGTTCTGGTGGTGGATTTTTCCTGTGTGGTACGACGGATCTTCCGGGCTGGTCAGCAGAACTATCGAAGGATCAATACGAAGAGTGCATAAAGGCTATTAAAGCGGGAGAAAATGATTCCCGTCTGCGTGGCGAACCACTGCTAATGGAGCACCGAGTGATTTGTCCCCCATCTTTCCCACACCTATGCCAGAGGTTAGAATTAAAGAAGCAAGATCCAGATTCAATCTTTTATGGAAAAAATTATTTGCATGTCTATAAGCTGATTGATCGACGTTATAACATTCATTCTGAAATTATAGATAAACTCAATTAATTATTGAGTGCATCTAATACAAAGGGTTGCAAAACCCTAAAGTTGTAGCTAGGGTTTTGAAAAAGGTACTTCCTCGAATCTAAAGATTGCGGGTACGCGGCGGCGAAAAACAGCTAGACTTTTCCTTATTATATAAGTGGACAAATCAATAGAAGACGACTTATTAACTCAATCCCAGTTTGCTAGGCGTTGGGGCTTGTCGAGGCAATATATCAGCAAGTTAGCGTTGAAAGGATCGCTTCCAATGTTCGGGGAAATGGTCGATATTCCGCTTGCAGATCAGTTCATCAAACGAAATGGAATCGGAGTACTTCGTCTTCCCTATGGTGGTGACGAACGTGAGCAATACTTGAGGCGGTTGGAAAAGCGGAAGGAGTTAGTGTGAAGCCTGATGCGCTTTTGTTAGCTGGATGTTTTTGAATGACCATTTCATACAAAAAGCTCTTAGAGAATGATAATTTCATCGGGGTCGAGATATGTGTTGTGAACAAAGTACGCTAATGGAGGTGCGTCACTCAACGAGTTCCCCGTTTTTGAATTTTTCCCCCTCGTCATTGCTCCATATTCCGGTTGTGAAGTTATATTTTGTGTACGATTGAGTTATGCTGCTTATCTCCGGTATAATGTTACAATTTGGTAAATCTACACACTCGGGTCGACTTGCCATCACGAGTTTCCCTCCCCCTTCTCTTACGTGTACCCTCCAATTAGTGAGGCGGCCATTGAAACTGCTGGGGGTCGTAAAATTACCGGCAACGCCGCAATTACCATAAAATAAATTGTTTGGTACTTTCATATCCCGCTTCGCTGGATCTGTGTTTCGGTTGCCATCTGAGTCAACCAAAAACCATATTTTAGGCTTTGACGAACTGCATGCCTCGGCCGACGGTTTATAGCTTTCGAAAGTTTGTGCCGGCGAAACAGATGTGGTTTGCACTGACCCGCCAGCTCCACCACAGTTTGTCCCTGAACTTATCAATGCCTTACCGTCAATGCTGAAAGTATTTGGACTGCTGTTACTTTTTGCAGACGCACAGAAGTTCGAGCATTGTGAAGAAGCTGAAGGTAAAGTTACATCAAGATCGGTGTTCTGATTAAAACCGTAAGCGGCTTCTTTGATTTTAGAAATGCTGCAAGCCTCCGAGCAGTCATTGTCAATCCAGTAAGCATTGCAGAGCAAAGCCACATCACGCAGACCCTGCTTGGCACTGGTATCATAGCCTCTTATCTTGTACTGGTTGAACTGTGGAATAGCGATAGCAGCAAGAATACCGATGATTGCAATGACAATTAGCAATTCTATGAGGGTGAAGCCTGATACACTTTTGTTAGCTGAATGTTTTTGTATAGTCACTCAACGCGTACCCCGTTATTTGTATATTT
>AQTY01000088.1 GCA_000372225.1 Candidatus Nitromaritima sp. SCGC AAA288-L16 | reverse complement strand
AACTATTTGGGGACTGTTTTTCATGGCGGGTTTTTTTTTATACGCCTCGCAATTACTTGCCCAGGAAGACAATAGATCATTTTTTGAAAATTTTTTTAGCTCAACCCCCGATGATTCTATCGAAAACGAACCGCCATTCGGGATCGACACGGATTCCATAACGAAGAAGCCTGTTATCGAAGCCGAACATTTTGCTAAGCCTGAGCAAGCGGATCCTGAGATTTTAAATCAAGATGGAGTTAGGATACCTTCCAAAGAACCTATCATAGAAGTTAAAGATTTTGCCAAGCCTGAACAAGGAGACCTCGGGGTTTCAAATCAAGATACAGTTGTAATACCCTCAAAGGAACCCATGATTGAGAAACAAAATTTAGTTGAGTCTCTATCAACCGACTCTAGGGTTTTGAAGAAAAATATGGTTAGCATCCCCCCTCGAGGTAAGAAGCAATTTTTAGATGCTGGAGATTTTCGTGATCCTTTTATGCTTTTGCGGGGAGGAAGAGCAAGTGCAGAAAAAGTTTTAAAGCCTGGGGTAACCGTCGATGGAATCCAGTTCAATTCGTACAATGATTCGGATGTATTTATTGAGAAAGTGTATAGAGGCTCTCGTTTTCGAATTAATGATGTTTTTGGAAATGTGGATCACCTTGAAGGCGGCGGGTGTCTTTATTGTCATCGAGGAATAGAAAGAATCAGCAAAAATCATAAATTTCGCTGCACAAAATGTCATGAAGGAAACCGTAGGAGACGAACCCTTCCCGCTGCGCATAAGAATTTGGTCGCTAATCCATCCGATTTAGATCACGCCTCTAAATATTGCGGCAAATGTCACGCAGATCAAATCGAACAGGTTGAACAGTCAAATATGGCAACAGGAAAATCCATAATCGAAGTTACACGCTATGCATGGGGGGCTCAGGAAGAAGGGGAGAGTTTGTATTCATTGCGCCCGAAAGAGGAGAAAGGCGAGTTTTTTCTACCTAGCCCATCCGAAAGCGAGCCAGTTGATGCTTTTTTAAGAACTAAATGCTTGCGTTGTCATTTGCAGGGGGAAGCACCTCACCGCCCGGGAGATTATCGTGCTGGAGGCTGCGCTGCCTGTCATATGATTTATTCAAACGATGGCCATACATTAACTCAAGACCGAGCAATTCAGTCGAAGGTCCGAAAAAATCGCGCAGAAAGAGAAGGTCGGTTTAAAAGAAAGTTTGCAGCTAATAGTCTAACAAACCCCCGAGCCTATCCGATAATGCATAAGTTTACAACTGCAGTACCTAGCGTTCAGTGCGAACACTGTCACAATGAGAATGGAATTGGCAATGAATTTGAAGGTTTATTTTCTCCTGCCACTCGCCCTAATCCATCTTTTCAAAAAACAGCTGCGGATAAACCAGTGCTCTATGGAACAGAACACGAGTTTTTGCTTCCCGATATTCATCGGGAACGAGGAATGCATTGTATTGACTGTCATGCGACGACGGATTTTAAGGGGACGCCTTCTGGTTCTGGGTTACATGCAGGTGTTAGGATTCGTTGTGAAGATTGTCACGGGAGTATTTCAAAAAAACCAAGAGAAACTATGCTCAAGGAATCAGACCCTAAAACCAAAAAACTACTTGCTTCTAACTCTCTTAACCCAAACTTGAAAAGAAAAATTAAAGTTGGGGATACGATTCTTCTGAATTCTGGCGATGCGCCTCTTACTCATGTCAAAAAAGAAAAAGATAAATGGGTTTTGTATTCGAAGGTGACGGGGAAAAAGCATGTCATACCTTTGCTTATGGGAAAAAAATCTGTAGTTGCTCACACAGTGGCTCGTCATATGGAGGTTATAGAATGTCATGCTTGTCATGCTCGTTGGTCAACTGGTGAGTGGGGGATGCATGTGATTCGGGAGGAAAGTCTAGACTTGTCTAGATGGAAAGAATGGAATTTTTCTGACCCTACATTACAGGGGATGTTGTGGAATGAAGGCCAAACTAATACGGGAATGATAGACTGGTCATCGGCTAAATGGATGGGTGGCAAAATTTTGAGTGATACGGTTCCTGGCATTTTTTTAAATTTATTCGCAGAGAAAGATTGGAATACGATAATTCTTGGAAAAAATCACCGCGGAAAATATTCCATAATGAAGCCTCGCTACCAG
>AQTY01000087.1 GCA_000372225.1 Candidatus Nitromaritima sp. SCGC AAA288-L16 | reverse complement strand
GGGTGAACAGCTAGCTATTACATCAATTTCAATCTTGGCCCCCTTAGGGAGAGCAGCTACTTGAACGCAGGCGCGCGCTGGTTTAGTTTTTGAAAAATACTTTTCGTATACTTGGTTCATTCGAGAAAAATGGTTAAGGTCGGATAGGTAAACAGTTGTTTTGACCACATTTTCAAGGATTAGCCCATCTGCTTGAAGAATGGCAGAAATATTTTTAAGGGTTTGCTCTGTTTCCTCTTCGATTTCTCCAGAAAGAAAGATGCCGGACTCAGGATCCAATGCTATTTGACCCGATGTGTAGAGAAAATCACCTATACGAATGGCTTGAGAATAGGGGCCAATAGCAGCGGGGGCCTGTTCAGTTTGTATGATACGTTTGATCATAATTCGATACTAGTATCAATTTTAGACATGTTTTTGATAAACGGGTAGGATTTTAGTTCGCGCCCAGTGTATGAAAGGATGAACCTGTGAATTAGTTGTTCTATCTCAAGCTCTATACCTTTAGGAAATTTTAAGCGGTTTGCATGTTTGATATCCATAGTTTTAAGTTTTTTTAAGTATTTTAGGGTTCCTACTTGAAAGCGAATTCCTGGTTGAGCTTGGAAAGTGCAGGGTTCACATATGATTCCTCTACGCTCGAAACTAAATCCGATTTTTGTCGTGTACTCTGATTTTTTGCATATTGCACAGTAGCTAAGTTGCGGAGTGTATCCAGCAAGGCACATTAACCTCATTTCGAAGGCGCGACTTAGAACATCTAAATTAGCCACAACTTCAAGAGTTTTTAAGCTATCCTGCAATAATTTAAAAGCATTTGGGTCTGGATGCATTTCTGGAATCAGCGCATCAATCAGTTCACTAAAATAGATTCCAGTGAATACTTTTTGTAGATCATCACGAATATCTTGAAACGAATGAATGATATTTGAATGATTGAGACGAAACAAGATTTGGTTCTCTTTTCCAAAATAGATGAGCTGGATATGAGACAAGGGTTCAATGGTTGCTCCAAATCTATTTTTAATTTTACGTGCAGCTTTTGCAACGCATTTAACTTTTCCGTATCGCTTTGTCATGAAGGTAACTAATTTGTCCGATTCAGACAGGTTGATACTTCGTAAAACGATTGCTTCAGTATGGAAAAGTGGCATTTGATTTTTTTTCAAGTTTGAGTAAATATTTTTTAAGGTGAGTTCCACCTGTAAATCCACCCAGGCCACCATTTTTTTGAATAACACGATGGCAGGGAATGATTATGGGAGTTGGGTTTTTCCCATTTGCATTTCCTACGGCACGGTAGGCTTTAGGTTGACAGATTTCAGTGGCCAACCACTGATAACTTCGAGTTTCGCCAAAGGGTATAGCTTTCAATTTTTTCCAGACACGTTGCTGAAAACTTGTTCCTTGCGTCAGATCTACTTTAAAAGTAAATTTTTTTAATTTCCCACTAAAATATAGATGAAACTCTTTTTCTATTTCTGTTAATTGGCAGCGTTGTTTTTTAGGAGAATGGTAAATCGTTTTTAGTGTCTCAATAAATTCCGATTCTTTTTTGATTGACAAGACAATACGGCAAATTCCGTAAGGCGTTACCGCAACGCCTGTTTTTCCTAAAGGGCTATTGAATGTAGTATATATCAACCTTTTTAATGGTTTAGATCTTTCTGACGGTTTCAACATGCAAAGGCCCCGCTTGTAAAAAACGCCACCCTCTGACTTTAAGCATATGATGTTATAGCATGGCGCGCAAATTTAAGCAGTGGTTGCAGGGAATTATCAACCATGATTGCTTTTGTTTCTTTGGCTTTCACAGCGTTAATCAGGTTGTTATGAATATTTCCATCATAAGCGGTGACAGCTGTTCCCGTAAGTAAGTTAAAATGATCATCGGAAGAGCCAATAGCTGCTAACCCGAGTTTCTCTGAGTAGTTTTCTTGATATCCATGTCCTGACGAAATATCCTCTATCCCGTCTGTCAGTCCAATTAGATTTTCTTTTACCCATCCGATGGATGCTCCAAAGGGGTATGCCCGTTTTTTGTTTGGATGAGGGACGATTGATATTCCTCCAAAAGAACCAATTAGTGGAATGATCTCAAGCATAGAGAAAAACTGATCATCAAACTCCGAAAACTGAAGTGAAATGTCCGAAAAATTTTTGGGAGACAAATATTCCGGGTCAAAAATTAAAATCA
>AQTY01000086.1 GCA_000372225.1 Candidatus Nitromaritima sp. SCGC AAA288-L16 | reverse complement strand
AAAAAAGTGGATGTTTTCGGGACAAACTAACTTTAAGAGGTATGGGAAAATCCATTTGACATCAAATTGGCTCAAAGTATAATCAAACACTTATACTCCAAAACACACAAGCTAATAGCTGTTCCCGGTGTTTCATGGGTTTTGAGGACGATATGAATACATACTTTAGTCTCATATTTAGGGGTGTTTCATGCTTACTAGTAACACTTTAAAGATTAATTTGGTTTTATTTACGCTATTTCTATCTCTTATTACAGTACCAGTTGATGCGAAAACTGGCTCGGGGAAAGCGACAGAAACGGAAATTTCCCTTGTAGACGGAATTACGCTGGATAAAAAGGGGAATATGTATATCACGATGCGTGAGCATAATATAATTAGCCGGATTGACACCAAGGGTATGATGACGCGTTATGCGGGCTCAGGTGAATCTGGTTTTTCAGGCGATGGTGGACCTGCTATTAAAGCCAATTTTAAGACTCCTGCTGGTTTAGCCTTCGACCCGGAAGGTAACCTTTATATAGCTGATCGTGAAAACCATAGAGTACGCAAAGTAGATACCAGCGGTAACATCTCTACTTTTGCTGGGATCGGTGAGGCAGGCTTTTCAGGGGACGATGCCCCAGCGGTAAAGGCAAGATTGAATCTACCTTCTGGGGTGGTAGCAGATGAAAAAGGAAATTTATATATATCAGATCGATCCAATGATCGCATCCGTGTGGTCGATAAAAAAGGAGTGATCCGGACATATGCAGGGACCGGTGTTGCAGGTTTTCAGGGTGATGCAGGCCCAGCACTTAAGGCTCAATTAGATAAGCCTTTCGGTATCGCTCTTGATGAAGCAGAAAATTTATATATTGCTGACCGCAATAACAACCGCGTTAGAAAAGTTTCACCTGAAGGTATTATCACGACTGTAGCCGGAGATGGGAGTTTTTTCTTTATGGGTGATAACGGGCCTGCTTATCGAGCAAGTGTTGCAGCTCCAACTGGAGTGGCCGTCGATAAGAAAGGGAATCTTTATATAGCGGATAGAAACAACAACCGTATTCGCCTGGTCGACAAGCTGGGAATGATACGAACGGTAGCAGGAACAGGACAGCAAGACTATAACGGTGACTCAGAAACTGGACGAGAGACTAATCTTTATCTTCCATTTGGTCTCACGGTTGATTCTAATGATAATCTTTTGGTTATCGACCGGTCGCATTATCGTATTCGACGCATTGATCCTAAGCGCGGTAAGGTAGAAACTGTAGCAGGAAACGGCTTGAAATTATTCGCAGGAGATGGTGGTCCTGCCACCGGTGCGACATTGAGTTTTCCGCACGGTATGTTTGTGGACAAGAATGATAACCTAATTTTTTCCGATAAAGGACATTACCGAATTCGTAAAATTACACCTAAAGGAATCATTAGCACTATTGGAGGAAATGGCCATCGCGGAAATGTTGGGAATAATATTCCAGCACTCGAAGCCAATGTTTACAACGTTACAACTATTATTCAGAACCCAGTAGGAGACGCTTTCATGTCAAGTCCAAGCGGGTTCGTCAGTATCATTAGGAGACTTGATGCAAAAGGTATTATTCATGACTACATAGATACTGCCAGTCCAAAGTATCGCGAAGCGATCAGCAAATCGAAATACAAGGGTTTGGTGCAAACAGGGGCAGTTGCGACTATCACTCAGTTTTCCGATATTACATTTGATCCAAAGGGGAATCTGTTTATTAGTGATCGTATGAATCATCAGATTAGAAAAATTGATCTTAATGGAAATATCTCGACTATTGCTGGGACAGGGGACTCTGATTATTACGGAGATGGTGGACCGGCGCTTGAAGCAGCATTTCGCGATCCGAATTCTTTGACGTCAGATCAGAAAGGCAACATTTATATCGCAGAAGCGGCAAATAACCGTATACGTAAAATTGATACTAAAGGCATTGTTACAACCATCGCAGGAAATGGAGAGCATGCTGACTCGGGTGATGGAGGACCTGCTTTGAAGGCAGGTATTCGTTCGATGGACGACATTGCGTTCAGCCCAGAGGGAGAGTTGCATGTTTTGGGAACTAATACTCACAAGGTTAGAAAAATCACACAAGACGGAAAGATAGTGAGTGTAGTAGGAAAAGGATACGCAGGTTTTTTTGGAGATGATGGACCAGCCACAAAAGCAATGTTGAAAAACCCAGCCGCTAT
>AQTY01000085.1 GCA_000372225.1 Candidatus Nitromaritima sp. SCGC AAA288-L16 | reverse complement strand
TTTTCTTTCCTAGGAATTTTAAGATCCATACTGATTTATGAAATTATTATTGTGAGCCTGACCCTCGTTACCGAGCTGTCCCTTGCCCAAAGCCTACCCAAGAGAGAGTCACATGTAGATGAAACCCTACCGGTTTTGAAAGTTAGTGCGACTCGATCCGACAAAAGAGCCATTAATGTTCCAGCGCCGGTGAGCAAGATTTCGCAACGCGAAATTATTTTTGGACTCCCTCAACTCTCTCTCGACGAGGCATTAACCCATATCCCTGGAGTATTTTTTCAGAATCAGTTCAATGCGGCACAAGATCTCCGGATTTCGATACGGGGTTTCGGGACACGATCGGCGTTCGGTGTGCGTGGAATTAAGGTCTTAGTTGACGGTATCCCCTATACTTTGCCTGACGGACAAACCCAACTGGATTCCATCGACCCTGGGGTTATAGATTCTATAGAAATTTTGCGAAGCCCTTCCTCTTCGCTTTACGGCCATTCTTCTGGAGGTCTCATTTCAATTACCACTAAAGAAGGGAACCTCTCGGGAAATGAATCTGAGGCGCATCTGGAATTAGGGCAGTTTGGTTTGAAGAAGAACTGGTTAAATATAAGCGGAATATCTGGACATCTCAACTACCGGTTTTACGCCTCCCATTTGCAATGGGACGGTTATCGAAACCACAGTTCAACGGAAAATACGTTGATGCATGGAAAATTCCGACTGCAGACTGGACTCGATTCAGATTTGACTTTCATTCTTAGTCATTTGCACTCTCCTAAAGCGGAGGATCCGGGTGCACTGACCAAACTGCAGGCAGAATCAAACCCTCAGCAAGCTAATTCTACAAGCATTAGTTACGATGTCGGTGAAAAGGTAAAAGAGGATCGAGTCGCCTTAATTTACAACAAACACCTTTCGCCCTCTCATAAATTTTCCCTAACAACGCATCTTAACCGACGATTATTCGAAAACAAACTCCCCTACACCAGTGGAGGCCGAGTTGAGTTCGAACGGTGGGCACCTGGGGTCGAAGCCCGATCTATCTTCGATATGAAGTTTTTCGACAGACCTGGTCGCTTGATCGTAGGAGCAGACTTATCTTTTCAGAGTGATGACAGAAAACGTTTCGATAACAACAACGGAACGCCGGGAGATAAAACCCTAGACAGACTCGAGACGGTGCAGAGTATAGGACAATACCTCAGGACCGAGTGGCAGTGGACACCACGCTTAGAAGCTGTCGGTGGCATTCGCTATGATCGTGTTCGTTTTGAACTAGATGATGCCTTTTTGGACGATGGAGACCAGAGCGACGATCAAACTTTTTCGGAATTGAGTGGTACTGTGGGTTCTATTTTTCATTGGAACGAATCTATGCATCTTTATGCGAACGTTGCCACAGCATTCGAAACACCTACTACTACCGAACTGGCAAACGATCCTAACGGCGGGTCCGGGTTTAACTCCGACCTGAAATCCCAATATTCCGTCAGCTACGAGGTTGGATTGAAAAGAAGGCCGTTGGAAGGACCAGAGTTAAACCTAGCCTTGTTTATCATCCGTTCCCGTGACGAATTAATTTCGTATGAGATCTCCGGGAGCACTTTCTACAAGAATACGGGGCGATCGAGGCGAGTCGGACTGGAGGCCGGGATATCACACCATCCTATGAAATGGATGAAAACTTCTTTGTCTTATACCTTTTCTGATTTCAAGTTTACCGAATTTGACGATTCGGGAGTGGATCAATCGGGGCACTTAATTCCAGGGATACCTGAGCACCGCATTTCTTTCAATTTGAATGCCATAGCGAACAGGCTCGGTAAACAACCGAGAGGTATTTATATCCCGACCGAAATCGGTTGGGGGCAAAGAGACCTGACCGTAGGTTCCAATACAGCGGGCGGGTTCCTGAAAGGAACAGATCATCTTGCTGGATCTTTTGTCGATGCATTGCGAGCCAAGTCAATTATTTTCGATCTAGGCGCACGGCGCATCTCGGGCTTGAATGGTGATGTGCAGATACCCGCACTCAATGCCAAGACGACAGCCTACTGGGTGGCAGAATCAGGGGCCTAAACTGCAACCCATTGTTTTATTCTTTCGCAGTTACAAACTCTGCCTGCAAACTGTGCCCTGCTTCCGTCTGCATGCTGGGAGTGGCCAGCCAATACACCAAGCCTACAAAAGCGCCTCCACCGACCAAGTTCCCCAGGGTGACAAAAACCTGG
>AQTY01000084.1 GCA_000372225.1 Candidatus Nitromaritima sp. SCGC AAA288-L16 | reverse complement strand
ATAAAGTCTTTTTTTAAAAGGTTTAGTGAATGATCTAAAGGTATTCAATAAATATTTCGATCATAAGGCATACGACTTGCACTATTTATTCCCAAAGCCGCCTGGAATTTAAATTGGAGAAACCTATGTTCCAAGAATCAATGTTCAATCTTAGACACCTAAGGGGGTGTGATCCCTGCTGGCGTTTAGTAGAATTTTTTTATTTGCTTTTGAGGTTCTTTAATGAAAATACTTCTAATTAATCCACCACGTCGGAATGACAGTTACATGTACCCCCCGACATCTTTGCTATATATTTCCCAAGCGGTTCGGAGAGTAGGACATGAAGCAGAAATAGTTGACATTCCTTATCTACTTGAAAATTTTCCAGACAAATACAGTCTTTTTGATAACAGCCTATTTGAGTACCTCCTGGGTAAAGATTGTGATGTGTTGGGTTTAGGCGGATTGGTAAGCACTTATTTCTTTTACGATATCTTCGTTAAAAAATTTAGAGCAGTTAAAAAGAATATTCCCATAGTGGTTGGGTGTTCTGTAGGCGAACCGATCAAGGAAGTCTGGGAAGATCATAACCCGGTAGACTATCTGGTGGAATCAGACGGTGAAATCGTGATCCAGCGATTAATGGATGGTCTTGATGCAAAGGATTACGCTTCGATTAAAAAGATCCCAGGTTTGCATTACCTCAAGGATGGCAGATACATACGAAATGAGCCTGAGGCTATTTACTCCATAGATGAAAGTGTTCCTTTTTTAAGTTACGACGAGATAGACCATGAATATTACATCGTTGAACTTAGCAAGTGGTTGGAGGATGTTATACCGGATAGAAGTTTGATTGGAAATGAGAAACCTAGATTTTTGCCTTTGCTGACAAGTAGAGGTTGTCCTTACGTATGCACATTTTGTTTTCACTTCAATAAAAAGATGAACTTTCATTCACCAGATTATGTTGTGGACTACATAAAATTCTTAAAAGAAAAGTATCGCATTAATGGACTTTATGTCATTGATGATCTTTTTGTTGTGGATAAAAAACGGACCATTCGTTTGTGCGAAAGATTACATCAAGAGGATTTGGGAGTGGTTTTTTTTGGAAGCGGAGGAAAACCGGGTTTGGTTGGTAGCGAAGTACTTGCGTCCATGAAGAAAGCCGGTTTTATCAGGTTCAGCTATGGAATAGAATCTGGTAGTCAAAAAATCCTTGATGTCATGGTCAAAGAGACCACAGTGGAGCAGAACATTGAATCGGTCAAGCTCACTGAGGAAAACAATGTCCCGTGTTTTGCAAACATCTTATTTGGAATGCTGGAAGAAGATATTCAAACAATCAATGAAACCAGAGATTTTCTAATTAAGCTTGGTTTAAACACAAGCCAGTTTTACGCTTCATGGGCGGTTGCCTACCCAGGAACTCCTCTATATCAGTGGATGAAAGATAATGATTTGGTCGGAGATACTCGTGAATATTTATTCAAGGTAGGAAGTATTGGAAAGTATATTTACAATTTTTCTAATTTACCTTTGAGGAAACTGGAGCAGAAAGTTTTTGAACTGCATAGGGAGGTCGATATGGCTTATCATTTGAAACATAAAGAGTATAAGCTTTATCTCATCAAGCTTTCAGAAATTCTAGTTGGCAAGATTGTCTATTTATTAAACCCTGAATTAGGTGATAAAATAAAAACTTTTGGACGTCAAAAGATACTTCGTAAAAAAGAGCAACGACTTGAGAAGAGATCCACTGCTGAGATAGAGAAGTGGATAACGACGCTGAACATCAATGCCGACCAACCGCAATTTGCTCCCTACCTTGAAGCAACGGCGGTTCCTCGAGAAAGCTACCAGTCTGAACCAACTAAACAACCAGAAATGCAATACCATTGAATGATTTCTATCGTCATACAAGTTTGGTCTAGGTACTGCTGGGAACCGGATCCTCGAAGCGAGTTGTTAATATCATGAAAGATATAAATTTATCAACTCCCTACTACTACAATTAAGTTAAGTCCAAAAAATAACTGATTGGCTTATGCCAAGCTTTTTAAGAATAGCAAAAGGAAGGTTGCCTTCGGGTTGCACTTTTTTTGTGTCTAACGTCGGAAGAAATAAAAAAAGTAATTCGGCAAGAAGAACAAACTAGATACTCTGTTTTATTTTTTATCGGAGAACCCAGTGTAGGTACATGGTTCCATAATTTTTCCAGAGAGAAATGCGTAGATAAATAATATTATTTAATTCTTGCTAGCAAGATTGCAAAA
>AQTY01000083.1 GCA_000372225.1 Candidatus Nitromaritima sp. SCGC AAA288-L16 | reverse complement strand
TACGGCCTAAACCGTAACCCATTGTTTCAAATGGTCGGGATGAGAAGATTTGAACTTCCGACCCCCTGACCCCGAGTGAGGGGGTATTGAAATGAAATGAAACACTAAGAAAAGCTAATTCCCCTATTTAAAGCCTTTTAATTGGCCTTATATCCCATCATATCATTCCTTGAGTTTTCACCTTATTTCATGTAATTTGTTACCCATACGTTACCCATGGTTTTATGTAACGGACTGGAAAGCCAAAATCTGACCTTTTTTAGAGTTCTTGATGAAATTCACAGACGCAAAAATACGGGCATTAAAACCAAAGTCATCACGTTACGAGATATGGGAAGGCGGGCGAAATGGTTTTGGTATTCGTATATCTCCACACGGCAGGAAAAGTTGGGTTTTTATGTATTGGTTTGAAGGGACGCAAAAACGTATGACTTTCGGGATTTATCCAGAAATGACTTTAGAGAAAGCCCACTCTTCTCACGCGAAAGTAAGAGAACAACTAATCAAAGGGATTGATCCTAATGAACTATTAATCCAAGCCAATATTGCTCACAGAGGTTCTCCGGCAGTCAGCCAACTGGTGAACGAATATATTGAGAAATGGGCGAAACCTCGAAAGAGAACATGGGAAGAAGATGCCAGAATGTTATCCAAGGATGTCATCCCTCAATTTGGAAAACGAAAAGCCAAAGATATAAAACGCAGAGATATTGTTCTTCTCATGGATGGGATTGTAGAGCGAGGCTCTCCCATTACAGCAAATAGAACTTTAAGAGTAATAAAAAAAATGTTTTCATTCGCCGTTAAGCGTGGGGTGTTAGATGCCAGTCCCTGTGTGGAGATTGATCCGCCTGCCAAAGAAAACCAACGAGAGCGTGTCCTTACAGAAGAAGAAATTAAAATGTTTTGGTTGGGACTCGACAAAGCAAAAATGTCGGATGCGACTAGATTAGTTTTAAAATTACTATTAATTACAGCCCAAAGAAAAGGCGAAGTATCTCAAGCAGAGTGGTCAGAGATTGACTTGAAAAACGGGTGGTGGACGATTCCTAAAGAAAGGTCTAAGAACGAACGAATACATAGAGTCCCATTGTCACCGATGGCGATTGATATTTTTCGACAAGCAAAAGTACGTTTAGGAGATTCAAAGTGGGTGTTCCCTTCAAGCAAAGACCAACCTATAACACCAAGGTCTATAAGCAGGGCCATTAGAAATAATTCAGAGAAAATATCTAGTGACAAGCCTAAACATACGCCTCCATATGGTGACTTTTTTAAAATTGATCACTTCGTTCCACACGATCTAAGAAGAACGGCGACCAGTATGATGACAGGTTCAGGGGTTGATGAACTTCACGTTTCAAAAGTTCTCAACCACACTATTTCAGGTGTGACCAGCAGACACTATAACCATTACACCTATGACAAAGAGAAACAACAAGCCCTTGAGACCTGGGATCGGAAGTTAACGGGTATCCTCACTGGTAAAAAGGCAAAAATCGTTAATCTGAAAAGAAAGTAACCACATATAAGGGGTAGGACCGCACCGGAATTGTCGGACGACTTCACCCGGCCTTCCCTGTGCCACTCCAAGTGAAGGCGCATGAAGGAGCGTAGAATGGCTTTAATTCCACCTAATAATTATCCTTTAGATAAATTAGTTGAAAAGATTGTTGAATTGAAATATGGCAAGGATGCCATTGCAAAACAGGCCATTCAAAATTCTAAAAAAGGAATGGTGGTCATTCGTGCTGGCAAAAAAATCCCAAAGGAAAAAGATGATCAAAGACGGAAGAAAGCCCGTGAAGCTATTTTGAATGCGATTCTTGATGAAAGGTTGAATGCTTATGTCAGCAGTGAGAAAGGACGAGAAATGTACATCGTTACCGGTGGCGCTCCGTGCGCATACGAAATGTGGTGGGAATATCTGAAGGAAGACCGGGCACACGGGAAGTTGAGATATAATTTCGAAACAGGCATGTGGAGCAATGACCAGGGGGAAAAATACAAAGATGGGGTACGCGTTGAGTGACCATGCAAAAACATCCAGCCCACAAGACTGCAAAAGGTTTCACACTCATAGAATTGCTGATCGTAATTGCTATCATCGGCATCCTTGCTGCTATCGCTATTCCCCAGTTCACCCAATATAAAATCAGAGCTTATGATGCTCATTCTAAACAAGCTCTTCGTGATATGAATGTGACTTGCAAAATTTACTGGACTGAAACTTCTACCTCTGATGAATGCAACCTTGCTAAAACCAAAGAACATGGTT
>AQTY01000082.1 GCA_000372225.1 Candidatus Nitromaritima sp. SCGC AAA288-L16 | reverse complement strand
TAAATTTAAAGAGAAATTATTTAAATGTTTTTTATGCGCTGGTTTCAAAGAGGATGGCAGCAAATGTTATTTCCGTTCCTTGCGGTTGTGATGATGGCAGGTTCCCTGCTCATTCATTTTTCTCCCGAAGTAGCATCGGCTCAGACGATTCCCCTTGAAGGTCAGTCTGGAATAATTGAGAAATCGCTGCCTCAATCCCCCCCTACATTTGCGCCTCCCCCAGAGACCGAAGCTCCCAAAATTACCAATGGTGGGCCCAAACACGATAGACCGAGTCTAAAGGAATCCGAGGCAAGTCCGAAATTTTTTATCAAGAAGATAAAGCTTACCGGCAACACGGTAATTAGTGATGAAATATTAATGCCCATAGTCGACTTAGGAGAGGGAAGAGATGTTGACTTAACTATTTTGAATACCATGGCTAATAAAATTTCAGCTCTTTACTCTGCCAAAGGTTATCTTTTGGCGCGCGCATTTATCCCCAAGCAAGAAATTATAGACGGTATTGTCGAGATAGTTATTACTGAAGGCAGGATCAATAAAGTTTTGGTTCAGGGAAATAAGAAACTGAGCAAAGAAAAGATTGAACAACGAATGAAGATGGTCCAGGAAGAGGGGGCGCTTCAAGAGCAGACTCTGGAACGCGTACTCCTGGAATTGAATGAGCTGATGGGGGTCAACGTCACAACGGTATTAAAACCGGGGGACTTACCGGGAACCTCTGACCTGGTATTGGAAGTCACCGAGTCAAAGCCTTATGCCCTTTCCTTTGACTCAGATAATTTCGGTTCCCAGTATACAGGCGAAGTCCGTTTTGGATTTAGCGCGACCTACGCGAATATTTTCACTCTGGGAGATCAGTTTTCGGCTCGATATACACGTTCTAATGGGGAACTACATTCCTACAGCCCTTTTTATACCTTTCCCGTAAATGCTTACGGAACCCGTATGAAACTGTCTTATAGTTTTTCAGAAAATGAACTGGGTGACTCCCTTGATTACTTGAAGGCAGGAGGCCAATCTTTCACCTATGGTCTAGAAGTTTCCCACTTATTGCATAAAACCCGCAAGGCCAGTTTTTCGGTTCGAACTGGGTATGGTATTAAAAGTTCTGAGAATACGTCGGAAATGGTCACCACCACCAAGGACAACATTGACGAAGTATACCTGGGTCTTGGAGGCAACCTCACAGACTCTTATCTTGGCAGAACTTTTTTTGACTTGAAATTCAAGATGGGCCTGCGCGAAGGGGATTCTAGCCGTGCTCTAGTTTCAAGATTAGGCGGACATGGAAAGATTTTTAGTACCAATATCAATTTGACTCGGCTCCAGGCCACAAGGTTCCTGAACAGCTACTTTATGCTGAAATTTACTGGGCAGGCCAATAACACACGGGCACTTTCCCCTTTCCTTTACGGAGTGGGGGGCATGGGTACGGTTCGCGGATATCCCATCTTCGCATACTCTGGCGATATGGGGTATAACACTTCGGTAGAATATACGGTTCCATTTCCATGGGATAACAGGGGACGCAGTGACTTGCCAGACTTAACTAAGATACTTTCTTTTATTTCCTTTTTGGAACATGGCGAGATTTATGTGCGTAACAAGCGGGGGACAGAGGTTGACCAGCACATTACTGGGGCAGGGGGAGGATTAAAAATAACGATCCCAAAAAAAAATGAGAGTGACGTGGGTATCAATTTTTCCGTGACCTATGGAGTTCCCACGTTGGGTAGTATTCCACCTGCGGATGGTTCCTACGGATACGTTTACTTGAACGGAATGATTAACTATTGATGCGGTGATTTCGAAAAGGCCATTTTGGGAAATCTCGGATACAATAAACTTCCCCAAACTTCCCCACTTATTTCACTTAAATTTACCCACGACTCTGCATATTCCTTAGATTGTGATAAAAAATAATTTTGATAATGATTTTCATTTGATTCCTTACATATTATACATTGATTTTTTAAGGTCTAGTTTTACCAGCAATAATCTCAATTTCAGACAAAATTTCCCCACATGCAAGGTAAGCATCTCCTTGCGATTGCTTGAAGTTAAGTATTTGAAAAAACTATCTTTAGTCTATTCTAAGAAGTGATCAGAAAATTCCTACAGGCCCTACTCCTCAATCCATCTCACCTAAGTCTCAAGCCTTAGGCCCTACCCTAGGCAAAGTTTAAGCACTACCCTTGTTTTTGATGACAAAGTCATTTTGAGAATGGCATTTTTTTTGATCTAAATGCATGTATCAAAAGGATTTTATAGTTGATACAATTCTCCAATAGCTTAACTTTATTGAGAAAAAAGTACCCTTGGATTTCCAAGGGGTATTAGGGGATTCTTGTAG
>AQTY01000081.1 GCA_000372225.1 Candidatus Nitromaritima sp. SCGC AAA288-L16 | reverse complement strand
TCCAACGACCCCACTCGCATAGGCTCGGAGCTGGATGTCCTGATTGCGCAGACAAGGCTCGCCCAAATCGGCGAAAGGGAAGAGAAGGTTGGATTGATGGTTGGCGCGAGAAGCACGGGAAAACGTATGACTACTCATTGGTAGACGAAGACATAACCCAGACAAGTTTGGTGAAGATAATCTGCAGGGAACACGGAGAGTTCCAACAGAGAGCGCAAGACCACAACAAGCATGGGTGCGCAAAATGTGCAAGGCCGATGCAAGGCGCCACAAACGAAGAGTGGATTGAGGGGTTCAGAGAGGTTCACGGGGACGTCTATGATTATTCCAAAGTCCAGTACGTCTCTAACAATACCCACGTGACGATAGTCTGCAAAGAACACGGGGATTTTTCCCAGGTCCCCTCATCTCACATCATTGGTACTGGCTGCCCCAGTTGCGCCGAACATGGCTTTGACCCTGAAGCCCCAGCGGTGCTATACTGCATGAGATGTTCTGGCCCTCTGGGAAACTTCTGGAAGGTCGGGATTACAAACAACTCCCCAACGCAGAAGGATGCACGTCCAATCATCAATTAGATCGACTAAACTCTACTACGACTATGTAGTAGAAATTGAGGATCTACGCTCATTCGAGAAGGGGAATGACGCTAAGAATTTGGAATCCAAGCTGCTTGAGATGGAGAGTCTCCGATTTGTGGCTGAAGAGAGTTTCGTAGGGAGTACAGAGTTGTTCTCTGTCAATCCATTTTACACTGATGCAATCGATTAACAGACGAATCAGTGGGTATCTGCATAGACCCATGCGATTACGATCTCACAAGATTTACCACTGGAGTCAAATCTTCGATATCGCATCTGTATTCCTTGGTTAGACGCGATAGCATAACCTCATGCTCAGTGTAGAACGAATTGGGAATAGGGGTGGGAGTAGCATCACTATGTGGTCGCCCTTGTCCTATGCTCTCTTCCTGATCTTCAGCATCGACGCGCTTTCCATTCCAGTTCTCCACATAGTGATTGGATAGAACATGTGGATACCCATTTTGATCCCTGACGACGCTCAAAATGCCGACAATTCCATTGCTTGATTTGTAATTTGTTGTCGCACCCAACGGGAGATCTAGGGCTCGCTTCTTGTCTTCATCGGTGGCCCTAGCTAGGAGAGTGAGAACCCTAGTTGCGAACTGATCTTCGAAATCCTCGAACGCCAAATCGGGATTATCTCCGTGCATCGCCCTGAGGTGAGCGAGTTCCTCTTCCCCAAGGTTGTCTAGATCCCTCACATTGTCCTTGAACACTTCAATTCCAGCCATTTTCTTGTAGACTGTTGACCGTTCGTCCAACCTAGTACACAAACTGAATAGGTTGTCATAACTCGGTCCTGATGGGATTAGATTAGCCACCCCAAACGATCTCTTTTTGCTCGTGGGACGGTCTAGCCTACCTACCCTCTGGACTAACTTCAATGGAGTCCAAAATAGATCGTAGTTCACCATTAAATTCGCATCGGGAAGGTCTACGCCCTCGCTGAGACAATCGGTGGCAATGAGAATCTGGGGGTCGCCCTTCCTCTTTCTCAGATTGCGGAACTCAGGTGAGAATCTTTCACAAATAGATTCTTTTTTCTTTAGATTATCATCTCCAGTCAATGTTTCGATTACAACACCGAATTCTTCGAAAAATTTCTCCCTCAGATAAGATACTGTAGCCTTGTATTCACAGAACAATAAGACTCTCTCTCCTCTATTGATAGATGGGGAAATGTAATCCAAGCAGGCTTTTAGTTTGGAGTCAGAATTGTGTTGTTCTTTCAGGATTAGTTTTGCCGATTCCAATTTTTCCCTTAGAGCTTGAGAGTGGAAGTATGTGGATTCCAGATTATTCTCAATCATATTTTCTATGGCAGATATTCCTTGGGCGGGACTGGATTCGAAACTCCTAGAAAGGTGTACTCTGACTAACTCTTGCCTGTTTCCAGCGTATCTCCCATCTGAACCATCCAAGGTCAACTGTCCTGGCTTTGTCTGATTTACCACTTCCAGTGGCATGCTGATCAGGATGTCGACTAATTTATCCAATTGTCTTGAATCATAATTCAACTGCTCAGTTCTTTTTTCTGCAAAGAACCTCTCTTCACCACTGAATTCAACATATCGATGTCCCGAGGGAGATTCCTTTGCAAAATGACGGGCAATAAGGGGGTGAGTAAGATATGTCAAAGAAGGCAATAATGCTACTTCAGATGGCCTCCCAGCGTTAGCGGATGGATGAGTGAATCTTAGCAGATTGTTTAGGTCGTTCAATTCCTTGCTCATAGGTGTCGCAGTTAGAAGTAGTCGGTAAGCTGTACCTGAACCCGGTTCGCCTAGTAAA
>AQTY01000080.1 GCA_000372225.1 Candidatus Nitromaritima sp. SCGC AAA288-L16 | reverse complement strand
CGCTACCATCCATACCGCCGCTACCATCCATACCGCCGCTTGAAGAATTCCAGCAATCGTGTCCGTCACGTTCAGCCGGTGCTATGTCATAGCATGGGTGGTCGGTGCTTAACTGAGCCTCAACCGTTGCAACTTGGAAGGCTGTAAAAGCTAAACCAACCATTAAAAAATAAACGATTTTTTGCATCACTCCCCCTTTAGTCATTTAATTTTGTTTAAATAATAGCAACTAAATATCTTTTTGATAAAGTTACCCTAACTCCCTTCCTCCCCTCATGTCAATGTTAAAACTGGGAGGCATAATGACCTATCTATAATATCCGGCAGTTGTATAGCTTAGAATAGAGTTAATTTTTATCAAAATGATAGGGCATACAATTGGTGACGATTGAGAGTCTATACAGAAACATTTTTACTCAAGTTCTTGTAACCAGAGCAGAGCAAATTCAAGCTTATCACGTGCCGCAACAAGATCGGGTCTAAGCCTTACAGTTTCCCTAAAATGATGAACGGCTCCTTTCATCTCTCCTTTTTGAAGTAGAGCATCCCCAAGACTATAATGTGCATTAGTGTAGTTAGGATTGAGCTTAATAGCCATTTTGTAATGAGAAATAGCTTCCTCATTTTTCTGGTCAGCAAACAGGACTATCCCCAGTTCGAAATGTGCCTTAGTGTAGTTAGGATTGAGCTTAATAGCTGTTTTGTAATGAGAAATAGCTTCCTCAATCTTCCGGTTAGCAAACAGGGCTATCCCAAGATTATGATGTGCTTGGGCGTGGTTAGGACTAAGCTTAATAGCCATTTTGAAATGAGAAATAGCTTCCTCATTCTTTTGGTCATCGAATAGGGCTATCCCCAGATTGTTATGTGCCTTGATGTAGTTAGGATTGAGCTTAATAGCCATTTTCAAATGAGAAATAGCTTCCTCAATCTTTCGGTCAGCAAACAGGGTATTCCCCAGGTTGTTATGGATTACAGCAAAATTAGGGTATTTTTTATCCGTTACCCTAATAGCATGATTAAAAATTGTAATACTGTTCTTCCAGTAACTCACTTGCTTCCAAGTTGTTATCAGTAATGTAAATATTATTATTCCTGCTGAAACAGACAACACCTTTTCCTTGTAACGCCACTTCGATATAAGTTCTGGCACTCCCCACGCAACAATAATGAATATTCCAATTAGGGGTATGTAAGCATAGCGGTCTGCCATAGCAAATCCTCCTATCTGCACAATTCCAATTACAGGTACCAGAGTTCCCAGATACCAAAACCATCCAACTGCAAAATAGGGTACCTTTTTTATAAGCCTGATTGAAATAATGGTAATGCTCACCAATGCTATGCCACACAATATTCCTTTCCATACAGCCAAAGTATTTCCGGGGTGGGGGTACAATACCGACAGTCCACTGGGCCATATCATCTTTCCTAAATACTCTAGGTATGAAACCATTGAGTTGGTAAGTCGTGTGAAAAACGTAAGGTTTTCCGAATAATTCATTGTTCCGTGACTTTTTTGAGCGATAAAAGTCACAATACTTAAAGCCGCTGTAAGGAGAAATAAGGGTATTTTTTCGAGCACAAGTCGAAAGACTTCTGATATTTTAGCGGTGTCTTTTTCTGAAATCTCGCTACCGCCTCTTTCCTGTTCAAATTTCAATCGCCTCAAGGGCCAGTAGTCCAGTAAAAGAAGAACAAATGGTAAAGTGACCAACATGGGTTTTGACATCAAGCCCATGGCGAAAAATAAAAAAACTAAGCCATGTCTCTTGACTGTCGGTTTCTCGGCATAATGGATATAAGCCCACATGGTTAGTAACCAGAATAAAGTGCTCAGAACATTTTTACGTTCCGCTGCCCATGCGACTGACTCAACATTTAAGGGATGGAATGCAAACATGGCCGCGACAAATGCGCTTTGCCAAATTGCACCAGTCATACGGAAGAGAACCAAAAATAGTAATAGAGAGTTAGCTATATGAAAAAACAAATTGGTCAAGAGATAACCTTTGGCATGTGATCCATACAGTTGGTAATCCAGCATGTATGAAAACCAAGTCACCGGAAACCAGAAGGCCGCATTAAAATTAGTAAATGCCCATTTAACACTTTCACTGGTTAATCCAGCTTTCACATTCAAGTTATTCGTTATGTATAAATCATCATCAAAATTAATAAACTCATGGTCTTGAACTTGCGAGTAAATACAAAACGTTGCTACCATCAGAAATATACAGATTGCAATTTTTGTTCGAGTATCGTTCACAGTAGTATCTAGAATGGTTTGAATTAACCAGAATATATCACAAGACTAAACTTATCTTAAAACAGGGAGGTAGCTTAGGGTAAGTGCTTGTATTGGTGGCAAGATTGTAAAAATATGTGGAGTACACGCGCCTGTTCCATTATCTGGAGCACCTTTTATTTTTAGAT
>AQTY01000079.1 GCA_000372225.1 Candidatus Nitromaritima sp. SCGC AAA288-L16 | reverse complement strand
GTAAAAAAGAAAATCTGCAAGGCGCTGACTTGGGAAACAAAAAACTTATGGGAGCCAATTTGGCTGGTGCAGATCTGGCGGGTGCGGACTTAAGTATTTCCTACCTAATAAAAGCAGATTTAAGCAAAGCAAATCTGACTAATGCCGATATGACAGGGGCAGTACTGAGTGAAGCTAATCTGAAAGATGCCAACCTGAAGGGGGCGGAACTAGAGGATGCTTTTTTGCACGGAGCAGACCTTACCGATGTTGTTAATCTTACTTGCGATCAGCTTGACCTCGCAAACTTTGATAATGAAACTAAATTCCCGAAATACATCCAAATCAACTGGAGTTCTGATAAAACCTTTACCTGCTGCGAGCAAGAAGGTTAAGGGAAACGACTAAAAAACTTCGTCGACTAGACTACCTTTACCAACCTCTGGTCCAGTTTGTATTTTGGTAGATTCTGCGGTGTTTACTTTCGTCATCCCTATCTTTGATCCCATGTCAAACTCTGCACCAAATTCTCTCACTGCTTTTGAATTCACGGCTAATTTTTTTATGCTAGGTTGGTGCTCCGCTTGCACCTGCTGAACTACTTTAAAACTTGAATTAAGGCCTTCACCCCACCCTTCAACGGATGACCCTACATTCCCAGGATTTTGCATTCCCATGACCACCACTCCCCAGTAAATAGTCCGTTTATATATGCCCAATCCTTGGCCAATAGCTAGTGAAGCATTCCTTCGCTAAATTCCACAGAAATAGGTTATGTTTTAATGCTTTGAATTACAAGAGGTTTTTTTACTTTGCATTTATTTGCAGCAATACTGCTATGGGACACTTGAATCTATTGCTTTAATTCTATTCAATTTCAATAGTTTGTATGGTAAATGAAGAGAGTTTAGGTGAGAATAATGGGCGGTGAAAATAGATCAAATATCGATAATGTCATCATCTTTATTAGATTCTGATTGATAGTTCTGGTTAGTGAAAGGATTATTTTTTCTAGATTTGTTATTCGTTGTTTGCGGTCGATTTTGTTGGAAAAACCTTAGAGTAAAAATTACTATCCCAACCACGAGTGCTATTACGAAAAGTGTAAATGTGAAAAATGAGAGCAGGGCAAGGGTAGCACCAATCCAAAGAACCAACGAAACTTTGTTCCAGAAGGTCATTCTTTTTGCGGTTTGTCCACCAATTTGACGAAATATCATGTTTTATTATATATAAATTAACTGTTTTTATTAAATCTTAAAAATGGTAAAAGAAATCATGAGTGAGGTTCCATCCAGCATTATACCTTGTCCTGAATGCAAAGTAAAAAACCGGGTCAAACAGTTTCACTCGGATAAAATTCCTCTGTGTGCTAAATGTGGAGCAAAGTTGGTCACTGAAGAGGAGAATGAAACCCAAGTTTGGTTTGGCAAGTCACTAAAAGATATATCCAGCATACCTGACCCAGAGCATTTGGGAGAACGATGAGACAATGCTAAAGCTAATTAGCATTAGAACGTCTTTTTGAAACTTATATTTAAAAATTAATTTAAAATCTTCTTATACATTGAAGGAACACTATGGATACTGTTGAGGTAATTGATAAGGTTTTAAAGGAAAAAATATCTGCGGATCATGTCGAAATAATAGATGATAGTCACTTACACCGTGGTCATAAGGCCGCAGGTGGAGGAGGCCATTACTCGGTTAAAGTAGTCTCTAAACAATTTGAAAATGTTGATTTAATAAACTGTATGCGTATGGTATATACTGCTTTGGACGATCAAATCAATGGTCACCCCAAGTTGATTCATGCCCTTCAGATTAAAGCTTATACGCCCTCTCAGTGGACTGAGGCTAATTAATACGGCTGCTTTTATTTCACTCTTAGTTACGTTGCAAACTAGATTAAACTTCTAACTCTTCACAATTTTTAAGCATCTCTGATTCGGTGAGGAATTTATTGCCATCAGTTGTGATCTGATTTTTATATAGATCCAGTTTAAGATACTTTTTACTTTGAGGTGATTCTGCGAATGCTTTTGCACCTTCATCACCGATAACATTTCCAAACATTGATAAGGATTGCAGTTTCGGAAACTTTTCGCTATTGGCAATGGCGATAGCACCGTCATCCCCAATATCATTGTGGTTAAGATTTAGCATTTCAAGATTACCTAGGTGAGGAGAGTTAGCCAGTGCTTCAGCCCCCTCATCTGCACATTGATTTCCTGGAAGAACAAGTTCCTTAACGTTTGCTAACTCTGGAATTTCAGCTAACTCCATTACACCTCTAAGCCCTAGAAACTTATCCCTAAGGTTTACTACACTTCCATCATCAGACATATTTTCTTTTAAAAGTTTTTCAACTTTACTCATGATCATCTCCGACTATAGGTATAACTATCAGCCTCTTCATTCTATCAGCTTTCTATGATTATAGGCGTGGGAACAAAAAAAACCGGCCACTGAATGTGACCGGTTTT
>AQTY01000078.1 GCA_000372225.1 Candidatus Nitromaritima sp. SCGC AAA288-L16 | reverse complement strand
CGTGTACTCCACATATTTTTACAATCTTGCCACCCATACATGGTCAGATCTGACCATATATGGATTGAGCCAAGTTATACTTGTGATCTTTCATGACTTCACCCCGCTTTCAATGGCTTGGATCATGGGCTGAATTTGAGCGGCATCAGGTTGGTTTGGCAAAATACGTAAATACTCCTGAAAATGATATATAACTTTATCTGGGTTTTCATTTCGTTGGGAATAAATCATCCCAAGAATTTTGTGAATTTCAGCAATCTACGGGTGTTTCAAGAAGCCTGTCTCATAGGTTACCTTAGCTTGATTCACTCGACCTGATTGGAGCTGAGCATTGCCTAAAAGTAAATAAATATTAGCGCTATCGGGGTTAATTTCTAACGCCTTTTTAAAATTTATTATAGCCTCATTGTGAAGTCCTAACAGGGCATAGGCAGTTCCCAAGTTGTTATAACCAGCGAAGGATGGGGAAGCTAGTACTACTTTTTTAAAATATAGCAATGATTTTTCCTTGTCCTTTAATATGGAATAAATCTTACCAAGTTCGTTAATGGCTTCAACATCAAGTGGATTAATCTTTAAAACCTTTTTGAATGAAAAAATAGCATCATTGTAATGACCGGTTGCCATTCTTATCCTGCCCAAAACTGTGTGCGCATATTCATTATCTGGATTAACCCGAATTGCCTGATTAATACTATCAAGTGCCATTGAATACTTCTTGTCTTCAAGGTATGCCTGAGCTAGATGGATATGAGGCCAGATTAGATTTGGGTTAAGACGAAGCGCTGTTGTTAGAGAGACCGTAGCTTCTGGGTATCGCTTTAAAAGTATATAATGTCGACCCAATAATGCATGTGCCTCTGCAAAATTAGGTTTTTTTAGAACTGTTTCCTGTAAACTACTAATCCAAGCTTTAGAACCATTATCACTAAAAGACTCTTCGCTCGGCACTAAAGTGAATTTCCTCCCTGTAGCATAGGTAATGGGAAGGTAGCTCTTATCTTCCAAAAGACCAAACTGCGTTCCAAAGTAATGATCAAAAACTATGCGAAAAGAATTTACAGGGGAGATAGATTCGTATAACTTCTCTTTTCCCTGCCAAGGAAGGAAATATGCATTTAAAATGCTATAGCGTTTTTTAACTGCAATGGCATCAGGGATAGAGGATTGTAGCCCAGGATATCCATGGTCTCCCTGAATTAAAATAATTGGTGGTGTGTCAGAGCCTGCCAAAATAGAGTTCACTAAATGTTCGAGCTTTTTATTTGCATAAAAAACTTCACCAAAATATTTGTCCATATCAGAAGCGCTCGGATTTGGGACGTCGCCATTTTCATCAAAAGCCTGAGGTTCATGGGGCATTATAAAATGAGCAAAGGTAAAGGTAGGGTCATTGATTTTAGGAATACCCTCGAGCTTGTCAAATCCATTAAGAATGTCATTTCGTTTTATATGAACCCGGTCTAAAGAATTTATTTTTGTGTTTTTAAAAATAGTTTTATTCAGTAAATATTGCGAAAAGAGGCTTATATATTTTCTATTCGAAATTACCACATCAGCCTGCCCTCTATCTTTAGTTATTTCTGTACCATCTGATAGATGGATATACTTGTAGCCAATTGACTTAAGAAACCTAACAACTCTATTTTTACCTACTGCTTCCATTAAAGCTGTATTGCTAAGTTGTTGGACTGTATCAACATTGAGATTTGTCGGGAGATACTCCATATTTAAAGAAGAAGGAAGTGAAAACACCGTCTTAGAATAATTTGAACGACTTTTCGCAGCCACATAAAAGCCACGTTTGGTTAGGAAGTTTGTAAATGCAGTATTGTCAAATCCCCAAAATTCGGTCATGACATCTTTACGGAGATAACCATCCATAATAATGTAATAAATATCCGGTTTAGGACCAATGTAATTGAAACTATCAGGGGATGCGGTGCGATCCGAATAGATTGGCGCAAAGAGTGCGCTCTTTGGACTCAAAATTTTATGACTCACAAGGCCAACCAATGGAAAAACTATTAAAATTGCAGCTACTGCATTTAAATATTTTGTTACTTGATGATTCTTCCCACTCCAAAAGTACAATCTGATAATGCAGAGGGTTAGGAGAATCCCGTAAATCCAAAATAAATTAGAATCAAGGTTTAAAATTAGATTACCCAAACGATTGCTGGCTATGCCAGTTAGAATCGCCTCATAGAAAAAAAATAAGACTAGGATGAAGGATGTGAGGACCCCCGCCTTGATGCTGTTTTTTAAAATTAATTTCAATAGGAGAAATAACAAGAGGGCAACAAACAGTGATGATGCGATCAGAACTAACGTTTCAAAAAACCATAGCTCATGCTGATTTAGTTCATAATAAAAAAGGATCGGGTAAAGAACAAATATGAAAGGGTGGAGGACCAGAGTTTTTTTGTCAGGCAAGGAACTGTTTTCAATTTCTGGAATCATTAGGGCTACTTTTGCCAACAAGATTCTTTAAAAATCCCTTAAATTTCCCCCAATAGGTTTTCAACGTAAAGAGAAATCCGAGGATGCTTGCCATTAAAAGCTGCA
>AQTY01000077.1 GCA_000372225.1 Candidatus Nitromaritima sp. SCGC AAA288-L16 | reverse complement strand
GGCTTCATCCATATTCGAAACTGGATAAAAATTCATTTTTTTTCTAATTTTGTCCGGAATTTCAGGAATGTCTTTTTCATTTTCCTTCGGCAGAATGATTTTAAAAATACCCCCTCTATGAGCGGCCAGAGATTTTTCTTTGAGTCCACCGATAGGTAAAACCTTTCCAGTTAATGTTAGTTCACCCGTCATTGCAACGTCGTGTCGCAGAGGATTTTTTGTCAAGGCGGATACCATTGCGATGGCCATGGTGATTCCAGCTGAGGGGCCATCTTTAGGCACTGCTCCTTCGGGGATATGTATATGAATATCAGTCTTTTGATAGAAATCATTTTTAAGCCCGAAATCTTTCGCTCGTGATCGAACATAACTCAGTGCTGCGTGAGCAGATTCTTTCATAACATCACCTAGCTTACCTGTGGGCGAAAGTTTCCCGCTACCAGGTAAAACAGTTACCTCGATTGATAGTAGTTCGCCTCCAACCTCCGTCCAAGCTAATCCCGTGGCAACACCCACCGGAAGTGCTTTGTTGGCAGGTAAGCGTTGGTATTTATGAATACCTAAAAATTCTTTAAGATCGTCAACTCCAACTTTAGTTGAATATTTTTTCCCCTTGTCCACAACTTTTCTGGCGATCTTACGACAGATGGTAGCTATTTCTCGTTCTAAATTACGAACTCCTGCTTCGCGGGTATAATTATTCATAATGCGGTTTAGGATTGCTTTTGTAAATTTAACGTTGCTTTTTGTTAGCCCGTGTTCTTTTATTTTTTTAGGGATAAGAAACTTTTCGGCAATCCCGACTTTTTCCTCATCCGTATAACCATGCAAGCGGATTACCTCCATTCGGTCCAAAAGGGGCTGGGGTATGGTATGGAGAACGTTAGCAGTACAGATGAATAGAACTTGTGACAGGTCATAATCCGCCTCAAGATAATGGTCGTTGAAGTTAAAATTTTGCTCAGGATCGAGTACTTCTAGTAACGCAGAGGAAGGGTCACCACGAAAATCAGAATTCATTTTATCAACTTCATCCAGCATAAATACAGGATCCATGGTGCCGGCTTTTTTTATTCCCTGGATAATTTTTCCCGGAAGGGCACCAATATATGTTCTTCGATGGCCCCTGATTTCTGCTTCATCACGGATCCCACCCAAAGAAACACGAATGAATTTTTTCCCGGTGGCCTTGGCAATGGACTGGCCTAGTGAAGTTTTACCAACGCCCGGTGGTCCTGCTAAACATAAAATCGGTCCTTTAATTTTTTTGACTAACTTAAGTACTGCTAAGTGCTCGATGATACGCTCCTTAACTTTTTCTAGTCCGTAATGATCTTTGTCGAGTGTTTTTATCGCTTCTGGAATTTTAATTTTTTCGGAGCCGGCCCCCTGTTTCCAAGGTAGATCAATGAACCATTCAATATAGGTTCGTGAAACGGTTGCCTCGGCTGACATTGGTTGCATGAGTTCCAGTCGCCTCAGTTCTTTTGATATTTTTTCGTTAATGTCTTTTGGCAAGCCAACTTTTTTTATTTTTTCCGACAATTCATCGATGTCTGATTTAAACTCATCACGTTTCCCTAATTCCTTCTGGATAGCCTTGAGCTGTTCGTTTAGATAAAATTCTTTTTGACTGCTTTCCATCTGTTTCCGAACACGTCCATGAACCTTTTTTTCGATTTTAAGAATCTCAACTTCGGACTTTAGAGTACTCAGTAATTTATCTAAGCGATCGCCAGGGTTGAACGTTTCTAAAAGAGATTGCTTTTCATTGGATTGAAAAACCATATAGGCTGCAATGGTGTCTGCGTAACGATGTGGTTCAATAATGTTCGTTGTTGCAGAAACTGCTTCCAGCGGTATTTTCTGGTTCAGTTTGACATACTGTTCGAATACAGTGCCAACACTTCTCATAAGTGCCTTAAGTTCAGGCGTGATTTGCTCATTTTCTTGAACACGCTCGATTTCTACCTGATAAAAATCGGTGCTTTTACTGAATTTAATGATGCGCCCGCGTTGCAGACCCTCAACTAGAACCTTGATTGTGCCATCGGTTAATTTTAGAATTTGCAGGATATTGGCGATGGTACCAGTTTCGTAAATATCCTTCGGAGTTGGGTCGTTATTATTGGGGTTACGCTGGCAAGCCAGAAAAATATTTTTTTGTTGGGCCATGGATTTTTCCAAAGCACAAACAGACTTCTCTCGCCCGACAAAAAGCGGGATCACCATGAAGGGGTAAACAACTATGTCTCTTAGTGGGAGTAGCGGTAACAAGGGGTGGTCTGAATTCATTTAACTTGCCTGTTTTTGCTTGTGATAAACGAGGAGCGGTTCTTCACTATTTTTGATTACTTCTTCATTGATCACAACTTCTCCAATATCATCTCGTGATGGTAGATCGAACATGATATCGAGCATGTGTTCTTCCAGCACTGAACGTAACCCACGTGCACCTGTTTTATGGGTGATCGCTTTTTCTGCGATCGCTCGAATGGCATTATCTGTAAACTTCAATTTAACATTTTCGAATTCAAAAAGTTTCTGAAATTGTTTTATTAGCGCATTTTT
>AQTY01000076.1 GCA_000372225.1 Candidatus Nitromaritima sp. SCGC AAA288-L16 | reverse complement strand
TTATTAATCCAGTCTCCTATCCTATAGCCTGGGCCGATGAAATTCAGGCCGCTGTAGCAACAAATTTTCAAAACCCCTTCAAGGCAGTTGTAAAACAATTTGAAAAGAAAACCGGTCATAAAGTAATAATTATTGCTGGATCCACTGGAAAACTTTATGCCCAAATAGTTAATGGTGCGCCTTTTGATATTTTTCTTTCAGCAGACAGCCTTAGACCTAAGTTGCTGATGCAAGAAGGCAGAGCTGTTTCTGGAAGCCAATATAGCTACGCATTTGGAAAAATTACACTATGGAGTTCTAGTCCGAATTTAATAGCAGAAAGTGTGAAATCAACATTACTTAAAAATAAATTTTCTCACATAGCAATAGCTAACCCGACCACTTCTCCTTATGGCAAAGCTGCCCTTCAGACACTAGAAAAGATGGGGCAGTGGGATCGACTCAAACCACTCGTAGTCCAAGGAGAAAACATTGGCCAAGCATTCCAATTTGTATTTTCTGAAAATGCTGAATTAGGGTTTGTCGCTTTATCACAGGTTCTGGATCCAAAAAATAATCAAAAAGGAAAACGAGTGGAAATCCCTAGTGACTATTACGACCCCATCAAACAAGACATCGTGATTTTAACAAGAGGGAAAAACAATAACGTGGCGATGGCACTGTGGCAATTTTTGAAAGGTGATCAAGCCAAACGAATCATTAAAAAATATGGCTACGAATTATCATAGCAACTTACCTAACAACAATCTTGATTTCTAAAATAACATGGATATTCCAAGCTTAGACTATCAGCCCATTATTTTAACATTACAGCTTGCCGCTGTTACAGTTCTGGTGTTACTAGTAATTGGTATCCCGATTTCCTGGTGGCTTGCCCACACTCGCACGAGGTTTCGTCCGATTTTTGAAGCTATCGTTGCATTACCCCTCGTTTTACCTCCTACGGTTCTCGGTTTTTATTTACTAATCATTCTTGGTCCCCATGGATGGATCGGAAAACCTGCCGAAGAAATATTTGGTTCCCCTCTTTCGTTCACCTTTACGGGCCTTGTAATCGCCTCTACCTTTTACTCCTTACCCTTTGTTGTTCAACCGCTTTACAACGCATTCGAAGCAATTGGGAAAGACCCCCTTGAAGCAGCCTGGACTCTGGGTGCTTCGAAATGGGATGCCTTCTGGACCGTCGCAAGTCCGATGGCTTTACGCGGGTACATTACTGCTATCGTATTAGGGTTCGCCCACACACTAGGTGAGTTTGGGGTTGTCCTTATGGTTGGTGGCAGCATTCCGGGGAAAACAAAAGTACTATCTATTGAAATCTATGACAGGGTGGAAACTCTAGACTACAGCCATGCCCACCTATTATCTGCAGGCTTACTGTCGTTTACCTTTCTGATTTTACTCATCGTTTATTATATCAACCGGAAATTACCTGTTCGCGTGTCATGAACCTCTTATCTGCCAAGTTTAAGCTAGCGTTGAATGAATTCACACTTAAAGTTGAAATCGAGATTCCAGTTCATGGATTCACTGTACTATTTGGGCCGTCGGGTAGCGGGAAAACTTCATTTTTGCGTTGTATATCTGGTTTAGAGCGTGCGCCTGAAGGATTTTTACAAATCGGCAACGAAACGTGGCAGGATGAAAGGAAGGGGATTTTCATTCCGGCCAATGAAAGAAAAATTGGTTATGTTTTTCAGGAAATGCGCCTGTTCCCTCATTTGAATGTTGAAGAAAATCTCCGTTATGGGCTTAAGCGCCACACTCCACAAAACGGTAATTTTCTTTTTAGCCAGATCGTTGAGATTATGGGCTTGGAGACCTTTCTAAGTCGATATCCCCGTAACCTTTCTGGTGGAGAAAAGCAGCGCGTAGCATTGGCACGAGCACTTCTGACTCGCCCATGCCTACTACTAATGGACGAACCATTGGCAGCATTGGATACAAAACGTAAACAAGAAATTCTTCCTTACTTTCAACGAATGCAATCCGAACTTAACATCCCAATCTTTTACGTCACGCACTCCCTAAATGAAGCACTACAACTCGTAGATACTATGTTGCTGATGGACCAAGGAAAAATAGTTGCTGCAGGGACAGTAGAAGACGTGCTCTCCCATCCCGACCTCGGAAGACATCTTGGACACACATTGGTTGGCACCGTTTTGGATACCACTGTGGTCCGGCAAGATAAAGAATTCCAACTAACCGTACTTAAGTTTAATGCTCATACCCTTTATGTACCTCGACGTAATGTTTCCCCCGGGGACCGATTGCGTATTCATATCCGAGCAGAAGACGTGACCTTAGCAGTCGCACCAATCGAAAACCAAACTAGCGTGCTCAACGTTTTACCTGCCAAGGTAATTGAAACACGTCCCAGCGTCGACGATGAGTGTAAGGTTGATGTCAAACTTGATATCGGTTGCCCTCTTTTGGCATCAATTACCAAAAAATCATTATTCCACCTCAACCTTCAATCGGGACAAAACATATATGCCCATATTAAAGCCATTCGAATGGCTCACGAGTTTGACTAGCTAAGGTTTTTAATTTAAAAAAAACTACTAT
>AQTY01000075.1 GCA_000372225.1 Candidatus Nitromaritima sp. SCGC AAA288-L16 | reverse complement strand
GGTCAAATTACTTTCAAAACATTTAATCTAGGGGAAGAAAATACGATGACTCTGATGACCGGTCCATCTTCTATCCCATTAATTCCAGATAATTTTGAGGAATCAACCCAATGGGAAATTCTAAATGGCAAGGGAACGATTTCAAAATCAAAATCGGAAAATACCCATGACCAATTGGCATTGAAGTTGGAAACATCTGCAGAAAATGAAATGCTTGTCATGGGTACGATTCCAAATACCGTAAAAGTATCAAAGCCAAGCATGGTGGTTTTGATTTGGACTGTAAAAATGAACTACAAGGAGCTAATTAACCAACCCGCACTTCTGGTTAAATTAACCTCACCCAAAGATCAATACATGCAAGTAGCTATGGGAAGAATAAACTCGGGTATGAATATTTACCTTGGGGATAGCTTTCTAACATCATCGAACTGGTTTTTGAGAAGTGCCATTGGAATAATTCCTCCTGGAAATCATTCTTTTTCGATTTTGCTCAAATGCAACAAGAATCAAACCATACTTTATGATGAATTTCGTGCTTTTTTAATCGAATTAGCCGATAAAAAATAAAGTGCTTATTCTCTTAAATTAAAATAAATGGCTAAATCCAGTCTATTAATTTTTCTGATCCTTCTTGGACTTTTAGGTTCGCTAAGTCCCATGGTCTCTATTTATCCTTATAAGATTGTTGTTTTGCTAGCGGGATCGTTAGTTTTGTTTTTTGCATTAAGTTTGATTAGCTCGAAACATATAGATTACAAGCTAATCCAGCTCACTCCTTTATCTATTTTATTTATTTTATTTTTATCTTGGTCGGCATTGGGTTATCTGTACTCCGCGGATCCAGAAAGGAGCTTATTCCTGACAATTCAATCGCTGGGTGCGATGCTTCTTTATCTAGGACTTATTCTTCATATACAAAGAGAAAGTCAGATTGAAACCGTTTTAAAAATTTTACTATGCTTTGGGGGAGTGCTTGCCTTGGTAGGGATTCTCCAGCAATTTCCTTTACCCGTCTTAAAAAATCCAATAGCACATACATGGAATAATTCAACTTCTCTTTTCGTACATAAAAACATTTTTTCTGGATATCTTCTATCTCTCATCCCCTTGTCCTGTCTGGTTTACTTGTCCTCTTTTTCTAAAGCCTGGAAATACATCGCTGGGATTTTATTTATCCTTTTTCTTATAGCTTTAGAATTTTCGGGATCGCGAGGGGGTAAACTTGTCGCTATTTTATTTTTACCGGCAATTATAGGATACCTGGTTTTTAACAAGGATCGCAAAAGCATAATACTTTTAACCCAGGGAATAGTCATTTCGGTAGTCCTATATTTAATAATTGACCCGATAGTAAGAAATTTAGAATCGCAACTACCAGAATTTGATGAATCTACTTATGTGGAGGGTCGTATATCATTAAAAGCGTTGTTAGCAACGGGGCAGCAATGGTCTAATAGAATTTTGTTTTGGCAGGGGGCGTGGGAAATTTTCAAAGACCATTGGCTCATCGGGAGTGGGCCAGGTTCTTTCGCATTGTTGTTCCCAAAGTATTTGCTTAATTTTAATCCTATTATAAAAAATCAAGTTCTGACTAGTGGCGCCCCACCGCATTCTCACAATCTTTTCCTTCAGACAGCTTCAGACTCCGGGCTCATAGGTATTGGACTGATGCTGACCTTTCTAACCATATTTTATATACGAGCATATAAGCTGTTTAGGGTTTCTAGTTTTGAAATTCGTTCTACCGTATTTTTCTTTGCTATCGCTGTAACATGTTTTTTAGTTCACAATATGGCTGAATATAATTGGCCTTACCCAATGTTTATTTATCATTTCACTTTTTTTGTTTTTGCAATTGATTTTACTTATCGAAAACAGTTTGACTTTAAAAAAATCAACCGTCCAAAAACGACTGCTTTCATCTTACCCACCTTAGGAATAATTGTTATTTTTTTTACTTTGGTTTCATGCACTCAATACTACAAATTTCACAGTATTTTGAGCGAGCGTTTTCCGTCTGGCACGAATCTACAAAAACTCACATCTCTGATCGAGCGCGCAAAACAATCTTGCCCACGATGCGATAGACCCTACATTAAAATGGCGATGAAGCTTCTAGCAACTTATAGAGTTAATTCTGAAAAAAAACTTTTACTTCTGGCAAAAGATGAACTATTAGAAGGACGCAAACTCAACCCATACAATCCACACTATATGGGATATCTTGGACAAGTATTTGCTATTGAAGGAGATTATGGGAGAGGCTTACGTTTGCTCAAGGAAGCCTTAAGATTTAATCAAACTCATCATATTGCTAAATTAGGGCTAAGCGCGGTTGAGTTGCAGAGATTAGATCGATAGGGGATTAAATAACTCCCTGGGATCTATTTGAGCTGCCCGAATTACAATCTGTTCTAAATCAAAATTATCTTGCGACCAATGTCCGCTACGACCGTATTCGTCAAATTTTTCATTCCAGACGTTATCCCATTCTTAGCGATTTGAGATTTCGTTTGGCAAGATCTCTTAACGCATTGAAATTGGACGATAAAACAAAAGTTTACGTGCAGGATAGCTTTGAAAGTGACGAAATTCGAATTGAAATGAAGTTCCGTA
>AQTY01000074.1 GCA_000372225.1 Candidatus Nitromaritima sp. SCGC AAA288-L16 | reverse complement strand
TAGGCGTGCACTTCAGGAGTCCAGCCTAAGAGACAAACTAGGGTGAGAGTAAAAACAGAAGATTTATTATGCTGACTACGAAACACCGCTATCCTTAGTTAAATTAAAACTTCAGATTCACTTGGCTTAACGGATAGTTTTTGGCCAATCTTTATCCTTTGTTGGCCCAAACGCCTCAAAAATATAGTTTTTTTAACCTTAAAGCTTCAAAATCGTAAAAAAAAAGAAATGGTTAAGAAACCGCTTATAGGGCTATTTTGGGGAGCATATAATGTAGAAAAGAATTAGGAATTTTAATAATGAGGATGCTTTGGGCTTAGTAAACAAGAAGTTTTAGCAGTCTTGCTGTCAAGATTTCGTGTACACTTTGTGGACAGAAAAATAGCATCCCAGATGGATCCATGTTAACTGGGGGTTTTACTAAGTACTTATGCTTTGGTGAGTTAATGGAAAACTCGGGGCTCAACAAGCGATTTAATGGTTAAAAGTTTCCGACCTCTCACGCCGGAAACCGGGGTTCGATTCCCCGTGGGGTCACTCTTTTCAATAGCTTACAGAGCGTCAATTTTCCGAATTGCAGTTTGTGTCCAACTTGTGTCCAAAGACTCTCCCAACTTCTTCAAATTTTCCCGTTTTACTCGTGCATAGATCAAGGGTGGTTTCTATCAATTTATGCCCTAAATAATCCCTGATCTCTTCTACAGAGTGTCCGTGGTCTAAAAGGTGACAAGCTGTAAAATGTCGGAAGTGGTGAAATGAAGCCCAAGGAATTCCCGCCCTGTTAAATGCTCTCGTTACTTGGGTAGCGATGGCTTTGGTATTAACGTTCGGGAAAAATAAATCATCGGGTCTTAAAGGACTTGGGATTTTGCTAAATACCGTCCTTAATGTTTCAGTGATTGGAACCTCAACCACCTTTCCCGTTTTTGACTGATTTACTTTAAGCCACCCACTTCTGAAATTAACATCCTTCTTGCGAAGCTCCGCAACATTTTTCAAGCGTAAGCCAGAATATGATGCGACCAAACATAGAGTTTTATATTGAGGCATCACATGATCTTGTATCACTCGTAAAACATCTTGTTCAGTGAGAATTTGATCACGATCAAAACTCTTTCCTTCAAGACCTTCAACTTTGGTAAATTCAAAACCTAATTCCCTCATCGGCTGAAAAATTTTCTTACATTGTGAGTCGGGATTGGCTTTGGATATTTCCTCAACCCAAGCCTCTAACTCTTCTTCAACTTGAACAACCGTTTTACCTTTGAAGCGAGGAAGAAGGTGTAATTCCAAAGTTCTCTTCTTTTCTTTGTTTGGTTGCCCCTTATAGATCCCTTTTAAAGAAACTGGATCACATACTGCTTTACTCTGTCTTCAAATGTTTCTTTAGCTTGTTGGTATTCCCCCCTTTCTACTTGAATGTATAAATCGGCTAATCTTCTTTGAGCTTCTTTTCGGTCATCAGTATTCAAACAATCTCTTAAACGGACTCCTTCATGCCAGACATTCGCATACCAAAAACCTTTCTTGGTTCGTTGAACCATTTCGTTCACGGCTTGCCTCCTAGGTGGAGTAAAGCCCCTATGTTTCCAACGAGGCAAGTATATACGCTTATGTTTTTGGTTATGCAAACTCATTTTTAATTACTCAATTTCTCAACACTACGAATGCAACCTATCGGAATAATGCAAGCCCCATTAAAAAAAGGACTTTTGATGTCTTGTCTTTCAACGTCACGCACCAGAAATAAATTTTCTTTTCCGTGCCCGAAATAGACCGCAATTGTTTCGACAGGTATCTCTTTAAAAACCTTTTCTGCGTCAGCCTCACTGAACCAACTTGACGGAGAATCATCCAGATCGCCTGCATCGATCCAATCGATTGAAACCACATCACCACGCTTAAGTTTCTTCAGTGTTGTTTTTATTTTCATTGTCAGCCTTTTCCCCGCAGCGACTCTCTATTAATGAAATTTACTTAACTGCTGGTTAATTGAAGGTTAATGTTCATAACTTATGATCATGATGTCTCCTCTTACTCTTTGGAAAACCCTTCGTGAAGGGGGGGGGTTTCCCTAAATACCAGTCCCGCAAGGGGCTTTCCTTATTACCGAGGCGAATCATGTCACTTAGGCATAACCTGATATCCAAAATCCAATTGCTCTGGCATATCTACACACACAAGGGATTGAGCTACAAGATAAGAGTTGAAACGATGCTGAGTATGACTAAGAGTTGGGCATCCTTCTCTTGAAATCTCCCCGCTACAACACGGGTCGATATTGGTCTTGCAAAAACCACATTGACCGTGGGAGTGAACCCACACGATCTCCGAAGCTCTGTTGCAAGCAGGACATATTTGTATTTTTCGATTAGTCATGTTTAAGAGATTGCGCCGTTTTCCCTCCATTTCATAACTGCTTTGCGTGCAAACTCTTCGCGATCTTTTATTTCTTTAGCCCAAAATTTATCTTCATCATTCTCAGTATCTTTCCCTCTTTCAACTTCAGTCAACTCTTGTGTTGCGTCATCCCCATCTTCCTCCTTTGCTCTTTTTGCTATTATTTTTTCAGTCGAATCTTTCATTGCATTCAAACGAGTGTCTAAGGAAATCCCTAATCCCCCATCCTTATCCACATCCTTCCACTTTGACTTTCTAAAAAAGAATCATTGCCAATGTTGAATATACTGCGATGTCTTTGAACGTGTCCTCCATTCCCTCGCTCTTGATTACCAATTC
>AQTY01000073.1 GCA_000372225.1 Candidatus Nitromaritima sp. SCGC AAA288-L16 | reverse complement strand
TGGTCAGAGATTGACTTGAAAAACGGGTGGTGGACGATTCCTAAAGAAAGGTCTAAGAACGAACGAATACATAGAGTCCCATTGTCACCGATGGCGATTGATATTTTTCGACAAGCAAAAGTACGTTTAGGAGATTCAAAGTGGGTGTTCCCTTCAAGCAAAGACCAACCTATAACACCAAGGTCTATAAGCAGGGCCATTAGAAATAATTCAGAGAAAATATCTAGTGACAAGCCTAAACATACGCCTCCATATGGTGACTTTTTTAAAATTGATCACTTCGTTCCACACGATCTAAGAAGAACGGCGACCAGTATGATGACAGGTTCAGGGGTTGATGAACTTCACGTTTCAAAAGTTCTCAACCACACTATTTCAGGTGTGACCAGCAGACACTATAACCATTACACCTATGACAAAGAGAAACAACAAGCCCTTGAGACCTGGGATCGGAAGTTAACGGGTATCCTCACTGGTAAAAAGGCAAAAATCGTTAATCTGAAAAGAAAGTAACCACATATAAGGGGTAGGACCGCACCGGAATTGTCGGACGACTTCACCCGGCCTTCCCTGTGCCACTCCAAGTGAAGGCGCATGAAGGAGCGTAGAATGGCTTTAATTCCACCTAATAATTATCCTTTAGATAAATTAGTTGAAAAGATTGTTGAATTGAAATATGGCAAGGATGCCATTGCAAAACAGGCCATTCAAAATTCTAAAAAAGGAATGGTGGTCATTCGTGCTGGCAAAAAAATCCCAAAGGAAAAAGATGATCAAAGACGGAAGAAAGCCCGTGAAGCTATTTTGAATGCGATTCTTGATGAAAGGTTGAATGCTTATGTCAGCAGTGAGAAAGGACGAGAAATGTACATCGTAAGTGATGAATGGGAGCTTCGGGAAAATCCAAAATTTGAGGATCATCAGGTAGAGCTTACTCTTTGTGATGGTAAGCTCACATGGAGGGCAAAGCCAGAGTTTGATGGACAACCCGTGTATTTTAGAGCTAACGAGAAAGATTCATTTCTTGATAAGTTGATCGGAGCTTACCCAAAAAAATCATCAGGTAAAAAGAAAAGCGGTCGCCATGCCGTGTCCGAAGAACATAAAAAAGAAGCTCGAAAGGTCGCCAAAAGGTTGTGGAAAGAAGACAAAAATATCACTATCGCCGCAATGGGCCACCATGATGAAATCAACGATGTTGCCCCAAATTATTCAGAAAGCTGGTATCGAAATCAACTAAAAGACCTCGCCCCCTCAAATAAACCCGGTCGCCCCTCCAAAAGAAATTAATCTACACTCTCACCTGATTTATCCGCCAATCGGCTGAAATCCCCTACAATCCAGTCTGAAACCCGAAATCTACACTCTCACTGAGAAAATAGTTTTCTCACTATGACGGGAATTTTTTTTGTCTTCCAATAGTTTTATCTTATTAGTGGGCATCAGTGGCAAGGTGCTGGAGAGCTAATCCCGACCAATTTGGAGGTTGTATTAGTGGCAATGCTGTCAAAAAAACAAGTTGTGGAAAGAACTGGGCTTAGTGCAGTAACTATTTGGAGACGCATACAAGCTGGGGATTTCCCGCAACCAAGGCAGTTGACCCCGAATCGCATTGGATGGCCCGATTCAGAGATCGAGGAATGGGAAAACTCACGACCCGTTGGTCAATGTGAAGTGCCGGAAAATTTAAAGAAAGACACGGCGGTGAAAAATAATGGCTAATTCAAAGAGTAAAAATATTTGGATTGAACGGGAAATGATTTTGTCCCCTGCATTTCATAAATTAAACGGTAGAGCAATGGAAGTTTTACTTTTATTTCTTTATCGAAGGCAGTGGAAGCAAGCAGGTCGAAAAGGGAAATGGTATACGACAAACAATGGTGAAATTGTCTTTCCTTACAAGGAAGCAAAAAAGAGATTCAAAATTCCAAAATCCTCGTTTGCCAGAGCAATCGACAAGCTCATGGAACACGGCTTTATAGAAATAGCTCATCTTGGCGGTTGTTTGATCGGAGACTGCACAAGATACTCCATAAGCGGAAGATGGAGAAAATACGGTACGGACAGTTTTGTCCAGCAAAAGAGACCCAAAGATACTCGCGGTTTTGGTTTTACTGCAAAAAACTGGGAAGAGAGAACAGGCAGGACAAGACGAAAACAATCAAAGCCAGGTATCAAAGGCGATACTAGGACTAGTAACAAAAACGATACTAGGAAGAGGAAACGTCGGACTCAACTAGTATCAAATCTGGTGCAGGGCGATTTAGACATCAACTTCTTTATAAAAAAGGGCGAAGAAGTTCTTCGGGCATTTTCTTCATCGCGCCATCAGAAACGATACCATTCTATAGCAAGCCATACCCACTAGGAGTTTTAGCATGGAAAGGTACAAGCCAAAGAAATGCAAAAGTCCTGCTAAGGCAATTCGTGAGTTTTGCATTGAGTGTATGGGTGGTCGCGGGTCGGGCCAGAATTACACCAGGCTCATCGAAGAATGTGTGTCGATTAATTGTCCGTTATATGATTTCAGGTTCGGCAAAAACCCTCATCACACCCAGAACTTGACTGCTGAACAGAGAAAAGAAAGGGGGGATAGGCTAAAATTTGCTCGTTCACATGACAAGGGCAAGGAAAAAGTCGCTAAATTCCCATTATTATCTTAATGGGCATAGGAAACCCCTCATATGAAAAATGAAAACAATCCACAGAACAATCCGCTTTCGCAGTTTGGAGATAAATTGGTTCAATGGAAGCCGGGGAAATCTGGCAACCCCGCAGGCCGTCCTAAAGGCTCAAAGGA
>AQTY01000072.1 GCA_000372225.1 Candidatus Nitromaritima sp. SCGC AAA288-L16 | reverse complement strand
TTTATTAAATCTTTAGGATTTAAGTTAGATTGTATTTTCTATGATTTTATGAGTATGCGACCTGTTTGTATAAAAGTTTCATAGATCCTTGACGTTGAAGAAAGTGGCCAAATCCATCAACGCTATATCCAAATTGTTCAAAATAAGTTTCTATGTCATCAGCAAGTTCTTTTGGTTGATTCTCGAAATTTTCCGCAGGATCATGTTAGTCAAATTAACCTTAGCTCCAAGACAAAGGGAACTTAAAAGAGTAAAATATCAGCGCTTTTCGCCATAGTTCTTTAATGAAGAGATATCTCAGGCGGTTACAGGTCCATAGTGAAGGAAAAGTATCCAGTCCTTTTTTTGATCGTCAAAATCTCGACTGAGTTTTTAAAAAGTCCCCTACCCCTAGTAAAAAATATTGGTTTAAACCCAGTTTATTGATGCGGGTAAAAAGGCATAGTAAAAAAACTTCAAACAAACCTTACTTGAGGAAATTGTTATGTCTGAAACTCTTGTTACGTATCTATGGAAAACATAAAATTTCTCCTGTAGAATTATGTTTTTCTAATTTTGGAAAGACATTCTCAAAATAGGGTAGCTAGAGTCGCTTATGGTTGATTCAGTCCTCGTGTGTTTAAGTTTAAAACTATCTCGAATGACGCTAAATTATTTTATCCGAGTTCATTTTTGATTGTGCATAAGATCTTGTGCATGGGGGGCGCTCTCATTGGTGTAATTGTTATCTCCTTAACATTAAGTTTTGCTCAATCCGAAAAGCAAAATCAAACCCAATCATTTCAGCCTTTTTTTAAACAGGCACAAAGTTACTCCTCTTCTGAACCATATTTTTTAGAAAAATCTCAGGAGTCTAATGAGGTGTCCGTGACCGCAGTTTTACCCGACTATCCATCAGTTCGTGTTTCAGATTATCGTGGGTATTTGAGCGAAAAGTGCCTGTCTTGCCACCGAGGAATTTCGCAAATTGGGAGGTCGCATCCCTTAAGTTTTGGTTGTACAGTTTGTCATGGAGGTGATGGAAACTCTGATAATAAGGAGGAGGCGCACTTGACTCTCATTTATGACCCGGAAGCTAAAACAGGCAAGCGAAATCCTTCTAGTTTTAGTGTGGTTGATAAAACCTGCGGTCAGGCTTATTGCCACTCTGGTCATTTACAAAAAGATCGTAATCATATAGAACGCGTTAAAAAGTCCATGATGGGTACCCTTGGTGGGATGATTTCTGGATTACGCTATCAGTGGGGCGCGCAAGGTGATCGCAAGGCAAATTATGGTGTAAATATGGTACAGGATAAAGATGGAGACGTACCTTCGAATGAGGGAGCGTTATCAAAACTGAGGGCGCTCCCGCTTTTTAGTAATAAAGAAGTTAACTCGAGTAGCGGTGACCGCTTTGTTTCGCATCATATTGCCGATCGCATACTCAAAGATAAATGCTTTCAATGTCATATAGATTCCCCAGGAAAACCTGGAAGCTTTCGGTCTCAAGGTTGTGCCGCTTGCCACTTCACTTATTCGGAAGATGGGTTGTACAAGGGAGAGGACCCCACCATTTCTAAAGTAGAATTAGGGCACCCTAAAAAACATAGAATGATTACTCTTGCGCCAGATTCCATTTGTCGGCAATGTCATCAAGGTTTTCAGAAACCCCAATCCGATATTTTGACCGAGAATGAATTGAGTAACGGAATAATGAGAAAAACTTCAACAGATCCGTTCCCAGGTTTTGGCAAAATTAAGCAGGATGTTCACTTGGAAGCAGGATTCGAGTGTGTAGATTGCCATACGCAGTTTGATGTTATGGGTGACGGCAACATTTATTCTAAGCAACACCAAGCGGTCGAAGTAAGATGTGAAACCTGTCACGGTGATTCCGACTCTCGGCCCATGATTGCCGAGGTCAAAGATCCGCAGGATCGTGTAGTTCGTCTTGCTCGCTCATACGCAGGATGGAGCAACTCCTTAGGAGATTGGATGGTTCTTTCATCACGCCAACGCAAACTGACGAACGTAAAAGTAGAGAAAAACAGAATCGTTACCCTAGGAAAAAGCACGGGCAATGTCTATCGCACGCCCTTGATTATGGATGCTCCCAAAAACCACAACATTCCCGGGCATAAAAGCAAGCTTGGGTGCACTTCTTGTCACTCTCAATGGGTTCCAAATTGTAAGGGTTGTCACTCAAATTTTATGCCTGAACGAGTCAAGAGGAGTAAGTTGATATCTGATACGAATAAACTGTTTGATGTTAAATCGCCTTCACTTATGGTAGGCCCTCGAGGAAAAGTGGTTCCGATGCTCACACCAGAAAGGCGTTTGTTGAATGTTTTTGATGAACAAGGAAATTTTATTCCGGTTATGAGAGAAAATGGAGATACTGCGGGTGTTTATCGTGAGTGGTCATTTGCAAATCCTCATGGATATTCTGGAGGGCGTTTAGCTTATGCAATGAATCCTCATTCGATAGGCAAAAAGGTGCGATCCTGTGAGTCATGTCATATGTCTCCTAGGGTGCTTGGTCTCGGGGAGGGGGACATTTACATAGGGCGTAACTCAAGCGGTAAAGACGATACGATTTTGCCACTAGTGAGAACCGATATAATATCTGGTCGCTCACAACTTGCGCCTAAAGCAAGATTAACTATGCGTGGGGAACCTTTAGCAGGTATAAGTCAGTCTGGTGCTAGACTTTTTAATCAAGAGGAGATAAATCGAATTCTTAAGGTAGGGAATTGTCTCCCCTGTCACGAACAATATAACGATCCGATTTATCAGAATATGGCAAAAAGCTATTTGTTTGAAAAAACCTTAGACCATCGAACTTTGCGAGCACGTATTTTAGACCAATAATGATTATCACAAAAAAAACTATTTGGGGACTGTTTTTCA
>AQTY01000071.1 GCA_000372225.1 Candidatus Nitromaritima sp. SCGC AAA288-L16 | reverse complement strand
AATGGAAAATAGATTTAAAAATATTGATTTTTCTAATTCACTCTCGTACAGTTCACTTCTGGGAGTACTACTATTGTAATTTAGATAATTGATTTAAATACAAATTGCGGATGTGGCGGAACTGGCAGACGCGCATGATTTAGGATCATGTGGGGTAACCCGTGGAGGTTCAAGTCCTCTCATCCGCACCAACAATATCAAAGATTTCTAGTTCGTTACTTTAATCTCGAATTCTTCTAAAAGATATGCACGAGAATCTGGACAAAGAAGAAGAAGTCAAGGTGTCTTCTGACCGGTCTTTCGGTATAGTGTTTACCCTCGTATTTTTAGCTGTGGGGGTATGGGTAGTCTCTGGAGGACAGTCTAAGGGTTGGTTTTTTTTCGTAAGTGCCGCCCTTTTTTTAGTTGTTGCCATAGCACGGCCCTCTATTTTAGGTCCTTTCAATCGGTCGTGGGCAAAATTTGGACTTCTCCTCGGTCAAGTGTTCAACCCCCTCCTATTAGGGGTTGTTTTTTTTCTGGTTGTCACCCCGATAGCAGTTGTCATGAGACTATTAGGCAAGGATTCACTCCATCTTAAATCTAAATCCGATCTCAAAAGTTACTGGATCGATTGCAGTCCTGCAGGCCCAAAATTCGGTTCGATGATCAAACAATTTTAATCTAACCTGGAGTCAGCATGTCATTTTTAAATGAGTTTTGGGAGTTTCTTCGTGAACGAAAGAAATTCTGGTTATTGCCTATTATTTTTGTTCTCTTGTTAATGGGTGGATTGATTGTATTAACGCAAGGTTCTGCGGTTGCTCCCTTCGTATACACTCTATTTTGAATCGAAAGCCTATACACATTCTGGGCCTTTCGGCTTACTATCATGACAGCGCGGCAGCGCTCATTCAAAATGGTTGCATTCTCGCCGCTGCTCAAGAGGAGCGATTTACACGAAAAAAACACGATGCTCAATTTCCCATCAACGCCATTGGGTATTGTTTGAATGATACTGGGATCTCTCCTAAAGAAATCGACTATGTTGTTTTCTATGAAAAGCCGTTTTTAAAATTCGAGCGGTTGCTGGAAACCTACTTGGCCTTTGCCCCGAGAGGATTCAACTCCTTCAGAAAAGCCATCCCCTTATGGCTCAAGGAGAAACTGTTTCAGAAAAAACTGCTATGTGACGAGCTGCATAAATGCGGATTCGAGGGCAACTTAGCAAACAGGCTTTTGTTTTCCGAACATCACTTGAGCCATGCGGCGAGCGCTTTTTTCCCTTCCCCTTTTTCCAGATCGGCCATACTGACAATGGATGGGGTTGGCGAATGGGCAACAAGTTCATTCGCCTTAGGAAAGGAGAATAAGGTTGAAATCCACAAAGAAATTCATTTTCCTCATTCTATCGGCCTCTTGTATTCGGCTTTTACTTATTACATTGGGTTCAAGGTCAACTCGGGCGAATATAAACTTATGGGGCTCGCTCCGTATGGTGAACCAAAGTATGCGCAGCGAATATTGGATCATCTGATTGATCTGAAAATCGACGGATCTTTCCGGCTCGACCTTTCCTATTTCAATTATTGCACTGGGCTCACTATGACAAGTACCCGGTTTCACGATTTGTTTGGTGCTCCTCCCCGACCTGCGGAATCGCAGCTAACTCAGAAACATATGGATATCGCAGCGTCAATTCAAAAAGTGACTGAGGAAGTAGTCCTACGGCTTTCTCGTTCACTCATTAAAGAAACTGGTGAAAAGAATCTTTGTCTAGCAGGTGGGGTCGCACTGAACTGTGTCGCCAATGGCAAAATACTTCGTGAAGGATTTCAAGATAATCTTTGGATTCAACCAGCTAGCGGTGATGCGGGTGGAGCGCTTGGAGCAGCCCTGGCAGGTTATCACCTGCATCTGGAGCAACCAAGACAATTGACTAACTCAATTGACTCTATGAAGGGGAGTTATCTTGGACCTATTTTTTCGGATGAGGAAATTGCTAAACGCCTAGAAGGGATGGGCGCACAATTTGAAGTTCTTCAAGAAGATGAGTTCATTCGTTCGTGTGTAGGAATTATTGAAGAGGGCAAGGCTGTCGGATGGTTTCAAGGAAGGATGGAATTTGGTCCCCGAGCTCTGGGAGCTCGCTCTATTATCGGCGATGCCAGATCACCACAAATGCAATCGGTTCTTAATTTAAAGGTCAAGTTTCGTGAATCATTCAGACCTTTTGCCCCGTCAGTCCTGAGAGAAGACGTTTCGGAATGGTTTGATCTGGATGCCGATAGTCCTTATATGTTACTGGTGGCAGACATTGCAAAGAAATACCAGCGACCCATGACGGACGAGCAGAAACAGTTGTTTGGCATAGAAAAATTAAATGTGCCGCGTTCTGATATTCCAGCAATCACTCATGTGGATTATTCCGCTCGCATCCAAACAGTACACAGAGAAAACAACCCCCGCTATCATAAATTACTTTCGGTATTCAAGTCTCGAACCGGTTGCCCTGTACTGGTAAATACCAGTTTCAACGTGCGAGGAGAACCCATAGTCTGTACTCCTGAAGATGCTTTCCGATGCTTTATGGGAACCGGGATTGAAGCGCTTGCCATAGGAAACTGCTTGTTAAGAAAAGAAGCTCAGCAGCCTAGTTTGACAGAAAACTATACAGAAATGTTTGATCTGGACTAATTCCCGAGTCATCTCTGTAAGTCCGCTGCGGGATATCTATTTGAGTGTAATTTTTTGAGGTATATTTTGGGTCATGGAATACTTTGCACCTCATAGAAAAGAATCGTATAACCTATGGTAAAATGGGCGTATCCCGAAGAGCAAAAATCATAAAAATATTAGAACATAGCTGGAGCTGTCTTTCGATTAAAAATAACTCGTTCTAAATTTTTAAATATAATAATTTGTGTGGGAGGAACCTGGTGA
>AQTY01000070.1 GCA_000372225.1 Candidatus Nitromaritima sp. SCGC AAA288-L16 | reverse complement strand
GTGTTTAATTATTGCCGCTGGCAAAGGCCATCGTCTTCGGGGTAAGTAGAAAACTCATTAACAGAGACTAAGCGGCAAAAAAATTAAATTTTTACTGCAAACGGAACAAATCAGATCTATTTCGATCTTAGTGTAAATAGAATGTTTTCATCATACCACTCAATTTGGCGAACATCCGGAAACCGCATTTTTATATTTTCCTGAAAGGTTTTCAGTGATTCATTTAGCGCATTATTCTCGTACAAGGAAAATGTGGAATAGTGTTTCCCTTTTGCTTTTTCAACAAGCCTCTCAAGAGTACTGGTTCTTTTATATTTAAACCGCTTGATGGTTTCCAGCTTCAAGTTTCCATTGGATTGGATCCAGTTTTCAATTTCATCAAGTTCATACAAACGCGTTTCAATTTCAGAAAAAGAAGGGAAGTGTTGACCCCAAATGTTTCTAGAGTTTTGGCTCCGCAGCCGTGTATAAATAAAAATCTTGCCACCTTCTATTATCACTTCAGATGACTTTTCCAAAAACTTAACAAAATCAAAATGGTGAATGGCATTAAATGTTAAAATACAGTCCAATGAATTCTTTTCCAATGGAATCTCATTTGCATTTGCTTTGATAGTTTGAAAGTTGCTGAACCCGCTGCTTTTCAGATAATTCGATGCTTCCTGTAGCATTGAGTCATTGATATCGATGCAAGTTAAATGTAGTTTATTTAGGTTTTGAAATAGTAATAAATCGTAGCGACCGGCACCACATCCAACATCCGCAGCCTTAACATCGTGTAAATTTCCTAGGGATTCGCTGATAAAAATAATTAGCTCCTTGTCGGTAGTCCGCATTTTTCTATAGTTAGTAGAAACCCGGGAAAAGTGATCATATGTTTTTTGAGGGGTATTCATGTGTCCTCTTTTAGATTAAGTTTTTAATGATTTCTTTTTTCGAATTCCCTGCAAAGTGAAGCCAGAATTCTAGGATAAATAGGGTTAAAATTTAGTGTTAATTCAAAATCCAAAATTTCTCAACCATTCAGAGATCTTCTAGTGAAACACCACATGGCACAGTACCAGAGATCCCAAAAGCAACCATCCGAACACCCCCACTTTTTTCGTAGATATGTTAAGCAGTTTTCCCCAGCCTTGAGGCCGACCATTCTGGATAATAGTCGGAATGGCGACAACCAAGATCGCTGCAACAATTATAAGAGTAGAGCGATTAAGATAGTTCATGTCTGGTGCTAGCCACTTTAATAATATAGTTAAACCAACACTTCCAATTAGAGTATAAAAAACTAGCTTTTTAGACGCGCTGATTAGGAATACAGCACAAACAATAAGAAATACAAATCCATTTTTTATGTAGTAGGAAGCTTCGTTAAACCAGTGAGTAAGAGCAAAAGTTGGGTTTTCAAATTTTACGTAGATCACCACGTAAGCAAATAACAAACCAGTACATAAAGCTCCTAAAATTCCTTTTCTACCCATAGAAACCATTTCACTATCTGTTGCACCGGGATGAATATATTTCTTATATATATCTACTGACCACAGGGTTGAGACCGAATGGAAAATGGAATCCACACTGCTCATTAGCGAGGCAAACAAACTACAAAGAATGATTCCCTTTAACCCTTTAGGTAAAAGGTCAATAATTAAAGTTGGATAGGCAAGATCTGGATCAGAGAGCGGCTGGTTTGACAGAATTCCCACCAGAGCTATCCCAGGAATAATAATAATTAAGGCCATCAAATACTTTAAGAATCCGCCAACAATCAATCCTACTTGGGCGTGGTAAATGTTTTTGGCTGCTAGTGCCCGCTGTAAAATAATCTGATTGCAACCCCAGTAATTGAGATTTAAGAGCATCATTCCAAGTAGAGCAGGCCAGGGGAGTTTGGGATGATCCAATGGCATATGCAAGTGCATCAAGTTTGGAGTTTTTTCGTAAAGCATGGCCCACCCACCCAGTTCGCTCATCACTATAGGAACAAGGATCACCCCCCCCATAACCATTAAGACAAATTGAGCAATGTCTGTTCTTACTACGGCACCCATTCCACCTAAATAGGTGTACACCGCTGAGAAAGCTCCCAACATAATTGCCATAATAAAAATGCGGACCATGGGGTCGTGATGAATAAATCGAATTTCTTCTTCAAAAATGGCATTGATGGCATAAGCTCCCCAAAAGAGCGCTGTGCCAAGATAGAGAAACCCATATAACAAGATCATTAAAATTGAATAGGTGAAAGCCACCTTCAATCCTAGTCTCTGTTCAAAAAATTGGCTGATGGTGGTTACATTGGCCGCGAGATAAATCGGGATAAAAACAAATGCAGCAATTAAAATACCCAGAATAGCGTTAATTTCAAAATTTGCCTGCACTAATCCATATAAATAGGCCGAACCAGCCATTCCGATGAAATGACCAGCATGGATGTTCGTCGAAATTGTCGAAAATGCGATAGCCGGCCAACGAAGGGTGTTCGATTTTAAAAAATATTCATGGGCTGTGGTCTCTTTGTCGTCCCTCTTCACAATCCCCAAAGTAAAAATAACCACAAAATAAGTCAAAATTATAAGAATGTCCAAAACCATTAGACTCCCTAAGGAAGTAATCCGGCAGGTTGGTGGCCGGGTGCATTTACGAAACAAATTATGGATAAACCCTTGTTAGTTGACAGAAATGCTGCTCTAAATCCACAGGATTCACCCTGCCAAACATATGGGCGTCGGTATTATAATCCAAATATCTGCAAAGGTAATGGTATGGAAAATATTTGTGCCTTTGTCAAAGCAGATAATATCTGCAAAAAGTCTCCAAGAAGTTGGACAAAGCAATACGAAAAATTATCGAAGAAAGATTCATCATAATTAAGTATCGATTAATATTTACTGAATCTTGCTAGCAAGATCGCAAAAATATATGGAGTACAA
>AQTY01000069.1 GCA_000372225.1 Candidatus Nitromaritima sp. SCGC AAA288-L16 | reverse complement strand
CATTCCAGGATTTCTAATATGAGTACAAGTTCTCCATTAAAAGTTACTGAAGTAGTACTAAGAGACGCTCACCAATCTTTACTGGCGACCCGAATGCGCACAGAAGATATGTTACCGATCGGTGAAAAGCTTGATCAGGTAGGTTTTTTCTCTTTGGAAATGTGGGGAGGGGCTACTTTTGATTCTTGCTTACGTTTTCTCAATGAAGACCCTTGGGAACGAGCGCGCAAACTAAAAAAAGTAATCCCTAATACACCTTTTCAAATGCTGCTGAGAGGGCAAAACTGTGTCGGATACAGACATTACGCAGATGATATCGTTGAGCGTTTTGTAAAAAAATCAGTTGACGTAGGGATAAATATATTTCGTATATTTGATGCCCTTAATGATTTGAGAAATATTGAAACAGCCATCAAAACTGTTAATAAATGTGGTGAAACGGTTGAAGGTTGCATCAGCTATACCGTCAGCCCATTCCACAGCATCAAACTTTACATAAAGATGGCTCGCCAATTAGTTGATATGGGATCGGACATTGTCTGCATTAAGGATATGGCCGGATTACTCACACCTGAAGCAACTGGAACTCTAATCCGAGAAATTAAAAATTCAGTTGATGCGCCTGTTCATTTACATACACACGCCACAACAGGACTTGTCGGGATGAATCTACAAGCTGCCATTGATGCTGGGGTCGATATGGTGGATACAGCTATATCCAGTCTTTCAATGGGGACGGGACATTACGCGACGGAATGTATTGTTGCTGCGCAAAAAGGATTGCCTAGAGATACAGGTCTTGATTTGAACTTACTAGAAGAAATTTCGAATTACTTTCGTGAGGTGAGGAAAAATTACGCGGAATTTGAAAGCGATTTTAAAGGGGTGGATATCAATATCCTCAAGTCGCAAATTCCTGGGGGAATGATCTCCAACATGGAAAATCAGTTGAAAGAACAAAATGCCATTGACAAACTTCAAGATGTTCTTTTGGAAATCCCGCGAGTTAGAAAGGATATGGGCTACCCTCCACTGGTGACACCTACAAGCCAAATTGTTGGCTCTCAGGCCACTTTGAACATTTTAACTGGCGAACGATATAAATTAATCACGAAAGAAACCCGTGAATGCGTGCTCGGTAAATACGGAAAACTTCCCGCGGCTCTTGACCCTGATTTACTGGCAAAAGTTGAGGAAGATGGAGAGGTCATTGATTGTCGACCAGCCGATCTCCTTGAACCTGAGTGGGACCAAGTCGTAAAAGATTGCAAGGGTAAGTGCACTTCAGAAGAAGATATGCTTTCCTACGCGCTTTTCCCAAAGGTTGCTTTACAATTTTTTAAAAACAGAGAGCAAGGATTTCCTTCAACCGAAAAACCTGCAACCCTGACTCCAAAACCAGTTGCTGCATCAACGATTCCAGCCACTCCAGTAGCTGGTAGTGCTACATACACAGTAAATGTCAATGGACAAGCCTTTTCCGTGCAAGTAAGTGCAGGTGGTGCCCCGCAACACGTCCTAGCCACTTCACCAGCTCCAGCAGAAACAGTAACTCTAGCAACTAGTGGGACGTCTGTAACCTCACCTCTTCCTGGCTCTGTATTCTCTTTGAAGGTGACCGTCGGCGATCAGGTAAATGAAGGTGACGTTGTTATCATCATGGAATCTATGAAAATGGAGACTGAAATTCATGCCACCGCAAGCGGTACTATCAATTCCATCCAAGTCCAAGAAGGGCAAAAAGTTAATACCGGTGATAATTTATTAGTCATCGGCTAAATTCTAAACATATCGACTCATGGAACTAACTTTCGGCACTGCCGCAACCAAAATTATAGGATCCACCGGATTTTCCAGTCTGACCCTAGGAGACGGAACAATGATCCTAGTTGCTTGCGTGCTCCTTTATCTAGCCATTTGGAAAAAATTCGAGCCACTCCTTTTATTACCAATAGGATTTGGTTGCCTTCTAGCAAACCTTCCACTCAGCATGATGGCAAGCACTGACTCTGGTGGACTTTTAAATTTTTTCTACCAAGGTGTAAAATATGAAATTTTACCTCCTTTGGTTTTCCTAGGAGTAGGTGCACTTACAGACTTTGGCCCCCTGTTGGCTAATCCATCAACTCTTCTTCTTGGAGCCGCTGCGCAAATAGGTGTTTACACAACACTCGTTGGAGCAGTGTTTTTAGGGTTTGATCTTAAGGAAGCCAGCGCCATTGGCATTATTGGAGGAGCCGATGGCCCAACATCGATTTTTATTGCCAGCAAACTCGCACCGCATCTTTTGGCTCCAATAGCTGTCGCAGCCTATTCATACATGTCTCTGGTCCCACTTATTCAACCGCCAATTATGAGATGGTTGACTACTGCCGAGGAAAGAAAAATAAAAATGGAGCAGTTAAAACCAATCTCGCAAACTGTAAAAATCATTTTCCCTGTCGTGGTAACAATCGTCTGCTGCCTTATGCTTCCTGGAGTCACCCCCCTACTAGGAATGCTGATGCTGGGAAATCTTTTTCGAGAATCGGGAGTTACCGCCAGACTTCATGAAACTACTGAGACTCACTTGATTAATATAGTCACTATTTTGCTAGCACTTGCAGTGGGTTCTTCCATGACCGCTGATTCGTTCCTAAGATTAGAAACAATAAAAATCATCATCCTCGGTTTACTCGCATTTTGTATGGCAACCGCGGGTGGTGTTATTTTTGCCAAGGTAATGTCCAAACTTTCAGGTGGAAAAATAAATCCGTTGATTGGTTCGGCAGGAGTCTCTGCAGTTCCTATGGCAGCCCGCGTTTCTCAAAAAGTGGGTGGCGAAGAAGATCCGTCAAACTTTCTTCTCATGCACGCTATGGGTCCCAATGTGGCAGGAGTAATAGGGAGCGCCGTCGCAGCCGGTGTTTTCATATCATTATTTGGTGACCCGACGGTTGGCTCAAATCATGCGGAAATATCAACTAATATAATTTCAGCTATTTCATC
>AQTY01000068.1 GCA_000372225.1 Candidatus Nitromaritima sp. SCGC AAA288-L16 | reverse complement strand
GGATTGCTTATATTAATTTTCTTGATGATTTCTTCGTGATTGGAGCAAACAAAGCTTATTGGAAAGCCTTCAACAAGGAATATAAAGAAAGAATCAACTTGCCATTTTTCACGAAACCTATTCCACGGTTTGTGACAGAGGAGAATATCTCAAACTTGCATAGAGACGGTTTGACATGGGTCGGCTTGGGGCTTCAGGCAAGCGATAGGATTAACAAAGAAGAGTTCGATCGACCATCCTATTCTTCAGATTTTCTTAATTCGGCGAGAATATGTGCTGATAAAAAAATTGCCTGTTATTACGATTTGATCGTTGACAACCCTCTTGAGATCAAGGCAGACAAAGTAGAATGTCTTCGAGTGCTTAGGGATGCACCGAAACCTTGTCTTCTTTCGATTTATTCGTTGACGTATTTCCCGGGGACAAAACTATACGATAGGGTCCATGAAGGGGGGTTGATAGACGGGGCTATCGAATCAGCAACAGAAAAAGATCATATCTGGCATAATAAGGCAATTTATAATTATCTCGTCAGGCTGGCTGCCTATCTACCCCCAAGAATGACAGGAAAGCTCTTCGATATGTATGAGCAGAACCAGGAATCTTCTCTTGGGTTCAAAATCCGATTCCATCTTTTACGAATAATTACAATCACTATCGCCGAACCAGTTAATTACTTCTTGTCGATCAAACGTTCTCAGAGAGGGGATTTAATAAAAACAATTAACGTTCTCCCTATTTTTCTTAAAGAAGGTTTGAGAAGATATTTTACCCAATTTCAAGTGGGTTTCTTCAGAAAAAAATTGTCTTATGTCACACCTTGGAAAAAGAAACACCAACAAGCACTTTGGGGTGATCACAGGATTAATGCCCCTCACGCTCCTTTGGAAGGATAGTTATCGCTGTTGTCGAGAAGACATATAACTCGATGAAGGATAAGTTGATTTAGCTGTACATGTGGGACACCAAGAATCCTCTGTTGGTCATCAGTGCCGGCAGAACCCTCTGTGTTTTTCGGGTAAGAAAAGGACTTTAATTTGTTCTTGGGCAAAAAAGTCTTCTATCAATTTGAATTCCCCCCCTTGGAGCAATTCCGTGAGTGCATCCCGCTTGGGCCAAAATTTCTGGTCCATCAGTGAATGGAAAGAAAGCATCAGCAGCAAATATCGAACCGACCAAATTATGCTCACATGTTTTGGCTCTTTGCAGAGCAGTCATAATGGCATCCACTGTTGAGGGTCCTCCTCCTGTAGCAAGAAGGTTGCGGTCTTTAACCAAGCTCACCTCATTTCCTCCATGGTTTGAATGCCAAGCTACCGCCCAAGCAACTACAACGGAATCAATCAGCACTTTTCCCATGTTAGAGGGTAAGTTGGGGAATTCTTCTAGGTTTAAAAGTAAGTGATTGGGAGGTTGGCGTAAATACCCGCCTCTTACAGGTCGATAAGCCCAAGGTGCGGAATCTAATGTGGGATTGAAAAGAGTTGGGTTCTGAAATAGCTTTCTAGATTTTCTTTTTCCTAAAAGATGGATCGCATCTTGCTCAAACTCTGGTGCCACTACCAAATCTAGCATCCAATATGGATTACCAAAAACTTTATTTCTTTTCTGACTTTGAAATAATTTGTTGCCTATTTCTCCTGAAATGACAAAATTAGTAATTACTTCTCCTCCCCATATAGCCCGTGGATTGCCAAACAATGCCCCATCAATAGTTTCTTCTGGTGTATCCCAGCTCAAGGATAGCCCGCATGGGTTTCCATATAACTCTGTAGATGTAACATGACCATGGGGCTGTTTCCGAAAGAGGGGCAGTAACCATTAAATGTATCCATTCCCAAGAAAATTTATCGGCCAAAATATTTCTTGTTTATAAAAGTCAACGCTATCACGTTAGTTACCTTAAAGTTGTTAATATAGATTTAAATATATAAAGATTATACCAACGGTTTTGTTTATGGGTCATCCGCTAACTTAAGGAAAGGTATTACTCTGATCAGAAACTTATTTATTTGCGGAACAGATCAGCGGTTTTTAGGTATTGTTGGGGTTACCTTGAGTGTTGTTTCAATGGCCAAACTACATATTTTGCAAAAAAAAGTCGCACCAAACACGTAAACCACGTAAAATTTCTTGCTATGGAGAGAAACTGGCTAAAAGGAGCAAAATCAGCTTATGACGTGGTTGTTATTGGAAGTGGTCTTTCTGGGATGACAGCCGCAAATTTGTTGGCTAAACTGGGGCATTCCGTTCTTGTTGCAGAGCATCACTATAACATGGGGGGATTGGCTACCTGGTTTAAACGCAAAGGCGGTCACATTCTGGATATATCTCTTCATGGTTTTCCATCCGGTATGGTAAAAACTTTTCGTAAATATTGGACTAAAGAGATGGCTGACTCGGTTGTCCGTCTAGAAGGCATCCGTTTTGATAATCCGCAATTTCAGCTCACTACCACCTTTGATAAGACTGACTTCACTAATATATTGTTAGAACGCTTTGGAATTGTTAAAGAAGTCATAGACGAATTTTTTGCCACTACTCGTAACATGAATTTTTTTGACGAATTGAAAATGACGACGCGGGAATTATTTGAAAAGTTTTTTCCAGAGAGAAGAGATGTATGGCGTTTTCTTATGGAACCAATAACTTATGCCAATGGATCAACTTTGGATGATCCAGCATTAAGTTATGGCATTGTATTCTCAAATTTCATGGACAAGGGAGTTTTTACTTATCAAGGTGGGACCGACGATCTAATTAAGAAAATGAAAAAAGAGTTAATCAAAAATGGGGTAGATATTCGTACTCATTGCCTAGTTGAAAAAATTCATACTGAGGGAAAAAAAATCAAAGGGGTAAAAATCAATGGAAAGGATATTGAATGTCAATCAGTTCTTTCTAATTCAAATATTCTTAATACTATTCACAATCTGGTTGGTGACGAAAACTTCAATCCTAAATTCATTAAAGAAGTTAAAAAAGTCCGTCTCAACGATTCCAGTTGTCAGGTTTATATAGGTATTAAGAAAGGTGAGAAGATAGATAATGTGGGGGATCTTTTATTCACATCTGTCGCAAATGAATATAATACAGAAAAAATTCTCGACAAGCAGGTTACTA
>AQTY01000067.1 GCA_000372225.1 Candidatus Nitromaritima sp. SCGC AAA288-L16 | reverse complement strand
CACTCGAAGCACTTGCCGTAGTTAAGTTGACCGTAGTCGCATTGTTACTGTTTGCCGCAGATATACCATCAACCGTAATATTACCCGTCGAACTGTCACCAATATTCAACGTCCCCGCTGTTATATTCCCTAGTTCTGAGCCGGTTATTGTCATATTCCCCAACGTACCTCCTAAACCAATCGTCCCACCATCGGATACAGCAATCGTTGTCGAACCTGTTCCACTTGAAATCGTACCTGCAATATCAACATCATCTGCCTCAATTGTAATGCTCGCATTATCTTCAGTAGTAATGGCCTTGCTGGAAACCATAGTAAATGTACCAGTACCACTTGAATCATAATCGGGATTGAAATTCGCAGACGATGATATTGTCAAGTCACCGTTAACCGTTATTCCATTTCCTGCGTTTACCGTAACTTGTTTAAGTGTCGAAGCAGTGGTACCAAACTCTACTGACCCGTTAGAACTACTTGAATTTAATGTGACACCACCTGAAATATGCGAAAGAGTCACTCCATCGACATACATGTTGCCACTTGAACTGTCGCCAATCACTAATTTTCCCGCGGTGATGCCGCTTAATTCGCTCTGTATCAATGTCAGCCCACAGGCAGAACCATTACAAATAGTCGAAACTGTTGATTCAGTCGTGCTTGCCGTTGTTCCATCCAATCCAATAGTTTCACCACTTCCACCCAGAATGGTTAATGTTCCAGTCCCGGCATCCAATGCTCCCGACAAAGTAAAGTCTGTTCCTGTAAGGGTAATATCGCCTCCGTTGGTATCCATGGCTCCAACTGACACAGTTCCACCAGCACTCATAACAATACTTCCACCAGATGTTTCAATTGTATCCGACGTGTCTGTAAAAGATATATTTCCAGTAGTTGCAGTGAAGGTAACGCTTTGTCCACTTGTCTGAGCAAATGTCAAACTGTTATTGAGAGTGATGGAACTGGTAGCAACCATATCGATGTTTGTAGTGGACGCAACTGACTCGAGAATATTTTCATAGGTTGTGAAAGAGCTCGCTGCACTAGCAGATGCTGTACCCGACCCCCCCGAAATAGTTATATAGTCCGGATCCAGTAAAAGGGTCCCTGATTTTCCGTTCGCAGCAGTTGTATCCACACGACCAGAAAAGTAAAGTTCTTCTTTCCCAGAAACTTCTGCGAATCCACCATCACCAAATAGTCTTCCACCACGCGACCTTATGGTTCCAAAAAAATCTGTTCGTCTATCAGCCCAAAAAATCGTTCTTCCTCCATTACCTCCTGTTACCGCATCAGCAAAAATGGAAACATTTGGGCCTACATAATTTTCCACTGCTGTTGGAATAAATCCCAAGCCCTGATAATCGCCACCAACGAGCACAAGGCCACCTCCCGCGTCACCCGAAACATCAATAAACGCATTATCATAAAGCCCGACTCTGTTACCCAGAATATGAACAACGCCGCCTGTCTCCTCAGTCCCTAAACCTGTTGCATTAATTTTTCCAGAAACCCTGACCCACCCATCATTACCACCCGTAAGGTAAATGGAACCATTTTTTTCCGCTATGGATCGAGCCTGGATATACCCAGACATATTGATAACACCGTCAATCAAACCCTGCGCAGTTTGAACATCCATTGCCACCATCCCACCATCCGCAAAAATATTTCCACCGTTGGATACAAGAGAGGTTAATTGTTCTCCGTTGAATCCCGTCACGTTTTGCATGACCTGGCTATCCACACCCAAGTTGACTAGTTGATCGCCATATAGGTCTAGAGTGAAAGTCTTGCCTGCAGCAAGGCTTACTTTTCCTAACCGGGCACTGATAATTCCTGTATTTTGAACTCCTGGTGCGACAAATGCGACCAGTCCCCCTTCTGAGGCAGTAATCGTTCCACGATTGGTAATTGTATTTAAAAACTCAGGAGAGATATTAAAGTTGTACTGTCCATTCATGAAATTTGTATCCGATATATCGCTTGTCGTCGCGACCAAACCATGAACATCAATTTCTGCTCCATTCCCAAAAAGAATACCGTTGCGGTTTATCAACATTAGGTTTCCGTTTGATGTTAGCTTCCCGAATATTGAAGACGGGTCGTTCCCTGTCACGCGATTCAAAGTTACTGAACCTGCAGATGGTACTTGAAAATTGACATGCTCACCCCCCGCGATACTAAATGAGCTCCAGTCAATGATCGATTTATCACTCCTCTGAGAAATATTGAGCCTGCTATCTGAAACCTGATTAATTGTCGCTGAACCCGCCTGCACGCTACCATTAGTTGGCAAGGCATAAATCAAGGATGGGAAAATGCCTAAAAGGTACGTGAGAAACGAAACTAGAAAAATAAGACCTTTTCTGGGTCTTCTCATTTTGTGGATTAAATGACGGTTGCGGGTAGAGTTTCCCATAAAGAAAACGGATTTCTTTTCTTCCACAACCGGACGAACCGACTGCATGAAAATTCGTTTTCCCATTTTCATTGCGTTCATACTAATTTCCCCACAGCCCTTAAACTAAAATATTTCCAAAGTATTTAATTTCATAACACTTATGCGAAAAAGACTGCTTAATAGATTCATTGCGATTAAAACCTATTAGACAAACTGAAAAAGAATCTCGGATCCTTATTCCCTTCTGCAGCTACATTATCTGACACGGGCTTATTCATTTCGAGATAACCAGAAATCGAATCGGTTACATTAAACCTCATCCCCAAACCCATTGAGGTTAGGTCCTGCCGTTTAGCACCTGTGGAAGTTTGAACCTTATTCCAAACCGATCCATAATCTAAAAAACTATAGAGCTGGAAGTCTGACAAATAATCCCATGCTGGACGAAATGCTTTTTGCAATTCAACTTTAAAGGCAATTCCATGATCACCGGTAATTTCAGAAGAGTCATACGCTCGGCCGTACTGAGAGCCCCCCACGCCAAATTCTTCAGATGCTAGTAGTTTGTCAAAGGAGTATTGCCACGAGGCAGCACCTAACAAGTTCCAACTGGGTGCTATGCTTTGCATTCTCATGAAACTTCCGGTTAATTTTGTAAAATCACTCCTACCCTGTGTTCGTGAAAGATTAGACGAACCTGATTCCGTCGCATCAAAAATATTTAGCCCTTGGCTCAAGTTCAACCGGATAAGATTCACCCCCTTGTTCTTATCGGCGAAGTCATAAGAAAATCCCATAGTCATAACTCTCAAACGATCTTCTGAATCTAACGAACCAAGAATTTTTGTCGTAGAATTCCTTCCTGTAAAACCCAAATACCCAGTCAGGTTTTTTCCTCGAGACCGAAGAAATGGGTGTGTCAACCGAAGAGTAATGCTCGTACTGTCTCCATTAACATCAAATTGTTTAAGACTAGAACCCGGTTCTGACTCACTTACT
>AQTY01000066.1 GCA_000372225.1 Candidatus Nitromaritima sp. SCGC AAA288-L16 | reverse complement strand
CTTGACGGCAAATAATGGCAGTTTTCCACAACAACCGACAATATAGGAAGTACCTTCTTCATTCACTCCTAGCTTATTTGAGGGATTTAAAAATTGATTCTACCCCACTTGAATACCTTTTCGATTAGACCTTTCTTTTCGCAGGATATTCCCTTAGCAGAAAGCCCACAACTCATGTTAGCAATCTGACAATGCCAAAGATTGTGAACCGCTTCCCCTTGGAATATTGACTCAACTACCTCAGAACAAACAAACGGTTCCGGCTTTATTTCTGCTCTCATCTCCCCTTTCATGAGTACAAACATCAATCCCGCACCCACTAACATTGCTCCTAAACCAAATAGATATTTTTTCATTTTGATCTCCTTTTATTTGCAACCAGAGTTATCCAATCCCCAAGGTGTTTTTGTATTACAGAAAATAGTCTTGTCGATATTCGCATTACGCATCCTTGCCCCGCTCAGGTCTGCCCTTTCCAGGTTTGCCCCTTCCATGTCTGCTCCGCTCAAATCACATTTAGGACAATCACCCAATACCAATAATTTTTTTCCTTTATCAATACCAAACAAATAAGAGGCAAAACAGGTTACGGACAGGACTGCAACAAAGGCGGCAAATAGATATTTTTTCATTTTGTTTTCCTTGAATGAGCAAATTTTTTGTCTAACTTCTTCCACTCCTTCAAACCTCGTTTCATAACGCCCTCCTATAAAAGTCTTCTCAAGCATTATACTCCCATTCATTCCACGCCTTGCCTATCCCCGCCAACTGGCATAAAATGGGCTGATTCTTCCATTAATAGAGAAACTTATGGCACCAAGCAAAAAAGACATTTCTTGGCTTGGAATGGCTTGCATATTTTTGTGGGCTATTTTTTTTACTATGTTAGTTAGCACCATCCCGCAGAATGCGACCATTCATTCTCAGAAGGAAATCCTTTCGGAAGGAAACCTAACCGATTTTCAGCCGATTCCAACTGAGAAAATTGGTGAAAAATATGAATAAGACTACTCAAATAAGGGGGTGAACCTCATGACAATCTGTCCTATCGCCTTGGCGGTCGGATGTAAGAAATGTCCCACATTCAAATTCTGCCCACTTACTACTGTACTTGGCGACCAAGAAGAAAAAGATGAAATTGAACCATCGAATAAAGTTTGGAAAGAGAATTTCCCAACGGAGTGGGGTGGATCAACGGCAGATGAACATCTTGATAAAATGGATGAGCTCGAAAAAAACAAAAACGAAGAGGCTGAAAAAAAATAATCGTGATTATGGTAAAATTGTTTTAAAATCCTTATAACACTTTTAAAAACATTTAGTTATAGACTTCGTGAGGGTCTCGGGGTCAGGGGGGTCGGAAGTTCAAATCTTCTCATCCCGACCATTAAAATAATGGGTTACGGTTTTTTCCGTAGCCCATTTTTATTTAACGTTACCAATAAGTTACCAAATGGGAACAAAATGCGGTAACCCCTATTTACACCCACCCCCAGCATGTGAGGGGGGGCATCTTAAAAAAACACAAGCCTAAAAAAAGGTTAACGCCCTTGTCTTAGTAGTTCCATATTGGGATTATCACTCGCTATATCTGGAACCATTTTTTTTCTTAAAACTTTTCTCAGAGAAATATATTTCGGAATAAAAGAATTTTTATTTTTTTTGAACAAGGTAACAAGGGTCCAACATAGATATTCAAACAGTAATACGAGTGAAAACTTTAAGCCATACTTTCGAATGCAGTTACCAAATACAAATAACGTGGTTAGAAATTTCGCCTTCCAGAAATACTCAGGATAAAACGTAGCCAAAGACCCGATGGACTTTTGCCTGAGCAAAGACCAGGCAGAAGGAATTCGCCCTTTATCCAGTCGAACTTCTTCCTTAATTTCCGCATTAGCAGAATCACTACTCACCTGCAATCTTGGCAAACCGGTTTTTTCTATTGGCATTTCATTCTGTCGTGCAGGATCTGCGAAATAACCTGAATCTTTTTTCAACCCATCTCCCTTCATCTCTGTCAAATTATTAAATCTGGGTGAATTTAGAACAACCTTATAGTAATTGTCTATTCCCCATTTTTTAATATAGGAGTATCTGGTTTTCATTTGAATCTCGAAATTCCACTTTTCCAATATAATCCTAGGGTATTGTGTTAAATTTAAAAAAGTTTCTCCATCCCGAGCATCCCGGTCCGATATCTGAAGCAGGTATTGCTCCTCACCTTCCATAGACGTTTTTATGTCTCCTTTGCGGCGGGCAATCTCATACAATGGAGTGCCTGGAAGAGCTTGGGCAAAATTAATGCTTAAGACATTTGGGTCAGTCTTCGCAGACTGCTCTACAAAATAGGAGGTAAATTTACATGTTTCCTCGATTGTTTGCTGAGTTTCCCCCGGCATGCCGATGATAAGTTGAACAATAGTATATAAATTATTTTCCGCCATCCATTTTACAGCATTATAATTTTGCTCAACCTTAGTAACTTTTTCCATAACATCGAGTATCTTTTGGCTACCGCTCTCCATTCCATAATAAATACAACAACAACCCGCTTCCTTCATTTTTTTTATCGCTTCCGGAGTGATGGAGTTAACTCGCATTCCTGAAACACGCCAAAGAATATCTCGTTTAGCAACTTCTTCAATAAAATTAGCCAGCCATTTCCTGTCGGTCCCAAAATTTTCATCAGCAAAGTTTACATACCCAACATTGTATTTTTGAATAAAAAAGTCCAGTCGCTCCATGAGGATAGAAACGGGAATGTATCGTATTTTTTTATCCCATCGGTGGCAAAATGTACAACGCGCTACGCAACCTTTACTTGCCGGCAGAGTAGCCACTCTTTTGTCTTTCCGATGAGGTTCTAAAATTCTAGAATCCAGACTGAAAGCGCCTGCTATAACGGGGCTCAACTCACTTAAAGGAAAGAAAAAGTCTGCCTTTTCGCCACTATCCATTAAGGACCAATCAATGTCATAAACCTTTTCCGCCTCAATAGGCTCCGGAAAGGGTGTGACAATCATTTCGTTTTTTTGATCGATAAACGCCAAACCATTAACATTTTTAAAATCCTCTTTTGACTCGGCGGTTATCCAGCAATTAACAAAGTCTACTGCTGTACGCTCGCCCTCACCGGTACATATGAATTCCACACCGGTTTTATTTAATACAATCTCTGCTGAAGCTCCTAAATTACCACCCATAATTATGGTTGTATCAGGAAGCATCTTTTTAATTTCCAAAGACAATTTTTTTGTGTACTCGTAGGCCGTAGATACAACCGCACTGATACCAAGAATATCTGGTTTTTTATTTTCAATATAATTTAAAACATCAGAGAAGGAGGGGCGTAAAAAATCGATATTGTAAAATTCCGTATTATTAAAACCAGCTTTTTTTAGGGCGGTAATAACGGATAGACTTCCCATAGGTGGGTAATCAGTAGGAATGGGCCTTATGGGTGTAGTTACGATTAATATATTGGGTGCGTCAATAGTCAAAGTCTGATCCGCGGTTTTTGTAAAGAGGTTTCTTTGTTTGGTCACTCATACATTCTTATCGATATAATGGTTTATAACTAAA
>AQTY01000065.1 GCA_000372225.1 Candidatus Nitromaritima sp. SCGC AAA288-L16 | reverse complement strand
GAATTCAAGAGCGTTTGTAAAGCTGAGTTAATTTTGCTACATTATGAGCACCCTACAAAAATATGTCACAGATGGAGGGGCTTTTGTTACACCCCCTTAGACATCTAAGGCAGTTACCCCTGCTAGTGTTTAATGGACCGTGGTCTTTGATCTTGCCGTCGGTACGTTACCTTGTTTTACGGAGTATCTGTTTTCTCATTATCTGAAGAAATTTAAAGGCATTTTTGCCAAAAGGAGTTAGTGTATGGAAAAAATAAAAATCGCCTTGATTGGTATTGGAAACTGTTCTAGCTCCCTGATCCAAGGAATTTACTATTACAGGGATAAAGATCCTCAAGACATGGTCGGCCTGATGCATCATGAAATTGGAGGGTACAAACCAGAGGATATTCAGGTCGTTGCAGCCTTTGATATCGATGAACGAAAGGTTGGAGTTGATGTCCATCAAGCAATTTTTTCCAAACCAAATTGTACTACGGTTTTCTATCCCGATGTTCCACCCTCTGGAATCCTTGTAGGGATGGGTAAAGTTCTGGACAGTTTCGCGGATCATATGAACGATTATGATGCTGAAAACGCTTTTATCCTTGCCGACAAACCGGAACCCACTAAAGAAGAAGTCGTCCAAGCTCTCAAGGATTCGGGTGCAGAAATTCTCATCAATTATCTACCAGTAGGCTCAGAAGAAGCTACCCGATTTTATGCGGATTGCGCGTTGGAAGCCAATGTTGCATTTATCAACAATATACCAGTATTTATCGCCAGCGACCCCGTATGGGCCAAGCGTTTTGAGGCAAAGAATATTCCTATTGTCGGTGATGACATCAAGTCCCAGGTTGGGGCGACCATTACCCACCGCGTCCTGACCGACCTGTTCCAGAAGCGTGGTGTCAAGCTGGAACGGACCTACCAACTCAATACCGGAGGCAACACTGATTTTCTCAATATGCTCAACCGACATCGCTTGGCCTCGAAAAAAAAAATCCAAAACGGAAGCTGTTCAGTCCGTTACCGCCAAACGGCTGGCCGACAACAATATCCATATTGGCCCCAGTGATTATGTGCCTTGGCAAAAAGATAATAAAATCTGTTTTGTTCGGATGGAAGGCAAACTCTTCGGCGATGTACCCATGAATATTGAGCTTCGGCTTTCCGTAGAGGATTCGCCTAATTCTGCTGGAGTCGTCATCGACTCCATACGTTGTACAAAACTGGCGTTGAACCGGGGACAAGGCGGGGTCCTTTATGCCCCTTCAGCTTATTTTTGTAAACACCCCCCTCACCAATTCACCGATGATGAGGCATTTCAAATGGTAGAGAGGTTTATCAAAGGAACCCGGCTTGTTCTGGTCAAGGACGTCCTGTGCGTAAATAAGGGACCTGAGTTGGGGGTATCTCCAGATTTTGTATCAGAAAGTCTAACCCAAAATTGAAGCCTAGATGAAGTGTTTAATTATTGCCGCTGGCAAAGGCCATCGTCTTCGGAGTAAGGGCGATAGCAAGCCCCTTACTCCACTTTTTGACATCCCTTTAATCGAACGAGTCATCCGCTGTGCCCTTGAAGCTGGAGCGGATGATTTTTTTGTTGTCACCGGTTACAAGGGAGAGGGCGTTCGCGTTTTTCTCGATCGCTTGACTGAACGTCTTGGTATTGGCATCACCCCTATCGTTAATGAGGATTGGGAAAAAGAAAACGGTCTTTCGGTACTCAAGGCGCGGGACTACCTGCGCGAACCCTTTTTGCTACTGATGGCGGATCACCTCTTTGATCCGTCTATTGTCCGAAAGTTGATCGAGTTTCCATTAGCCGATGGGGAAATTGCCCTCGGCGTGGATGGAAATAGGAGCAACCCCCTGGTCGACTTGGAGGATGTCACTCGGGTAAAGACCGAAAGGGGGAAGCTCCGGGATATTGGTAAAAACATGAATGAATATAATGGATTTGATACCGGTCTTTTCGTATGCACTCCTGCCATTTTCGACGCCTTGGAACGGTGTGCGGAAGAAACTGGCGACACTTCCCTTTCTGGAGCCGTGCGGGAGCTGGCGACCCACGGGCTGGCCAATGCGGTCAACATAAATGGTCAGTTCTGGATCGATGTGGATGATCCTGAAGCTTTCCGACACGCGGAAAACGCCCTTTTGGCCAACCTGCGGGGGAAGACCGACGACGGTCCGATTTCCCGTTTTTTAAACCGGCCTTTGTCCATAAGAATTTCCCGCCGATTGGTAAATTATCCCATCACCCCAAACCAGATATCTCTATTTTCTTTCCTGTTTTCGATACTGGCTGCCGGTTTGCTCTCTCTTGGCAGTTATTCGGCTCTTTTCCTGGGTGGCATTTTCGCGCAATTCGCCTCGGTGATCGACGGCTGCGATGGCGAAGTAGCGCGACTCAAGTTCCAAACCAGCAACTATGGGAAATGGTTGGATGCCGTACTGGACCGCTATGCCGACGCATTCCTTCTTTTTGGCCTCACCTGGCACGCTCACGCAGATAGAACGGAAGGCCTTGTACTATTTGTTGGTTTCCTGGCGATCATTGGGTCTTTTTTGTTGAGTTACACGGCGGACAAATACGACCATTTGATGGGCCGCCAGATTCGCCAAGGTAAGGGGCTCCGAGTGGGTCGGGATATTCGTGTCTTCATCATATTTCTCGGCGCTGTGCTCAATCTACCTTTTTGGGCGCTACTGGTGATCGCCGTGATGATGAACCTTGAAACCATACGCCGTCTCATCGTCTGCCGAGATCATGGATAGGATCGAATACGCCAAACGGAAAATCCGGGAAGTCATTGCCACCTCCAAGGTTCAGGAAGATCCCGCCCATGCTGATAACACGCTTGAATGGCTTCTTAAGTTCGATCCCACAGCTGATCCGGCTATGCAAGTTGCTGCGCTCGCTCATGATATTGATAGAGCCGTGGAAGAGCGAAAGACGCGCCGCTCCGATTTTGACGATTACGATGTCTTCAAAGCCGCGCATGCCCAAAACGGGGCAAAGATTCTGCGGGAAATTCTGGATGATTGCCAAGTGGCCAAACTCATTGCCGAAGAAGCTTGCCGTCTTGTAACGCTTCATGAAGTAGGCGGCGACCCTCGTTCCGACCTGCTCAAGGACGCTGATAGTATTTCCTATTTTGATGTCAATATGCCTCTGTATTACCAACGCGAGGGCTGGGATGAAACGAAACGTCGTTGTGTTTGGGGATATCGGCGGCTTTCTTCACGAGGAAAAGAGATGATCAAAGGCATAACCTATGAAAACCAGACTCTGACGCGTTTATTACATTGGACCATTGGACAAACTGGCGGAAAAGAATTTATATAAAAATGTTCTATCAGATTTGAAAACAAAATATTACGTGGACAATAACCGTTTCATTTAAGGTCATTACTTTTGCAGAATTAAATTCACCCCCGCGAATACTCCCTAAAATTAAACACAAAAGTCATGAGGCGCGGTTCGCTTTCGTTCCCACTTTCCTGTCGTTCTAAAGACCGCTACCTAATAATAAGAGCTATACATCCATCCAAGCACGATAAACTTCTAAAATCTGATTAAACCCCGTTTCTAGGACGATGAACGAAAAAGGGCTTGGTTGGAGGTAAACAATAAATAACTTTCAGTGATTATTCTTCTTCAGACTCTTCGCTTTTACCAGCCGATGGCTTCCCTGTAATCTTTTCTTTTTGCTTGTCCATAGAGGAAAAAAGAAGAAAGAGAACGCAAAAACCAGCGACCATAAAACCTATCCAGTGAATAGTAGCCATAACTTCGTTCAGCGGTTATTCTTTTTTAGACTCTTCATTGTTATTTTTTTCTTTTGGAAAACTTTCTTCCCACACTTTAGTCGTTGGTTCTTCTTCTTTTTCCTGATCGCCAAGTACGGTAGTAAGTGGACAGAATTTGAATGCAGGACATTTTTCGCATCCGACCGCAAGGGCGATGGGACAGATTGTC
>AQTY01000064.1 GCA_000372225.1 Candidatus Nitromaritima sp. SCGC AAA288-L16 | reverse complement strand
GGTTTATAACTAAAGGGGAAATGTCTTAACACCTTTAAACTAAAGAAGATATGAAGGATTTGTTAGTGGGTTTAGATAATAAGGAGGAGAGGCTGTTACAGAAATATAGCGCCATGTTACACCCAATCATTTTATGTTAATTGGTGGTTATAAGCAAAGTGAGAGGAAGAAGGCGTTAAATCAGGGGCCAAACGCTAGCCCCAGTGCTAGCCAGAGACAAAAATGGGCTACAGCCGCCTTTTATCTAATTATTAACCTCTCCTAAGATTAATTTTTTATTCTACAAATTTTGCGCTAGTTCCAAAGCCCTTTGTTTAATTTTTGCACCGGGCCCGAACCAAGCTACACGTAAACGTGAATCTTGGTCACTTCCAAGGCAGTGATCAACTGTGTAGGTTACGGCATTAAGCAAACTCCAAGCAGTCATACAACTGGTTTCTAGATTTTGCCCTGGAGCCTTTGTTATTGCCTCTATTCCTATTTTTGTCTTTTTATCTGCTAATTCATTTACTTCTTTGTTTCTAATGGAAGACAAATTTTTTAAAATTTCTGGCTGAAAAACATCAAACATATAGCGGTTGGCAATCTGATTATTTACTTTTTTATTTATCAGGCATTCCGCATTTTTGGCAAAGTCTATAATTGCCTCTCGCCCATAAGTAATTGTTTCTTTGGTTTTTCTGATTATGCTCTCGTCAAACTTGTGGAACTCCAAAGAAATAAAAGGAAACTGCTTAGTAAAGGGCCTTCGGCATATATTTTTAAAAAAAGTCCTCGCCTCAGACGGTATTTGAAGTGTATTTCCACCAGACTGCCGAAATGTCGTAAAGTAAATTTCAATATTCTCTCTATTTTTATTTCTGGAATACATTAATAGATAAGCTTTGACATTATCAGCTTTCATTAAGGTAAACTCTTCCTTCAAAGTGGCTAATGCCCAGACAATTCTCCCATTATCCAAAGTTCCAATGGTCTCTAGAGGCACACCACCGTGCTCAGTAAATGATTTGAAGAACTGAAACATCTCTTGATTTGCATAAGATTTAGGCCTACCCGGTCGAACCCCCCCCGTTGGATTCCAGGACGTCTCCAAATCTAGTTTGGCTTTGTACACCATTTCATGAGGAGAAATATTTGGGTTAATATCAATGCTAAGCCCATTCCAAGGTTTTTCGTTAATCCAATCCATTATTTGGTTTTTATAACCTCTGTTTAATTGACATTTAAATATCCATCTCAAATGTAATTGGCTTGGTTGATACGACAATTATACCGTATCTTCTACACTGGATATAATAGAATGGGTTCCGTTGCTTACTGTTGGGGGGTGTGTCTTGGACGATAATAAGATTTTTGAAATTCCTAAAAAAAGAATAGGAATAAGACCGCCCGATTTAATCCAGAGAATAGTTTTATTCGTTGAAAATACAAAAAATGTCAAAGGTAGAACACTGGCTAATTTTGCAATTTGGACGGTTGGCATAAAGATGACAAAGGAGACAGGAGTTGCTTTAATGGTGGGTACTATACTGGATTAATGGAAAGTTCGTTCATGAACCAGGAACAGGTTGCGATTTTTTCAATTCTTGCTGGTATTCTTGCTCTATTCGCGTGGGGAAGGATACGTTATGATGTGGTCGCTTTCATGGGGCTCATCCTGTGCGTTTTGCTGGGCCTGGTTCCCCTTCAGGATGCTTTTTCCGGTTTTTCCCATCCGGCAACGATTACCGTTGTGATGGTACTTATCCTCAGCCGGGGCCTCGTGAATTCCGGCGTTGTGGACTTGATCGTGAGTCCTTTGATGTTCACGGTCAAGCGTGTTTCTCTTCATGTGGCCATGCTTTCGGGGGTTTCTGCGGTACTTTCCACGGTGATAAACAACGTCGGCGCGTTGGCCCTTTTGATGCCGGTGGGGATTGAATCTTCTGCGAAAGCTAAGCGATCTCCTGCGGTTATTCTGATGCCGATGTCCTTTGCATCCATTCTGGGCGGTCTTGTGACTCTCATTGGAACCCCGCCTAACATCATCATCGCCAACTTTCGCGCAGATGTGAGAGGGGAGCCGTTTGCAATGTTCGATTTCTCTCCCGTGGGCGGGGTGGTGGCGGTTGCGGGTGTGGCCTTCATCGCCTTGGGGGGTTGGAGGATGATTCCAGAAAAACGGCGGGCGCGGGTCACCGGAAAGGAACTGATCGCCATCGATGATTATATTACCGAAATCGGCGTTCCAAAAGATTCGGAATTGATTGGTGTGCCGCTTCGGGAACTCGACCAGCATGCGGAAAAGCTGGATGTCGAGATCGTGGGGATGATACGGGGTAAACGCCGCATCCTAGCGGCGCTTCGTCATGAAGAAATCAACAGCGAAGATATACTGATTGTTAAAGCTGGTCCCCAGGAACTGGACAAGTTCGTGACCGATACCAAACTGGAATTGGGGGCAGGAAAGGAGAAAGCGTCCCTCTTGCGCTCTGAAGATACCACAATGATGGAAGCTGTGGTGCAGTCGAGTTCACGAATAGAGGGGCGGACGTTTACCTCGCTTCGACTCAAGAACCGTTACGGCATTCATCTGCTTGGAGTATCCCGCCAAGGGACGCCGATCCGCAAACGTCTTCCCCAGGTGCAATTTCGTGGCGGTGACGTCGTGCTACTTCAAGGGGATTCCGAAAGTCTTTCAGAGTTAGTCTTGTCATTGGGCTGTCTCCCGTTGGCCAAACGCAGGCTTAATTTGGGAGCCGGGAAAAAGGCCGGGCTTGCGGCGGGTGTTTTTGCGGCGGCTATCGTTGCCGCGACGATGGGGTTGGCCTCGCTTCAGATAGCCCTTTCCGTGGCCGCCATTACGATGGTGATCTTCAATATCGTACCGGTCCGCAATATTTACGAGGAGATTGAGTGGCCCGTCATCGTTTTGCTGGGGGCGATGATTCCAGTCGGGAGGGGCTTGGAATCCACCGGAGGGACGCAACTGATCGCCGAATCCATTCTGGGTCTGGGTGCAAGCCTGGCTCCTGCCCTCATCCTGGCTCTGGTTTTGATCGTCACCATGACCTTGTCGGACGTGATGAACAACGTGGCAACCGCCGTGGTGATGGCTCCGGTTGCGGTCAGCATTGCCGGACAACTCGGAGTTAACGTTGATCCCTTCCTCATGGCCGTCGCCGTTGGTGCGTCGTGCGCCTTTCTCACCCCCATTGGACATCAGAACAACACATTGATCATGGGCCCGGCAGGATACCAGTTCGGCGATTACTGGCGCATGGGATTACCGCTGGAAATTTTGATTATAGTCCTTTCCGTTCCTATGATCCTCGTCGTTTGGCCCCTCTGATTAAGCAGTTAGCTCAATTGGTAGAGTAACTGACTCTTAATTAGTATTTTCCCTATAAACTATTGAATTATACCGGTGGTTTTTAAGTATGACCACGGTAGGATTATTTTTTAGGTTTTTTACGCCCTTTGGCGTGACGATCTTTGCTACTGGCTTTCCAATCTTCCCATTTTTTGCTTTCTGCTTTTGCCTCTTCCAAATTCTTGAACAAAGCGTGGATGTAATGACTTTGTGACGTGATCTGTTTTTCCAAACTCTTAATCAGCTTATCCTGTACCTCAATTGTCTTCAAAAGTGGTTCCGTGGATGATATAACCCGACTCTTCTTAGTCGATTCTGGAGTGTCTGAGGAGCTTAGAAGCCATTCTGGTGAAACATTCAGATAGTGTGAAATGGCAATAATATTATCAGAGCTTGGTTTATTACGTCCTGAGAGGTACCTAGAAAGCACAGAAGGGCTGATGCCCGTACCTTTGGCTACATCCGCAGATTTACAGCGTTTCTCGTGCATTGCTTGTCTTAGCTTTTCGGGAAAATTACTCACGGCTTTTATTTGTTGTCATTTGGCAATAAAATTGTGTATAATTGCAAATGTGTAACAACTTAATTTGCTAAATTATAGCATTGGGAGGCAATATT
>AQTY01000063.1 GCA_000372225.1 Candidatus Nitromaritima sp. SCGC AAA288-L16 | reverse complement strand
GAAAAGTGAGTGCTAGTAAGAATGTGAGTGGTTTGGTTTTCATAGGATAATTATACCCCACCCTCACCCCCACCTTGCCTATCCCCACCAACTAACATAAAATGACCTGATCCTTCCATATAATAGAGGAACTTATGTCTAAGAACATAAAGTTCAGGTTTCTTCTGGTATCAATTCTTGTGGCTATTTTTATGAATGGTTGTGCTGGCTCCCCTATGGAGACAAGAATGATGTCTCCTCAGGAACTCACATCAGTTACCAATGAAATATTATGCCGCGCTTATAATTTTGATGTTTTATGGAGTGGGAAAGATATTCCAAGTCTTCAAGCAGAAGTTAGCAGGAGAATGCTTAATTGTTCAGGAGGGACAAACCTAGATCATTATAGTCAGGGAACAGTTTTCTTAAATAGTGGAGATTTTAACTCGGCTATTTTTAAATTTAGAGAAACTATCCGGATCAATCCGAATCACGCACAGTCGCACAATAATCTTGGGGTGGCCTACGAAAAACTTGGCCAGCGTAAGGAAGCAATCGTCTCTTACAAGGAAGCGATTCGGATCAATCCACATTTAAGCGTGGCCTTTTCAAACCTTGGGATTCTTTACGGAAGGATGGGGCAATATCAGGAATCGATTACATATCTAAAAAAAAGCATCCGGAAAGGTATGACAGGGACTTCGGGGAGTTTAGGGCCTGTTAATGCTGGGGTACACAATGGTCTTGGAGTTGCCTACCAAACTTTGGGGCGGAAAGATGAAGCAATTGAAGAATACAAAGAGGCGTTACGACTCGACCCCACGCTTACTGTAGCTCGTGATAATCTGAATAACCTGTTGCAGAAAAAAGTCCCTGCTCAAGATTTTCAAGGTCGCCAACATTTAGTACTTCCAGTTATAGGTTCATTTGACAAAATCAATGATGTTTTTAAAGGCACATTCGATACTGAAGGGAAAGGAGCTTCGAGAATAAAGTTACAGGGCATTTATTCAAAAATGAAATGCGAAGGTGATTCATACATAACATTACCCACAAACAATCCCAGTTGTCAGGGTGAAAGAGGAGAGGCGAAATTAAAATGTGACGATGGCCGAATAATTAATTCTGATTTCAGGATGCAAACTTGTACTTCTGGTTCAGGAGAAGGAGAGGATCAATTCGGGGATATGTTTACATTTGCCTTTGGTATGAGTGAAGAGGATGCCCAAGATTATCTAAATAAAGAAATAGACTTGGTAGCCAAACGCCAAAAACTTATTGAGGAAAGACAACGGCAAGCACAGGCTGAAAAAGAACCACCTCCCCGCAAAGAACAACAGCCCCAATCAGGATCAGGCTCAGGTTTCTTCGTCTCGAAGATGGGTCACGTCATCACTAATGCCCATGTTGTGCAGAACTGTAATAGGGTAACAATTGGCGACAACGCCAACAAACAAGTTCCAGCAGAGCTTATCAATACAGATAGTAGTAATGACCTTGCCCTATTAAAACTTTCCACTCTTGAGATGGCATCTGCTGAAAGTAAATCTCTCATACATAAACTCGGTATCGTAGTGGTTCCTCTTGCATCGAAAGGATTGCTGCGATCAGAAGATGTAAGGCTCGGTGAAAAAGTATTGGTGGCAGGTTATCCATTCGGTGAATTTTTCAGCAATACCATAAAGGTTACAACAGGCGTTGTAAGTGCTACACGAGGTGCGGGTGATGATTCAGGACAGTTTCAACTTGATGCCGCAGTGCAACCAGGTAACAGTGGCGGGCCAATTTATGACAGTAGTGGAAATATTGTCGGTGTTGTTATCTCTCAACTAGATAAACTAAAAGTAGCGAAGGCAATTGGTTCACTACCAGAGAATGTGAACTTTGGTATCAAGGCATCTACTGTAAGGCAGTTTCTAATATCCAGTGGAGTGCCTTCAAAGAAGTCTGAACGGACGGAAGAGAAATCAACTGAACAACTCGCAGAGATAGCGCAGAATCAGGCATTGATGGTGATGTGTTTGCAGTGAATATTCTAATTATGTGATGGGGGGGTATGAGAAAACTTGCTTACATATTTGGTATCGACATCACGGACCGAATACGTCCTTATATAAAGGAAACCCGCATAAAGGATTACGAGCAGATGGAGAGTTCTGAAGTTTTCATGATCAAGGTGAATTAACATGAAGATTATTCGCACATACATCATATTAGCTATTATTTTTATTTCTTCTTGCGCGACCCCATATCAACCTAAGGGTTTAATGGGAGGTTATACAGATCAAAAACTAAATGAAGGTAAGTTTCTTATCTCAATTTTAGGTAATGGCTACTCAACCTTGGGGGATGCTGAGGCACATTTTTATAAAAGAGCCAAGGAGATAGTGGCAGAAAATGGCTGCGATGGTTATAAAGTACTAGAAATCAAAACAAGTGTTGAGCCTTGGGCTTTAGGGCCTCGTCCGATGTCAAAAGGTATTATCCGCTGCCTCAAAGGCTCCAACCCTTCTCCAGTATCATCCCCCCCAACCTGTTGTTCAACAACCTTCAGTCAAACAGCAAGTAGTATCCGGTGGAACAGGATTTCTATTTAGCACAAAGGATTACATCATCACTAACTGGCACGTTGTAAAGGGAGCGGGTTCAATACTTGCTAAGTTTACTAACGGTGAAAGAGTTGAGGCTAAGGTTGTCGCCAAAGACGTAAGGAGTGATATAGCTGTTCTCAAACTTGAACAGTCTCCTCCTTTATCTGCGACACAAATTAAACTGGGTGACTCATCACAGGCAAGGATGGGAGAGAGGATTTTTACCATTGGTTATCCTGCCTCTAAAATAATGGGTGAAAGACCAAAGTACTCCGAAGGAGTCATCAATGCGATGACGGGATTAAAGGATGATCCTGCTTTCTTTCAAGTCAGCGTACCTGTTCAACCGGGCAACAGCGGAGGGCCTTTGTTTAACGAGCGGGGTGAAGTGATCGGCATCACAACCGCCTCGTTGTCTTCTTTGGCGATGGATGCAATGGGGGCGATAGCGCAGAATGTTAACTATGCGATCAAGTCCTCGTTCGTGAAAAACCTTCTGTCAACGATTCCTGAGTTGATGCTTTCCAACACGGGCATTGTTGTGGTTCCTAACGAACCGGAAAAGTCACTTCCTAACTTTATCGAGAATGTGCAGAACAATATCGTTCTCATAGAAACGAAAGAATAAATGAAGAAACTTGCTTACATATTTGGTATCGCTTTATTTTTATTTGGGTGTGGAACAACTCGCCTTTTAAATGCCCCTCACTTTGCTTATACCCACCAACTGGCATAAAATAGCCTCACTCTCTAAATCACAGAGGTGCTTATGTTTACGAACATACAGTGAGGTGCTTATGTTTACGAACATACAGTCCCAGCGATTTTATTTATTCTTCTTCTTTGCCGTCATATTTCTTATTCTTACCTTTCCTGTTACATCTTGGGCACAATGGAAACTGGCTTTACCACAATTTGTATTAGATGGGACAAGCGAAGACTCTGAGGGCTTAGGTGTTAAAGCTAGAGAAATGTTGAAAGACGAAATCCAATCAACAGGATTATTTTTGGTAGTTCAAGAATCAACATATGGAGACTTAGCTCAAAAAGAGCGTGAAATAAAGTCATCTGGGAAAGAAACGTTCCAGGTAAACTATCAGGCTTGGCATCAGGTGGGTGTGGAGTGGCTTGTTAAAACCAATTACGAGGTTAATAAAGAGGACTACCTATTCTTCAATCACTTCAACCGCTTTACTTTTCGCCTTTATGATATTAGTAATAATCGTCTTTTTATTGGCAAGCGTTATACATCACGAAAAACTCCTTTGCAAAAAGTCATTCGTAGGTATGCGGATGAACTTGTTTTTAGAATGACGGGGAAACGAGGAACAGCTGAAACTCGTGAGTAAAGTAGGAATGTTAATGAATAGTTTTGCTTGTACTTCCTACCCACCGGATTACGATTCGCTATCAACTGCGGAGATTATTCGGTTTCC
>AQTY01000062.1 GCA_000372225.1 Candidatus Nitromaritima sp. SCGC AAA288-L16 | reverse complement strand
TTTATTAAATTTCCAAAGCTTTTAGGGGTTGTAGTTGAAATATTTTTATCCATTGAGTTCTCCTTTTATATCTAAAAATAGAAAATAAAAGTTATTTGTGAAAATATCTCCTAGTCCCCGCAGTGAAACACTCTAGGAAGTGCCTTAAACTATTTTTTTTCAATGTTTTACGAAACTTTCCCTTTAGATATTAAACAATTATATCGATAAGAAAACATGAAGATATAAACCATTAAGGAGTTGATAATGTTGTTTACATTAGAGTCAAAACCGAAGCATTCAAATTGTCCTCGTTGTCAATCAACTGACACATTCCTGTCTATATATAACGATGCTAGGTACTGTGTTAACTGTAACAAAAAATATGATAGGGTGGATGAAGTTCGTTTTAGAGAACAAAAAATGGACGAAACTCAATGGGCTGTGTGATCATGTTTTATTATGGATGTGGATAAGGCTATAAAATTAATTTTCACCCTCTTCACCGTGTGGGTAGTACTGCACGGTTTTATGAAGTTCTTGCCTCAATATGCTACGCAACTCCCACTTTCTGTTTATACGTTTTTGTATGAGCTAACACAGACTTAACCAAATCACCCACTTTCTAGATTGATTCGGTTATAGATAATCGATAATTTGTGAGAGGAGGAAGTGGTCACATAAATGGATCGTTGTAGCAGTAACTTTCCCGAGACGGCTGCCATTGTGATAGATTTGTGAGATTAGATACAACACCCTTAGTACTAGTTTTGAGTCACTAAACTTTTTCATGAGGTCCCCAATACCTGGAATGAAAACTTTGTTTGGTCTAAGCATGTTTTTTTTTGGTCTAACCTTTGCGGGATATGCTATTGCTGATAGTAGTGGGCTTACTAAAATTGATGTAAAAACAGGCACGGGAAAAGAAGCGACTCCGGGCAAGATGGTGAGCGTTCATTATACGGGCTGGCTTTTCGATAAGTCCGCCGCCGATAATAAAGGTAAAAAATTTGACAGCTCCCGTGATCGTCCAGGTAATTTTACTTTTCCATTAGGGGCTGGGCGGGTCATCAAAGGTTGGGATCAAGGCGTGCAGGGCATGAAAGTGGGTGGACAACGGACTTTAATCATTCCCTCATCTATGGGTTATGGAACACGTGGTGCTGGCAGCATTATTCCACCCAATGCCACTTTGGTTTTTGATGTCGAATTGATAGGGGTTGAATAAATTAAGGACAGGAATTTTTTTTACGGAAGCATTGAAAGATTCTTTAACTGGCAGTAATTAATGTGGCTGAATCTGCATAAACTTGTTCTACAGAATTAACGGTATAACCATTAGCGTGCACTTCATCGCAAAGCTCCGCACTATCAACAGCACGCCAAATTCCATTTTTTAATTGAGACTCGATAAACTTAAGTCCGAAATGGTAAGTAAATGGATAAAAAAACCATTTTTTAATCAAGCTGGTAAATTTCCCCTCATCGTGTAGAACCAATTTAATGCTATGCGCGATAATTCGTTTCGCAGAATATTCCGTTGATGGTTCAACCAAAATAAGAGTCCCTCCCTTCCTAAGCAAGCGACGAAATTCTTTAAAAATAAATTTTCTTTTTCTAACATCAATTGTGTACAAAGAAAAATGGGCAACAATTATATCCACAGATTGATTACGCATGGGAAGTGGTTTAGATATGTCAGACAAAACAAAATAAACTCTATTTAATAGATTTTTAAATCTTCTTTTAATTCGGGCATTGCTAACCCCTGACATTAATAAATCAACACCCATATAAGTGCTTCTATTACTCAAATTAATATAATTTAAAAAAATACCCGATCTGCATCCGGCATCGAGTAATACATAATCTTTGTCAGTATGAATAGTCTTGGCTAACCTTTTAAACGAATCCGAATAAGCTTGCGGTAGCAACAGGTCATACAAGTGGGTTTTAAATCCAATCTGCCAATAAAAACACGAATAAATTGTTTTCATGAATCACCACAATATAATTAATAAAGACAATTTATACCCAAAATGACTCGGTTATCAAAGATTCATATATGCCGCAACATTCATTATTTGAATTTTTATCGAATCCTTGACAAGAGAACGTTCGTTCTCTATTATAAAAAGAACCACCACACTCCTTATATATTATGGCTATCAAAGACTCTGACTATCTATCGAAGCTTCAAAACTATTATGCAAAGCACCATGGCTTTCCTTCGTATTCGCGGCTATGTAATATTCTGGGGCTTGCGGCAAAATCAGCTGTTAATAAGGTATTGTTGCGGCTTGCTGAGCAGGGGTATCTGAAACGAACCGTGGATGAGGTGTGGGTTCCGGCTGAAAGCTTCTTCGAGAGAAAACTCTCTGACACGCCAGTTGTGGCTGGCCTTCCAACCTTCGTATCTGATGTAACTGCTGATCCGTTCATGATTGACCAGTTTCTTGTTAATAAACCATCAAAGACAATTTTGGTTCCTGTTCAGGGAGACTCCATGATAACTGCTGGGATAAATGACGGGGACGTGGTTGTGGTTGAGGTTGGTTCTACAGCAAACACCGGAGATATTGTTGTTGCTGCTATAGACGATGAATTTACAGTCAAAATCCTTAGTAAAAAAAGAGGTAGAGCAATTTTATTGCCAGCGAATGACTCTTACCCCGTCATCCGACCTGAGGGAAATCTTGAAATTATAGGGGTGGTTGTCGGTCTAATTCGAAAATATGGAAAATAAAGTGAGAATTCTTTCTTCAATAGGCCTCAAGCCCGAGTCACCCGCTAGCGAATGGCCTGTTTTTGTTTCTACCATCTCGGCCGGTTTCCCATCTCCAGCGGACGACTACATAGAGAACTGTATCGATCTTAACGAATACCTTGTTCAGCATAAGGAGGCAACATTTTTTTTAAGAGTCCAAGGCGATTCTATGACGGGGCTTGGCATTCTAAACAATGATCTGCTGGTTGTAGACCGTTCTTTGCCAGTGGAGGACGGCAAGATTGTGATCGCGACCGTTGGCGGTGAGTTCACGGTCAAGCAACTGGTTCATAATCAGAAGGGTTGCATTTTAAAAGCCGCCAATCCTGCGTACCAAGATATCATTGTCGACCCTGAGAATGATTTGGAAGTTTGGGGGGTCGTCCGTTGGGCGATTCATAAGTTATGACCGCAGCAAATCGAAGTATTGCACTGATTGATTGCAACAATTTCTATGTGTCTTGTGAACGTGTTTTTAATCCTGCGTTAAAAAGAAAACCGGTCATTGTTCTCTCCAACAACGATGGGTGCGTCATTGCAAGGTCACAGGAAGTAAAGGATTTGGGGATCAAGATGGGTGAGCCGTGGTTCAAAGTTCAAAACTTGGCTAGGCACCACAAGATTATTGTGTTCTCAAGCAACTACACGCTCTACGCTGATATGTCAAATCGGGTGATGAAAATCATTTCTGAATTCGCTCCCAATCAGGAGGTTTATTCGATCGACGAGTGCTTTCTTGATTTGACTGGATTCAAACATTTTGGGCTTGCCGACTATGGTCAGCGTATTCGATCCACAATCAACAGATTAGTAGGCCTGCCGGTATGTGTTGGAGTCGGAGCCTCAAAGACGCTTGCAAAGCTTGCTAATCATATAGCTAAGAAGTGTTCTGTTTTTAATGGCGTTTGTAACCTTAATGAGATAACACAGAATACTTTAGATTCGCTGTTTTCTAAAATCAAGGTTGGAGAGGCGTGGGGTGTTGGTAGGTGTATCGAAAAGAAACTAACCAAACTTGGCGTCAATACAGTCTTTGATCTTAAACAATCATCACCTCAAGCGCTGCGTAAGCAATTTTCTGTTCTGATGGAACGAACGATTAGAGAGCTAAATGGAGAGTCTTGCATTCCCTTAGAAGAAATTGCTCCTCTTAAAAAACAATTGGTATGTTCACGTGGATTTGGTATTCCAGTATCTTCACTGAACGAACTTAGCGAGGCGGTAATTACGTATACCACGCGGGTTGCTGAGAAGTTACGACGTCAAAGGTCGGTAACGGCAATGGTTTATGTCTTTATTCAAACTGACCCATTCAAAAAGAAAGACCGACAATATAACCCGAGACGCCTTATCCATTTAACTAACCCTACCGATGACACACGAATATTGATCAACGCGGTACTCACTGGGTTGAAGAGTATT
>AQTY01000061.1 GCA_000372225.1 Candidatus Nitromaritima sp. SCGC AAA288-L16 | reverse complement strand
GCAATAATGTAGGGCCAAATATTGTTAGAGAACTTATAGGCACTTTATCAGACTATCCAGAGGCAAAAGGAATGATCGTTACAACTAGTAAGTTTTCATCAGGAGCCAAGGAAAAAGCGCAAGAAGTTGGAATAGAACTGATTGACGGCGAAATATTTTTTAAACTTGCTAATAAACCGTTAAATTAATAATTTATAAAGTATCGCCCTTCGGAAATTACCCCTACAGCAACTAAATACTTCTTCTTAATACCTACACTCCTGTTTCTAATAATAATTCCTGTAGTACCCCTTTTTTAGGTATCGCTAGCACCTCAGAATTGGTTCTGTTTCATAACCCCACCTCGTTGTTGTACTATCATAGTCAATCAAGCTATTTCTCTAGTTCATTATTTTAACTCTTACAAAAGATGAATAATTTATTAAAAACTTATAAAACTCTTGAGAGTACTTTAGGACCAAACTCAATTGAATCATTTGAAATTGTAAATACAGTTCATGATTACCGTCTTTTCTGGAAACCAAAAAAAGTTAAAACAGTTCTTTTGGCAGAGTCACATGTATATACGTCCAATTCTGACTATGGATCATATTTAAATCCTTCTTATTTAAAATTGCCAAGGTATCCAAATAAATACGTGAGGTTTGTTTATTGTTTGGGTTGTGGTGAAAATGCGATTTTAAACATGAATATCCCTAAAAATTCTGGGGCGCCTGAGTTTTGGAAAATCTTTTATAGTTGTTGCAATAAAATAAATTCCAGAGAGGATTTCAAATCAATCTTAAAGAGCAAAACAGAATTCGATATAAGAATAAAAAACAAAATCAAGTTGTTAAACTCTTTAAAAGATAGAGGCATATGGTTGTTGGACGCATCAATAATCGCATTATATATACCCAACAAACCGAAACCCAGTTACAAAACTATTGATAAGTGTATTAATATTTGTTGGGATTTGTTGATTGAGGATATTTTAGTAAAAGAAAAACCAAGGAACCTGATCTGTATTGGGAAAACGGTGGAAAAAGTATTAAATGGAAAGCTAAATAAAATGTTTGGACATAACCTAACCGTAATGCCTCAACCTAACGCTCGCCTAAAACCAGAGGACCGCTTAGAGGTTTTACAAAGTTATTTTGGGTTATGCAATCAATGAGTATATATAACAACTAGATTAATTTTATGAAAACCAAACCACTCACATTTTTACTCTCACTCACTTTTCTGTTTTTTTAAGGATAAAAATATGAAAACTTTTAATTTAGGACTATTGTTAATTTTGTTTTTTGTTTTTTTTTAACTGGATGTGGAAAAAGTCATGACGATAAGTTAAGAGGTCTTAAAAGTTATGTTGTAAAAAATAAAATTGGGGATCCTGACTTTTGGTTGGTAAAGAGGTTGTTTAATGGCGAGTGGAGTGAAGTAGTCTTGTTTTTTGGGTTCGTAGATAATTATGAAAATTGCGAAGAACTCAAAGAATATTATAAAAAGACCGACCCAGTAATTGCATTTCGTTGCGTAAAGGCAAATTAAAACTACAGATTCTTATCGTATGAAAATCAGACCTATGATTTTTTCTTTACTTTCGATTCCTCATCAAATCGAGCATTTTTTGTGCTTCAGCATGTCCCTGTTTTGCAGCTCGACGAAGCCATTTCATAGCTTCCTTATCGTCTTGCAACACGCCTTGCCCTTCCATATACATAGAAGCGAGCAAGAATTGAGCATCTTTATTTGATTGCTGGGCGGCAAGTAGATACCATTTCGCCGCATCCTTATAATTCTGATCCACACCTTGCCCAAGCCAATATAATAATCCCAATTGAAGTTGTGCGTCTCCATAGCCCTGTTCTGCCGACTTGCGGAGCCACTTGTATGATTTCTCGTCATTCCTGAGTTCTCTGTAACCCTCGAAATAAATCATTCCAAGACTGTATTGTGCAATAGCATGCCCATTTTCTGCGGCCTTGCGGTACCACTTCACCGATTTGTTCTTGCTTTTTTGTACGCCTTTCCCTACACCGTATAATAGGCCAAGAGTAAACTGGGCCTGTGCATGCCCCTGCTCTGCGGCCAGCTCGAATTTTTTTGCTGCCGTTGTAAAATCACCTTTACGTGCAGCTACCGCCCCATCTTCGTAGTCATCTGCATAAACTAGTGAAGTCCCCAAGAGCAATATCACAATTACTGGAATCAATCGTTTCATTTCTCTCCTCCGCATTATTTATGGGTTTTCTTCGTATCATCATACTTTATAGCCATTCCTTGTGTTAAAAAAATTTAACCCCCCCTTAACTTAATTTTAATTCGTATTTATTAAAATCCACTAACCAATAAACCGTATCGTGTGTTTATTTTTTTAAAAGTAAAACATGTACATCGGAAAACGTACATTCTATCTGGCACTCTTTTTTCTGTCCTTTTTGGTTAGTGCTGTCTATGGTGATAAATTTATTAGTGTTGTCTATGGTGATAAAAAAGAAGTAATAAGAGAGTATTGGGATAACGGTAATTTAAAAATTGAAGAACCTTATGAAAATGGTTTTGGACAGGGTCTTGGGACTGCTTGGTATGAAAATGGAAGTAAAGAAAGTGAACAATATTATAAAAAGGGAGAACTGGATGGATTGGCAATTCGTTGGCACGAAAATGGTAACAAGAAAAGTGAAGTCCATTATGAAAATGGAGAGCTAGAAGGGTTTGGTACTATTTGGTATGAAAACGGCAACATGAAAGTTGCGGAATTTTACATAGATGGTGAAAGAGAAGGATGGCAAGTAACTTGGGATGAGAGAGGAAATAAAAAAAGTGTAATCTATTACCAAAATGGAGAAGAAGGTGATGGAATATTTTGGTCTGAAGTATGAGAACTAAGTGACCTTATAATAGACTCCCACCGCACATTATTACCCTCCCTCGCTTTTAATTAACTAGACAATATGAAAAAACCACAAGATGACAAAGAAGCAGTCAAGTTCCACCGACTTTACGCAGAACAGGGAGTTGTCAATGCACAATTCAGGTTGGCACAGATGTATTACGAAGGACAAGGAGTTGAACAAGATTACACTGAAGCACTCAAGTGGTTTCGACTTGTCGCAGTACAGGGAGATGCTGAAGCACAACGCAGTTTAGGAGAGATGTATCACGAAGGACTAGGAGTTGAACAAGATTACAAGAAAGCAGTTAAGTGGTATCGACTTGCCGGATATAAGGGAGATGTTAATGCGCAATGTATTTTGGGAACTATCTATGATGAGGGGGAAAGAGTTGCACAAGATTACAAGGAAGCACTCAAGTGGTATCGACTTGCCGCAGAACAGGGAGATGCTGACGCACAATGCCTTTTGGGAGGGATGTATCACGAAGGACTAGGAGTTGAACAAGATTACAAGGAAGCACTCAAGTGGTATCGACTTGCCGCAGAACCAGTAGTTTTTGAGGGAGATGCTTCAGCACAATACAACTTGGGGTTGATGTATGATAAGGGACAAGGAGTTGCACAAGACCATGAAGAAGCACTCAAGTGGTATCGACTTGCCGCAGAACAGGGAGATGCTGACGCACAATACAACTTGGGATGGATGTATGACGAGGGACAAGGAGTTGCACAAGATTACAAGGAAGCAGTCAAGTGGTATCGTCTTTCAGCAGAACAGGGAGATGCTCGTGCACAATTCAACTTGGGGTTGATGTATTACGAAGGACAGGGAGTCCCACAAGATAACAAAGAAGCAGTCAAGTGGTGGAGACTTTCAGCAGAACAGAGAAATGAACGAGCACAATACAACTTGGCAATCATGCATGACGATAGTTTAGATTGTTTAAATAGTCCAAATTAAAATTATGAAAACCAAACCACTCACCCCTTCTCCTCCTAAAAACCGCTATCCCAGCAACTAAATATTTCTCCCTAATACCTACCTCCTATTTCTAAAAATAATTCCTGTAGTACCCCTTTTTAGGTACTGCTAGAACCTCAGAATTGATCCTGTTTCATAACCATAGCTAGTTGCGGTACTATCATGCTATGAAAACAAAATCATACACACAATTTATTACAACTATTTCTCGTTACAGGGGAAGTTTACTTGGTTTGGCTGTCGGTGATGCCCTAGGCACAACCTTGGAATTTAAATCTCCAGGAACATTTACGCCCATCATAGATA
>AQTY01000060.1 GCA_000372225.1 Candidatus Nitromaritima sp. SCGC AAA288-L16 | reverse complement strand
AGAAGATGAAGTTGATCCGTCAAATAAAGTTTGGGAAGAAAATTTTCCACCAGAAAAAAATAAAAAGGAAGACGCTGGAGAAGAGTAATCGATGATTAAAAATCTTATAATTCTATTATTAATTTATATTATTGGTGTATTGCTTTTTGCTTCATCAAGTAATGTAGATTTGTTAAAGCAAAAAGCTGTTGAAGCAAAAGAATTTATTTGGAAGGGAACGACTTGGCTCAAAACCCAAGTGGAGGAAAGTTATCCAAAAGAAGAAAATAACGTTGACCCACTGTTTGCCCCAAACCCACTACCATCAGGACATGGTAAACAACAAAACCAGATACAGGAAGAAACTTTTAGTGAAAAGCCTAAAAAAGAATAACCTTAAAAGGGGGTGAACCACATGACAATCTGTCCCATCGCCATTGCAGTCGGATGTAAAAAATGCCCCGCATTTAAATTCTGTCCACTTACGACCGTCCTTGGTGATCAGCAAGGAGATGAAGTTGATTCGTCAAATGACGTAAGTAAATGGAAAGAGAAAGATTGGGAAGAAAAAATTTCACAAGAAAAAAATAAAAAAGGAGATGCTGGAGAAGAATAACCACTGAAAATTATTTATTACTCATCCCAAACCAAGCCCCCACCGCAGTGAGGGCAGTCAGAATAAACATCCCAACGCCCTTCAAAGTTTTATAGCTCGTTTGGATATGGTCAACACGAGAGTGAACACGCTTGATAGTTTCGGCATTCCCTGCCGATTCCTTGCCATATTGACTTAATAGCTCATCAATTCGCTTAAAGCGTAATGCTTCAAGCTCCTCATGACTTTCAAATTTTTCACCAATGTAATCTTTTAGATTTTTAATCTCATCGGTCATTGCTTATGGCTTCGGATAAAGTTTCTTAATCGCCTGTTGCTTCTTGGTAATTTCATCCCACATGGTTGAATCGTCTTCAGACTTTTCAGCTAACGCAACCGTTACATCCTCAATGTGTGGCACAGTGCGTCACGCTGAATCTTTCAGCTCAACGTAAGACTACACAACGACCTAAGTTTGATTTGGAAGGTGGGGGATTTTCCCCCCGCCAACCATTTTTAGGGGGGTGCTATACGGGTATGGCTTTCCTAACAATAAAGCAAAATAGAGGGCACTCAGAGCCTCGAAATTTTTAATGTAGGAGAAATTTTCATGGTTAAAGTAAAAATAACTCGTGATTGCGCCATTAAGAGCAAGCATTACGGAGCGGGTGATATGGCAGAACTCATTAAAAAATATAGAGATCTATTAATAGCTATCGGAAAAGCAGTGGCTCATGACGGCAAACCCGAACCGAAAATGATGAAGAAGGAAAAGAAGTAGTGGATCAGGTTGCTGACATCAGGACGATGCTTAACGATTTTGACATTTCGGCGGTACTTACTGACGTGAGTGCATCAACCTCGACAACGGTTAAAGGAATTTTTTCAAATGAAAGTGAAGAGGTTGATGTTGGTGATATTCAGGTTGAAGTAACCGAACCGCAACCTCTTATTGTCTAGGTCAATCTTTGTTTCTCAATCTATCGATGTCATTTATTATTTTCAGTCTTTCTGTCTCACTACCACACAATCGCCACTTTCTGAATATAGTTTGCAGTCCAACCCATCGAAACGAACGGAAAGTTTTTACTAAGTTACAGCATTGGTAATATTTGTAACGTACGTGATAAAAAATCTTTATAAAAAATCGTTTCACTTGCGTCATCAACTCTCCATCCAACTCGGTTGCCATCAATGTCGATACTTACACTTCTATGAAAATTCTATCTACAACTTTGGGGTTATGCAAACCTTTGTATTAGATGTTCACAATAACAAGTTGGATTTATCTTCCAAGGTTTCCGAGCGAACTTAGATAACCCAGTTGCTCACCAATAAAATATAAAGAATACGCAATCATATACAATCCACCTACCGCTTTTGATGTTTAATTTTGTTGATTTATTCGATGGATAAAGGCAGCGCCGTATCAGACTTAGTTGAGTTATAAAGCCGTCGGTTGAGTTTTGCATGAAGGTCACCAAAGAGGACGTAGTCCATGATTTTGGTTTCCAATGGAATCAGGTGATCAGATGCCCAAATCAATAATTCACCTGTCTCAGTATTAAATATTTCCTTTGGGATATTTGCCTGTATCAAATACTCGTTATCATTAGTTCGATTTTCGCCTAACATGAATTCCCCTTGTTTGTTTTGGTCGATGATATGTACATCGATTTTTTCAGCGTCTTTTTTGGGTATGGTGTGGATAGTATACTTAGCCCCTTTTTGAATTTTTCCATAGACACTATTTCTGAAATTATAAAATATGGCGAGGATATCATCAAAGTTGGTGTCTAGTGGTATGCTCCTGTTCCCATCTTCTACCATTTTGCCATCTATAAATTTCTTCCACTTGTGAGTTCGACTTTTGTAGTCAAGGGAATGACTGGTCACATCCTCCACGTCGCCTATGATGACTTTGCGTTCAAAGGTTTTTGTGCGCAACCGATTTTCTTCATTTACTAAATCAAAGGTAGCTTTGTAATAATGTTTGCGGTAGTTCGTGAAAAAACCGATAAATCCTTTGGTTTCCGCTTCAAGGATTGAATATAGAACGCCATTTTTTTCATAGAGACCAACTCGCGCGATCGCCGCATTGTCAAACCATAAAAAGCTGACGTCTATATAGAGTGTTTCACCAACAAATCTTCTTATATCGCCTTCTAGTGTGAAATTTGAGTATTCCCCTAGGCGAATGGACTTTGATTTTTCTGTCAGTAGTGGTTCTGCCTTAGCTACAGGCGTGAATATTATGCTCGTGGCTAAAACGGCAGAGAAGACATATGATGTAATCTTGATTTTTTGTAACATTCTCTCCTCCTTATTACCGAAACCCATTAACAAAACTACCTTCACGCCTTATTTTAGGTGTCAGGCCTTTTTCTTGGCAGCCTTTTTCTTGGTTGCTTTTTTCTTCACAACCTTCTTCTTTGTTACTTTCTTTGCAGTCTTTTTCTTTACTGCTTTCTTGGCAGCTTTCACTTTAGCTTCCTTGTACCCATTCTTCCCTGAGACAGAAACCTCCTGAACGGAATCCCTTCGGATCTTTCTGGACTTGGCGTCCTTGTACTCAAAGTAGCTTTTTGCTGCGTAATAAAAGAAAATTGGACAGGAAAGTATACAAACAACGATTATTCCCTCAATTAGGTAATTCACACGCCCCCTTTATTTAAAACCACTAACAAAACTGCAACAAGTTCGGTCTAACTAATTATTTTTTCTAAGGCTTTCCCATGTCGTTAAATCTCTTCCCAACTTATCCTTTTTAGCCCTCTCGTAATTCACATCCGAAATCGCTTCCTGACCTACCTTCGGCTCTAATTTCAACCTTTCCTTTTTTTCTTTAATCGCCTTTAATTTTTTCTCTAACTCTTTAATTTTCTTCTGATATTCCTTTTCAGACTTGAAAATGGAAATAACAATCGAACAAATAGCCCAAAGAGCGACTATTAAAACTATGTAGTGGATTTTGCTCATATTGTATAACACCACACTTCAACCCTATCCCAGTCCATTAAGCCATCCCACTTTATTTAAACCCATTAACAAAACTACCTTCTCGCCTTATTTTATATTGTTGTTTTATTTGTAGTCGAAGATCATAAGTACAATGAACCCGACTGTTGTTAAAACTGACATCCAAATCATGAATTTGAACATACTTTAAATCCTCATCTAAACCCATTAACAAAACTACCTTCACGCCTTATCTTATAGGGTTTATTGACCTTCTTCAATGGCTTCACTTCTACCCCCGCCATGTTCTTTTCCAACACTTCAAAATTAGGATTTAAAATCTTTAACGCAACAAAGTTATAAACAAATAAATCCAATGCTTCATTTCTTTTCTGACCCTTCTTTAATACCCACTCTCTTCTTGCCACACCCTTATGAAATCTAGTTACACAATGTTCAGCCGTGAGCATTGCAAAGTAATTTTCATCATAATGAATAGGAAAATGACAATAACCCTCTCCAACATCATCTATTTGCAACCGTGAAAATACAGTTTCTTTTGCACTTTCTGTTCCGACCAGATAAAAGCGCACGTTAGTTCTTTTATCCACACTCATTCGAGAAACGATAGGAACTCCACGAGTAGATGCACCCTTAACTGGATAAACTCTACTTGGTTGTTTCCTTTTACAGAAATCATAAACTGCCTGAGTGTGATGACCACTATCCACTGTGACACATACTGCTTTTAACTTCTGACCAGATGGATGCGTAAAGGTTCGTTCTAAATGTTGATCTAATGTATCCCAAA
>AQTY01000059.1 GCA_000372225.1 Candidatus Nitromaritima sp. SCGC AAA288-L16 | reverse complement strand
AAAGGAATTGAAGAAACTTTAAAAAAAGCAAGGGACCTCGACGGAAAACCATTTGTAGTAATTCCTCTCCCCATGCCACGGGCAATCAAAGACAACAACTTTCGTTTGCCCGCAAGTTACGCAAATTTTTATATTGGCAACAGTGCGGTTCTAGTCCCTGCTTTCAACGATTCAAACGATGTGATCGCTCAAAGAACTCTAAAGAAATGCTTCCCCCAAAAACAAATAGTCCCGATAGATTCTCGCGTACTTATAAAAGGGCAAGGAGGGATCCACTGCATAACCCAGCAGCAACCCATGCATTCTGATTAAAAAAAATTAAAATTCAGAATCACGGGATAAATGTAAAGTTAGAAGACTTGCGATTTTTTATTGAGTTAGGAACCAAAAGAACAACTCGACACCTTTTTCTCGAATGCTAAAGCCATCAAATATTCGACAAAGACGTTGGGTTATCAGGTTCTACGCTCACATTGGAAGAGGGGTTCAACCTTGACAGTTCTTTTTCTAACCATTCAATCTTTTTTTGCTTTTCGCGGAGATCAGCCTTTAGTTTGAACTGGGCAAACAACTCAAAAAACCAAGCCAGAAGGAAACCAAATACAAATGCACAAGAAACAAGAACCATTGCTGGAACTTTAATTGTGCGCTCAGCAGAGGAACCATCGAAGAAGTGAACTTCAACGGTATGCATGTTTTTTGCGGCAAATAAGGAAATAAAAATGATCAGGGAGATGAAAAAAATATACTTTAATGTCGACATTCTGTATTTAAGTTAAGATTGAATGACGGTTGAGATGCTGTTTTACTCGTCATCATCCTCATCTTCTTCTTCCTCATCTTCTTCCTCACCTGCATCACTTTCTTCGTCACTCGATGGTTCTTCGTCTAGGACTGGTACCTCCGGTTCCTCATGCAGGGGCGATGATTCTTCCTCGACAACAACTTCAGATCCTTCCAAGTGTTCGTCGACGACCGGAGGAGTGTGTTCCTCGGTGACTTGTTCAACAATAGGCAACTCTATCAACGGGGCTTCTTCAATTTTTATTTCGGGAGCAGGAACCTGAGTAGGCCCTTGATCGGCAGCAGTCGCGCCAGCGCCAAACTCACCCAACAAAGCCTGAATGCTCGTAACAACCTCATTGGATTTTGCTTTCACTTTCGGGGTATCACTCAATCCCATATCCTGAATTGCTACCAAGGCACGTTTAAGTTCAATAACCGCAGCTCTTTTTTCTTTATCATCTATCTTAATTTTTAGACCATTAATATCCGTATTGACTTGTTCAAGGCCATCTTTAACCTCTTTTCTCAGTGGTGCCATTTTTTCTTCAAGGGCATTTAAAGCTGAGTCTACCCCACCAACGCGATGATCAAGGTCACGAATAAAAAATAAAATGAAAACAATTGCTAAGGCCGCTAACCCAAACGCTAAATATGCAATAGCCTTCAATAAATTCATCTCTTCTGTTGCCTTCTCTACTAGAGGAACCGGTTTACTAAATTCAGATTCTTCGTCAAAATTCTCTTTCGAATCACCTTGGGCATAGTATTCGGTTGTGTCTTCAGTTTCTTCCTGCTTGATATTCTCAAGGGGCTCTTCTGAAGAGCTATTTTCTTTCTCCTTATCACTACTCATGATTCCTCCGATATTACTTTAATTCTTAAATTTATGCGTATTAAATCAACGTCTCAACGTAACTTTAAATCCTACTCCAAACATTTCTTGATCTACAGAAAATTTAATGCAGGAATATGAGGCTATATATTTTATAATAGAAAAAACTTCCTGTTTGAGCAGTTAAGTAAGTACTGGTAAAAAATAGCGACCACATTACTAACTGACTACTACGTCTGACCAAACAATAGGTAAAATGAAGCCCGATATTACAAGCGCAAACTGCATTTTGTCAAGAAAAATAAGGATGAAACAAAGCAAGGTATCTTTCTTGTTTTTTTTGTCTTTGATGGTTTTTATTCAACCCTCCATAAGTGTTGGACAAGGCTTAACCATCGACCCTGAAAATTTAAAATCTATGCCATCGGGTAAACTTATCATCATTGATACCCGGTCTAAGTTTAAATATATACTTGGACATATTCCAAACGCAATACACATAGGAAAATGGCAGGACTTCACTCATAAAATTAAGGGCGTTCGAGGTTTATTAATTAAAAATCCAAACCTTATAGCAAACAAGTTTAATTCTTACGGTATCCACCCAAGTAAAACGATTGTAATTTACGGAGAACCCCATGACCCGTGGCGCACCGATGGGCGTTTTTTTTTGGATGTTTGAACGGTTTGGATTTAACAAGGTAATTATCTTGGAAGGGGGATTGGAAAGCTGGAAAACCTCGAAAAGCAAGTTGGAGTTTGGCCAGGGTAAACCATCCGTAAAGTCCCTTTTAACTGCAAAAGATATTCGTTTAAACCCTGATGTGTCGGCTGACCAGCAGTGGATTATGGAAAGACTCGGCTCTAAAAACCTTGCGATAATAGATAATAGAACCCGCGAGGAGTATTACGGAGCCAACCCCTATGGCTCTCCTCGAGGTGGGCATATTCCTACTGCCGTACACATCCATTGGCCCGACTTCTTTCTCACTAACGGGTACATGAAAAGTAAAAACGAATTATTAAATATTCTAAATCAATTTAATATAACGTACGAAAAAGAAGTTATTGTATATTGCACAGGCGGAGTACGATCAGCAATGGCCTATTTTGTTTTGAGGCACCTTGGATACAAAGTACGGAACTACGATGGTTCCTGGTGGGATTGGAGCCAAAACGCGAAACTTCCTATAGAATTATCCTGACTTAGTAAAAACCATCATAAATAAAGTGAGCAATTACACAATCATTGCAGAAATAGAAGAAATACCTTCCGGAGAAAGGAAGCGAATAGAAATCGATGGCCGACGTATTAGTATCTTCAATATAGATAATACCTACTACGCAATCAATGATACCTGCCCGCACAAAAGAACAGCCCCACTAATAAGGGGCAAATTAGATGGCATCGGTATCAAGTGTCCTAATCATGGATATCGTTTTGACCTTGAAACAGGTGAATGCAATATTGATTCAGCTTTTAACACCAAAGTTTACCCTATTAGAGTTGAGGGTAATTCAATACTTATAGACCTTGATTAATTTGGAATTAAATTTACTGTATTAAAATAAATTGCCTCCGTAGCTCATCAGGATAGAGCACCAGATTCCTAATCTGGGGGTAACAGGTTCGAGTCCTGTCGGGGGCACTCTTTAAAGCAGTGATAATGTTAGGATAAATATAATTTTTGCCCTCTATTTGTTATTTTTAATTTTGCTAAATGAGCGGTCACGCACAATTCTGATTTTATTATTTTCTTTAAGAAGCAATACCCGTTCCCCTGCTTTTAATTGCTCTTCGTTATACTGAACAAAAATAAACGTTTCGCTACCATCCGGTTCAATAACAAATTCGGTAGCAAATGACCTAACATCTACCTCTTTGCCCGTTTCCTTTCCGGCAGTATCTTTCTCGGGTTCTTGCCATTGAACCTGCACATCACGTGCTGAATAAATCTTCCCTTTTGTAAAACTCTTAGATTGGCCAAGAACATCTACACCATAAACTGTGTTGGAGTCATGGATTTTAATGTGTGTGTTTGGTCGATAAGCTTGTGAATAGCAACTGACTTGGAAAAACACAAGTAGCAGAAAAATAGAAAAGACCAATTGTCGAGACATGAAACACCCCCCATTGTTTTAACAAATTTATGATTAAGATTATTGTATAGTATTTGTCCCTCTTAATCAAATACTTAGCTCCTTGAATAACTCAATTAGTCGCCGGAATCCATCCTCATAACGTATTAAAACTGGACATTTATCCACAGAATTACCTTATAAGATCTGGCTAAAATTAGGAAAACTGCTATTGAGGTAAATCAAAACATATTTAAAAAAAAATAATTTTTTTAGGAATACGTCTGCATCAACTTAAAAAATCATTTCCAAAAATTGCTGTGTTTCAGTCATATGGTTCAAACGTAGATCCATTAACCATCTATAAAATATGAGTATATTGTGATAGAGTTAGCAAATACTCATTACACTCAAGAACTTTAAATTCTTACGGATTTAAACTTCAAATACTCCTTTATTTTCTAATTATGATTCAGAAAACTGAAAGTGATACTTTAACTGACAACCCAATTTTAGGACTTGAATCAGAAATTCGAGCCTTAAAAGAAACAGTTGGAGTAATGCGAGATGAAATGGAGGCAATGGGATTTGCCAAGAATCAGGCAATTCAAGAAACAAAACTTGAAAATGCTAACGAAGTTAAAGCACTCAAAGGCACAGCGTCAGCCCTCAGAGATGAACTCGAAAAAAGTAAATTTGATATGGCAGAGGCGGTTCAAGCCGCAAAGCTCGCCAGCAACAATGAAGTTAAAGCCCTCAAAGGTACGG
>AQTY01000058.1 GCA_000372225.1 Candidatus Nitromaritima sp. SCGC AAA288-L16 | reverse complement strand
TGACGCTCGTTGCGTGTTGTGTCACTAAATGCTAGGAAGTGCCTATCAGGTTGGCACAAATTTGGCGCAGAGTTTTTTTGTTGTTCTCGACCCCCACTCCCAAGTATGAGTCCCATATGTTTAGATCAATTAGTTTTATTTATTTTGTTCAAATAATGCATCCAAAATAGGACATTCGGGCACAACTCCCCCCTCACATTGCGAAGAAATCTTGGCCAGAATTTTTTCCAGCTTTTTTAAATCCAAAATCTTTTGATGAATATTTCCTATATGGTGAAGAGTAATCGCTTCCACCTGCTGGCAAGTATTAGCTCCACCATCAATTAATTTCAAAAGGGCTCGTATATCTTCAAGTGAAAAGCCTAGTTCTCGACCACGGCGGATAAACACGAGCCGCTTTAAGTGGTTTTCACTATAAACCCGGTGTCCACCTTCCGTTCTTGGTGGTTTCGGGAAGATTCCAATCTTCTCATAATACCTAATTGTCTCAACTTTACAGTTAGTTTGCGTGGACAAAAGCCCAATACTTAAGATTTTTTCGTGAATTGGCATAATAATCCTTGAACCTGTAGTCACTACAGGTTTTACATTATATATGAAAAATGGTTTTCAAAGGAAGTCGAATATAAGAAATAGACTATTCATACTTTAGGGAGGCGACCATGGATAACGCAAAGATTGGCCAGGAAATTTCTTCAGCATTTGGGCTTGATATTCCACCTGTAGCAATGTCTTTAGTAGAAGAGCAACCACAAGGAATTGAAGTTATGGAGGAAGAGGTTCCTTCTTTCTGTACTTTCTGGCGCATGGCTGAGAAAAAATCATTCTATGCACCAGCAAACAAACATTACAACTGTCCGATTGGATCTATGGTTTTAGGATTCGAAATGCCCAAAGAAGTACAAGAGCAACTGGGTGGTATGGTTAAAAAAATGTGTGAATGCTCTTACCTTTCAGAAGATGAGCCAGCAAACATTCCCACGATTACTGAGAAAAAAGCAGGAGTGGTTTATGGGCCGTTAAAAGATTTTCCAGTGGAACCACAATTAATTTTAATGTGGTTAAAACCTTCACAGGCGATGATTTACAACGAAGTATTAGGATGCTGTAAATGGTCTGAGAGCATGGATTCAATGGCCTTGGGCCGTCCCGCTTGTGCTGTGATCCCAACTACCTTGAATAAATCACCCTTTGGAATGTCTTTGGGTTGCACTGGAATGCGTACTTTTACCGAAGTCAGTGACGATCATATTCTGGCCACACTCAATTGCAAAGAAATTGATTCTTTCATGAGTAGTCTTAAAACAACTGTATCCGCCAATAATGAAATGAAAGAATTCTATTTAGAACACAAGAAAAATATTACGGGATAAAAGCTATGTCATTTGTTTATATGAAAATTCTTGAGTCTCGTCCTGAACGCTACGATATTGGAATGGGTCTTTTGACTTTAGGTTCGCTAACGAAAATTAAAGAACGGATAGCCGAACATACTCAATCTGGGAATAAAGTTCTGGATTTGGGTTGTGGTACTGGAACCTTGGGGCAGATGTGTATAGAAAAAGGAGCACAAGTAACGGGGGTAGATGCAAACAGTGGCATGCTTGAAGTGGCAAAAAGAAATTCGCCATCGGCAAATTACTTAAATATCAGCCTCAGTAATTTGGATGAACATTTTTCAGATGAATCCTTCGATATTATTTTGAGTACGCTTGCCTTTAGTGAATTAACTCATGCAGAAAGAGTTCATGTATTAAAACAAATTAAAAGAATATTAAAAAAGGAAGGAAAGGTTCTTATCGGTGATGAAATAATCCCTAAAAACCTTTTTGCTAAATGTTTTTATTATGCATTCAGATTGCCTATGCGTCTTCTTACTTGGCTCATGACTCAAACCACAACTAATGCTATCCCTAGCTTTGATGAAGAGGTTCGTGAAGCAGGCATGCAGATAGTCAACCGTAAGCCATTTATGTTGGGCATGTTCATTCTTTTAGAAATTAAAAAATGATTAATTGGATTAAAGACATATATCAAACTCTTTTTCGGTTTGCTAGATTTCCGTGTGAACCTGAAACAGTTACCATAGGTAACCCAGATAAATCTTCTCCTGTTCTTGTCACCTGTAATTTTGATTACACAGTCAGGCATTTAAAAGAGTATTTGAAGAAAGAAGCATTAGATTGTTTCCTTTTAGTTGTTAATACCAAGGGGACTAATGTCTGGTGTGCAGCTGCCGAAGGCGTTTTTACTACTGACATAGTTCTTTCACACTTGAAGGTTTACAATGTAGGGGAATTGGTAAATCACAAGCGGTTAATACTTCCACAATTGTCCGTGGCTGGAGTTAAAAGAAAAGAACTTAAAGAACATGGCTGGGAAGGTATATATGGCCCAGTATACTTTACTGATTTAAAGGAATTCTTAAATAATGGTCTAACCAAAAATAAAGATATGCAGGCTCTTGAGTACGGCTATTGGGAGCGATTCAAAATGGGCCTTAGCCACGCTGTTTTTTGTACCTTGGTTTGCATAATTCCGATATTTCTTTTTGCCTCTGATTGGTGGATACAAGGAATTGGTTTAGTCTGGTACTTCGCTTTCAGCATGCAATTGATTGAACATTTTATTCCATTCGAGAGGTTACTATATAAAGGTCTTGCATTATCGTTACCAATATTAGTTCTTACTTTAACGTCAATAACAGACCCTGTTTTAAAAACCCAAGCAACACTGGGGGTAATTGCCTTGGGAGGTTATATTGGATATGATGCTCAAGGACACTCACATTTAGGACAAAACCAAAAATCTGGAACAATCTTTGCGGGGATGTTCGCTTTTTTAGCTTTAGTTTATGGAGGTACGTTGTTTCTATGAAAAAATATGTGGATTGGGACAAGATAGAAGAAGAAACCGTTTCTGCTGAAGAAGCCTGTGAATGTACAAGAAGCAAATTGCAATCATGGATTGATTTTGTAGTAGATCTATTCCCCAAAAAAAAAGAACCCTCCTGCTGCGAGGAAATGAATCAAGAAGAAAAGAGTCAATGCAATGACAACTGATACAGCGAAGAAGATTATAACTTCCATTTGCCCCACCTGTGGTTGTTCATTAATTCGACTAGGAATTGGTTCAGATCGATGGACAACTACCACCTACGAAGGAAAAGAATATTTCTTTTGTTGTCAGGGCTGCACTGACCTTTTTAACGAAGAACCTCCAAAATACCTTGAAGAAACAAAAGATTTGGTGGTGTGCCCAACCTGCTTAGCAGAAAAACCCGTACAGTGGGCGGTTCGTATGGAAATTGCCGGTTGGGAAGTATTTTTTTGTAGATGCCCCTATTGCCCCGAAGTGTTTGCAAAAGATCCGGATCAATACGTTAAACGTTTACAAGGTGAGATTCCCTATGATGGCGTATTTGGTCAAGCCGGGTGTTGTTCATCAGATTAGTTTGGTATCAATTATGAGCCGGACTAGCATCGCACTAATCTCAACCCCTCTCCCCTTTGCTCCAGTCTCCATATCGTGACTCGACTCAGGCCTGTCAAATAGACCACTTCCTTTTGTTTGAGAATCTTCATAATTAATTCCTTTCTTTCAATATTTCTAAAGTTCGGGGAGTTTCTCCCCCCAATTAGAAAGGAGTGAATAAGGACTTCACGATTGTGAAGTGAGGCCTCACAATGAAATAAAAGATAAAAATATTAATCCAATGGTAAGAGTGTAGTTTTTTTGAACGAGCTGTAGCTGACAGTTTTGCATGTTTTCTCTATTTCTAAGTTGCTCAGCTATACGTTCAAGCTTAGTAAGTCTTACTTTCACTTCGGAATCAAGTTTACGTCTCTTCTTATTTTTCTGAGTTAGCTGTTCAAGCTTATCTCCCCAATCAGACGAAGGTTTTTTCTGATTGTCGTACCACTCAGACATATGATGATGACTCTACTCTTGTAGCGAATACTTTTTCACATAAGGAGCCAAAACATTGCTCCACAAAACGTAACCTTGCGGCGTTATGTGAATACCATCTTTTCCGAGTTCTGAATGCAGCCCACTGCTTCCGCTCCTTTCCTGGTTTATATCTATGTAATAAGTATTATTAGACTCCTCAGCTATCTGCTGCAATGCAGAGTTAATTTCCTGGATTTGATGTAATCGCTCAATTCCACATACAACTTGTGCACACTTAAGTGTCGACTGGAGGTAAACATCCACAGCTTTCTCTTCAAAGTACTTAACAACATTGTTGAACGCACTCACTATTTCATTAGTTCTGGAAAATCGGTATATGTCATTAATTCCAGCCATCAAAAAAACTGCTTTAGGATGCAAATCAGCAATTTCATCCAACCGCAAAGAAATCTCTTGTATTGTCTCTCCTCCTATTCCGCGGTTTGCGACTTTAGTATCTGGAAATATGTCATTCCAGTTGCCGCTAGCGGTAATCGAGTCTCCTACAAATACAATGTCTACTTGCGGTTTAAACAAATCAAATTGTGTGACTTCTTTTCCAGTAGTTCTGACCTTATTTTTAATGCTCCAGTTCACTGCATGGATATGTACATAAGGAAATATATTCCACGTCCCAGCTGCAAACCCCCAACTGAAGCCGATTCCAAGCGAAAGCAATAAAGTTACAACGTAGATTTTTCTCATTTCTTTTTCTTACCTTCAGTAAGTTCTATCCCACGGCAAATCTATGGCATGTGTTGAACCACTTTGTTTTGGAAAATTTTTAAATAAACTTTTAGAAAATTTCAAGTTTTAAGATTCAAAA
>AQTY01000057.1 GCA_000372225.1 Candidatus Nitromaritima sp. SCGC AAA288-L16 | reverse complement strand
TGATCGATTGCAAAATGGCAATCAGGTCACGCGGTGTTACCCCAATCGCATTGAGTCCATTCACAATATCACCGAGTGACGCCCCTTTATTCATTACAAGTAACTTATCTTCTCCCTCCTCAACTGGAACCGGTGTTCTTGCTGGGTTTATGGACCCTGGTTCCGCAACGGGTGGAGGAGCATCCGCCGCCACAGGTTCTCCCTTAATTTGAATAAATAACGCGCCGTGAGCAACTGCCACGGTTGAGATACGAACATTCTCTCCCATCACTACCGTCCCGGTTCGTTCGTCTACTATGACACGAGCAACTATATCCGGCTCCACATCTAATTTTTCGATACGAGCAATTAATTCCGAAGTGTTATTGATATAAAACTTTGGGACTTCTACTTTTATCGTTCGTCCATCTATCACAAATGCATTTTGATCTTTTAGTTCATTATTGATTGCCTGTGAAATTCTTCGTGCAGTGGTAAAATCTGTTTTCTTTAAGGCAAAAACCAGTTCCTCTTTTGCATTAAATTTGTGGGGCAGTTCTTTTTCAACCAAAGCCCCATTCACTACTCTACCTACCGTTAGGTGGTTTTTCTGTGTTCCGGCTCCCCCACCCGCAACCTCAAAACCGCCTATAGATAAAGGACCTTGTGCCACTCCGTACGTGTTCGAGTCAGGGCCCTTTAAGGGTGTCATTAAAAGAGTGCCGCCTTGTAGGCTTTTTGAGTCACCTACTGATGAAACAGTCACATCGATTCTATCTCCCTGGCGTGCAAATGAAGGGAGCTCTGCAGTCACCATGACCGTTGCCACGTTTTTAAACTTTAACGAGTCTACCTCTCCCGATGGAATGGTAACCCCCATTTTTTTAAGCATGTTAAATAATGCCTGAATCGAGAAGAAAACGTTTGTCGCACTATCCCCTGTTCCCGCCAGTCCAATTACTAGTCCAAACCCTATCAGCTGATTGCTTCGAACCCCCTTTATACTGGATAGATCCTTGATACGAGCAGCCGAAGCTGTATCTGCAAACATCAATAGCATTAAAACTATCGGGAAAAATCTTTTCATAATTTGTTTCAAGATTTTAATCTCCTCGTCATTTTACGTTACGGGGTACCCAATGTAAGTTTAGCCGTAGCGTAATCCCCATTAATCGAATCTGTAATTGTTATAGTAAAATCTTCAGTACCCGAGGTTGGAACAGCAGAAGCAGTCGCCGTACAGACAGCACCGTTAGCAACAACTGTAGGTATTGTTGTTGTTCCTGAAGAATCATCCCTAGAAATGCTACACGTAGCCAGACCTGAACCTGATAAAAGTGTGGCTGTAAATATTTCGTCCCCAGCTGCCGTAAGTATTCCACTACCGGGAGTTACAAGCAGGATCGTGGGTAGTACGGTTAAAGTTGTTGTTCCTGAAACCCCTGTAGAATCTACAGCTGTTACAGTGGCAGTACCTGCAGGTGCTGAAGCCAGAGCCTGTACCCCCGTAAATAAACCTACATTGACTCCCGAAGCGACAATGGTTCCTAGTGAGGTTCCTGTGGACGTATTGGCTATGTAATAAGTATATGGAGTAACTCCCCCTGTAGCAGTAAAGAGTTGTGTCCCTGCTTTAATTATTGTTGGGTTTTGCGGAATAATTGTGATGCCAAATGATGGGCCTAGCAGTGCGGCTCCATCATTATCCAAGTCACCCGTACAAGCTAGAATCAGGGTTGCTGATAAAAGGCAAAACAACCATGCTTTCCATCGATTGATGGGTAAATAGCTTTGTTTTATTTTTTTATTTATACTCATGATTCGTAATTTATTTATGATTTTAGAAACTCAATATTGAAACCGTGGTTGTCGCACTTACATTCTCTACCGATGCCACAACATAAGCTGTGCCTGCTGTACCCCCTACGGTCAAAGTCCCTGTTGCTAATCCATTTACTGTTGTAAAAGAGGCGGCAGAAAGAGTCCCCAGGGTGCTCGTCAATACCACGGTTGCTCCATTGACAGGTACACCGGCTGCGGTCACTACCTCCATTCTGATAGTTGCTGACCCCCCTGAACTTTTTACTATTCCAACGCCCCCATATTGTGCGGTAACTCCTATTGTGTAACCTGAGTAACTAGGCCCGACAAGGTTTTCTATATCTTGAGTACAGGACAAGATCATAATTACTGCAAAAGTTGCAATGAACCATGCTTTTAATCCGTATATGCATGAGGAATTTTTCACTTTTTTTTGATTTGTATTCACAATTTTTAATTTATTTTCAATTTGGTTCATGCGATACCTATCCATTTATGTTTTCTAATATTTAAAATGAACCGTTTTGATCTTCTTTCTCAAAATCTGTGCACTTAAAATGGCCATACATAGCTCAACGCACGCATAAGCCAACCTACGCGCTGTTCGTCTGCGATCACGCCGTCTCCTGTATAAGTGATTGACGCGTCTGCGATCAGGGAAGAGTTGATCGTGTTATCGTAGTTGATATCCGATGGGCGAATGGTCCCGGTCAAAACCATCAACTGCTCTTCAAAATTTACAGTCACCGAACGCTTCCCTTCGATTTCAAAATTTCCATTTTCGTTGATAGCAATAATTGTAGCCGACACGGTACCCGTTAAAGATCCACTTCGAGTCGTTGTTCCGCTTCCTTTATTGGCTCTTTCGTTCGTCGCGCCAACCGTAGGATCAAATCCGGTACCCAGTCCAAGAAAATTTTTAACCCCCATATCGCTAGGCAAACCCATAACTGCAGTTGTTGCAAGCGCTGTGCTGCTTGATTTTGAAGTATCTGTCGTCGCTGATTGGGTTGATGTTGCTGTCTCATTTAATACTACTGTTAGGATGTCCCCTATTTTTCTTGCTTTTGTATCCTCAAAAAGAAGGTTTTTTGCAGTATCCCCGGGCCATATTCCACCATCGTTGTACTTCACGGGTTTTGCCTTATAGATTTTTTGTGGAATGACTGCCGATTTTGAATCTATTGCCTTATGTGTATTTGCGCAGGCGGTAATACCCACTAAGGCCAATATCAGCACTGCCATTTTGAAAACATTTCCTGGTAGAGAAAAGTTTTTATTTTTCATTTAGAATCTAACCTCGACCGTATTTGAATTAATTACCTCAGCGTAAACTGTCCTTTTAGTCTCGAGGTTTACTACTCGAACAATTTCGTTTTTAAAACCATCCTCACGTGCCGTTCCGGGTGCCGTAATTTTCACAGATCCTTTTCTTGCTAAAATAATTACCCTGGACCCTCGCTTGATGGTAGGAACTTGTTTTAAATCTCTAAACTTTACTGTGTTTCCCGGTTGTAAATTTCTGGTTGCCGCCTGACCAATTACTCTATCTAGAGTAGTTGGAATATCTCTTACTATGCGCTCGGTTCGTATTCGTTCCATAACTACGTCCGACTCCCCGATTACATTTCCTCGTCGCAAAGAATTTACGGTTTTTACTACATCCTGATAGACCCCTACCTTCGCGTTTACCCGAAGTCTTTTGATAAATTTATCGTCTATTTTTACCGAGATGGTTAGAGGAATTCGTCCTACTCCCCTAGGGTTATTTAACCTTCCAAAATCAAGAAGCAGTTTTCCCGCCGGTACTACGAGGTCTCTTGCCTTATAATTAATTTCGATATCCATTGATTCAGGATTCCAGTCTAAATGATTGATTAAGTAATTTTCAGCGCTTTCCCTGATTTCTTGTGAGGTTATGGTTCTGGTGTCATCTGACTTTGCCCATGCATTGGATCCGGTCATTAATAAAAACCCTATTGCCAACAAAATTGTGCACCATTTATTTTTATATTTTTTAATCATGTTTTAATGCCCCGTTTCTTATCGTTTCATATTGTTTGCGGTTTGCAGCATTTCATCAGCGGTCTGTACGGTTCTGGAATTCATTTCATAAGCTCTTTGAGCCGAAATCAAATTCACCATTTCCTCGACCACGCTCACATTGGACATCTCAAGAAATCCCTGCTGGGTTTTTCCCCGATCATCAGAATTAGGGTTACCAACGGTTGGAGCTCCCGATGCATCCGTCTGTTTAAATGCATTGTTCCCGACTGCCTGGAGACCCGCTCGATTTTGAAACGTCGCCAATTGAATCGTTCCCAATACCGTTGGAGCTGTAGCTCCTGGCTGGGTAACTGAAACACTGCCGTTCTCATCAATTGAAATTTGTAGAGCATCCTGTGGAATCGTAATTGCGGGTTCAAGTGGTAATCCATCGGCCGTTACTACCTGTCCGGTATTATTCATCTTGAATGATCCCGCGCGTGTGTAAGCGATAGTTCCATCCGGGAGAGCAATTTGAAAAAATCCTTTTCCTGTGATTGCCGCGTCAAGTTGATTTTGCGTTTGAATGAAATCACCTTGGGTATATATTTTTGCTACGGACCCTAACTTTGTTCCCAAGCCCAACTGACTACCTGTCGGGATCTGATTACCATTTGGTGATAGAGTTCCGACCAATCTTAGGTTCTGGTAGAGAAGATCTTGAAACTCTGCACGGCTCTTTTTATATCCGGTCGAGTTTACGTTAGCTATGTTATTGGAAATGGTTGCAACATTTATGTCCTGCGCATTCATTCCTGTAGCTGCCGTATACAAAGCTCGAATCATTTTTTTCCCTTTCTATTTCAATTTTTCGTTTGATAGCTATTTTTATACGACTCTTCCGATTGAGTTCACCGCCTGGTCATCAGCTTCATCTATACTTTGTATAACTTTTTGATAAGCTTCAAACCCCCTGATTGCCGTTATCATGTTTGTCATTTCTTCTATCGTATTTACGTTGGAACGCTCCAGGACTCCTTGTGCGACCTTAACCTCGTCTGCTACTATTGGTTTTATTTTATTGTCCATGATCTTATATAGTCCGTTTCCTTCTTTGGCTAACACGCTTGCATCTTCAAATTTGACTAAGTTTAAAGTTCCTGCAGCTTGGTTTCCGAATCCATT
>AQTY01000056.1 GCA_000372225.1 Candidatus Nitromaritima sp. SCGC AAA288-L16 | reverse complement strand
TGGGCTCCAAAAAAATTCATAGGCAAAGAGCTTCATTGTAAAACTTTAGGAATTGTCGGTCTGGGTAGAATTGGAACTATCGTTGCTGAACGTGCAAAAGGATTTCATATGAAAATTTTGGTTCACGATCCTTTTATATCCCAAGAACATGCAGAAAAAATTGGTGTAGAAGTTGTTGACCTTCCTGATCTTTTGAAACAATCGGACTACCTCTCCTTGCACACCCCATCACTTGATGGAAAACCTTTACTAAGCACTAAAGAGTTTAGTATGGCTAAGCCTGGAATTCGAATAGTTAACTGCGCCCGTGGTAACCTCATTGATGACGATGCACTTATCGAGGCGATCAAATCAAAACAAGTAGCACAAGCTGCTCTTGACGTATATGCAAAGGAGCCATTGTCTCCGGATAGCCCACTATTAACCCTCGATGAAATTATCTGTACTCCCCACCTAGGCGCATCAACCGAAGAAGCCCAGGAAAAAGTTGCAATCGCAGTTGCCGACCAGATTGTTGATTTTCTTAAACATGGGAATATCCGTAACGCGGTCAATATGCCATCAATTGATGCCGATACCCTGAGCAAAATTCAACCCTATTTGAAGCTAGGCGAAGACCTAGGAATTTTTATTTCCCAACTTTTAGATGAACCTCTAACTGGTGTGGAAGTTCAATATAATGGAGAAGTCGCCGACCAGAGAATAGACCCTATTACGATATCTGTCTTAAAAGGTCTTCTCACACGCAATATTGAAGGCATCAATATGGTCAATGCGCCGTTTATTGCAAAAGACCGGGGAATCGAAGTCAAAGAATCGAAAAGCACCGAAGTACACGAGTACACAAGCACCATAACAGTTACCGCAAAAACCAGTGAAGGGAAGCGCAGTGTAACCGGTTCTGTCTTTGGAAAAGGAGACTCCAGGGTTGTCCAATTCAATGAGTTTCATTTTGAGGCTGTGCTTTCAAAACACATGCTTGTACTTACCAATATGGACGTCCCGGGAGTTATAGGAAAACTCGGAAGTGTTTTAGGAACCAACAACATTAATATTGCCGGATTCCATTTAGGTCGAATTAAAGAAGGGGATAAGGCTGTGGCTGTTGTCAATATTGACTCACAACCCAATAGTGAAACGATACGGGAGCTACGCGAAGTTGAAGGAGTTTTAAATGTTAGTACGGTAGTCTTATAAAACCAAATCAACTAGACTCTTTTAATTCACAAAAAGAAACACTGGGGAGTGAAAATAACACCCTCTCCCTTTGCTGTGCTCATTTCTTCATTTGTATTAGCTTCTAGTTATTTTATTTTCCGCTATCCTCTTGAACTGATCCTTCTGATGGATTTTCCGTGCTGTCCTTTATTTCTACTACTTCCTGCCCAAATACCTGGGCAATAATTTTGTTCGTCTCATCAAGGCCAAGTATATTATAAACCGCATTGGCTGACTTAAAATGGGGACTGGTGAATAAGCTGAGAACTTTTTTACTTGAATAACCAAGCATCATAAACTCATGAGCATAGTTCTCTGCAACGAGACGTAAGGTATCTTCATCTGCATCCTCGTCACCAGTGGGAGGACCGGCATCAGGATCGATATCATCCTGCACCTCATATACATAAATAACATGATATCCAAATTCTGTCTTCACCGGTCCAACGACTTCTCCCTCATCAGCCGAGAAAGCAGCTACTTCAAACGGGCGTACCATCGCCCCCTTGCCAAACCAGCCAAGGTCCCCCCCTCTTTTCTTCGATGGGCACTCGCTAAACTCCTCAGCTAACTTAGAAAATTCCTCACCATCATCGATCTTCTTTTTTATTTCATCAGCTAACTCTTTGCTCCCAACCAAAATATGCCTAGCTTGCACCTTTTTAACTTTTCTTTCCTTGTTAGCCATTTAAAGTTTCCTATTCAACAATACAACTTTTAGTTTAGTGAAATAGATTCATTAAAGCATTTGCCTCAACAATCCAATTAGTTTAATTTATTAGCACAGCATTTTTTATATTTCTTCCCAGATCCACAAGGGCAGGAATCATTCGGCTTTACCTTATCTTCGAACACCGGTGTTTTTGGACCAGACTTCAACAAATCCTCCCCCATTGATTTACCTTGCTTGTATCTTTTTTTAAAAATTTCAAAAAGGTTCGGGAAACTCTGATTGAGTCCCAACAGAATATCAGTCTCTCTGGCACCTAATTTACTATCCGCTTCGCTTCTCTTGTTCTCATCAAAATAATACGTATATGTAAAAATAGGTTTGAGATTTTTATCATCTAGCTCAAATGGGTAAAACACCAATTTTACATCACGATTATCAACTCGGGAATCCAGCTCGTAGCTGTCCTCGGCAAAATACTTTTCTTCCTCACACGAGAAGTTGAGATTTTCACTGTTCTGGGGAAAATACTCCATATAGTTTACGTACCTCCCTGGCTCAAGAACAAGATAAGACTTAGGGTCTTTCTCTCCAAAGGCCTTTGCCTCCGCGTATCTCTGCTTAAACAGAACTAGGAGTTCACTGGGGAGATTTTTGACAAAACCTTTTATAATTTCTGACTGGACCTTAGTATATTTTTTTTGATTCGGTAACTGCCCCTGTGTCTTATCAAAATTGAGCAAAAAGGAGATCTGGTTGTTTGAATTATCCTGTTGAGAAAAGGACAGGGTGACATGCTGGCAATCACAAAACGGATTTGTACAGTAAAAATCTTCAAGGATATAGGTGTGCTCGTAGTCCTCTTCCTCAAACCTGTATGGAATGATCGAGTTTAGGCTTTCCTGCTCATTAATGACTCTATAGGACTCGATGGCGCCTCTCCTTAAATAAGATAATTTATCCGCATTGCGTTAGATTATTTTAGTCGATGTCACGGACGGCCCTGATCGTGTCTTTAGTAATATCTTCTTTATGGTTGATATTCCCATGACCATATCTGAAATAAAAAATACACGCCGTTCCGTGAGGGCGTTCATCGGAAGTCCACGTTGTGAATCCTCCTCCTGGAGAAAACGTTGAATCAATATAAATTTCAAATCGATCCATATCTCGTATATGAATATCTTCATCGAACAAATCCTCAGCCTCCTCCAGGGTTGGCATCCGCCAATTGGTATAACCTGAAAATTTCTTATTATTAAGCGACTTTATATAGTCTTCTGCCATGAACCAATTGGACCATTTACTAGTATCCTGATAAGCATCCGTTTGGTTCCACATCAATTTGGTTTCTTTATCAGTAACTGTACCATCACCATTGTCACAAAACCGCTTTTCATCCGTCAATATCGAATCTCCTTCAAGTTTCATCTAGTTGTCTCAATCAGTCAAAATTTACATTGAATCACAAAAGGCCGTCCTCTTTAAGAATGTCCCTGACCAGTCGGCTTGCACCGCGAGACGTTCTATAAGCATCATCAAAAGTAGTCACTCCTCTTCGGTATCCAAAGCGTACAGCCTGAATTTTATTTCTAACTTCACTCGTCCAACATAAAAAACCAAAACCGGGGCTAAAAATCTTATCCACAGGAACGTGTTGACCCATATGGTCTTTATTAGAATGTTTTTTGTCGTACAGGCTTCTTGCTTCTGAGGTATTCGGCATACGCCAGTTGCTGTAACCCGCATATTTTTTTTTGTTCAACTCTTCGGCGTAATCACGTACCTGAACCCAACTCATCCATTTATTTGACAATTGATAAGTATCGTATTTCATCCACACCAAAGCCTTGGAGGGTTCAATAACAATCCCATTTTCGCCATCCTTAAATCTAGCCTGATCTAATGCAACCTCTTCAGTCATAGCTGTTCTTTCAGGACATACTCTCTGGTCGTCATAACTTCAGTTTAAAATTCTACTTTCTCAAAAAGACTCTGACTCCTGTAAATTATTTTTTAATTGCACGCACAGCTCGAACCCCGTGACTACGCAATCCGTTCTGATGCCACTTGAAGTCCCCATTATAAAACTGGAACCGTATGACGAGAGCCTTGTCCGTTTTATGCAGCGTTTTCGTCCAACATGTTTGCCCCGCCCCTGGAGGAAATTCAGGAGCTAGTAATATGGTATCACCATATTTATCTGTAACGGGGTTACCTGGATCAAAAATAGTTTGCACCTCTTTTCGAGTTGGCATTCTCCAATCGATAAAACCCGCATATTGATGTTGATTCAACCCCAATATATAGTTTTTCGCCTCCTGCCAACTAACCCACTTGTCCAGTTCCAGATATGAGTCGCTCTCTTTCCACATGAGTTGCGTTTCATTATCGGTCACTGTTCCATCACCATTATTAACAAACCGAGGTTCTCCATCAACAGTTGCTGATTCTGATTTCAGTTGGCGGACTAACCGAACCGCGCTAGGAAACCCTTCGTTTTCCTTGGCCAACCAGTATTCGTAGGCCGATCTCAGGTCATAACCCATGGCCGCTTTAGCGCCTCGAGTTTCACTAGTCCAAGTAGAAAACCCACACCCGGAAGGAAAAACCGGATTGAGGTGAACTTCTCCCCCTTCAACATCCGTGTTTGTATGTTCTTCATCAAAAAGAAATTTAGCCTCCGATGCGGTGGGTACCCTCCAGTTGGAATACCCAGCAAATTTTTTCTCATTCATCTCCTTGGCATAGCTTTGACTTTCATGCCAAGTGACAAGGCGACCCAACTCAATCCAAGTATCATTTTTGACCCACATGACTTGATTCGTTACGTCAGAGACCGTGCCGTCTTCGTTATCAACAAAATCTGCCTTCTTGGTTATTTTCTCAGTCATTTTATAAGTGTCTTCCAGACTCGCTACCTTCTTTTGGGGCGGGTTGCAACCTTCTGAACCGGGGCTTTACGACAACACCTGACTGAACCAAAACAATACTCATCTACATAAACCTCTTTGCCATCTGAGAAGTCATATCGGGGTCTACGGGTTGAAGTATCTCCCATCAACCAGGTGACCTTAAAAGCTCCCTCCGGGAAAACAGGGTCCACGTGCAATGTCACTCCCCCCTTCCCAGGGTTATCATGAGATTCGTCATACAATGTTTTAACCTCGTCAAAAACCGGTAACCGCCAATCATCAAAACCACCGATTTTACGAAGGTTTTTCCTATCGCTGTACTCGATCGCCTCATGCCAGTTGAAAAATTTTTCCTTATCCTGCCACGAATCTTTCTTCAACCAGAAAACA
>AQTY01000055.1 GCA_000372225.1 Candidatus Nitromaritima sp. SCGC AAA288-L16 | reverse complement strand
CTTCACTAGCCTATTTTATTCCATATTTTACATTTAAAAAATGATTTCTCCCACTATTGCTTTTAATCCCTTTCAAATTCCTGTCACTAATTCAGATATTTTTTTAAAAAATCTAGACCTTATAATTTTTCAAAACTTGCTATACTCTTAAATAGGACAAAAATTAAGGAATGTTAAATGTCGCCAGAAAATCCGGTTTACAGAAAGCAAAACAGCTTTATCGATATTAGATACAGTCAATCGATTCAAGATGTCATACCGCGCATGAAAAAAATACAGGATGGCCTTGACTCGTTAACGCTATCGCCCTACAAGAGGAGTATTATAAAGAGAGCAATAGCTGATATTCTGGGTCGGAATGACTCTAGTGAAGTAAAACCCCCCTTCGCCCTGCATTCTTTTAATATTTCTGAAATTGAAAAATTGACAGACCAGGAACTTCCTCGTTTCCTATTTTATCGATATAGATATGAAGTGTTCCCCCAGCAATTTCAGTTGGATGAGTTTCCTCCATGCCTTCAGATAGAACCCACCTCGATTTGCAATTATCGTTGTGTGTTTTGCTATCAGATTGACTCCTCTTTTAATAAAAAAAGTAATGGCATGATGGGAACAATGTCATTTGATCTCTTCAAATCATTAATTGATGAGGCAGAAGGTAATTGTGAGGCGATTTCCCTTGCTTCTCGTGGTGAACCTTTAATTTGCCCAAATATTGATAAAATGTTGGCTTACGCCGAGGGGAAATTTCTAGCTTTAAAATTAAATACCAACGCCTGGTTTTTAGACGAGGCAAAGTGCCATGCCATCTTACAAGCTAGTGTCAACACAGTCGTGTTTTCTGCTGACTCTGCATCAGAGCCAAGCTATAGTAATTTTCGGGTTGGAGGGCAACTGGAAAGAGTCGTTAAAAACATCAAACGTTTTCACGAAATAAGAGAAAAACAGTATGCTCATTCTACGACTATCTCTCGGGTCTCCGGCGTGAAAGTGCCAGGCTCAGATGACATCGACCATATGGAACGTTTCTGGGGTGATTGGGTGGACCAAGTCTCCTTTGTAGATTACAATCCATGGGAAAATACTTACCTGCAACCCGTAAATAATATTACAACTGCTTGTTCTGATCTTTGGCGAAGAATGTTCGTTTGGTGGGACGGTTCGGTCAATCCCTGTGATAGCGATTATAAATCGACTCTGTGTGTTGGTAAGACTCTCAAAAACAAACTTAGTACTCTATGGCGCTCACAGCAATATGAAGCGTTACGGGAGAATCATAAAAACAAGAAACGACAACAGTGTAATCCTTGCGATCGCTGTGCTGTGGTTTGATTTTGAGAAGAGAGAAAATATGGTTGTTGCGTTAATGCTTGGCCGAGAGGGGAGCAGGGGATTCCCGGGGAAAAACACCTATCCAGTTTTAGGTCGTCCCATGATGGGTTACCCGCTCTTGGCAGCAAAATCAGCAAAGCTCGTGGACGATATTTATGTATCCACAGATTCTGATAACATTAAAAATGTTGCTCATGAATATGGCGCAAAGATTATTGATAGGCCTCTAGAGTTAGCCACAAAGGAAGCACTCGGAGAAGACGCTTTCGCTCACGGGTTTCATTGCATTAGTGAGCAACTGGGATCACCCCCGGACTTAATGGTTCTCTTATTTTGCAATGCACCCACTATTCTTGCAAAAACTATTGATGAAGGGATTCGCATACTGCTGGAAGATCCATCACTGGATTCGGCTGTTACAGTTTCTGCCTATAATATGTGGAGTCCCATACGCGCCCGAAAAGAGGGACCTGACGGGCTATTGCAGCCTTTTGTTTCTTTTGAAGCATTTGGAAATTTAAAAGCAGTGAATTGTGACCGCGACTCCCAAGGTGATGTTTTTTTTGCCGACATGTCTGTTTCCATCGTTCGATCACGTTGCCTAGAGGATCTTAACTTTGGGATCTTACCGCAACGTTGGATGGGACGCCGTATCTTCCCCTTAAAACAATGGGGCGGATGCGATGTGGACTATTCCTGGCAGGTGCCTAGTGTAGAATATTGGCTGCGAGATCATGGGTTCACAGAAAGTAAAACTCCTTACAGCTTTTAGAGGTAATAAATTGAACCATCAAATCATCTCAGGGTTGAAAGACAAAAAAGTTCTAGTTACAGGTGCCACAGGCGGTATTGGGAATTGCCTGATCAAAATGTTTGCTGAAAAAGGAGCGATCCTTGGGATACATTATTACCGGAACCAAAAAATGGCAAAATCACTTTCCCGTGAAATTGAAGCCAATGGTGGAAAGTCCGAGTGCTTTCAAGCCGATCTCCTATCAAATAGTACGCCGAGTTTATTCCATGATTTTATTGAGAGCTTTGGCGGTATTGATGTTCTAGTTAATAATGCGGGGGGTATTCTTGACTTTAAAGAATTCCTTGAGTTGGACGAATTCTCCTGGAACAAAACTCACCGACTGAACACTCAAGCACCATTTTTTCTAGCACAGCAAGCATTTGCTAACATGAAAGAAAATGGCGGAGGGAAGATCATCAACGTCAGTTCAATAGCCGCAAAATATGGAGGGTCTTCAAAGTCTCTACATTATGGCGCTGCCAAAGCCGCTTTGGAATCTGTTACTGTTGGATTGGCGAGAGCTGGTGCCCAATATAACATTTTGGTAAATGCTGTGCGAGGGGGGTTTATCGATAGTCCTCTTCAGCAACGTCTCATTAAAGAAAAAGATCTTAAGGAACGTATTGACCTTATTCCACTAAAACGAGCTGGCAAACCTGAAGATATTGCAGGGGCAGTGGTATACTTGGCCTCGGAAGCAGGGGATTTTATTACAGGAGAAATTATGACTGTTTCCGGAGGTGATTAAATTTTCGCGCTCAAACTGTGTGACAGGACAATGACTATAACAACAATAATTTGGTACCCTCATGTCAAAAAAAAATGCACTTGTTTTCGGTGGTAGCGGTTTTCTTGGAAGCCATGTAGCTGATGTTTTGTCTGAAGTTGGCTACAAGGTGAGTCTTTTTGATTTACAAGCTTCCCCTTATATACGCCCTGACCAAACCATGGTCGTGGGAAATATTCTTGATACAGATAACGTTAATGATGCCATGAAAGGTCAAGATGTTGTTTTCAACTTTGCCGGTTTTTCCGATCTAGACATGGGTAAAGACCAGCCTATGGAAGTAGTTAATCAAAATATTTTGGGAACTATCAATCTGCTGAATGGATCTGTCAAAAATAATATCCAACGATTTGTTTTTGCCAGCACCATATACGTATATAGCGATCTAGGCGGATTTTATCGGTGCAGCAAACAAGCAACGGAGATTTTCATAGAAGAATTTTATAATCGTTATGGACTTGAGTATACTATTTTGCGTTATGGATCCTTATACGGTCCCCGCGCTGGAGTAAATAACGGAATTCGGCGTTACCTTTCACAGGGATTTCGAGAGGGGAAGATCACCTACCCAGGAACTGGCGATGAAATGAGAGAATATATTCATGTTAGGGACGCCGCCCGCTTGTCAGCCGATATTTTATCGTCAGAATACAAAAATAAACACATTGTAATTACCGGACATCATCAATTAAAAACAAAGAATATGCTCAAAATGATAAAGGAAATTTTAAAAAAAGATATAATCCTTGAATTTTCACATACTCCTAATAATTTTCATTACAGTCTCACACCATATTCATTTACTCCTAAAATAGGTTCAAAGCTAGTAAGCAACCTTTATGTAGATATGGGACAAGGCTTTCTTGAGTGCCTGCAAGAAATCAGACAAGATCCTGATCATACTGGGAAAACAGGCAATGAGAAAATCACAACCAATTTTTTAAAAACCTAATATCCGCAGATTAAGATCTTTTGATGTAAGAGCGCCCCTGGTAATCACTCCATTTCAAGACACCATTAGTGTAGAAAAATTTTTTACATCGCTTGGCTTCTAATGAACTCGGATTTCTTTTAAACTTTAGCTTGGAAATAAAAAAGCTATAAAGGATCTTAATATCTTATTGCATGGTAAGTTACAATACCAGGCGATTAATAAATTGCCACGCTAAAAAATTAATTTTCACCCTACTATTTTTAACACTAATCAAACCCAAAAGACTCCACATGTTTTTAAGGATACGTGTAGTCTTTTATTAATTCATCTACCACAATATCCCATAAAAAACGGTCTTCAGAATTTCCTGGATTTATGTATTTTTTGCTAAACTTTTGATAAGCGCCACTGTCGTAATAGAAAAAACCGTCATCTATCATATCCTTTAAACTGTCATCTCTATCAATATAGTAAACCGGTGCTTTAATCTCAAGCGCGTAAGCTTTTATCATTTCTTGAAAATGATTATCATCTTTCATTTTCCACAATGAAACAAAACATAAAGGTTTCTCATGCAAAACAGCAAATTTCATAGCACCAGAATAGTGACCTATCACCCCACTTGAATATTTTATGATCTGCTCTGTATCGAAAAGAAACGGCCGTCCATCGTATATATTTTCTTTAGAACTATACTTTGGATGAGCAGCTATGATCACTTTTCGGCCTGTCTTTGCCTCAATAAAACTTAGAAACTCATTAATTTTTACTGAATATTCTTGCTTTGTTATGTATGAAGCAAGATTCCAAAGTTTGTAGTCATGCCCACCCCAAGGGGTATCTGCTATAAAAACGTAGTATTCATGAGCGGGGATATCTACCGGCCTAGGTCTTCCTCTATTTTTCAAAAATCTATCATAATCAAAGGAGTGAGCGAGAATTATTTTTGTATTAGATATAGGAAAACGATAAGAGTAATCCTCCGTCCCAGCAATGTAATACTTTGGATGTCTAAACCCGAATAGATATGGGAACCGGAGGGCTAACCGCATTTTAATTTTTTCATAAATACCCTCACGAATTGTTCCAACTGGATCGGTAAAAAGTCTTTTTATAAAACGTGTGTATCGATCAGAAAATGGTTCTATTTTAATATAGGCTGGGTGCTGTCCTGAATTGTAAACAATGTAGTCAATACCCGCTCTAACAATAAGTTTTAGAAATTTACTATCCAAATAGTTTATAATCGGGATTCCTATTTTCCATCCTTGGATATTATTAAAATATTTTTCAAAATCCCTCTCAGACGTAACGGATACTTGCTCTATGCCCATCACACTCTCTAACTCTCCGTATTGGCTTTTATACTCACTGAAACGCTTATCAAACAAATATTCAAACACATGTAAAATAACGATATTGAATCCCCTCTTCTTAAAGATATCAAAACCATATCTCAAGGCATGGTATTCATTAAGTGGGTAGATTGTGAAAAAAATAACAGTCAATTTATAACCCCGAAAAAATCAATTTCCTAACCATTAAGACTCTATAGTTTTTTGGTTATTCTTAAATGAAAGCATTGTTCTTTGAAAGGAGAACTCGGAGTCCACAGAGAGACACAAATAATTACCCCCAAAAAGCATCTTAAGCGAGCATTCTGTGACTTCTTGAACAACAAATAGATATGGAGTTCAATAAAAGCAAAGTCTATCCGAATTCATCAGTGTCATCAGGCGATACGGGACCAACCCTTTCCTCTTCAATCAGGTTTAGGCCAATATAAATACCGCGCCAACTGCCAGACTAATGATTATGTTACTTTTAAAAACTTTTATACCTTCAATCATGTCAAGACCAAAGTAATAGTGAAACTTGAAATTGTAAATCTTATTATAAATAAATATCACATAAATTATTAGCATAACTAAAGATAGTAAAGTCAGCAAAGCATATAACGATGATTTTTGGAGCCCATGTGATGCGTAGGGATAGATTTAAGTATATTTTATTTGGGGAATTTCTTCAGCGTAGACTTAACCAACTCTTTGACTCCAATTACTTC
>AQTY01000054.1 GCA_000372225.1 Candidatus Nitromaritima sp. SCGC AAA288-L16 | reverse complement strand
CCTTTTATAATTTGATAAAAAATTAATTACAAAACCAATTGTTATATCACCTGTTAAAAAAATACTTTTTATTTGTATGTGGTAGGTGTAAATTGAGTATTTTAACTATGTGATTTTATCGAGAAGGAAATTTTTTATGACTGATAATGAGCGCCGTTTTTCTTTAGATCCAATCAAAGTTGATCCTACATTGAAAAATTATATTTTCTCGGCAGATGGAGATGAAACGGTTGGCGAATGGAACGGAGAAGATATAAATGATCTAGTAAAAGAACTAGATCGAATAGAAGAACGCATTGATGCAAATTACAATAGTCTTCCGCACTCAAGCAATATACCAGAGGATCTTAGGGGAGCCATTGAAAAAGATTGTTCAATCTGGACTTGTGATATTAAGGGGAACTGTTTGACAGGAGAACAAGGAACGGACGTAGAATCAGCAGATCAGATTCGAGAAAAATATATTTTAAAACATGGAAGTCTGGAAGCCTTTAAAGAAAAAATTAGGCTTGAGCGAGAAAAGTTTATAGCGGCCGTGAACTCAAGATCAAAACATTAATAATTTATCCGGTGTACATTTTTGTGTGTGATGTCGTTTTTACGGGAGGGGGATACTAGCGAGTTGTTAGTTTCTGAGGATTAACTATGGGGCATCGGCCAAAAAAATATAATCAGAGTCACGCAGGCGAAGGGCTGCTTTAAGTTGATCTTTTAAAGTTCCGGAAATATCAATATCACCACGTTTTCTATGGCTATAAAAAAACTTAGCTAAAAATTCAATTGATTTATTATCAGCTTTAGCATCTAGTATTCGGCAGTAGAGAGGAAAAATTTTGCGCTGATAATTCTTTTCAATTGGCTTTATCTTTTGTTCTTTTCTTTCCCGTTCGAGAAATTTTCTTGTTTTATCTAGTTGGCGTTTAATTGGTACATTAAGATTAAATGTTACGAACACACCTCCTTTATATAAAGATTCAATATTTACGGTTTCCTTGCCTTTAATAACATTAAATCGTGGGGCATGAGTAAGTGCCAATTTCAAACCCCGTGGTTGATTATCCTTCGGATCAAATAGAGTGAGCGTGGGAATTCCGGGCAGCCATTTTTCTTGAAAATTTCGCTTCGCTGAGGGACTTTTCAGTTTTTTAAACTTATCAAAGTCTTCCTGATATTTTGGATTGCGACGAAGAAATTCCCAAGCTAGCAAAGCACCACTTCTCTTGTCTGGATCTGGATATTGTTTCGGTTTAGTAAAACCTTTAATAGGGTAAAGGTATTTCATTATTAATCTCCGAAGGTTTACGCAACTTTCATGACTTTCTTGATCAGGTTATCTTTTAGACTGTTTTTTTGACAAATCCTTGAGTTTATTGTTTATTAAAAATTGTTCATAAGTTATCACTTCAGTCTTTTCTTCTTTCTTTTTGTTGGTAAGAATTTTCTTTGGCATAGTATTTTTTGGTTTAGCAGGACTTTGTTTTGATTTTACTTTGTTTGGGTCCGCAAGAATTTGATTTAACTTTCTGTCCCAAGCACGTATGGCATCTTTTTTTTCTTTGTCATACGCATAGTGGTCGTAATGTTTAGCTGTTACTCCCGCTTCAGAGTGATTTAGAATTTTTGAAACAGTCAGGAGGGGAATACCCATGCTTGTCATCATCGAAGATGCAGTCCTCCGTAAATCATGAGGAGTGAAATCTACTTTTATCATTTCTTGGGTTTTTATGTCACGCAGAGCATGATCGATGCTTGATCCTATAAACGGTTTGCCTGTCCTAGGGGAAGGAAATACCCAATCCGATTCGGGGAGTAATTCTTTTGCTAGAGTAATAACTTCATTTGCTTTTGGTGAAAGGAAAACACGATGAGGTTTGCCGTTCTTGGAAATCTCTTTTGGAATTGTCCACCATCCAGAGTTATCAATCTCAGAATACTTTAAATGCAGACATTCTATTTTTCGTTGCCCGGTTATAAGCATAAGCTTGAGACTTAAAGCTATGCGCCGATCCATTGACTTGCATTCATCCAGTTGGTTCCACAGGGCTTTTATCTCTTCATCCGAAAGGACTCTATCTTTGATATTTTCTTTTGCGGGAGCTTTGACGGCGTTGCAGGGACTAAACTCTAGGATGTCTCGCTCAATCGCAAAGCCAAACATTCTGCGGATAACGGCTAGAGTTCGATTTGCTTGAATTTCTGCACCACGCTCAACAATACTATCTAGTAGGTTTATCACATCCTTTCTTTTTACATCACTAGCTTTCCGTCTACTCCAAATAGAGATAATGTCCTTTCCCAAAATACGCTGATCTTCCTTCCAACTTTTCTTTTTCACCTTGGCGTGGCGTTCAATATATTCTTCGCACAAATCTCCCACGGTATAAAAATTCCTGTTTGCCCTTTGGGTTTCTTTGATCTCCACTCTTGGATCTTCACCACGCTCTACTTTCTGCTTAATCTTTACTACTATAGCTCTTGCATCTGTTAGAGATAGCTTGGGGTATTGACCTAGGGTTACACCGTCTTTTTTGCCGTTGAACCAGAAAAAAAGAATAAACGATTTTCTACCGCTAGGTTCAAGCCGGAGACCGAACCCGGTTCCTTCCTCAAAGAGGACGGTTCGCTTTAGAGGCTTTGAGAGTCCCTTTATCTTTGCGTCAGTGAGCTTTTTCGTGGTATTATTTGACATGGTAATCCAGATGTTTACCAAATGTTTACCGTTTCACTCTGAATACTATACAATTTCATGAAATGACTTGCAACGCCATAAGTTCTTTAAATAAAGGTTTTATGGGGTGTTGTGGGGGTTTTAGGAATGGTGTGAAATGGGGAAAATACTTAAAGCAACCGATTCGTAATCAGTAGGTCGGCGGTTCAATTCCGCCCGCTGGCTCCATATAATACAATGCGTTATGAGATTATTCTCATAGCCCATTTTTTGTTATGTACAGTCATGTACTCACTAGTGGTAAAAGAATTTCAATACCTATCCACCAACTAACATAAAATGCTTTAATCCTTTTACAAGTAATTATAAAATAATTTCGTTATCCTTATAAAATTGTTGTCAACTCAAATAAGTGAAACAAGTAGTGAAATGACTATGAAAGAGGCTTGATCTTAATGTTTGAATTTCGCAAGCGAATAAACCGAATTAAAATTAAGTTGGGCTATACTCTCAGTCTTTCCAAAGCTATTGGTATGCCCAAGATGGTTACGATAGAACCAACAAACCACTGCCAACTAAAATGCCCCCTTTGTCCGACAGGAGAGGGTGATACGAGCGTTGAGTACGGTTTGTTTAAACTGGATAAATATAAAAAAGTGGTTGATGGATTTGCCAAGTGGGCTCAGACCGTGCAACTTTTCTCCTGGGGCGAACCATTTTTACACAAATCGTTTATTGAAATGATTAGTTATGCCTCTCAGAATCCACATAAAATACGCTCAGTTGTCAGCGCTAATCTCAATGATATAACTGATGAGCAAATTAAGGGAATGGTAACTTCAAACCTGGACATGCTTGGTATCTCCATAGACGGGACCACACAGGAGGTTTATGAAAAGTACCGAGTGGGTGGGAACCTTGAGAAAGTTTTTAATAACTTAAAAAAACTGGTGGCAGCAAAAAAATTGTATAAATCCAACATCACAATCAACTGGGATTTTATTGTAATGAAGCACAATGAGCACCAGGTCGAGGAGGCTAAGAAAATGGCTCATGATTTTGGGGTCAACATCAACATTAACAGTGCAAGAGCTAATTTAAAGCAAAATTATCTTAAGCCCGTAGAAAAACTGATTGATATCTATGGCAAATGGCTTCCAGATAATCCGGAATACAATGCCTACGATATGGCAAGCAAAACATATAAGTCTAGTCATAAGGAAAATAAAAAGGATTTTTGCAGAAAGCCTTGGACGGAAACGTTCGTTAACTGGAATGGAGATGTTTTTCCTTGTTGCTGTGTACACACAGAAGAAAAAGACCGAATGGGGAATATTTTTGAGCAGGATTTTGAAGAAATCTGGAACGGTGAAAATTATGTTGCCGCGAGAAAAGAAATGCTAGATCAACCCAACGATTTGAAAACCATTTGCCACACTTGCAAAAAAAATGGCTACGATTTGTCCTAACCGCTCCTCCTTCCAAAAATTTACGGATATTGGATGATATCACCTTCTATTAGTAACAACATATCCGTCGTCATAGCATATCGAGGATCCGGCCGTCATTTGTTGGATGTTTTTCTTGAATTAAAGTTATGGTTTAGTGACATCACATTCGTGGGACCTAGCGGCACTAATACTTTAAAGGAGATAGAAACCCAGGGTGGAAATCTGATCGAAAGCGAATCTCCAAATATTTGTGAACTCTGGAAAAAGGGAATGCAGTCTAAAAACTCTCCGTGGTACTTGTTATTAGAAGGTAGAGAATACCTCTCTACGATATTGAAAGAGTCCATTGTAGAAACAATTAACTCATCTCAAGTGAAACAAGCATGGTTTCCAATAAAGAGAGAAGTTTTTTTCCTGAAGCAACGTCTTAAATATCCGTTGGAATGGTCCCATGATCCAAGACCTGGTTTGCTGTTTATTGGGACAGGTAGATCAGTGCAAATCGATCCTATCTCATTGCCTAAAGAGGATTTCATGAAAGGTTATTCAACGTATTTTTCCGAAGACACCATGGCCGAAGTGGTCATCAATACAATGCACCGCGGGGAGCAGGCTGCTGACCAGCTATATCAGTCTGAACCTAGTTTGAGCCTATTCAATATAGTTACAAGAGCCTTAACAGTGTCTCTGGTAAATTTTATTAGAAACTGGATTTTGCGTAAAGGTATTCGTGAAGGATTTGAAGGTTTGGTATTTTCCACGCTGGATTCGATAGCTGTAGTTTTAGGATACCTAAGATACCATGAGAAATATATCAGAAGTGGTAGGCAACTCAGGGGTCAACTAAACTCGGTAAAAAAAATACTTATTATCAAGCTTCGCGGACTAGGAGACGCAGTCATAGCCACGCCAGTAATCAAAAATATCAACAAATTGATGCCAAATGTTTCCATTTCAATTTTAACTTTTAATTTCTGCAGACCGCTTTTTGAGAACAACCCATACCTAGAAGAAATTTATGGATTATCTGGGGAAACCGCTAAAGGAGAAGTGTCTCGCCTTGTGGATCTACTAAGTCAACAGAACTTTGATCTTATCTTAAATTTACACTCTAGAAACTTCTCTTCCCGATTAGCAAAAAAAATAAAAGCACGCTGGCGCATTAACAGAGGTTCTTTCATTAGGGAAAAATACTCTGATATCATTGTGGGCTCTGGTCACGAGCTGGACAGATCATCTATCGAATTAGATTTGGATTGTTTACGAGCGATTGGTTTAAACCCTCAAGATAAGAATCCAGAAATTTTCATCACCAGTGAAGAAATTCAATGGGCTGAGGATTTCATGGTGGAACAGAAAATAGACTCTTCCAAAAAACTAGTAATAGTTCATCCATCATCTTATAAAGATTGGAACAATAATTGGGGTTTGGAACGGTTTGTCACCTTGTCCCACCAATTAATTCACGACCATGGACATCAGGTTTTAGCCTGTTTCCCAAAAAAAGAGCAATCTATTGCTAAGTTATTTCTCGACCAAGTGGAAGGAGTTACGGTATATGTGGGGCTTTTAAGACAAAGCATGGCTCTGATTTCTAAATCAGATTTGATGATAGATAACAGTTCTGGTCAATCTCATATTTCTTCAGCCTTAAATATTCCGACATTGGTATTGACGGGGCCTGGTGACTATAAAAAGACCTATTATGATAGAGATGTTCACAAAGAAGAGGGTCTTATCTTTCATCATGAAGTTCCTTGTAGAGATTTCTTTATGTCTCGATGTCTCCCCCCTGATCCTTGTCAAAATCAAGTTTGCCTTGATCATTCAGTTGAAGATGTACTTAAAAAAAGGATAATATCAATGAACTAATATCAGAAAATCAA
>AQTY01000053.1 GCA_000372225.1 Candidatus Nitromaritima sp. SCGC AAA288-L16 | reverse complement strand
ATCATTAAGTAAATAAGTCCACAAAGGAGGACAAGGCTATGTTGGGGAAAACTAGAAGTTTAAATATTCTGCCCGTTGCTCTGTTTTTTGCGTTTGCAATGTTTATGATGCCAGGGCTGTCGGGAGATGCTTTCGCGAAGGAAGCTTTTGCTGAGCAGGTCTTTGCTGAACAGGCGTTTGCGAAAGAGGTGATGGCTGCGGATGACGACGCTGAGGGAGAAGGTGAGCCCGAGATCGAGTGGAGTCAGGATGTCTTCTACAAGGACTTCGAAGGGAACCCTCTTAAGGGGCCTGTGAGCGGTGCCCCAGCGCCTGAATTAGGAGAGACTGACTACAATAACTATGATTTTGCACCTAGTCGAATACTTTTGTGGATGGCAAACCAACAGCATTTGTATTTTGGTAGTTTTGTTCTTGCTGTTCCGATTTTCTGCATGCTCATCGAGTTCGTCGGTATTCGGACCCGTGAAAGTGATCCAGTAATGTCTAAGAAATACGACATGCTTGCTCATGACCTGATGAAGGTTAGTCTTACGGCATACTCCTGGACAGCTATTTTGGGTGGTATTTTACTGTTTACTTTTATCACTCTTTTCCCGGGTTTCTTCAAATACATGGCAACTATTTTTCGCCCGGTAATGCATGTTTATGCGTTGATGTTCCTGGCGGAGAGTGGAGTTCTTTACGTTTATTATTATGGCTGGGACAAGATGAACGATGGTGGCTTCCTGAAGTGGGTTCATTGTAGTATTTCCGTTCTGCTCAACCTTGTCGGAACCGTGTTGATGTATCTTGCGAATTCCTGGGCGACCTTCATGCAGGCTCCCGGCGGAATTGATGAGCAAGGTCGTTTCTTGGGTAATATCTGGCACGTTATTCACTCCACCCTGTGGAACCCGGTCGGTGTTCATAGAATTCTTGGTAACATCGTTTTTGGTGGAGGTATCGTTGGTTCATATGCCGCGTATCACTACTTGACTGCAAAGAATGAAGAAGAGAAAGCCCACTATGACTGGGTTTGCTACATCGCGATGTTTATCTGTATTTTTGGTCTTATTCCACTTCCGTTTGCTGGTTACTGGTTGATGAAGGAAGTGTATGCGTTCCGTCAGCAGATGGGTATCACGTTGATGGGCGGAATCATGGCCTGGTTGTTTATTATTCAGGCAGTGATGATCGGGCTGCTCTTTTTTGGCGCAAACTCCTACCTGCACAATAGTATGTCGCGTGTGCAAGGTTCGCAGCGTTATATGAAGTATTGTAAGTATATGGTTCTACTCCTCATCGTGTGTTTTACCATGTGGATGACCCCTCATACGATCGTAATGACCCCTGCTGAATTGAAAGAAATGGGAGGGGCGCAGCACCCGATTATCGGTCACTTCGGGGTTATGTCGGCCAAAAACACGGCGGTGAACTTGATGATTGTAACCACTATTCTCTGTTTTATTTTGTACCAGAGGGCCAATAAGAAAATAACCGTTCCCTGGGCAACGGCGGGTAACTGTTGGATTACCGCGATCTTCGTAGGTGGCGCATTGAACATCATGTGGCTGGGCCTTTATGGTTATTTCCTGCCTGCAAACCAACGGGTAGGTCTCTCGGTGCCCCAGGTTTGCACCACTTTAACGTGTCTATTTGCGGGTACCGCAATCAATATCTCCATGTTCAAGGACTCAGAGTCCATGGGGGATATCAAGTGGGGTACTCAGTCGAAAGTGGGAACCTATGCTATCTTCCTGCTCGCGATTTCATTTACATGGTTGATGGGTCTGATGGGCTACATCCGCTCCTCGGTCCGTCTATTCTGGCACGTAACGGAGGTAGTACGGGACAACTCGGTGGATGCTTACACCTTGACTATCGGTGAAGCCGGTAAGATGTTGACCTTCAATACACTTTTCGTTTGGGTTCAGTTTGTTGTTGTCTTCTGGGTCGCTAGCTTGAGTGCCAAAGCCACAGAAGCAAAGGCACCAGATGCGGTTCCGGTTCCAGCTCAGCAACAGTAGTAGTTCAATAGCGCTGTCATTATTATGCTCACGGAGAGCTAATTATGATGGCGCTATTACTATGCTTATAACAAGTTTTATTATTGTGAATCATAAAGGAGAGGAGTAGGGGGATGCTTCCAGAGCAACAGGATATATTGTGGACATTTTTATCACTTGCATTCGCGGTCTTTGCGTTGTACGCATTCGTGAATGTTGTACAGCACTGCCGTGAGCGCGAGGATGTGAGTTTGAAATTCTGGGGAGGCGTATTCGGTGCCTTTCTTGTCGTTATGTTTCTCGAGACGGTTCACATGTTTGATCTTAACCAAGTTCAGCAGCTTAGTTTCTTTTTTGGCAAGATGTGTTTGACCATGTTCTTGCTGTTGCTCGTTTGGGGCATATTTTTTAAGAGCACGAAGATTGAAAATCAATCCCCACCTATCATCCGGGCTTTTTTCTGGTGGACAACGATATCGGTCCTGCTTGCTGGGTACACCAACTGGTTGCCGCAGCAGCGTAGTGATCCACCACCAAAGGCAACAGCGTTTGTTGGTGAGGTTACTATGGAAGAGTACGCCGAGATGGGGCGTGTCATTATATTTGGGACAAAACAGGTGGCTGGCCAGAAGGCTATCGGAAAAGGCCAGTGTCCTCTTTGCCACACATTTGAAGCGGGAGATAATATCGGTCGTTGTCCGAACCTCTTTGGAGTTAATGAGCGTGGCGTTACTCGGGTTAAGGAGGATCGCTATTTGAACGAGCCGGTCAAGGTGGGCGATAAAGAGCCTAAGTCTGGAATCATTAAAGGTGCTCCGGATCAAATTCCTGAAGAGTACCGACGGGCAGGGGCTGGAGGTTATGATTCCATGACCGGTGAGGACTATATCCGTGAATCGGTTATGTGTCCAAGCTGTTACGTGGTCAAGGGTTTTGGTAAGGCTGGGGATAAGGTAAGTCCGATGCCTGTCATCGTCAAGCCACCGATCAGTTTGAGTCCGGTGGAAGTCAATGCCGTTATTGCGTTTTTGCAGTCTTTTACCACACCAGGTGACTATGCCAATGTTACCGTGCCTTTGCCGTCGGCTGACGGTGGGGCTGCTGAGGAAACCGCGGAATCTGATGAGGAGGCCCCGATCTTTGTAACAGGGGCTGAGCCGATTGATGTGATGATTAATACGCTTGGTTGTCCCTTGTGTCATACCATTCCTGGAATCGAGGGTGCGGAAGGTGAGCTTGGTCCGAAGTTGCATGAGAAGATCAACGCTCCCAAACGGATCAAGGATGGACGGTATAAAGGCAAGGCCACCAACACCAAGGAGTACGTCAGGGAGTCGATTCTCAACCCCAGTGCATACGTGGTTATGAATGAAGAAGAAAACGAGCTCTTCCCAGACGGCTTGATGCCACAGGATTTTAAAAACAAGTTGTCGGTAGACGCTATTGATAAATTAGTTGATTTTATAAGTCAGACAGAAGGCTAAACGATAGGAGAAGTTAGCAATGAACAAATCATTTCTTAGTTTGATCCTGGCAGTAGCGGGTTGGGCGGTGTTCCATTACGGGTTGTTTCCTATCTTTACGCCGAAGGAAACCGGTTGGATATTGAATCGCTATGTTTTCTATTTACTGTTTTGTGCGTACCTGATAGTGGTGAATGTAGGAATGCGATTAAATCCACCAATGGCTCTAAAAGCGTTTTATGTTTTTATGCTTGGACATTATTTTTATGACTCTATCCTCGCGCCACATATCCCTTGGACTCTATATATTACTTATATGATGCTTTGGGCGATTGGGACTTTTTTGTATGTCAGTCAGGACCCAACGACTTTCCGAGAGTTTAGGGCTCCGATTGTTAAGACGATCGTCGGTGAGTACAAGATAGCGCGAATTGTTGTGTTTACGTTGCTACCGGTACTTGTAGGTTTTGCGACTTGGAATACTCTTTATCCCAAGTTTGCAGAGCCCGTTGAATTAAGAACGGTTCATCCGGCGCCACCTTCGACTACCAAGGTACACGGTAAAACCTACAAACTGGAGGAGATCGGTAATCCTTTTAGAACTGACGAGCAGGATAATTACAAGGATAGTTTCCCGTTTCTTGATAAGACGGAATATATGAAAAATGTCACTGAAGGTGGAACCGTCTTTTTTGAGAACTGTCATTACTGTCATGGTGATCAGTTGAACGGGCTGGGCATGTTCTCCCACGCATTCAACCCAACACCAGCTAACTTTATTGATCCAGGTACTATCGCTATGCTTCAGGAGTCTTTCCTGTTCTGGCGCGTATCTAAAGGTGGGCCGGGGCTTCCAAACGAATCAACCCCTTGGTCATCAGCAATGCCTCCTTGGGAGGAGCATTTGACCACGGATGAAATCTGGAAAGTTATTCTTTTCGAATACTGGTATACCGGTTGGCATCCAAGGACCTTTGATACAGAAGGATCTACAGCTGAGTAAGTTTAAAATTGTTGATATACGGTTGAATGAATAACCTTAAAATATTTAGTGGGGATTTGATAATGAACATTAAAGCTAAAACTGGAAAGACGCTAAAGATTCTTCTAGCTCTTTTGTTTTCAGTGTTGATTGCGGGCGTTGCCTATGCTGAAGATGAAGATAGGCCGGCGGACCCAATCAAGCAAGATCTGCTTGAAGCGGGAAAGAAGGTTTATTTCAAGCGCTGTGTCTGGTGTCATGGTGTTGAGGGTGTCGGAGATGGTCCCTCGCATGATCGTTTGTTCACCAAGCCGAGAAACTTTACCCAGGGGACCTTTAAGATCCGATGGACCGACTCCGGAGAGTTGCCAAGAGATGAAGATCTCATTACGACGGTTACCAATGGTCTTCCAGGTTCGGCCATGCCGGCATGGGGTGAGTTCCTAAAGGAAGATGAGATCAAGGCGGTTGTTCAGTTTGTTAAATCACTCGTGCAGGACCGGGAATTCGATGATGAAGACGAGACACTGCTAGATACGGTCACGGAACTCGGAGCCAATCCTTGGGGTTCAACAGCGCCTTACCATTTGGAAATTCCCCAGGAAGCCATTGATGAAGGCAAAAAGATCATGGTGGCTAACAAGTGCTTTGAGTGTCATGGCGGTGAAGGCCGTGGTGATGGCAACCCCACCATGAAAGATGACTGGGGGTTCCCGATTCTTGCCGCTAACTGGCAGCACTGCTGGAATTTCCGTGGGTCTCGACGTAATCATTACGATCCATTCAACGTCGCTCGCACGGTTTCAACCGGACTGAACGGCACACCGATGCCGAATTTCCGGGATAAAATCAGTGTTGAGGACCGATGGAAATTGGCGGCTTTCGTAAATTCTCTTTGCCCACGTAAGAAGATCGATAAGCTGACCAGTAAGCCAATTCCTGACTTTTTGATCGCTGCTAAATATACAGACGGAGAAATTGCTCCAAAGATTTCTGATCCGATGTGGGTCTCTCCCGATGATGGTCCTAAAATCGTTGAGCGGGCAGAAGATAAGGCTGATCATCCGAGAAGAAATTATATTGCTTTATCTGGTCAGATCACTTTTGGTGAACGGAACTTTAAGCCCAAGGCGGATAACCTGTGGGTTTCTGCCCGCTGGAATAAGGAGCAGGGCATTTTCTATCTCGTAGAATATGATAACCGCTTTCTCTCCACAGATGCAGAGTATCCTGAAGCGGTTGCTATCCAGTGGCCGGCTAAATTACAGGATTTGTTTGGAGCTGAGAAGCCCTACTTTATCCATGGTGATAGCAAGAAGCCAGTTGATCTTTGGAAGGCTTCCTTTATGCCTAAGGACTACAGCCCCACCAATGCACCCAAGGAAGAGGGATACCAGTTGGATGTCACGGTAGAAGAGCTCAATGGAAATGGTTATAACGCGTTAAACCCAAAAGAAACCGAACCAACGGTCAAAGTCGTTGATTCCATTTACCACCAGGGTCGTGTTAAGGTTATGTTCCAACGAGCGCTGACCACCGAGGGTGATATGGACGTTCAGATTCCTGCAGAAGAGTTCATCCCGGTTGCATTTATGCAGTGGTCAGGCTGGGATAAAGAGATAGACGAGCATATGGCAGTTTCTACTTGGTATTACACCATTTTAGAGCCACAAGTGGATACAGGTCAGATGCTGACAATGTCCTTCATCATGGCGGGAATTTTTGTTGGTCTACAGGGATGGCTCGTGTGGATGACCAATCGAACCCGGAAGATGTACGCTGACGGGAAAGTAATTCAGGATGAACGTCCCTTCTAGGGGAGCAGTAATAAAAAGGGAAAAGCCCGCCGAGAGGC
>AQTY01000052.1 GCA_000372225.1 Candidatus Nitromaritima sp. SCGC AAA288-L16 | reverse complement strand
CATCAAATTGACATCAGGCTTCCCTTAGTCTTCGATTCTTAAGGCTGAGGGGAGCTTTGCCCATAAGCTATCCTTTACTCCGTCGCCTCTATAAGAACGATATTTTTCTTCGCCTTCTCGATGAAATTAGCGAGAGTGCTGTCGGGTTCCGTAGGAACAACCATAATACCTCTTGATGCAATCAAAGTTTGTGGAAGCATCGGCAATAGTGTCGAGATGTAATTGGACTTGATCGCATAGTTTACGTTCTGGGGTAAAGTACCAAAAGATTCGACCGCTGCCTTGGAATCAAGTGACGATGCAGTTATCCCGACCACCTCACCTGTTGCGTTGAAAAGCGGGCCACCACTATTCCCCGGCTGTATCTCAACGCTAACTTGAAAGACTGTTGGATCATCTTGTAGTCCTGATGTTGCATTCACAACGCCCTCGGTATATTTCGGGTTGTCACCCATAAGCCAATGAGCAGGATAACCAATGGTAAAAACCTTGTCGCCCATTCTTACCTTGGAGGAATCGGCAATCTTTAAATCGCTTGCTGGTAATTGCGGAGATTGCTCCAGTTTTAAAAACGCAATATCGTTTTGAGGATCTTTGAGTGCAACCTCGGCTTTAATCTCCTCGCCATTAAGAAACTTAACCTTGATGTTTTTAGTACCACGAACTACGTGCCAGTTAGTAATGACGTAATCTTTAGCGCTGAACAAAAAACCTGTTCCGGAGTAAGCGCTTTCAATTGCTTTTGGTGGTTGTTGGGACTGAGGTGGTCTTACCGGATAAGATGGTTGTGATGATCCTGGTATTTGAATGCGATCAAAATCTGCGGGGCGATATTTTCTATAAAGACTAAAATACTCCCGCAAGGCTCCTTTCGCAAAAGCGACTAAATTGAAATTACCTTGTCTTTCGGACAATTTTAAACAAATTATAGCGTGGCTAATTGCACCAAAACCGTTCTTAATTTCTTTTCGCCCATAAACCTCTCCAAGTGCACAATGTGGTTCTGGAAAATCCGGCTTGATCCGTATTGCCTCTTTCAAGTAAGGAATTGCGTCCCGGAACGAACCTTCTCCATCGATACCCCAGTAAGGGTCTGGACGTGTGTTTTTGCCCATCTCTAGATATTTTTCTCCAAGCTTAAAGTTTGCAAGGTAGTCATCCGGGTTTTGCAAAAGTTGCGTCTTAAGATTCCTACGCTCGGTAGCCTTAGGACCACAACCAAAACAATAGAGAGCAATGAGGAAGAGTATTAAAAGAAACCGCCCGTTGTTCTTTGCGTTGGCAGACATGAGTTCCTCTAATTAATAGAAGGATCAGGCTATTCTATGTTAGTTGATGGGGATGGGCAAGCTAGAGGAAGTTTAGGTATAATAATCGTATAAAAACCAAACCACTCACATTTTTACTCGCACTCGTTGTTGTTTTCCATGATTTCTATACCTTTAAGAGAAGAGACAACCATGGCTTTAATCAAGTGCAAGGAATGCAGAAAAGAAGTTAGCACCAAAGCAGAAGTTTGTCCTCATTGTGGTGCACGGATAAAAGAAAAAACAGGTTATCTCAACTATATTATTGTAGGGACATTTTTAGTCCTTATTCTTTCCGCTTTATTTAGTAATGATACTGATTCGACCCTCGAAGAGCCTACCGTATTAAAGAACTTAAAAACAGATGCTGAAACCCAAAAAGAAAGAACTGATTTAATGCAGGATATGTTCAATAAGGATTTGTTTAAAAAAATAGAAAAGAACGGAACATATCCTCATGTTCATGTGGGGGATACTTTTTATAATCTCTCTTTTGATCAAAAACAACAATTTATTAGGGTTGTGTTTGCATATTTCTACTCTCAATCAAAAGAAAGTGATGCGGTTTTTATTAATGACTATCGAAATGGGAAACGAGTAGGGATGTATAGTGTAAAAATTGGTGGTTTGAAGTTGAAAGGATCGCTTCCAATGTTCGGGGAAATGGTTGATGTTCCGCTTGCAGATTCGTTCATCAAACGAAATGCAATCGGAGTACTTCGTCTTCCCTATGGTGGTGAGGAACGTGAGCAATACTTGAAGCGTTTGGAAAAGCGGAGGGGGTTAGTGTGAAGCCATACGTCAGGAACTGGTGGCGATGGGTGAATACTGGGGTGGAGATAAGTGTTATGAACAAAGTACGCTAATGTAGGTGCGTCACTCAACAAGAGTCCCGTTTTTGAATTTCTCCCCCTGGTCATTGCTCCATATTCCGGTTGTGAAGTTATATTTCATGTTCTCCCGTTTGGCGGCGTTTGCGACGCCCCACCACTCTGAAGCCCTCCACTCCCCCGCATCTCGATCATCTTCACATACAATATTCGCACACGAATTCCACACAACACTACCCCCACTCGCTATGAATACTAGCTTATGACTGCCGCGTTCGACCATGTCCCTGATCCCTTGCCGCACGTTGAACGATTGCCATCCATCCGCGACTGTATCACAGCCCGCCACCCACATGTTTTCATTGCCTTTGTTTTCGCTCTTATACCATGCCGCTTCTGCACCCTTGGGATCGCCCGCTTTGTCCGCTAGATTACCGTCTCGATCGACCACCGCAAAAGTTCCGGTCGCAGCTGCCGAGCACAATCCTCGCTTGCTGTACTGCGGAGGGCACGCGTACGCCCTATTGCATTCTTCGGTGGCTGTGATGGCATTGTAGGTTGCGAACGCTTCCGCGGTGGACGCGGTTTGCACTGACCCACCAGCCCCACTACAGCCACTCCCTGAACTTATCAACGATGCACTATCGATACTGTAAGTATTTGGACTGCTGTTATGTTTGGCTGATGCGCAAAAATTATCCAATGGTGAAGGAGGCAGCGTAGCCACAACATCCGGGTTCTGATTAAAACCGTAAGTGGTTTCTTTAATTTTTGGAAGGTCACATCCCTGAAGAACATCGGTATCTAACCAGTAAGCATTGCACAGCAGATGCATATCTTTTAGAGCTTGTTTGGAGTGAGCATCATAGCCTCTGATCTTGTACAGGTTGAACTGTGGAATAGCGATAGCAGCAAGAATGCCGATGATTGCAATGACAATCAGCAATTCTATGAGTGTGAAGCCTGATGTGTTTTTATAAGTTGGATGTTTTTGCATAGTCACTCAACGAGTTTCCCATTTTTGTATTTTTCGCCCAGATCATTGCTCCATATGCCTGTTTCGAAGTTATATTTCATGTTCTCTCGTATGTCCGCACATCGGGGGCGACACCAGCCCCGCCCCCCTAAGAATACTAGCGTACCACCACTCTCAAGCAGCTCACCCGCGGCACTCCTTTCTATCGTGTGTCTTGAATCATTGCTTGCGTGTTGGTGCTGGATACCAGTCTGGGGGTCTAGGTTTTCATTAAATTCAACCATCATCGCATTGACGCTATTACAGGGTAGCGACAGGACCCCGCCGACCACTCCCGCCGTCCCCCATGTCACTTCTGATGTGCCGTCAAGGAGATTAAATCCGTCTGAATCGACCACCGCATAACTTCCCCATTTGCTCCCCGACTGCGCCTCCTGGGTGTGCCGTCGGCATTCGAAAACGTATTTCACGTAAGATTCGTACAATGATCCGGGGGCGGTTGGGGGCGGCGCCGTGGTGGATGCGGTTTGGACTGACCCGCCTGCCCCACTGCAACCACTCCCCGAACTTATCAACGATGCACTGTCAATGCTATATGTGTTGGGACTACTGTTATGTTTTGCAGATGCACAGAAGTTATTTAGTGGCGAAGGAGGAAGTGTCGCTACAACATCTGCGTTCTGATTAAATCCGTAAGTAGCTTCTTTAATTTTAGGAAGGTCACACCCTTGAAGCGCATCAGTATCTAACCAGTAAGCATTGCATAGCAGATGCATATCTTTTAGAGCTTGTTTGGAATGAGCATCATAGCCTCTGATCTTGTACTGATTGAACTGGGGAATAGCGATAGCAGCAAGGATGCCGATGATCGCAATTACAATCAGCAGTTCTATGAGGGTGAAGCCTGATGTGTTTTTGTGAGATGAATGTTTTTGCATGACCATTCTTACAAAAAGATTTTAGAGAATGATAATTTTATCGGGGTGGAGATATGTGTTGTGAACAAAGTACGCTGATGGAGGGACCTCACTCAACGCGTACCCCGTTTATGTATGGTCATTCTCTTTTAAAAAAATATTATAGGTTATCTGAAGTACTACTTAAATCCTATGAATCATGGGGAAGTGTATATACGCCTGAACTCGTAATACATTTCCACCTATCACCATCAACAGTAGGAGGGATCGTAGTGCCTGTGCACCAACAATTATTTGAATGGCCAGGACCCCCATAATACTGTCCTCCTTTACAATTTTCAGGTTCTGCGTGTAAACTCTCATACCCCAACCACTCAGAACTTTCTCCTTGTATCTGTCCTGATCTTATACCTTGCCGCCGCCGCAACGCGTACGCTGCCTCGCCTCCGACACGGGGCGCTATGCACTCCACTGCCGACCCTCCGGCCCAACCACTGCATATGCCCGCTTCACGCAAATCCGCACATACTTCAAATTTAGACATATGTCGTCCTGTTGCAATACGTGCCCTAGACACATGATACTCGACCAATGCATCCGTGCATTCGGGGGGATTATCAACTGTATAGGAAGACTTACACCCCTCGCGAAAGCATTTTGGGGAACAGTCTCCTGAACTTATCAACGCCGCACTATCAATATTATATTTGTTGGGACTGCTGTTATGTTTTGCTGATGCACAGAAGTTATCAAGTGGCGAAGGTGGAAGTGTCGCTACAACATCTGCGTTCTGATTAAATCCATAAGTCACTTCTTTAATTTTTGGAAGGTCACATCCTTGAAGCGCATCAGTATCTAACCAGTAAGCATTGCACAGCAGATGCATATCCTTTAGAGCTTGTTTGGAGTGAGCATCATAGCTTCTTATCTTGTACTGGTTGAACTGTGGAATAGCGATGGCAGCAAGAATACCGATGATCGCAATGACAATCAGCAGTTCTATGAGGGTGAAACCTTTTGCAGTTTTATGAGTTGAATGCATGACCATTTCCTATTAATGGCTGGCAATGAGGCATGTTATGACATTTGGCAGGGATAGGCAATTTAGTGATACTATATTTAGTGATACTATATAAGGAAGGAAAAGGCCAAAAAAAGGCCAATTGACCGCAAATAAGGGCAGTTTTCCACAACAACCGACAACCAACAGTTTCTTTCAAAACATTAAATTTGTTATTGTTATGTGTTGTTGAAAGTTGTTGCTTGATAGCTGGATAGGACTTCTAATCCGTAGGTCGCAGGTTCGAATCCTGCCAGGCGCGCCAAATAATATAAAGGGTTAGCTGAAACCGGCTAATCCTTTTCTTTTCGGATTCGCTATATTTACACCCTATTTACACCCATATCCCGCAATACCCAGAAATAACAGGGTATTTCTTTATCCCTTCATATAATAGAATGGTTTCGTTGCTTACCATTGGAAGGAATGGTCATGCATAAACATCTAACTCATAAAAGTGCAAAAGGTTTCACCCTCATAGAACTGCTGATTGTCATTGCAATCATCGGCATTCTTGCTGCTATCGCCATTCCCCAGTTCAACCAGTACAAGATCAGGGGTTACGATGCTCATTCCAAGCAAGCTCTAAAAGATATGCATCTTCTATGCAATGCTTACTGGTTAGATACTGACTCTACCCAAGGGTGTGACCTTCCTATAATAAAAGATACCTACTATGGATTTAACCAGAACACGGATGTTGTAGCGACACTTCCTCCTTCACCACTCGATAACTTCTGCGCATCTGCAAAACACAACAGCAGCCCCAATACTTATAGTATTGATAGTGCATCGTTGATAAGTTCGGGGAGTGGCTGCAGTGGGGCTGGCGGGTCAGTACAAACCGCGTCCGTCTCATCATCGGATCCAGAGCTTTTGCAAATTATAAACCGCCGGAAGAGGCTTGCGCCACTTCGAACAGGTACAAAAATTGGATGGTGGTTGATCCAGAAGGTAATCGAATGTACTTTAGAGATCCATCAACATCCCTAGCCGAAGATCTGTACATGAATGTAGTATGGGTTGGTTGCAACAATGGTATTTTTAAGGAAGGAAATCCGAGCAGAGCCCAGCATTGGGCGGGGGTGGCGGAACGGGAGGGGAGAGGAAGAATAGTGTGGGCTGGAGAATCCCTTCCTGCGGTGGTGGTTGGGGGCCGCTCGGTTGCATGTAGTACCTATAATGGTTGTACCTCAGATGGGGGAGCTATGCAGGATTTCACGAAATATAACTTCACAACCGGAATATGGAGCACTGACAAGGGGGAAAAATACAAAAACGGGAAACTCGTTGAGTGACGCACCTCCATCAGCGTACTTTGTTCTCAACACACATCTCCACCCCAGTGTTCACCTCAGCAGGTTGCCTAT
>AQTY01000051.1 GCA_000372225.1 Candidatus Nitromaritima sp. SCGC AAA288-L16 | reverse complement strand
TTCGCTTGGGCTTTGAGATGGAGTCGGAAGGCTTTTTGGTTTATCAGTATTTATAGATTCGCTTGGGCTTTGAGATGGAGTCGGAAGGCTTTTTGGTTTATCAGTATTTATAGATTCGCTTGGGCTTTGAGATGGAGTCGGAAGGCTTTTGGGTTTAGGAGAAATTTCGGGATCATCCGCAATTTTCCAAAGGATAAGAGCACCAATTAGCAATATTCCAATAAACAATGCAGCGGGCCATAAAAAGTAGCGCGCCTTTTCTGCAAAGCTATCCATATAATAACCACTATGGGTTAATGGGTAACAGCGAACAAGAAATCGTCTAAAGTTTGCTAACTGGCTATATTTTTAAGTTCGATGTTAGGAGTGTAACGAAAAAAAGTATTAAAGCAATGTTTTTATTCAACCGTGAATTTTTCGATATCATTGACGGATCCTGACTTCAATGAGGGCTTTTTTGAGTGTTTGGAATTAGAATTTTCTGAATTTTTAAATGATCCTATTCTTTTTTTTAAATCATTCATCAACTTCCTTTCTTCTCCTGTATTAACAACTTTCAATAAGTCATATGTTTTAATAAGGCCTTTGTAAAAATCTGCAATCGCCTCCGCTGCTTTTTCTTCTGTTTCATAACAACCTAGTACATTTTTTTCATCTAAAGATTTTGCCTGCCATGGCCATTTACAGTTTTTCCACCAAATCACAGAGCGGTATTTTGATACTGGTACTCCATGCTGCTCAACGTTAATCTTTTTTAAATCTTGTGCTGAACTTAAAATTTTACCAGCTGGTTTTTCATCTATGATTTCTGAGCTAGTGCCTTCATCTCCCTTGAAAAATTCCAAAGGTTTTCCACATTTTATGCAATAACTATAGTCATTTTTATTTTGTTTGCCGCAATAACCACAAAACATAGCTATAAATAAACTGATAAATTTTTAAAATAAAATTTACTGGGTTTATCTCAACTTTTTTTTCAGAGTCACAGGCGACAAGAAACAACAGGAATAAAATAAGAATGAGAAATGGATAAAAAAGAGGTGATAAACTTAGGAAACCACCTCGCACAGCTTTTTTTTCAATGTGTTCAAAGCTGGTCGCATAAAGACCCTCTATACAGTTTGGATGCCTAAATGTATCATAAGTTAAAGAATATGTTAGAAAATAATAGGAGAGAGAAATGCTACCAGGACCCACTTTAATTGTCGTATGAAAACCAAACCATTCACATTCTTACGAGCACTCACTTTTCTGTTTTTGTTTAGTGGTTTTTACGCTGTGATTGCTGAAGCGCACCGTTCTGGTTGCCATCGCTGGCATTCCTGCCCTTCCGACTCAGGCTCCTATATTTGTGGTGATATTGGATATTGTTCTGGCTGTCCCGATAATCAGTTTTGCGAAGGTGGACAACCTGTGTCTAGATCATTGGAACCCAACAAAAGTAATGAATCATTCGAGTCTTATATCAAAGAAAACTCTTTAAATAATTTCACACCAAATAAAGCAATTAAGTATCGTGAGGCTGATTATGTCGATTACGCATGCCCTAAAATGAAAGGAGTAATTGAATTCTCACTGGATGATGGGTCGCGTGTTGATTGTGAAACGGAGACACACTCAATTGAATTTGATTTTGGTAAGAAGTGGGCCGAAGCGATTGGGCAGGCACTTTACTACAGTTCTAAGACGGGCAAACAAGCAGGTATCTTTCTAATTATTGCAGAAAATAATGACAGGAATAATTTAAGAAAAATAAAAAGGGTAATAAAAGAAAAAAATATGAACATAAAAATTTGGACGATTAGTCCAGAGGACCTGAAGAACTAGTTTATTTAATTTTTCTCGTGAAAAACCAATCCCCAATCATTCTGACTGATTTGACCACTTTAAACTTTTTAAGTTCCTTGAAAATACGCTTCTTCTTAATATCCTTAACCCGTTTATAAATTTTCAAGTGCATTACCAAAATTTCTTTTTCTAAGGTAGTGCCGTCCATAACATTTTGACCAACAAAGTTAGGTTCTGCCTCCGGCAAATAATTCTGCTTCAAATAATCCAACGCAATTTTTTCAAACTTCCTTCCTTCTTCAGTCTGCGCCATTGGGATTCCCTTTTGATGGTTGGTTCATTATGAAAAACTAGCCCCAAACCACAACCGAAAGGTTCGATCCAGCGGTCAGAAGGCAACTAATTTTTTTTAAGGGTTAAGAGTAAAAAATTATAAAGCCTACGCTTTCCTCTGTCAAATTTACTCACTATTAAAAAACCAACAAAGATAATTAAGGTGATTGAAGGGTTTTCCCGATTTGACCTATTTTGTTTAATTCATTTATTAGACTTGAAGATTTTCCATTTCCTTTACTTGAATCGTCAGCAATACTTTTAGATTTTTCTTTCAAAGCTTCCTCTCTATCACGATGGCTACACATATCTCTCCAAAGCTTAATTCTATCCATGTGTTTCCGGTTTTCTCCAGAACAATCGTTTATAGTATAATTTCGGGAAGGTTTCTTGTTAAAAATAGACCCAGTTTTATTCCTTCTATTTTTAATCATGCTGTTACTAGGTGACGCTAGAATCTTCTTAAATTCTGAATACGTCATTCTATATTCCTTTTTAAAGAAATAATTTTCAATACCGTGAAGTGGTATCTTATACGTTGACCTATTACTCGATGATGTTTCATCGAAGATTCTTACCCAATGCCTACATTCAGGTTTTGCAGTTTTCACACTCCAATTAAAAACACTCCTGGTTTTTTGTTTAAACTCTCTTATAGAAATATTTTTTGTACCAATAATATTGTTGGCTCCAGGTATTTCTTGAAACTTTTGTTCTAAGTATTTTTTATAACCACGGTAAGTTGTAATGCCCTTGTCTCTAAGGATAATGTTGTATATAAATTCATATTTTCCTTTTTCATCTTGCCAACAATCGGGGTGTCGGTTACCCGCTAGTTTTTTTTCCAAGCTAGCTACCTTCTCGTTCTTAAGTTTCATTTCTTTTCCAAGTTTCTCTAACTTTTCCTTAATCTTATCAAGCTCTTTGCTTAATGCTTTGTTCTTTGCATCCAAATTACTTTTTTCCACAAGCTCTTTTAACCACTTGGCTTTTTCGGCTTCTGTCTTATCTTTTAAACCAGGTATTGCTTGGACAATCTTTTGATACGAATCATGAAGAGCTTTGTGTTTTTCAGCTAACTCCTGGTACTTGACCATCAACTTGTCTTTCTCTACAAGCTCTTTCAACCATTTCTCCTGCTCCTCGATAGTTTTTTCATTAAATTCAGGTATTTCTTCAAAGATCTTTTTATATACTTCTGCTTTTCCCTTAAGCTTATCAATATCTTCAACTTTTTTTTGGATAGCAAAACTGGATAAAACAAGGAGTATAAAAAATAAAATGAAGGCCAATTCTGTAAGTGTTAAACCAAATAGGAAATTGCTTCTGCTATTTTCCCCCGCCACCAGAACCTCGCTCTAGTTCGTCAGCAATAAATTGAACTGATTTTATTAAACTCTCATTGAGAAGATCGAGGTTGACTCTAGATTTTTTCAAAATTTCTTCTATGTCACTTTGATGCCTTTTAACCATATCCAAATTAGAATTACTGATACCATCAATATTAGAGACAACCTCCCCATGGTTTTTGATTGTATTTGTTAATTTTTGAGATTCTTTATCGATGTCATCGATTGATTTAACAACACTTTGAATATTTGGCTCAATGGCGGCTATTGCAGAAAGTGCTGAAGATAGCTCATCGATTGTTGATATGGTTTTGTTGATTGTATTATTTAAACCCTCTGTATTTATGTCTAAATCCTTGATGGAAGAAAAGGTGTCGGAAATATTTTGGATTGAATTATCAAGCTTACTTGCTGATTGATTTAACTTTGTTAAATTATCAGAAAAGAGTTTGTTATCGCTGGATATTTTTTTCTGCTCTAGCGTTACAGAAGCAAAACCATCTTTGTATTCATCTAATAGATCCGCTAGTTGTTTAATAGGTTCCTGAATTGGCGAAGTTAAAATATCATCGGATATTTGGATCAATTCTATTTTCTTGAATAAGTTAGTGACCGCCAAACTCAGTTGTTCATTCGTTCGTTCAAAGGTATTAGCCACATGTTCAAGTCCTTTGGTAGAAATTGAGTCCAGACCTGAGGTAAGTGTTGCAATAGATTTATTCATTGAGTTGATGGAAAGTTCAATGGAAGAATTATATAACTCTGTGGTTGTCCTTAATGTCCTGGCATGAATTGTAACCTGGTGGGAAAAGTCCTTCATCGACTTTGCAAGTTGCTGTTCCATGATCACTTTTTGATCTGAAAACGTTTCACGGAAATTAGTCAATAGGATTCTTAAAAATAATCCTACGACTGTGGTAGCTAAAGCGACCCCAAAACGACTTCCTACACCAACCAGCGAATAATTATCTGCACTTAAAGCAAACAAGGAAACAATTAAAGCAACTAAGGTCAGCAAAAAACCTAAATAATAAATGCTGTCTGCAAATTGCTCGATTAAAGTATCGTTTTTCCCCTCAATAAAACCTAATGAGCTATACGCGAGCATGCATAAAATTGGGAGTACGGCTCCAACTGAAATATAGTACTCGAGCAACGAACCGAAAATAATGAAAATTGTTCCGATCAGAAAAGTCAGAACAAAAATATTTCTATAGTTAAGGTTTTCCAGACTTTTAATCAGCTTTGACTTACCAGACTTGGGAGGCATAAGATTAACCTTCACCAAATTTTATTGAATATCCTTCTTCTGCACCCATGGAATTAAAATACTCTTGCCAAAATTTCGCATGGGCTGTTCCTTTTTGGAATTTTTCACCTCCGGAGCGGCGAATGTAAAGTACTCTTATTGTTACACCTGTAAGGTCTGTGCGTACTTTTAAATATTCAGGTGAGTCTGAAAATTTTTGAAAGTTCAGAGAATCTCTATAGTGATCTGCAACAGGGCTGTATTGAAGCATGTCTGAGAAAATGAATAATTTCTTTTTTGTTGAGGCTTTTTCATTCTGAAAGGCAGCTATGGATATAGCCTGAACCATTTCCATGATTGGAGAAGGGCCTTCTGCGTCATTCTCCAATAAATCATTAAACTTTCTTTCAAGAGGCTCTAAAAATCCATTTTCCCAGTCTTCCTTTAACATCTCTTTATTTTCTGTAAATGGATTTGCTCCGGAAGGATCGCCCGGGTTGCATTTTGACTGCAACGGCGAAAGAGATTCATGGTAGTTTGCACCCACTGTATAAATAGAGACCTTTTCATGTTTTTTTGTGTCTTTGACAATTTGTTTTAATTGGTTGTTGATCCAGTTTTTTTGTATAGGCTCGTAACTTTGAGATGTGTCAATCAATATAGCCTTGTGATAGTTTGTTCCATCAGTCGGGCAGTTGGTTGCCTCATCAATATCTTGTTTATTTATTATTGCCTTGATGAAAAAGCCACCCATCACGAGAATTACCAGCACCACCAAAAAAATTATTAAGTTCCCTTTTCTTGCTTCTTGTTCTACCCGTCTTTTTCGTCGTGATTTTGTTGATCCCATGTTGTATTTGCTACTTAATTATTATTGTCGAGGGTTATAATTGAAATATCCTGAATCCCCTGTTTATATAAACTTATAACAGTATTTTTTATCTGTTCGACCATTGCAACAAATTCATCTCTTAACTTTTCTTGTTCCTTAAGTCGAGCATAGTCATTTTTAATATTGGTATCTAACGTTACATGCTCGGGAGGAGCTGGATCTTCCAAAAAATATTTAGGTGAGTCTGTTTCCCTGTGCGATATGTTGATTTCTCGATACGTTTTTATCAAGATTTTACAGATTGATTCTATCTGTCCTATGATGTTCTCGAGATTTTCGACCAAGACTTTTTTTTGTCCAATAACTTCGTTTAAATAATTAACATCCGCTCTAACAGTACTCTGCATTTCTGTGAATTTATCTAATTGTTCAGTTTTTTCTTCTTCTAACCTGTCCATTGTGTCATCTTGTTCTTGATCCCAATCTTCTTTTGATTTCTCCATACGCTTGTACAATTTCCCATAACCTGGATAAGGGTCATCCCAAAAATACCCATCGATACACGCAATGAAACCAAATACCAATCCGACAAAAAACAAAACCCAAGAATTAAAATCATTTAATGCAAATGGTGATTGAAAAAAAGCTTTCGCAGCGAGCGTTCCTGCATTTTTCATGTCGACATATAGTTGCTGTCTATAATGTGCAACAAAAAGGTTGTAAAAAGTGAGCCAGGCCACTGCGCCGAAAATTGCCATAGAACCTAAAGTCTGTAACCTTCTATTGAAATGGTTTATGTTACAAATACTCCTGCCCAAACCCCAAGCGATAGCTATATTAACGAACGCAATAAGAAAGGCGTACATTGTTCCGCCCAAAATTCCATAAGGGCTCCCCTTCGCAAAGAAAAAGCCGTTAAAAAGTGATTCTAATAATAATATTACGATTAAAATCCCAACGGCCCATCGATAAGTAAGTTTGATGTCAGGGACATACGTTATTTTATGGTCGAGTTTAAATTTTTTATAATCTCTTTCTAATTTTTGAAATTTGTCTTTTGAGTCAATAAGTCTATTCTTGTCTTCTTGTAGAATACTTTCCATTTTGAGTTTTGTGTCAGTCCCTAAATTCTTAGCCTCTTCAAATTTATCTTTTATATCTGATTCTAAAATAGCTTTGTCGTAATGAAGCATATCCTCATTGGCCTGCATCTTTCTTTGACTTGTCTCGGTGGCTATGAATAGATAAATCTTCAATTCAGCTGCACCTAGAGTTGTCTCATCTTTACCAGGAATTTCTCTTGCGCCATCATCTGAGCCATTTCCTTTGATGTTTAGGGTTTTTATCGCTCGATCAATATCTACGGATTCAAAGACTACGTCTATTTGCTCTGGCAGGACTTCCTCCTTGGTGAGGAAGTTTTTAAAAAAATTTCCAATCGCTTTAAACATCTTCACGCACCTTTCCCTATATGATTACGCAAACCCATAATCCAATTGAATTGGTGAAGCGTTGAAACCTATGATTTGATTGTCTTTTTGATTAAATGAATCATACCAGTTTGTGAAATTTATTACACTATTAAACAGCTACGGCCTAAACCGTAACCCATTGTTTTAA
>AQTY01000050.1 GCA_000372225.1 Candidatus Nitromaritima sp. SCGC AAA288-L16 | reverse complement strand
TTCATGAAGACCGGATAGATCTAATTAATATTATTCAGCATGAGATGGCTCATGCTTTTGATTTTTCTAATGGTTTTCTGAGTTTTTCTGATGAATGGATTTCTTTGACAAAGTTTAAGGTGCTGCATATTTTTGCCTTAGATGGTGTACGAGATAGTGATTCTTTATATTCCTTAGTCAATGACCCTAAGATAAATAATTATGCTCCAACAGCCAGGCGAAATATCTCTACTTATTCCAGACAAAACCCGCAGGAGGATTTCGCGAATTCAGTGACGGCGTATATTCATTATCCTTATTTCCGCTATACCCACTCCGCGAGATATGAATTTATTAAAAAAAATGTTTTTGAAGGTAAGGAATATTTTTCTAATGATTCTTCGATAAATAGTTTCGAAGAAAAAATTAATTCTGACATAGAAAAATCCTTGAATAGTGGTGCATGGGTTGAAGTGAGAGCTATTTTAGTTGAATTAGGTAGAGGGTACTTTCCTGAGATCGAGAAGAAAATCATCCGCCGTATAAAGAGAGCTCTTGGAGTAATGTCTGTGTCTCGAGAAAAAGATATAACCCTTAGTCTTGCTACTTGTTATTTGATGCAACCAGAAGGACTTGAATTGAGAAAAAATTTGATTCGATCTCATCGTATTTCTGTAAAAGAAGTTTTAAGTGAGCCTCAATGTTTTCGTTACGCACGTGATACTTTTGAAAAACAACTTTCAAAATGGGCCCCCTCGAATCTTTATTTTTTTCAAGATGGCGGTAACAGTTTTATTCAGTTTGTTGATCCTGTTCTTGCAGCAGCGCATGTTCGTGGATTTGACACCGAATATGTATGGAAAATGTTTTTTGAAGGGGAGGGAAGGATTTTGCTCGCTGAAGGATCTTCTGTTTGGGAAAAAGGCGGGAACGGTTCTATTAAGATAAACTTAAATAAAAGTTCCACCCGAGATTTTGAGTTTCCGGAAGGAAAAATTTTAAGAATACAGTTGATGGCTAAACGTACTCACCCAATTAATTTTAAAAGTTTTAAATCTGAAAGGACGGGAGTAAGATTTATTGTGCAACCGTGGTTTTCTTATATTGGACGCAATCCACCAAACATTAGCGTGACTTTTCCGATGAGCGTGTTAAAAAACGTTCATTGAAAGTCAGGTGAGGTTTCGAACTAATCTGACACACATATTCATATTAGCGTATTTGGAAGGCCAAACCTTTACGCCGTCTTCATATTGAATAACAAGCGCTGAAGAATCTTTTTCTTCAATTGTCCAGGTTGTTCCACCGGACCCTGGTCCAAATATTGAGTGGAGATAAATTTCATCGCCATATTTATCAGTATTTTTGTTACTAAGATCAAATAAACTCCATGCCTCTTCCTCACTTGGGTATCGCCATTCTTCTGACCCTGCAAACCGTTGTATGTTTGTAATTTCAGTGTAATCTTGACATTTAAACCAGTTTTGCCATTTTTTTGTATCCTGAAATGAGTCTGTTTTTTTCCAGATTATTTTCATTTCCATATCGGTTATCGTGCTGTTGCCATTATCTGTAAACCGTTTGTTATCTGTCATAGGGAGCCTTTATTTTCCATCATGTGATTGTATACGAGAAGTTTTATTTCTGTCATCTCACGTAAGCTATATTTTATTCCTTCTCTTCCAAACCCTGAATCTTTAACTCCACCATATGGCATATTATCTACTCGAAAGGTAGGGATGTCATTGATAACAACACCACCCACATCCAATTGATTAAATGCACCGAGTGCTTTATTCATATTATTAGTAAATACACCAGCTTGCAGACCAAAATCTGTGTTATTAACTGCCTTGATTGCATCATTAAAATTGGTATATGAATTAACGATTAAAATTGGACCAAAAGCTTCACTGCATGCAACTGGAAGATTTGGGTTAACATTAATAAGGATTGTAGGGGGGTAATAACTTTTATCACGTTTGCCTCCGGTTTGAATTTTTGCACCTTCAGCAACGGCTTCATTTACCCATGATTCGATTCTTTCGGCATTTTCCAGGTCTATCATCGGTCCCATAGTGACCTTCTCGTCGAGAGGATCGCCGGGCCTAAATGCCTGTGTCTTGCTAATTAAGCTCTCTAGGAAGTCATCATATTTTGAGGCGTGGATAAAAACACGTTGAACTGAGATACAAACTTGTCCTGAATAAACAAACGCTCCAAAGGCTATTTTTTTTGCCGCTAAATCAATTTCAGCGTCGGGTTCGACGATGACCCCTGCATTTCCACCTAGTTCTAGAACTACCTTTTTGCGTCCTGCACGTTTTTTGATATCCCAGCCAACATTAGGACTTCCAGTAAATGTTACCATTTTTAAGCGAGGATCCTCTACTAGAGGAGTAGCGTTTTTGCTAGTGCACGGCAGTACACTAAGACTTCCTTCTATTGCTTGGGTGTTTTGTACTACTTCTCCGAGCAACAAAGCAGTTAGGGGTGTGGAAGATGCAGGTTTAATAATAATAGGATTGCCACAAGCAAGGGCCGGGGCTACCTTGTGGGCAACGAGATTTAAAGGAAAATTGAAAGGACTTATCCCAGCTATAGGTCCGATAGGAAAACGTCTGGTAAGCCCAGCCTTTCCATGAGCGGATTCTGTAATATCTAATGTAAGCATTTCTCCATCAAGTCGAAGCGCCTCTTGACTAGCAATCTCAAAGGTCGAAACTGATCTGGCTACCTCCGCTCTAGCATAAATAAGAGGTTTTCCTGATTCCTGCGCAATAATTTTGGAAAATTCATCCGATCTGTCTTGAATCCCGCTAGCAACTTCAGCACATATACGGCTACGCTGGTAGGAAGGTAGGACACGTGTTTTTATAAATGCTGCCTCCGCTAGGCTTATAGCTTTATCTATTTCAACAGAATCAGCAAGACACACCTCTGCAAATGGTTCTCCTGTGAATGGATTCACTACAGGAATCACACTAGTTCCTTTTGATAGTTCATTTCCAATTAAAATCTCATAAGTTTTGTTCATACTGGATATGTTGTAAAAGGTATTTATTACCAGCCCTGTCCTTTAATACCATAAGAGCGAGAGCCTGATTTGCCCAACTTTAAATAGTTTTTCAGATTATCGTTAATATTTTTTTTTTCTAAATCGTTCGGGTCAAGACGTATTTTTTCAATTTCTTTGGAGAGAATTTTTTTTACAAAATCTTCTATTGCATTTATATCACCGTCAAATTTAACTTTAAGGTATTGATAGGTGTCATCATCTAGTTTTAATTTAAGATAATTCATGAGTTATTAATTTTAATGTTAAAAACCGCGATTGGGGAAAACTAGCATTTAAACTTTCGACTAAAGCTTGAACAATAAAAGGTTGACTATGAGGCTAAAATGGCAAAAACACCTTTTTCTCAGATGAGGGCAGAATGGGCTCGACACCAATAAAAACGGGTGTACGTGGAATCTGGATTTCAAAAATAGTTCCTCTTGGTTGATTGTTTTTGACCGATATTGTTCCACCATGATCAACCACTATACGATTGACAATTGCCAATCCAATTCCGGTCCCTCTTTTTTTTGTTGTAAAGTGAGGTAGGAATAACATGTCTCTATCAGTGCTAGGAATCCCTGCCCCATCGTCTGAAAACCGAATAAATATTTTGTTGGTGTTGAAATCAAACTTTGTGGATATTTCAATTTTACCATCATTATTTAGCGCATCTATAGAATTTTCGAATAAATTTATGAATACTCTTCGAATCTGTTCTGCGTCTACGGTTACATTAGTTACGTTAGGATCGTAATTCTTTTTTATGGTAATATTTTTGTTATTGTTTTTGTATAGCGTATAAACGCTATCAATTATTTTATGTAGAGAGTTTTGTTTTGGGGATGGTGCAGGCATCCGGGCGAAGCGAAGAAACTCGTTAATCAGATCTTTCATTCCTTCAACTTCTTGGGAAATTATATCGATACTTTCTTCGAATATTTTGTTGAAATTTTTTTTATCTTCAAAATATTTCTTTTTAAGACGTTGAGTATTTAATTGGATTGGCGTGAGTGGATTTTTAATTTCATGTGCTATCCCTTGGGCCACTTCTTTCCATGCAGCGGTTTTCTGGGTTTTAATTAGTAGTGTGAGGTCCTCAAAAACGATGACTACTCCAAGGTATCTTTGTTGCGGGTTTCTCAAAATATGAGCTTGAACTAGAAGAACCAATGAACTATCATTCACAGTGATTTCAGTTTGGCCTTCTGTGTTTTCTTTTCTATTTTTTAACATTTCCCGAACGATTTTTCGAATCACCATCAAATGACTCATGTCAAAGACGTTTATATATCTTGAACCTGTAGCTGTTTTCGGGTTTACCATCAAAATATCTGCTGCGGCTTTATTGAATGTAGTTATGCGTCCTTTTTGATCGATTGAAACAACTCCTGCTCCAATATTTTCGAGAATTGTTGCAATATATTGACGGCGTTGTTCAAGCTCAATATTCGTGGCCTTTAAATCTTGATTCGCCTTTTCAACTTTAGACTGACTATCATTAAGTTTTCCCGTCATGAGGTTAAACGAGTCAACCAGAGTGCCGATTTCGTCTTGAGCGTTAATTCCTAGTTTAAAATTTAAGTCACCCTCTGAGATACGTCGCGTCCCTTCTGCAAGTAACTGTATGGGAACTGTTATGCCACGAGCCATATAAAAACCCAACCAAATAGCTGAAAATAGAATCAGCAATGTGATCATTATAAACGTGGTGTAATAGCTTGCAGAAATTGGAAGTTTTAGAAATTTTTGGCGTTTATAGCTCTCGTAGGAATTTTGTATTGCTTGAATTTTATGTTGGGTGCCTCCTGGAATCGATGCTAGGGTTAGAATATATCCCCACACGGAGAGATTATCTTGGATTTTCTCGGTCAATGGTTTGGCAACGATAAGATAATGACCCTGACTAGAAGTTCGAAACTCAGAAACCCCTTCTCCGCCGGTGCTCTTTTTTAGTAAATCCGTAAAATCATTACTTTTGATATATGGTGCCCGGATTTTGTCAATTTCCGAAGCGATAGGTTTGTAGTTGTTATCGTAAAGAATGATTCCCCCAAGTCCATACTCTTTCCTTTTCTTCTCAATTAAGTCATTTAATTGCCAGCGTTTTGCTTGCCGGAAAAGCTCTTTTTGAGTTATTAACTCTTCAATTTTTTGTATGTGGGTAAGTGAATTTTTCTCCATGGTTGCGTAGTATTCTTGCGCCACGTCCATTGACTGTTGTAGTGTTTGTTCTATTTTTATGTTGAACCAACTACCGATGCTAAGTGTGAATAATTTGCTAGCGACCGTGAATAGAAGAATCGATGGAACCAAGGTTAGGATAAGAAACGCGATGATAAGTTTTGTTTGAAATTTCGCCCCTAGAATTTGACTTTTTCTTTCGCTGTATAGCTTTACTAAGTTGCGAGTTATGAGGACAATGAGAGTAAATAGAAGTATTAGAATGATATTAAAAACAACTAAAACAGCAAGGTTGTTTTTAATGGAAGAGGGTGACTGATCTTGGAGAAAGTAATACTCTAGACTGGTTGAACTTACTAATGCCAATAGTACCAAAGCAATAGTTCGCCACGTTGGGTTTTTTTTATCTCGGACTTTTCTTTGTGAAAGTGTGAGGTAGGGGGGGTTATTTGTTGAAGAATCGGATGACATAACGAACTGTTTGCTCTTCTAAGGTGATCAACTTGTTATTTTGCAGTAAGTTACAAGAAACGTCAAAGTTTTGAAAAGCCGAAATTGCTGACACAAAAGTGACACAAACTATTGTATCACTTTTTAGGCTTATGCTTCTTCATAAACCCCACCTTCTGTTTATTCGGCTTGGTGGGGTTTTTAGTTTTCTTGGCTTTGTAGTCTTCCAATTCTTTGACCTTTTGACGTAGTTCTTCGTTTTCCTGTTTAAATTTCTTAATCAGCTCCTCTTGTACCCCTATGATCTTATCTTTGTCCCATAGGGTGCCTTGAGAAGGTTTTGTCCATTCTGGAGCATCTGAGCCATTTAAAAGCCATTCTGGTGATACCTTTAAATATTTCGCTATAGCAAAAACATTGTTTATGGTGGGAAGGTGCTTACCTGAACGATATCGACTTATCACAGAAGCAATAACTCCAGTAGCTTTCGTCAGATCCACGGCTTTACAGGCTTTCTTGTGCATCGCCTGATTTAATCTTTCGGCAAAAGAGGACACGGCTTTTATATTTGTTGTAAAACAAATTATTTGTTATAATTTTTGTGCTAACAAATACTCAATTAGTTGATTATATCATTGGGAGGCAAACAAATGAATCGAATTTTAGCCGTAGCGATCTTATTTGGAATGATGGGGTGTAGTGTTACACAACCGTATGTCACGAACATTTCACCCGCAGGAGAGCAGGGAATTTTGGTTGAAAAATGTAAGGTGCAGTTTAATTCGCTCACCGCAAAAGTTTCAACTGAACAATGTAACACCAGTTATGTTTGGTTGGGTTCTACTTTAATTGGAAAAGCAAAATCGGAAGAAGGGGTAAATCCAAACAACAACGTCATCACGATTAAGTAGCTAAGAAAGCCCACAAAATTAAGAAGAGATGGGGGTTTTGTGCATGGTTATAAAAAAACCAAACAACCTGTTGACTTATTTTTAATTATTTGATAAGTCTTGTTGACTACTACATGTAGTGGTAAATAGTGGAAGGCATACAATATAGCGGAAGTTCATTAAAGGTGCCGAGTATGGCAGTTTGAAGTTATCAGCAATGACATATACATTTAGATGTGATAATAAGAAGTGTAATAAGAGTATAGTTTGTTTGATGTCCAAGTATGATGAGAGTGAGTACTTTGCTAGATGTGAGTACTGTAAGTCTGGAAGATTGAAGTGGATACAGAATATAGACTCCTCTTTCTTACCTTTCTCTGCTGTTTCTTCCATGAGTATTTCGCCCACACATCCCTTTTCGTAAGGAGAAGAAAATGTTTGACGAAATAATAGGTTATGTGAAGAAGTTGACCGAAGCAGGTGTGGCTTTGCTCGCACTTGGAATAATTATGCAAGTCATTTTTGGTAACATTGTCCCGTTTGTGGGTGGAGATATTGTTGGTAATATCACAGCTATTGTTGCATCGCTTGGTGCGCAGAGTTTGGTTGGTCTCGTTGCCATTGGAGTGATTTATGTTATTTTAAATAAAAATTAGTTTCATGTTTGGCGCGGTTGTCAAAAAGTCTTAGCCAAGTAGCAAAGTTGTAGTTAAGATTTAAACAGA
>AQTY01000049.1 GCA_000372225.1 Candidatus Nitromaritima sp. SCGC AAA288-L16 | reverse complement strand
GGTATAGATAGAAAAAGCACAAGCAATGGCAAGAAACTGGAAACCAAAGAAATGATAATCAAATTACTTTTTACTGCGATATGAACGAAGAATTAAAAAATAGTGATGATGACTTTGAACATGCTTGCGATGTTTTGGAAAGAGAAGATTATAAAACAGCATATAAATTATTTTTGTCATTAGCGAATAAAGATGATGCTGGCGCTCAATATGTTTTGGGATGTATGTTTGAAGAGGGAGAAGGAGTTAAGCAGGATTACAAGAAAGCAATAAAGTGGTATCGACTTGCTGTAAAACAAGGGCATGGTATGGCTCAATCTGCTTTGGGACAAATGTATTGCTACGGACTAGGAGTTGAACAGGATTATAAGCAAGCAATAAAGTGGTATCGACTTGCTGGTTATAAAGGTGATGCCGATGCCCAATGCTGTATGGGATGGTTTTATGAAGAAGGGAAATGGCTACCAAAAGATTCCGAAAAAGCAAGGAATTGGTATCTTCTTTCAGCAACGCAAAAGAATGCTGATGCACAAAATAATTTGGCACGGATGTATTACGAAGGGCGAGGAATACAACAAAACTACAAAGAGGCATTAAGGTTGTTTCGTCTTTCAGCAGAACAGGGATATGTAGAAGCACAGTTCAATTTGGGTATGATGTATGCCGACGGACAAGGAGTTGCTGAAGATTATGCAGAAGCAATGAAGTGGTTAAAGCTTGCTGCAGAACAAAAGTTTGAGGCAGCACAATTTAAATTGGAACTCATGCATCTCAATGAAAATATATTAAATTAATTTTATGAAAACCAAAGGATATGAAAATGATAAATAAGAAATCATTAATAGCTGGAATTGCCTTATTCATGTTCATATTACCTCAAGAAATTTTGGCCGATCCATCCCCTGGAGTTAGATGGTTGCAGAATGAACCTGCTAGTTTGTTTGATTTAGGAATAAGGAAACTTGAAAAATATGTAGAAAAGAAACAGCTAGTTTATTTTGATAAAGGGAAAGCGAAAGTGGTGCATCCTCTAGTTACTAGATATGGGACTAGACATGTTGAATATTATTATCAGAAAAACACTTTATTAATTTATACAATATCTTTATTTAATCAAGATATTAAAGTGGGGATGGATGTGCATGAGAGGATGTGTAAGGATAATGTCAATCATTTTCGAAGATCAATCTTAAATGATTTCTCTGGGCCTGAGTATGCTTTTGGAAAAGAAGCTGGGCTGAGATTTATGAAGAAATTTTTTTCACATATGGCTTATAGCAAAATATCTCGTCCAAAAAACTTAGAAAGTGAGCTTGTAGATATTACAAGTATAGCTGTAAATCAATTAGTTAGTAGTATGGGTGCAGATATTAGGTGCGAAATGCCTTTAGCAGGCGGACCTATATCCGTGACTCGAAAAGACCGACCATAACCAATAGGCTATGGTAACTATTCTTTGGTTGATAACGATTAATAGTTAAACCCCTATTTAATTAATTATTTTAATATTTTAACCTTTGGTGAGTTTCAGAGTAATTGGCATAGGACGAACAGCCCCTCGTATTTAAAAACACGAGAGGTTGTCCGCATGCCAAAGCTAAAAAGCTGCTAAAGGATCCTAACCTTCGGAGCCGTTCCGTCGCTTATGGCCTGCAAGGTCAAACTTCACTCCTGCCTTGCAGTCGGTGTCTACTTTAAACATGGGAGAGCATGTCCCTTCGCCCCCTTACACCTTTCGGACTGGGGTTGCGCTGTGCGAAGGCCCCACAGTAACGCAAAATAATTTCTAACCGCTGTCGTCTGTAAACCGACCAGTTAGAAAAACAGATTTCGATCCAATTTTGTAACTTGTCTCTTCTTTAAAAATATAAAAAACACGTACGGTATTTAGACTTACTCATTTTTTACCTCTATAAGGCATACGGCTATAGATAGGACAGGTCTGGTTTTCACAATCTCGTTTGCCGTCTACATATCCGCACATGCACCAGTAGCAGTTAGCTGAAAGGATCTGCAGGGGAGTTAATTTTTCTCCCCTAAGGTGAGCCTCCAACTGTCTTTTTCCTTTCGCTACAACGCCGTTTTTTGGTATCCGCAGCATGTTATTTCTCCAATTCTAATGTAAGTATTGAGCAGTCTTTGGTTTGAACTTGGTGCCGTGTGAAGAACTCAATAATTTCATCCACCTTGTAATAAATTGAACCAAGGTCATCTTGGTAATAACGTGGACCTACTTTTTGGCAACGCCAATTTGCGGCGGTTTTATGATTCCAGCCAAGGACAATCTTTCCAACTTGGCTGGTTCTGACCAACATTGGGTTTGGAAGATCGTTGGTAGAGTCAAAATTCAAACTTTTCATGAACATACTCCTGAGTGAAAATTATTAATAATGAGCATGTTCAGCTTGTTTGAATATTTTTTCTAAGGACATCATCGGTCCTGCAAATGTTTTAGAGTTTTGTGTTTTTGAGGTTAATCGTGAAGCTGTTTATCGGAAAGGGGAGTGAGGGTATAATTCTCCTAAGTCATTTAATAGGAGGAACCAATGAAAAAATATCTATTCGGTTTAGGAGCAATGATAGTTGGTGCAGGATTGATGTTTGTGTTGATGCATGGGGAAGTGAGTGCGGAGGGGGAGAAGGTTCATTGTGAGCTAATTGATCTAGGCAACGACGTTGAAGCACACATTGTTGTTCCTAAAATAGAATGGCTTACACACAATTCATACGAGACAAAGTATAGTTATTGTAAAATCAAAGACGTTACTTGTGTTTCTACGCTTAACGGAATCAGTTGCGTGAAGAGCTAACAGTTTAAATAAATGAGAACTGGTATGAAAACAAAAATCACTGGTTTCCATCAAGACGAATATAAGCAATGGGTAGCAGATTTGTCATGTGGCCATTCAAGGCATTTCAGGCATGATCCCCCTTGGCAGCAAAGAGAATGGGTTACATCGCCTAAAGGTAGAAATATCTATATAGGATTTGAATTAGATTGTAAAACTTGCGAGAGTCCTGATGTTAAATAGAAAGTAGTTTTGTTAGTGGTTTTAAATAAAAGGTCAACATGGGTTTACTTGATTTTATTTTTGGTAAAAATCCAGAGTGGGAAGAAGTATCAAAAGATACTTTTAGCACTGAAGACACCTATATTTATAGTAAGGGCGAGTCAAAACAACTATTCACATTATATCTTGATAGATTAGGGTTTACCAAAGAAGGCATAAGAGATGAAGTTCAGCTTTATACGAAAAGTATGCAAGAAAACGAAGAATCTATAAAAGAATCAGATGGGTGGAAACCCTATTTGATTAAATATATTAATGATAGAGTTAAGAAAGAAGGTTAATAAACCCTATTAAGATAATGCGTGAAGGGATGAATAGTTAAAAAAAGGGAGAAAGAATGAAAATATTATTAGTCTTTTTATTTCTTGTAACCTTGAGTGGTTGTGGAGGTGGTCTTGTAACTCATATGAATAAAGATTCAGTTTCTATTCAATGGGATGGAATGACTTCAGACCTTGAAAGTGTGACAAAGCAAGCACAAGAAAAGTGTGCTGTTTTTAGTAAAAAGGCTGTGTTCGTTCATGACGATGGCATTTACTCTTTTGGTAGGCGTTTGGCAAACTTTAAATGCGTGGAGAATTGAATACTTAAATAAATGGGGGGTAGCTAATGATAGGACGGATACTATTTCTGCTTATCCCAATTTTGGGTGCTATTGCGATGTGGTATTTTTATCAAGATGCTTTGTGAACAATAAAATAGTATTACTCATCAGGTTCATTAAGCCATGGCAATGTCCGCAAAGCTTCTATAAAGACAGGGTCACTGGTTTTTTTCTTAAAGCGTTTCAACCCTCTAATTAGGGCTTGTTCAGATGGGAATTCATAGCGCCTAACGAGTTCTTTAATTGCCTCCAACGGTTCACGACCCTCAGTCAAAACTCCGTAGTCATCAGCAATTCGATACCAATCTCTTTTGGCATGCTTGGTACCTTTTTCTCGCTCCATGATTAGATCAAGCGCCGCACTCAAGTTCGGTTTGGTTCGACCCTTTCGTAATATTTTCTGAGCATCTAAAATTCTTTGATCAATATCATCATATTTATCAAGCAGTGGCCCATGATCAATAGCTTTGTTGGTTGCTAAGAGCAAAATTTCAGTTTCATCCTTGGTAAGACTCTTGTCTTTCTTTAATTGCAAAACCCTTTCTCTAACCGAATCAAAAGCCAGTTTTAAATATCTATCACTAATCAAATTAGTATTTTTGGGAATAGGTTTCTGCTTCTTGTCTTTAAGAACTTTGTTGATATAGTTTTTGATAGTCATGACGTTGCTACCTTATAAGCATTCCCATCTAAATCTTTCTGCCGCTCTAGTTTTTTAATCGCTTCTCTTTTTTGATCTGGAACTAAGTGGGTGTACCTTTCAACCATATCTAGAGACTGCCAGCCTCCAAGTTCTTTGATTGCCAATAGTGGTGTTCCATTTAAGGCAAGCCAAGAGGCGAACGTGTGTCTCAAGGTGTGAAAGACCACTCTATCCCTTGTACCTTTTAAGCCTTTGTTAAAACCCAATGCTTCTATGGCTCGATCAAAGACTTTATAAACGTGGTTGATGCCACCACCATTTTTGTTCTGGAAGATATGTCCCACACCGCTCCCACTTCTTTTCCTAGTTTTCAACATTGCTTTGACCTGCTTCGTCATGAAGGCTTGGCGGTTTCTATTACTCTTTGTGTCTTTGATTTGGATAATGTCATTATTAAAATCTATATCCTGCCAAGTTAACGAAAACACTTCTCCTCTTCGCATGCCAGTATCCAGACTTAAAAGAGCCATATCGTGAACCTGTGGACTTTTATTAGCTAACTCATTTAACAGAGAATTAGCCTGTTCAGGTTGGAGAAAACGAATTCTGCGGTTATCAGGTACTTCTAAAAGTTTACGGTTATTGAGAGTGGCATTCTTGAACGGATTATCCCCAGCAAACTTACCCCATGCCGTTGCTTTATTGAACATTTGCCGGACTAGTACCAAACATTGTTTGATAGTAGCAGGAGCCAGTTCTTTCTTTTGTAGAGTGCGTTTAAGTTTTTCTAAATCAAGCGGTGAAATCTTCTTGATGGGTTTGTTCCCAAAGACTGGTTTGATGTGTTTGTTGTAACGTGTGCGATCGTCTTTCCAGCTGGCTTTATTAGATTTTGCCCAATCCAAGTAATCAACGACTAGTGTATTAAATGGCAAGTTCTCTCTGGCTTTCGATTCTCTTTTTCCAAACTCAGTTTCTCTTTTCTCTTTCAAGCTCATGGGTCCAGAGCCAGTCCTAATATTAGCGACAATTTCACCTCTTATATTGGAAGCTTGTTGAGGAGTCATCCCTTGAGAAGCCCAACCCACGCCTTCTTCCACTTGTTTTTCCTTTTGGTAACGAATAAAATAGTAACGGTCGGCACGCCCTTGAAAGCGTTTATCGGAGTCTTCTCTGTAACGAACCCCTACAAACTTCGTCTGTGATATTTTTCTGTTCATAGCCAGCCCCTTCAAACATTGCTAATTCTCCGACATGCGTCCTGCTCAATTAATAAAATGCCTCACGTTGCTAAACTCTGCACAACACTTTTAGCAGCCCTAGAATTCATTATATTTCGACGAGTGTTCCTTCGAAAACAAATTTTGCGGACCCCTCTAGAAAAACCTCCCCAAAATTTTCGCCTCCGTTGGTTGTTGCAAAATCAACCATCAAAACTTCTCCACTTTGAGTTTGGACGTGAACAGGTGGTTGAACCATCCCAGCCCGACTGGCCAATAGTGCAGAGGCAACTACTCCCGTCCCACAAGCAAGTGTCTCATCTTCTACGCCACGCTCGTAAGTACGTACTCGAAGCTCGTCCTCTCCTTGTTTCTGAACGAAGTCAACGTTTGTTCCCGCTGGAGAAAATTTTGAATGTGACCGGATGCCTCGCCCAATCCTACAAACATCCTCATTCATTATATCTTGAGTGTAAACTATAGTATGCGGTACGCCCGTATTAAGGCAGTCAACCCGAAACGTTTTTTCATTTAAAATTATATCGAGGTTTCTTTGCAAGTTCTCGGGACTAGTCAGTTTAATGCGAACATAACTTCCCTTAACCTCTGCCTTTATAATCCCAGCCGTAGTTTCAAAAGACATTTTTTTAGGAGCAATGTTCTTTTCATAAGCATATCTGGCAACACAACGTCCACCATTCCCACACATTTCAGCGGAACTGCCATCACCGTTATAAAAATCCCACTTAAAGTCGAACTCTTCAGAGTTTTCAATAAAAATCACTCCATCAGCACCCACAGAAAACTTGGGAACACAAATTTTACTTACAAAATTACGCTTGGCAGAAGTTTCGATTACTGATTCACGGTTATCAATGATTATAAAATCATTTCCACTACCACTCATTTTTGTAAAAACAATACTCATAATGAGACCCCATACTAATCAAGAAAACTTACTAAGATTCAATTGAAGCGACTAATTATATTATTTGGTGCGTCTAGCGGGATTCAAACCTGCGGCCTACGGGTTAGAAATCTATTAGTCAAAAATAAATCGTTCCTAACAATAGAATTGTAACATGGTTTTGAGGGTGTGCTGAAAAGTGTGCTAATGAAATTTTTTGAGGTAACAATGTAAAGAGAGATATCGTCAATTTACGGAAATCGTTTTAACAAAAATCAAGCACCCTTTTTAATTATAAAAGCGTTTCTTTTAGATGGAAAATCATCCGGAGTCTTTATGATCACAAATCCTAATTGGTTGATTTTTTTTTCCCACCACCTTTTAGAGTGCAAGTTAATATGTGTAGGATCCAGCCTTGCGTTCTTTTCTGTCCAAAGACAAATATTTAAAACTAACCATCGATTAGTGATTTTATAAAGATTTCGTATAATATCACAGGAAACTTCCTCTGGGATATGCTCCAGAATATCGCTACAGTTAACCAAATTAAATCTATTGTCAGGGTACTCTAAATTAAAAATATCACCAACTTTGAGAAGTGACCTTATCTCGACAGAAGACCGATTTATCGCATCCTCAGAAATATCAATTCCTTCTGCAGCAATCCCAAATTTCACAAAACCCCAAACTAGATTCCCAATTCCACACCCCACATCTAAAGCATTATCAGGTGAAAAAAAATCGCGATAGTACGAAGCCTTCTTGACATCTGGAGATAATTTTAATTTAGAAAAGTAGTCTGCATTAAATTCTTCTTTTTTATACTTTTTAGAAGGGGCAACAAAAATACTATAAATTAAACTTTTTATTCTGCTCAAAACTACTGGCCCTCAAAAAAATTCAAAAAATGTAAAATTTTTTATCCACATCAAACCCATTGTAAACAAACACGCCTAGTAGGATTCGAACCTGCGACCTACGGATTAGAAGTCCGATTTCAAACAACTTCTCCTTGCGTCACTTACCTTCCTAAACTATAATATATACTAACTTAAGGCTATTTAATAGTCTTTTTTGATAGTCTGTCAGAATCATTAATA
>AQTY01000048.1 GCA_000372225.1 Candidatus Nitromaritima sp. SCGC AAA288-L16 | reverse complement strand
AACCCGGAGTCTAAATTAGCAAGAGACGCTAAAATAGCAAACGTGTCATCATACTCCATGGCTTGCTTTAGTTTAAAAAGGGTGTTGATCACATTTCTCCCACCACCAATTCCAAGCTCTTCAGCCGTTGTGTCAGTGCCAACATTGCTAACCACGGCGATTGTAGAACTGTTATTTGAAACAACTTGAAGTGAAGTCCCTGCACTGTCGATTGATGCTGTTACCGTACCAGAAGCCGCTGCATTAATTAGGTTGATGACTTCAGCTATTGTTGTTGCAGAACTTAGGCTTACCGCACTAGAAGCTGCCCCATTAATAACATTGATATCCCCAAGAGTCAGGCCATCCCCGCCATTTAATTCTGAAATAAGAGTACTTGTCGATAAAGCCGCGTTCAGGTCCATTCCCTCAATATTTCCATCTTTCGTGCCAACAATTCCTAAACTTAATGCAGTTGTACCTCCGTCTACTTCACTGACTGTTAACGAATTTGTTATGACAGAACTCGTATCCGTAAGGGTAATGCCATTCCCAGAACTATTTATGGACGCGGTTACATTGACAGAGGAGACATTACCTATAGCTGTAATCACATCTCCTAGTGTCATGGACGACGTGATAGTCACCGTACCACTCGTTCCAGCTCTATCAGTTATTGTAAAAGAACCAGCTGTAATTCCAGTTCCGCCATTTAATTCAGAAACATTGGTCGAAGTATTTAAATTAGGATCCAAGTCTGTCCCCAAAACTTCCGAACCTGGTGTACTTACCTTAACATTGATATCCTCTTCGATTTGAATCATCAAGTTATCTGAGTTCCCATTATATATATACACAGCTCCTGAGGCACTTAATTCAAATGGAGTTGTGTTGACATCTGTGCCAGAAAAAATATACATATCTTTTACTTTTGTGTTCGCCTCCTGGAGAACGGTGGCAATTATATTATCTAATTCTGTCTTTGCATATCCTCTTGTTTCTGAGGTTGACAGACCGCCAAGCTCCACGATTGACAGTTCCTTTGCCCGGGTCAAGCTCACGCCAATAGAATCAATTGCTGATTCTCCGCGGCTTAAAAACAATTGATTACTATTAATATTACGTTCAAATTGTTTTATTTGTTTGATATTTGTCCGTAATGCCAACGTATCTCGCATTCCGGATGGATCATCAGATGGTTTTTGGATTTTCTTTCCCGATGTAATTTCTTTTTGAGCATTGAACATATCTTCCGTAATACGAAAAATATTATTCAATGCATTTCGTTGTTGGGTTTGACTGGTTACTCGCATTACCATGTCGGTTCTCCGGTCTACGATTCTCGTTTAACGAAAGTTACATTCGGTTCAATGCATCGAGCATTTCATCTACCACTGAAATCATCCGTGCCGATGCGTTATAAGCCTGCTGAAATTTGATCATCTTTATCATTTCTTCGTCAATCGAAACACCCGAAATACTTTCCCTTCTACTGTTTAGTTGGAGCATAATCCCTTCTTGCTGACGAAGTGTCGCTTGAGCGGAAAATGATTCAATGCCTATTGTGCTGACCACGGCATTATAATATTCATCAAAAGTGTATGAACCGGCTCCTGAACTCCAGGTCACGCTATTAAAAGCCAGTTCATTTTGTAAATCAGCCATCAGTAAAGCATTATCCCCGTCTCCATTAGTCGTAGTCCCTGCCGCTATTTTTCTTGTATTAGCCGTGATAGTACTTGAAACAGCCATTCCACTTGCCGCATCTTCAGATACTGAAAATGTAACTTTATCGCCCGCAATCGCATTGCCGGAAATTGTAACCGCAAAACCATCTTTAATGTTAAAAGTAGTTTCTCCGGTAAAGGTAAATGCTCCTGAGCTCGCATTTGTTGTCAGGTTATTCAAAGTAAATGCATTGTTACCAGTGAAAGCAATTTCAAACTCATCCACCGAAACCGTGGTTGGGCTTGCGTTAGTCATACTCACCACAGCTGTACCTGTATTATCTACGTTATGATCAACCGTAACATCAAGGGCTGAAAAAAAAGTCCAAACCAGAACTTCCGTCAACACCAAAACCTTCCCTATGAATACCATTAAATTCTTGAATGAAAGATGCACTCAAGATATTCATTTTATCGAGGATTGATTCTACTTCTGTATCACGCATGTCCAGATAACCATGCAATTCACCACCCGTAATGGTAGACGTTATATCCTTTGTAGTTGATCCAATATCAATATATACGTCATAAAAAGATTCATTATTTGCGTTGATGGATGTACTTAAATCAAAAACTTGATCTTTGAGCACCAAAGCGGTTCCATCCTTCAGTGTTAAACTGATTTGACTATCTGATTCCTCGATCAGTTGTATATCAATTTTTTTGGAAAGTTCTTTGACTAATCTGTCTCGGTTATCTCGAAGGTCATTTGCTTTATATTGTGATGCTGGCTCGTTGGCATGTATGCTCTCATTTAACTTTCCAATTTGTGTTGTAAGCGAATTAATCTCTGTAACTTCAGTCTCTATCGTTGCATCAATATTTCTTTGGATTGTATATAGCTGTTTTCCTGTCTGATTAAAAGTACTAGCCAGATGTTCTGCCTTTGAAACTAGATCAGCGCGCTCTGACAATCCTCTCGCGTTAGTTGCCAAATCATGAACTGACGCAAAGAATGAACTTAGAGCATCATTTAAACTACGCCCTGATCCTTCGTTGAATAATATTTCCAATTGTTCAAAAATATCTTTCTTTACTTCTGTGCTTCCTGTCAGATCTCCTTCGTCCATTATCTGTTCAAATAGAAACTGGTCGTGAGCTCGTTCAATACCAGCAACGCGGACGCCTGTGCCGATTTGATGCATCGAACCATATTTAATAGCATGTCTTGGCGTGTTTGCTTCAAAGGTTACATCCTGTCGAGAGTAACCTTCCGTTTCTACATTAGCTATATTCTGACCTGTTACCTCTATTGCCAACTGTTGTGCCAACAGACCCAACTTTGCCGAACTCAATGCACTAAAAATATTTGTTGTCATTTTTTAATTACTTGTTTAAGCATCTACACTTAGCATGCTGCTATATTTTTTTGCTTTTTGAATTTTTCCGTTTGCGTGATAGGGAGAAGACGCGATCTCTCCCTCTGAATGAAGATGAACCAGAGACTTTCTAAAAGATGCGGATGATTTGTTCATCAGGCCACGAATGGAATAATTTAAACTGTTTACCAATTGTATTTTATTTAATAAATTTTTTCGGCTCTTGGCTAATCTGGGATTGAGAGAGCTTTTTTGAATATTTAATAAATTTTTCATCGTTAGGTTTCCGTGAGAAACCCTTAACCCCTTCGCAACCTTTTTCATAATTCTGGTTCGGTCTGATTCCAAACTTTGCAATTGATGCACCAGTTTATCTTTTTTAAGAATTATTGAATCAAGCGCTTCAATAGAATAATCAGCAATACTGTCCCATTCTGCCTGTAAAAGTGAAATAAACTTTCCGTAAAGAACAACCTTTTTTTCCATTGTGTTTAAAAGGTGTTTTAATAATGAATTCATTTTATTATTTTCCTAACCCTGTAAATTTATTACTTGATTCAGGTTCTGCGTAGATCTTCCACGTTCTGGTTCTTCTTTATTGATTTTTTCTTCCAAGCGAGCCAGGTCTCTATAAATTATCTCCGCTAAACCAATACCTTTTTGCTCGGTCATTAAATTAGCCATTTCCTCATCATGTAAAGACTCATACATTTGTGTCGCGTGACTACCAAACAAACCGGATTTCTGAACTGTAGAACGCATTGACTTTAATAATTGGTGAACAAAAATAGATTCAAACTGTTGTGATAAAGCCTTTAATTGCTTATTGTTTTTACTTCTACCCGGATTAGCCAATTCACTCAACTGTGATATGCGACCCTGCTCCATTAGAGGTAGAATGGAAGTCTGAGAACTGATACTAGAAGGAATAAACATAAATATTCGCTATATAACTGTTTAATTTTTGTCCCAACCAAAGTCTAATAGGGTTGAGGGATACCTACTATCCACTAATTTTGCAAAGGCCATACCAAATTACCCACCCCTGCTCATAAACAATTAAACCATTTAAAAATATATAGTTAATAGACTCTATTGTGATGATAAATCTAAAAAAAAAGCGGTAGTAAGGAAAATATTTCCTCCTACCGCTTCCATATTTTACGTTTTGAGTTAGATGATATCTAGTTCCGCATGAAGAGCGCCAGCGGCTTTGATCGATTGCAAAATGGCAATCAGGTCACGCGGTGTTACTCCAATCGCATTGAGTCCATTCACAATATCACCTAGTGACACACCTTTAGACATCCTGTCAATACGTAGCTTTTACTTTAGGGCCATAGCTCATTAGAGTTTTTAGGCTTTCATGATGCAAAAATTTGTTGGTTTGTTCGATTTTTTCGGATAATTTTTGCGATATTCAACAGATAGGTTAATTGTGTTATAATGAAAGGAAATTATTTGTTCCTTAAGGCTTGATTGTCAATCACCTCAAGGGCATGGCTTCCTACGTAATGCCTTGTTGAGCTTTACCCAAAATCTGCTTATTATTTCATGAACGAATTGGATAAGATTTTTTCTCAGTCAGAGAATGTTGGTGCATTCGCAACTGGTTATTTAAGTTATCTTAATCAAGTTTTAGCGGGGTTCAATATCGAGGATATTTCTGCTTTTGTTAAAATATTGTTGGAAGCAAGAGAATGCGATGCTCAAATATTTTTCATGGGCAATGGAGGAAGTGCGACAACGGCGTGTCACTTTGCTAATGATCTTGTTATTGGGACACGGTCTTGGAGTAAGCCGTTTCGAGCGATGAGTTTGACGGACAATCAGGCTATTGTGACAGCTATTTCCAATGACGATGGCTATGAAAATATTTTTGTCATGCAACTTCAAGCTTTAATGAAAAAGGGAGATGCGGTAGTTGCCATTTCCGCTTCTGGCAATTCAAGGAACCTAGTTAGAGCTCTAGAGTATGCGAACAGTAAGGGTGTTACAACAGTGGGAATCACCTCGTTCGATGGAGGGCAATTGCGTCAGATTGCAAAACTGAAAGTTCATGTTCCTTCTAACAAAGGAGAATATGGCCCTGCCGAAGACGCTCATATGGTACTCAATCATCTTGTTGGGACTTATCTGAACCGACTGGTAGCTAGTGAAAAGTAAAACTCCTTCTTAATACAAAGACGAAAAAATTATGTCAATGCTTCCTGGAGATGGCGAATATGCCCTGTATGGATAAGGTCGAAAGTACCATGACACAACACAATACGTTTTCCCTCTTTATTGAGTTGCTTAGATTTTGTTTCAAGAGTATCCAGTTCTTGAAGTTTTTGTTGCGTTGCTCGCATGACGAGGTTTTTTAAAAGATTACTTGAATATTAATTGACTTTTATATGTCGGCTTTCATTTGATTACCGAGAAACTTAAACCAAGAGGTAGTCGCTTCTTGGATAGAACCAGAGTCCCAAACTGGGGCCGCTTTCCAGTTATCAATTTTTTCAATCATTTTCTGGACTCCTTCTTCAAAAGTCACTTTAGCCTTCCATCCAAGCAACCTCTCAATTTTGCCGACATCAGCAAACGTGCAATCTGGTTCACCGGGCCGCTTAGGAATATATTCCACATCCCCACCAAGCAGTTCAACTAAACGATTAACACTATAAGTATTGCCGCTCCCGACATTCATGAATTCACCCGACACATCAGATTCTACCGCGAGGATGAACGCATCCACAACATCGGTTACAAAAGTAAAATCACGGGTCTGCTCGCCATCTCCCACAACAGTAAAGGGTTTATGGCTTAACTTTTGTGCCAAAAAAACTCCAAACACCGCTCCATAAGTTCCACTGGTTCTGGAGCGCGGACCATACACATTAAACAATCTCAACGAGACAGCGGGCAACTTGTAAGTTTGCGACCAGTGCAGCACCAACTCCTCCCCAAGATACTTGGTCAGCGCATAGGGGTATTGCGGCGCAATGAGAGCCGTCTCCGAAGTGGGGTAGGATTGAGGAATCCCGTAACTGGAAGAAGATGCAGCATAAGCGAACCTTTTGACCCCCGCATTCTTTGCGGCTTCCAATACATTCAAGGTTCCCTTTACATTGACATCAAAATATAAATCTGGCTTTTCAATTGAAGGAACGATATCGGCTAATCCCGCCATATGAAAAACCCAGTCTACTCCCTTGAAAATCTTGGCTAGTCTATCCAGATCAAGAATATCAATTTTTTGAAACTCAAACTTTTTAGAGTCTTCAAACTCATCAAAATTCTCGAGCCTACCATTAGCAAGATTATCTAAAGCAACTACCTGGTGCCCCCTAGACAAAAGCTCTTGGCAAATATGGCTACCTATGAAACCTGCGCCACCCGTAACCAATGTCCTCATAAAAAAATAACTCCATCCCTAAATAAAATTAACATGAGGAACTAGGTCTTCTTGCAATGCAAACAAGTACCTGTTGGCTTCATCCATCCGGCAATTTTTGCGACAATCTTTTATATCTAGTTCGTCTTTAACAAAATTGAAATTTTTTTCTCTTTTCTCTCCCTGCCAAATTTCATTGAATGACATATCATTAAGATTCCCATATTGGAAACGCTCGTCCAAAAGATAGGCGCTGCAACCATACACGGAGCCATCCGCCATGGTATAAGCCCACAAGTATGGCGTGGAATGGCACTTCGTATATCGATGCGTCTCACCAATCATATGTTTTTTCATTGTGTTCTTTCGGAAAACAATCTGGAAACTCTCCGTACTTAGAGATTCTAGTTCCTTCTCCGAATCCAGATACTTAGAGTAATCAATTTTCTCATAGACCCGTGTATTACTGAACGCATGCTGGGAATATGGTTTAATCACTAGATAATCTACTGACATCTCATCACGGCACAGTTTAGCAAGATCGGCAATTTCGCATGAATTTTCTGGCAACAATAGAGTTTGAACTCCCAAGGTGCATTGAATTCCATTGTCACTCTTGAATTTTGCGGCTAGCTTTATATTCTTGATTACTTTGTCAAAATCTCTTTCCTTAGTCTGATGAATTTTTGCATAGGTACTGGCTGAACCTGCGTTTAGCGAAACCTTCACCCATTTCGTCAAAGGAAGAGAAGATTCAATAAATTTCTGGTCCATAGCCGTGGCGTTAGTGGTGAAGGAAATATCGATGCCTGCCTGATGCGTAGCAAGAACAATTTCATTGATCTTCTTATGCAACAAGGGCTCTCCCTCTCCAGCGTACATGATACTTTTAATTCCCAACTGTCCCATCTCTTGCAATCGGTCTTTAAAGATTTCATAATCCAGAGAAACCGATTTATATCCTATATAATCAACGGCGCAAAACGTGCACCTATGATTACACGCTCCCACCGGCGAGACTTCCATATAAATGGGATAAACGGTTTTAGCCTTTTCCCAATCACCTTTAACTTCAAGCAATTGGGCGACACGGGCCGGATGATAAGTCAGTTTGTGACTATCTACTGAATACGTATCGCTCAAAACGATTCCTCATAAGATGCATTAAGAAAGTGATCCTGCTGAAGCATTGACATAATTTTTTCGTCTTTGTATTAAGAAGG
>AQTY01000047.1 GCA_000372225.1 Candidatus Nitromaritima sp. SCGC AAA288-L16 | reverse complement strand
CCCTACTTCAGAAACTGACACCAAGGCAATCGACGAACCCACTAGTGGCGAAACTCCTACTTCGGAAAAACCAACAAAAGATACCCCTGAAAAAGAAGAGTAATTTTTTTCATTTTTTAATGAATCTCAATCATGCAAGAAACCATAGACATTAAAAAATATAGCTCCTTTATAGAAACTAATTCTTTTGTAAAGAAAATCGGTAAGATCAGTCGAATTATTGGACTGATGATTGAATCTGACGGCCCTGGTGTTGCGATCGGTAGTATATGCACTATTAAATCGAGAATTAGGCCTCACATACTTGCACAAGTTGTTGGGTTTCGTAATAACCAAACATTACTCATGCCGCTTGGCGATATTGATGGGATAGAACCAGGTTGCACCATAGAAGTAACTGAAGAACAACCGTCTTTTGGTGTAAGTTCGGAAATGATTGGACGTGTTTTAGATGGAAATGGTAAGCCTATTGATGGGAAAGGCCCGATACCTTTAGGAACAGAGTACCCTCTTATGGGAACGCCCTTAAACCCACTTTCCCGACAGCGAAGTAGCAACTCACTCGATGTGGGTGTGAAATCTATAAATGGCCTACTCACGTGTGCCAAAGGTCAGCGTATCGGTATTATGGCTGGTACAGGCGTTGGTAAATCGGTACTACTGGGAATGATAGCTCGCAATACAGAAGCTGAGGTCAATGTAATCGCTCTGATCGGAGAACGAGGAAGAGAAGTTAAGGAGTTCATTGAAGAAAACTTAGGACCAGACGGCTTGAAACGCTCAATAGTAATTGCTGCCGCATCGGATCAACCTCCGCTTGTTCGCCTCCGAGGGGCTTTCATAGCTACGACAATTGCAGAATATTTCCGTGACCAAGGAAAAGATGTCCTCTTGATGATGGATTCAATCACTCGATTTGCTCTAGCACAAAGAGAGATTGGTCTTTCAGTTGGAGAACCCCCTACTACGAAGGGCTATCCGCCCTCCACATTTTCAATGCTTCCTAAAATCCTAGAACGTGCTGGGACTAGTGAAGGAAATGGAACTATAACCGGACTCTATACCGTCTTAGTAGAGGGTGATGACATTAGTGAACCTGTTTCCGATGCTGTCAGGGCAGTACTGGATGGACATATTGTTTTGGATAGAGAATTGGCCGCACACAATCATTATCCAGCTATCGATGTCCTTGCCAGCGTAAGTCGCCTGATGATCGATGTCATACCCAAGGAACATTATGATTTATCTATGAAGCTGAAAGATTTTTTAGCTACCTATAATGAGGCAAAAGATCTCATTAATATTGGAGCCTATGCTAAAGGAAGTAATCCAAAATGGGATATAGCCATTGAAAAAATAGACCGTATAAATGAATTTCTCAAACAGGGAATCATGGAAACCGTTAGCATGGGAGAAAGTTTGAGTATGTTAAAAGAAATTGTGGAGACTTAAGCTATGAAATTTCGATTTGAAACTCTTTTGAAAGTTCATAAAAACAGAGAGAACCTTTTGCAAAAACAGCTAGGTGATATCCTTGCGCATAAGCAAAAACAACAAAATCGACAAGATCTTTTAAAGGATGCCCGAAACAATGAAATCAAACAGGTCAACCAACGTATGACTCAAAACACAACTATTGATACTCACTTTCTTTATGATATGTTTTTTGAAGGTAACTACTTACAAAATAACCGCCAAAAAAAAATAATTTCTGAAATAGATACGCGGGCCGAAGCCAAGCGAGAAGAATTGGTTGAAGCTAGTCGAAAAAGGCGAACCATGGAAATTCTCAAAGACCGCGATTTAGAACAATATAGAAGCAAGTTAGCAAAAATGGAAACCGAATCAATGGATGAAATTGCCTCGAACCACTGGTCTTTAAACTCATGAACAGGCAACTTAAACTAATAACATTCACAGCCTTATTCCTAGGATTATTAGGAGTTTTTTTCTCTTCCCTAATACCGAATGATACTTATAACTTTGGCGAAAATGTCGCATACGCCCAAGAAGAGGAACAAAAAAAAGACGAACAACCAGAAAAGGAAACTGAAGAAACCCAAAAGACTGAAGATGAAAAAGGTGACCCACCAAAAGAGGACAAAGAAAAAACTCCCGAAAAAATCAAACTTCCAAAACAAAATACCTCTACCAATCCAGAAACATTTCGCATGATGGAAATGATTGAAAAGAAAAACAAAGAACTTGAAACCCGGGAAAAAGAATTAACCTCCAAGGAACAACAACTAAAAACCTTAGAAGAAAATATTCAAAAAGATTTACAAAAAATCGAACAAGCTCTGAAGGAAAGCAAGGAACAGTTTGGAGAGAAAGAAAAAATTATCAAGAAGAATGTTGATTCGCTGATTAAAGTATTCTCATCTATGAAAGCTCCCGAAGCTGCTAAATTGATAGCGGCCATTGAAGAAGACCTTGCCTTGCGAATTATTTCTGGAATGAAAAGCAAAATTGCTGGACAGGTACTCAGTCAACTCGATGTAAAGGTTGCTAAGGCGATCACCGAAAAACTTGCAGGGAAGAAAGAGACAAAGCCTAAAAAACAACCTTAAAATAAACTTTTATCCAAACTAAATATTATTTTGGTGCGACAACTCCGAACGAAATTATCATCTTCAACCCCTCTTCAACTGTCATTTCAAGAAAATTGACATCCTCTGTCGGAACGGCAATGACAAACCCAGTTGTTGGGTTGGGAGATGTCGGCACAAACACATTAACTGACCGTTTCCCAGTCATTTTAAAAACCATGTCTGGTGTGTCACAGGCTACAATTCCTACAGTTTTCAGAGGGGAACGCGGGTACGTAATCAGTGCCATTTTTCCAAACGTGGGTGTTTGAGATTGAGAAATCGTGTCTACCACTTTTTTAGTAGTAATGTATATAACCCGAACGAGTGGGATTTTATGTAGCACTAATTCACCAAGTTCGAATATCTTCCTGCCAAAAATATTAGTTGCAATCAAGCCTATAAAAAAAACAAACAAAATGACGAGCAAAAAACCCATGCCGGGAACAAAATATCCGTTAAAATTTTCCATAGCCTTCTCGCCTATTATCTTAGAAACTACTGGAACCATCATCTCATCTATACGCGTAATCACAAATTCAAGAATAATATAGGTGAGTGCAACAGGAACCGTTACCAAAAGTCCGGCGATTATATTTTTTTTTATGGCACCTTTTACCCTCTGCATAAAAACAAGCCTTTTTAATCTAGAGAAACACCCTTAATTACTTAATAATATTTTTTAACTCCTTCCAAAAGCCTCATCAAAAGATTCTCCATACTGAAAGCAGATAATCGTTTTGTTTCTTTCGCAACAAAGTGAATCAAGTTGTACGCTTTTTATTATAAAACCAAACACTGACAACCCTTGCCACATCTATACTGAAGCATATCGAGCCACGATAAATCTTATATTTTTTGAATGTAGTATAGCAGATGGAATCTGTCCGGGAAGCCTATTCAGGCTGAGACCTCACAAGAATCAGCAATGGGGAGTTCTTCGGTAACTAACGCCCTACTTTTATGGAATTGATTGGTAGGTTGCGGATAACGGAATGTTTTCCCTTCATAATTTTTAATGATAACTTCTTTTTCATTGTGCTCCATAACTGTATTTGGCAGCAAACGAACTTTCCCGCCTCCACCTGGTGCATCGATCACAAAATAAGGAACTCCCATACCAGAGGTGTGTCCCTGCAAACCACTAATCAGATCGAGGCCCTTCTGCACGTTAGTTCGAAAGTGCCCAGTTCCCAACGCCATATCAGCCTGATAAATATAATAGGGTTTTACCCGTATTTTAAGTAACTTCTGCATAAGTTCTTTCATAACTTTAGAGTTGTCGTTGACCCCTTTCAAAAGAACTGTCTGACTTCCTAGTGGGATTCCCGCATCAGCCAGCATATTACAGGCTTTTTTCACCTCCGGCGTGATTTCATCCGAATGATTAAAATGAATATTAAAATAAAGCGGATGATATTTTTTTAGGATTTTGCAAAGTTCTGGAGTTACCCTTTGCGGAAGAGTTCCTGGTACCCTGGTTCCTATGCGGATGATCTCCAGATGTTCGATACTCCTCAATTCGCCAAGAATTCGATTTAACTCCTTATCAGGGACCAAAAGTGGGTCACCTCCAGACAAAATCACGTCGCGTATTTCGGAATGTGAACGAATATATTCTATGCCCTGACGTAATGTTTCGCGCGTTACTATTCCAGGAAAACCTATTTTTCTTTTACGAGTACAAAAGCGACAGATGATTGGACATTGATTATTGACCATCAATAACACTCGGTCTGGATAACGATGTACCAATTCTGGCACAGGCATATCCCCCTCTTCATTCAATGGGTCAGAAACAAGAAGACTTTCTTCATCAATTATATCGTCTAATTCATCAAGCGTAGGCACTACTTGTTTCCAGAGGGGATCATTTTCATTCTTTATCTTGCTTAAAAAATAAGAATTAATTCGAATGGGAAATATCTCTGCAACTTTTTTTAATTTTTCGCGATATTCGATTGAGTCTGGAAGAAAAGGTAGATCTTCTACTCGCACAACACTGCCACTTAGTTGCTTTTGCCACTCTTGCATGATTTGCCTTTAAAAGGAGGGGTTAGGATTCAACTGGGTATGTTTTTTTCAGATAATCAATGATCTCATATTCATCGCTCAAAATCATATCACCATCGACAAGAACTGGGACCATACTCTGCCCAGAAACTTTGGACACCTCTGTTCTCTCATGATGAGCCCAGGGCACATCAATAGTCTCATAATCCAGTTCAAGTCTTTTTAATTCTGAGCGAACCATAGCGCAATATCCGCATCCATCAATGTTATAAAGCTTCATCTGGTCCATCTTAGCCTTTAGATAAGTAAAAATTAATCATTTTCTTGCACAAGGAATCAAAACCGCGTCAGACATCCCGTGAATTTTCTTTTTATCATGAGGGCACAAAGTAGCCAGAATTCCAGTCAGCCGAGCCGAGCCGTCAATCAAAAAATAATATGGCGTGAGTCGAACTCGAGACTCCATCTCTACAATAGAGTCAGTAAAGCTGTCCCGGTAACGTACCCTGACTCTTCTCCCTTTATGGAAAATCTGCAAAACTGAAGATCCCTCTGGGAACTTAGCCAAACTATCTTCCAATGTTTTTTTCCACACTTCGGCAGAAACATCATGCCCAATTACAACACCTCGGCTACCCCAAGATTCCGGCGAAAAACCAGAAGGCTTAATAACTAACTCCCTTTCTTTTTGAGTTAAAGGGATAAGTTCCTTCCAATTCTGAACCTGTTTACCGCGTATATCTAACCCTGGAATTACCGCGTATTCAGGAATTTCTCGAGAATCCAAAATCCACGTTTCTGGGATTAGATGAGATAGGGTTGAAAAAGTTTCACGACCTAACGCTTTTTCCCATAATGAAGTTAGCACAGGGTGCTTAAATAAACTAAATGCAAGTTTCTCTTCCAGATAAGGCTTGAAGGGTGGGGTTATCTTGACTCTCCCCTTTTTACAGCTGTACATAATCAGTTCAGCCTTAGGAATATTTTTCAAATCAAACAACTCAAAAAAACGATATAAAACATCTATCTTTACCTCGTTATTATTCTTCTTAAAAAATAAACCTTCCTCTCTAAAAATCAACTCCTGAGGTCTTAAAGCAAAGACAGGAAAACCATTATCATTTAAATGCTGTGCTAGACTCGACATCTCACCCCAATAATCATTAGCCTCGTCGGATACTATAATAGCTACCACACAGGATTTTTCACCAGAAACAGACTCAGCCATTTTGTAAAATGCTTCTGGAATACCTCCCTCACTCATTCCAACCATCATTTCATCCATGCTTGAATATAGATCCATGAGACGAGCAGTTAAACCAAATCCACCAGGTACAGAATCTAGTTCAGTAATAGAAAAACCTTTTTCCGTAACCATAATATCAGGCCGTATTATCCCTGGTAGATCTCCACGAATTCGCTTCATTCTCGAATAGGTAACTAAATCATCGGGTTTTCCTGCATCCAAATATTGCGCAAACCAAGAGGGGATTTTCCCTTTCACACTATCTGCATAAAGACTGTTTAGTACAGTGTAAAACTTCAGGAGGTGACAACCAAGATCTTCGAAAAAGAAGATTTCTTTAGAAGACAGATAGTAAGGCTCAGGAGACACTCGCCAGCTAGGCGCTACCTTTTCAGCTTCGGTTGCTTTAGAGAAAAGGTTCGACTGGACTAGAGAAGATTCTATTTCCAAACAAATATCTTCCGGTTTTGTAATCATTTAAGAATACCCTGAGAAATTTTTTGCAAAAAAAAATAATCTTAACTAAAAAAAACTACTCCTTAAAATATTAAATCCTTATATTGGCCACAGTACCTTCAAAAATCATGCGTTAATAAACTTTAACTCATTTTACCACCTAACAAAAACATGTAAAACAGTTGTGGCAATTAAAACGGACCGACTATTATAATGTTAAGGCATAAAGTTAAAGTCGCCTTAATAAAGGGTTATTATTTTTTTAGGTAATATCATGGAGTTAGATAAAAATTCCCCCGAGGGAAATATAGTTATTCCATTATTTCCATTGCCCACGACTGTATTTTATCCAAACACTTCTCTGCCGCTTCACATTTTCGAACCAAGGTATCGTAGCATGGTGGCGGACGTGCTAAATGGGAAAGGAGAAATTGGCATGATTCTCCTAAAGCCTGGATGGGAAAGTGATTATCAAGGCACTCCTGAAATCATGACTATCGGTTGCCTTGGAAAAATCAAGCACCATTCTGAATTACCTGAAGGTAAATATAATATATTACTTTCTGGACTCTATAGATTTCGCATTCTCAATGAAATAAAAGGCAAGATTTACCGACAAGCTCAAGTGGAGTTTTTGAAAGAAATTAATGACAAGGATCTAACTTCTGAACCCTCTCCCATCAAAGAACAGCTAATTAGAATTATGCGACTATATTTAAAAAATCTCCCCGAAGGAACAAAAATCGAACACGCACTCGACATGAAAAACTGCCAAAATCTAGCTGAATTTGTTGATAAACTAACTCATCACTTCGATCTACCTGTAAATAAAATGCAAGAATTTCTAGAACAACAAGACGTCCAAAAAAGAGCAAATTCACTCTATGCATTAATTGAGTTAAAAAATCAGTTGCTACAAATTTCAAAAAACATGGGAGGCAGAGAAATCGACTTTAGCATGAACTAATATAAACCCACTCATACATTAAGAATTAAATTATTTCTAGTTTTGATGATTTTTAAAATCTGTAATAGAAGCAAGTAGAAATTCCCCATAACAACAACAAACCAAAAACCAAACTCTATTGCGTCGACTAAAGAAAAAAATACCAGCAACATATTGTTAGTACATAAACACAAGGGACTTGTTAATGTAAGAAAAACCTTGTCCCCATACCAACTATTCTCTGACAACCTATGAGACTTGCTTTTAGATCCTAATTTTTTGCTTAAACGATCAAGCCACTCAATAGTTTTATCCTGCCACCCGTACAAAAAAATATGGGAACGTTGCAAAAAACAAACCAACATTGAAAGATCCCCTCTATCGTAAGCCTTGTTGTCTTCTTCGGTAATACTTTCATCTGCACGATTACAAAGGTAAGTTCCTGAAATCGAAGTGTACTGAACCAAATAAAACACAAAATACGAACACTGGATTAAACAACTCAGGAAAGCAAGTCCTCCCAAAAACCAGTACAAAGAGTTGCTTATTTCGCTTACCAGTCTTAAAGTCAAAACAAGGTAAACTAGAAAACTGACGATAAAATCTATTAGTGAATCCAGAAACCTCCCCAGTCGAGAAACTTCTCCTTTAACACGAGCTAGATTCCCGTCAACATTATCCAAAAAAATTTTT
>AQTY01000046.1 GCA_000372225.1 Candidatus Nitromaritima sp. SCGC AAA288-L16 | reverse complement strand
TAACTTTAGTGGTTGGACAACTAAAGCCTGAGAAAGGATTGCTTCTGATTGCAATCCTTTTAGTTTTTTTGTTCTTAGTCGCTTTGGTGCCAGCACTTTCGGTGCTGATTGGGGTTTTGATTCCAGTTCCCTTGATTTTTGTTTATATTCGCTTTGGACGTCGCCCGGGTTTGGTTCTTTTAGCCTCGATATTCGTGGTGCTGTTTACCCTGCTAGGTCCGAGGCAGGCGACTTTATTTTTAACTGAATATGCTGTTTTGGTGGGTGTTATGGCCGAGGCCATTCGCTTTAAGCTGTCATTTGATAAATGTATTTCATTTAGTGCATTGGTTTCAGCCGTCCTTTCCATCGTTTTACTGCTATTTGTGTTCACAGACCGAGAGGCCACACTGCTCGAGTTCTTTCAAAAGCAGATTGATGGGCACTTTGCGCAATCAATAGAATCCCTTAAGGCTATTGGTGACAAGTCTGAAGAACTTAAGGTAGTTCAAGACTTTGCTGACAAGACTTCTGGTTCTTTGGCGCAGGCTTACCCATCATTTATTGTTCTGGGGACATTTATAACTGCATTGATTAACTATTATGCTACTCGGTTTCTGTGGAGACGCATTTATGGTTATGATATGTTTCACGAAGCTCGGTTTTCCGGCTGGGTCATTCCGGATCAATTTATATGGGTTTTGATTGGCTCAAGTACTGTTTTTTTATTGGCTGATAACGTTTTAGGTTCTATCGGGATAAATCTACTTTTAATGACTCTGGTCGCCTATTTTATTCAAGGCATGGCCATCACTATTTTTTTCTTAGAGTCTAGAAACGTATTAGTGTTTTTTTGGGTTCTTATGTTTTTTGTTATACTCCTTCAGCCTCTCTTGGTTGGCGTATCGATAGGGCTAGGGATTTTTGATACATGGATGGACCTGCGAAAAATTAGAGTAACCGGGAAACAAAATTCGGAATAAAAAATGATTTCATTTTGATCTAAACTTAGATGGAGTGATTTAAGATTATGAAATTGCTGCTTAAAGAAGATGTTCATGGTTTAGGGAGTTGTGGGGATGAAGTTGAGGTTAGAAATGGGTATGGGAAAAACTTTCTAATTCCTAACGGTCACGCTATTGCAGCGACACCTAAAAACCTAAAACAGTTCAATCATCAGAAAAGTATTGTTCAGGGTCGACTTAAAAAGATTAAAGTAGACGCTGAAGCCCAAGCCCTGGAGATCGGAAAAGTCATTTGCATGTTCAAGAAAAAAACGGGCGATAATGGAAAAATTTTTGGTGCTGTGACCACCCAAGAGATTTCCAAAAGCCTTAGAAGTCACGGTATAGAATTGGATCGTAGAAAGTTGCAACTTAAGGAACCGATCAAATCTTTGGGTGATTTTGAGGTGCCAGTCAAACTTCACCCTGAGATTACTGTTGCAGTTAAAGTTACGGTAACGCAAGAGGAAGTGGAATCGAAAGTGTCGCCCAAGCCACCTAAAAAAGAAACTTCTTCTTAGTAGTTTTTATCTTCATCAAAAGCTCCAGGATATGGCCCAAGCCGTTAGCCAAATTTCATTGGACAAGCTTCCTCCGTATAATTTGGAAGCAGAACAGAGTGTTATAGGTGCTTGTTTCAAGGCTGAAGATGCTTTATCTAAAGCTTTAGAAATCTTGAGTGAAGATGATTTCTATAAAGTCTCTCACCAAACCGTTTTTCGAAACATGCGGGCCTTGTTTGAGGTCAATCAGTCGATTGATATGCTTGGCTTGGCAGACCGTATGCGTCAAAGTAATGAACTCGAACCCGCCGGGGGAATCGATTACCTGAGTCAGTTAGAAGATTTTGTTCCAACTGCCACCGCAATTACTCACCATGCCAAAATTGTCCGTGATAAAAAAATATTACGGGACCTAATTACCACTGCAACGGAAATCGTCACGAATAGCTACAATGAGTCTGATGGCGCTGAAGAGATACTTGATTTAGCAGAGAAGTCAATATTTGAGATTTCTGAAAAGAGAACTCGACGTAGTTTTTTTTCGTTAAACGAAGTTGTTAAAGAAAACTTCAAAATAATAGAAAAACTTATTGGTGAGCCTGGTATGGTAACAGGCGTTCCTACTGGTTTTTCTGATTTTGATAACAAAACATCGGGCCTTCAATCATCCGACTTGATAATTATTGCGGCTCGACCAAGTATGGGTAAAACTAGTTTTGCCTTGGATATTGCCCGGTATGCAAGTTTGCATGCAAATATTGCAACCGCAATGTTTAGTCTGGAGATGTCCAAGGAACAACTTGGGATGAGAATGTTATGCGCTGAAGCCAGGGTGAACTCAAGCAAACTCCGAACAGGTTATTTAGCTAGTAGCGATTGGCCCCGACTATCCCAAGCTGGTGAAAAGCTTGCCAACGCAAAAATGTTTATTGATGATTCCGGTGCCTTATCTTTATTGGATGTGCGAGCAAGGGCCAGGCGCCTTGCTGCCGAAGAACCTCTAGGGCTCGTTATCATCGACTATCTGCAGTTGATGCAAAGCCGCGGAAAAACCGAAAGCCGCCAACTAGAAGTTTCTGAAATATCTCGAGGTCTTAAAAGCTTGGCTAAAGAGATTAATGTGCCGGTAGTGGCGCTCTCTCAGCTGAGCAGGGCTGTTGAAAGTCGTACCGACAAGCGGCCTATGCTTTCTGATTTGCGCGAGTCTGGTTCGATTGAGCAAGATGCCGATGTAGTGGCTTTTATATATCGTGATGAGGTGTACAATCCAGATACACCTGATGCTGGGGTAGCGGAAATTCTAATCCGCAAGCAACGTAATGGTCCGATAGGTAACATAAGGTTGAAATTTGAAAATCAATACACACGATTCTACAATCTTGCTTCAACGGAGGAGGTTCCTGTGGAAGAGGACGACTTTCCTGTCGGGTGAGCTATAATTTTTTAGTAAATATTTTTGTGTAGACAATTGTTTAACTCTTTATATTTTAAGAGAGGTTACATATGGATAATAATTATATTGTCCTTGTCTTTCCCCCCATCAGTATGTTCGCAACCGCAAAGCCACTTTAACTCATCGTTGCTATCTCCCATTCAGAGAGCAGATTTTATGCTCATGCAATCCCTTAATGCGGAAGCGCTCCTGCTGTATCAATCTTTGGTTATTAAAGATGAAACAAGTGGATACGCTTTTAGGGGTTTGGTTCGTGCTTACAAGGGTATGGGTAGGTTGGGTGATGCAGAATCATGGCTCAAGAGTTATTTAGCAGGGAACCCTGATTCAAGTCCTGCTCTATATGCATCAGGCTATATTTTTTATTTAAAGGAAGATATGACAAGGGCCGAAGAACTATTTAATAAGGCGCTAGCACATGATGGTAATAACTCATTAGCATTAAATAACTTGAGTGCGGTACTGCTGAACCAAAAATCCTATGCTCAGGCTGTGAATCTGGTTCATAAAGCAATTCGGGTTAATCCAAAAGAACCTATGTTTTTTAGTAACCTGGAAACAATATATAAAAGGATGGGGGACCCTGACTTAATCGTCACAGATTACAATTTCTACTTAAAGGAGGGGGAGGACCCAGACGTAATTCGTGGCTATGGTATGGCTGTTGCTAGGAGCATGCGTCAATCCAGTTTCAGGTTGTATAATGAGGGTCATTTGGATAAAGCTATTTTAAAGTGGCTGAAAATCGAGAGAATTTACAAAGAAATCAATCACAAGGTAGGGTTGGTTCCCGTATATTTTAGCCTTGGACTTCTGCATGAAGAAAAAGATGACAGCCAAAATGCCCAAAAATATTTTGATCGGGTTTTGATGCTCAATCCTTTGCACATTCAAGCAAAAGAAAGATTAGATAATCATAGATGACTATTTTTTTGGGAATGAAAACTGTCGCTCGCAGAGGAGCTTAATCCTTAAATTATAACTATTTAAGGTTGACAGGCGGCAGAGATCTAGCTAGGATTGTAGAATTATTTTTTGTCGAAATTTTTTTGGAGGTTCAGTGGATAAAGAAGATTATTCTGTAGTTTTTTTCCCGGGTGCCGCAGCGTCTCCTAAACGATTTCTAATTTCAAGGCGTTGGTTTCGTATATGTGGATACTCTGCATTAGTTGTTCTGATTGGCGTGGTTTCTACGCTCATATACTTTTCTCAAAAGTATTATTACCTGGCAAGTGATGAGGTTGAGCTAACTGAGCTTCGACGCGAATCTAAAATACGCAAGATTCAAGCTGAGAAGATCGCTGTACAGGTGAAGAACCTTGAGTCGGAGATGTCTCGCTTAGGGCGTTTCGAAAAGAAGTTGCGTGTGATTACGGCTTTAGAGGGTTCTCCTCATAGTGCTAAAAGTTGGGGCGTGGGAGGGACTTATGGTTTGTCGTCAGACAGCTTAATAACGTCACTGGCTCATGAGTCGAAAGCATTGGCGAATAGGTTATCTAAAAATCTTGGCCATTTAACTGCACAGGCTAAAATTAAAGCCATAAGTTTGCAGGAATTAGATCATTTTTTTAAGAACCAAAAATCCTTTCTTCAGTCCACACCTTCTGTCTGGCCGACAAGAGGTTGGGTCACCTCAGGTTTTGGGTATCGTAAATCACCTTTTACTGGTCTTCGAGAAAAGCATGAGGGCTGGGACATCGGAGCGCGTTCTGGGTCAGCTGTTCGTGCGACCGCTGATGGAATGGTTACAGTAGCAGGTCGTGAGCGTGGTTACGGGAAGTTGATAGAGATAGAGCACGGTTATGGTGTTGTGACTCGTTACGGACATAACTCAAAGAATCTAACCAAGGTTGGTAGTAAGGTGAAAAGGGGGCAGATTGTAGCGTTGGTAGGAAATACAGGAAGGAGTACTGGTCCTCACCTGCATTATGAAGTCCTTGTAAATGGTGTTCCCACGAATCCTAAAAACTATATCTTAGAAGATTAGACGCAGGTGGATAGATAGCTTGCTCCATACCCCCCTCCCCGCGCGGGGTTTTAAGCCCAGCCACTTTTTTATCAAATGAGTGTGCAATAGTCGCCTGCAATGACCCATTTAAAATAATGCGCCACTGATGATATTTATTTGTTCTTGTGATTTTGTCAGAAAGGTTTAGCTCTTTATTAAGTTAAAGAAGAATAAATTTAACAGTTCAGGGGATAAAGATATTCATGGTACTTGGTTTATTAAAAAAGGTCTTTGGGACAAGAAACGATCGAGAGGTTAATAGAATACAGGTTATCGTTGACGGAATAAATCAACTCGAAGTTTCTATTGGCAAGCTAAGTAACGATCAACTTCTAGCAAAGACATCTGAATTTAAGGCTAGGCTTGATGAAGGCGCTACGCTTGACGATATCCTGCCCGAGGCCTTTGCTGTGGTAAGAGAAGCAGGACTTCGCACTCTTAAGATGCGCCATTTTGATGTTCAGATGATTGGTGGAATAGTTTTGCACGAAGGAAAAATCGCTGAGATGAAAACTGGGGAGGGGAAAACACTTGCTGCTACTCTCCCGATTTATCTAAATTCGCTAGAAGGTAAAGGCTCTCACGTTGTTACCGTTAATGATTATTTGGCTAAAAGAGATAGTCAGTGGATGGGGGCGATTTATGAATTCTTAGGACTTACAGTTGGCCGAATTTATCACGATATGCCTGAAGAAGAAAGGAGAGAGGCTTACAATTGCGATGTTACTTACGGGACCAATAATGAGTTTGGATTTGACTATCTTCGCGATAACATGAAATTTTCTTCTGAACAGTTTGTTCAGAGAGAGCTAAACTTTGCTATTGTCGATGAGGTTGACTCCATTCTTATTGATGAGGCAAGGACTCCACTTATTATTTCCGGTCCAGCTGAAGAATCCACTTTAAAATATAACGAAGCCTGCAAGGTTATCCCTAGGCTGCGTAAGGAAAAGGATTTTCAGGTTGACGAGAAAGCTAAAACCGCTGCCTTGAATGATGAGGGTATCGGGATGGTTGAAAAAATTCTCGACATTGAAAACCTATACGATCCGCAGAATATAGAGACTCTGCATTGTATTCAGCAAGCACTGAAGGCGCATGCTTTGTTTAAAAATGAAGTTGATTATGTGGTTAATGATGGAGAGGTGGTGATTATCGATGAGTTTACAGGTCGAATGATGCCAGGGCGAAGATACAGTGATGGGCTTCATCAGGCCTTGGAGGCTAAAGAAGGCGTAAAGATAGAAAATGAAAATCAGACATTAGCTAGTATTACCTTCCAAAATTATTTTCGTATGTACGATAAACTTTCTGGAATGACAGGTACAGCTGACACCGAAGCAGAGGAATTCAATTCCATTTATAATCTTGAAGTTATTGTGGCGCCGACTAATAAGGAAATGGTTCGTGATGATTGTTCTGATTTGATCTACCGAACGGAACAAGAAAAATTTGACGCGCTTATTGAAGAAATACGTGGTTGCAATGAAACAGGACAACCTGTTTTGGTGGGTACAATATCGATAGAAAAATCTGAGCAGCTAAGTCATCATCTGAAAAAATACGGCATCAAACACAATGTCCTTAATGCAAAACATCACGAGAAGGAAGCCGAAATCATAGCACAAGCCGGGCATAAAAAAGGGGTTACCATAGCAACTAACATGGCTGGGCGAGGTACGGATATAGTGTTGGAAGAAGGGGTGTCGGAGTTAGGGGGTCTGCACATTACTGGTACTGAGAGACACGAAAGCCGTCGCATTGATAACCAACTGAGAGGTAGGTCCGGGAGACAAGGGGATCCCGGTTCATCACGTTTTTATCTTTCACTTGAAGATGATTTAATGCGGATATTTGGTTCGGAAAAAATTTCAGGAATCATGGAAAAGCTTGGCATGGAAAACGGGCAACCTATAGAGCATCCAATGGTCAGCAAAGCTGTGGCCAATGCCCAGAAAAAAGTAGAAGCCCATAATTTTGATATTCGAAAGCATCTTCTTGAATATGATGACGTAATGAATAAGCAGCGGGAGGTGTTTTATGGTTTGCGCAGGGAGATTCTGAAGAATAAGAACCATAGAGAAATGCTTTTGGAAATGGCCGAAGAATTGGTAGATGAAGTATTAGATGATATCGCATCCGAAAAAATATATCCTGAAGAATGGGATATTGAGGCTCTTGATGAATATATGATGCGTCAATTCTCGGTTCCGATTAGAAAACAAGAGGAGGCCCTTGAGATTGGAAGTGGTCTCAGTCTTCCTTTAGAAAACTGTGATCGAGAAAAACTTCACAACGCTATCATGGATTCCATTGAAAGTTGTTACGCAATAAAGGAACAGGGGATCGATCCTAATATGATGCGTCAATTAGAGAAAATGATTATGCTTCAAGTGGTTGATAATTTATGGAAAGACCACCTTCTTGGGATGGATCATTTGAAAGACGGTGTTGGTTTACGTGGTTACGCTCAGAAAAATCCTTTAACGGAATATAAGAAGGAGGGATTTGAGATGTTCAGTAAAATGATGCACCAGATTCGTGAGGGTGTGACTGAATATCTGTTTAAAGTTCAAATTGAAGAGGGTTCTGAGTTTCCTGCTGAACAAGATCAGTCAACAAAAATGGTAGAACATCGGGGTGCAAGTTCAGAAGAGTCAAAACCGTTAACCGTCCGGCGAGATGAAAAAAAGGTGGGTCGAAACGATCCCTGTCATTGTGGCAGTGGGAAAAAATTCAAAAAATGTCACGGAAAATGAAGGGGTAGTATGTTTTTAGGCTTGTTCCATCGCCTCTTTGCATGCGATGCATAGGGAAGATAGCGGTAAAATTTTTAACCGCTTTGAACTTATTTTTTTTGAACAACTTTCGCAAATGCCGTAGGTTCCGTGGTCGATTTTATAAATTGCTTCTTGGATCCTTTTCAACTCACTCATGTCTCGACTTGTGAGTTGGAACATCATTTCTCTACCTTCCAGATCCGACGCCATATCAATTTCATTGCTAAAGCTTGACTCGGTTGTCTTGCGTTCGGTAGATTGATTTGCCTGGACAATATTAAGTAGTTCCTGTTGGTTGAGAACCAATTGTTTACGGATTTTGATCGTTGCAGGATCCAACGCTACTCTTTTTGATTTGATAGTTCTGGGTTGGGAAAGTTGTTCTTGCTTCTTTTTCTTTGCTTTTGTTTTTGCCTTTATTTTTGCCTTTGTTTTTGCCTTTGTTTTTGCTTTTGTTTTTGCCTTTGTTTTTG
>AQTY01000045.1 GCA_000372225.1 Candidatus Nitromaritima sp. SCGC AAA288-L16 | reverse complement strand
TTTCGAGGTTTTTAGGATTTTAAAGAAGAATGAATGTCCTGTGTTAACGGAGTTTCAGGTTCTAGAGTGGTCTGACTATGGTAGAGTCCTTTTTTATTTGGTTGCTTATCCTTTCCATGTATGGAGATTCATTGACGAACTGGGAGATCTAAAAGAAGACAGACTTCTCAGTTTTTCCTTGTGGGAAACTCTGGATACGGTAACTTTAAGAAATTACTTGAGATACTTTTTGGGGAAAAGAGTTTCCAGTTTAAAAGGTCCCGAGATAAAATGCATTAGTTGGTACGAAAACCAAGCTAGAGACAAGACATTTATTCGAGGGTTAAGGCATGTTCCTGGGAAGGTGGAGATTTTTGGTGCCCAGTTGTTTTTGCGAACGCCAAACGTTCTGAATATTATTCCCGATGAGTCAGAGATTCCTTTTGGAGTCTTGCCTGACAAGGTCTTGGTAAATGGACCGGATTACGGTTTAGGCTTGAAGTATACCTCAGAAGAGGTGGGACCTTCTTTGCGTTATTGGAAATTATTTCAGGTAAAGGCGGATCCCACGAAAGGAGATATTATATTAGTTCTCTTACCCTATTGGGATCGTGCTATTAATAATATCCTTAACCTTATCAAGCAGATTGATTGGCCTGCGGCGGTCGTCATTAAATTTCACCCCACGGTTGAACAAAATAAATACACATCCCAGATTCCATCCAAATTTTCAGTGACAGATGAAGACTTGTATTCCCTTTTTGGTAGGGCAAGAATGGTTATCGGTCAAAGTACGGGAACCATGGTTGAAGCAGCAAGTCTTGGGATTCCCGTAATCGATATTGTGAATCCAGGTGAATTCAGTCATAATTTTATGCCTGAATGTGGGAGAGAAGTGCTTTGGGATAAGGCAGCCCGTGAGGAAGATGTTAACCTTTTAGTGAAGCGCTTTGAAGAAGTACTTCGAGAAAATCCTTCATTGTTTAGAGAGACTGGTGTGAAAATGCGCGACATGTTATTTTGCAAACCAACCGAAGAGCAAATTATTCGTGCATTTGACTTGGCCTAACTTTAATTCGGTACTTTTTATTACAAAGTAATCTAGAATTTGAGAGGACTTTAGGTGGCGACCGAAGTTTTTGAATTAGAGAAAAATTTAGAAAACCAATTAATATTATTAAAGAAAGAGTTTGGTTTGTGCGCCATCAAAGCAGAATTTGAAGCCGAAGGTGCTTCTTTCAGGGACCTTGTCAGACTTAGAAGAATTACGATTCAGCAAGATGTCCCTCTTTATTTGAAAATCGGTGGGGCCGAGGCTATTCGTGATATCAAAGATGCGTTTGAATTGGGGGTGGACGGACTTATTGCCCCCATGATCGAAAGCCCTTTCGCGGTAGTTAAATTTTTAGACGCCTGTAAGTCAATATATGGGGATCAAAAAATATTTAAATCAATAAATATAGAAACTAGTCAGGCCGTTGAGAATGTAGAGGACCTCTTGAAAATAGCTGTAAACTCTATAGACAATATCACCATAGGCCGGACGGACCTCAGTCAATCTTATTTTGATAAACAAATTCAGCCAGACAGTGACTTTGTGCTGGACTTGATTGAATCTCTGGGTCGAAAAGTGGTTGCTGCAGGAGCGACCTTGACGGTTGGAGGAAGTCTCACTAAAGTTAGTATTAATCGTTTTCGGGGCAGGTCAAAGGAGTGGGCAGGGCAGATTACTAGTTTGGAGACCCGGAAGATTATTTTGCCGGCGGATATTATGCTGGAAAAAGATAATGCTCTTGGAGAGTCCATTAAATTTGAAGAGCTTTATCTTCGCTCGAAACTGGAAACTGAAAAGATGCTCACAGAGTCGGATAGAGCGCGTCTTTCTAAATTAAAAACTAGATTGTAGGCGCATGGCTTTTTCTAAAATTATTTTTTTCATTCCCATTTTTGGCGCATAGGTAAATGGCTACGATTCGTATTTTTACTGACTTAGAATCTATGGCTGAAGAAATAGCCTTCAGTTGGTGTGACCAAATTCAACAAGCGGAAAAGACAGATGACGTGTTTTCAGTTGTTCTTTCAGGAGGTGCCACTGCCTCCCTGGTTTATCGTAATCTTGCCAACTTAAAATCACTTGAATCTATATATTGGGAGCGGGTCCATATTTTCTGGGCCGATGAGCGCTGCGTGTCTCCTGAGCATGAGGAAAGCAACTATCTCAATATTCAGCGCACCTTTTTAAATGATATTCAGATTCCAGAGAAAAATATACATCGTGTTCGTGGGGAGAAAGAGCCTTCTGGCGAATCTTTGCGGTATGAAAAAGAAATCATCAATCATTTGGCACTTAGAAAAGATGAACGGAAATTATTCGACTGGGTGCTTTTAGGGATAGGTTCTGATGGGCATACAGCTTCTCTTTTCCCGGGCCAGGAATCTCTGTTGGATACTCAGAGGTTTTGTGCAGTTGTGGAACACCCAGTCACGGGGAAAAAACGTATTACACTGACTCCCTGCGCTCTCAAGCGTTCGGGACGTGTTACCTATCATGTTACCGGATCAGGCAAAGCTGCTATAGTGTCCGATTTGGTTTCAGAAAATTCGAGAAGTAATAGATTCCCAACGGACTATATTAAAGGAGAATGGTTTTTGGATCATGCTGCTGCATCTCTTTTAAATTTTTCATAGGATTAAATTAGTTGTTTGTTGTTTAGGATTAAAATTTTTTGAAATAATTCCAAAAAAAAATTTCGTATGCGAGGTAATTTAATCTTTTCTACTCATATGTGATGTTAATTCTGTACCTACGGTTTTTACTGCTATTATTCATTTATGAGATTACAATTGTTCACATATTCGTGTTTGTAAGATAGTAATAATTTTTTTACATAACAAAAAAACTCATGAGCATTAAGGTACTTTTTATTTATCCAAATACATACGGCATGAATATGCTTCCGCCAGCCATAGCTCTATTTTCTGCCTTACTTAAGGGGCGTGGACATTCAGTGGATCTATTCGACTCTACCTATTATCAAACCGATCATGGTATTGACTCTGATGGGACCAAATCCGAGCGACTTAATGTGGCTCCATTCGCCTCCAGTGAAAAAGGCATTCAGATGCGCGATACTGATTGGCGAGATGATATTAAGAATAAGGTGGAAACGTTTCAACCAGACTTAATAGCCCTTTCTACCACCGAGGATATGTGGATACTGGGCTCGCGTTTGCTTGAGGAAGTAGAGGAGTTTATCCTACGTCATAAAATCCCCGTTATAGCTGGAGGAGTTTTCCCTACATTTGCCCCGGAGTTAGTCATTAATCATCGTTTGATTGATATGGTATGTATTGGTGAAGGAGAAAATGCGATGATCGATTTATGCGACCGACTAGATAAGGGGCAGTTTTATAGCGATGTCACGAATCTATGGATAAAGCAGGAGAATGGAGAAGTTATTAAAAATCCGATTTCCAATCCATTTGATATTAACGATACCCCGATAATTGATATTGATCTGTTCGAGGAGCAAAGACTTTATCGTCCTATGGCGGGCAAATGGTACAAGATGATGCCAGTAGAAACGATTAGAGGATGCCCGTATAAATGTACCTTCTGCAATTCCCCAGATCAGATAACACTTTATAATGATCAAACAGATAAAAATTTTTTCCGAAAAAAAAGCATCAATCTTGTTTATCAAGAATTGAAATATTTTAAGAATAATTATGGAGTGGAATATAACTATTTCTGGGCTGATACATTTCTTTCTTGGAATAATCAGGAATTTGATGAATTCTGCGAAATGTATTCAGAGATAAAACTACCCTTTTGGATGCAGACACGTCCAGAAACCTTAACTGATTATAAAGTTAAACGCCTTGCAGAGATTGGTCTTCATCGCATATCTTTTGGAATTGAGCATGGCAACGAAGCATTTCGTAAAAAATTACTGAAACGTGACTGGAAAAATGGACCTATAATTGAAGCCTTGAAAATCCCTGTAAAATACGATATTGCTTTTAGTGTTAATAATATAACTGGATTCCCCACTGAAACTCGCAATTTAGCAATGCACACGGTTGAACTTAACCGACATATTAAATCACATAATCAAAACCTTTACTCGTTCGTTCCCTTTCATGGAACGCCACTAAGAAAAAAATGTGAAGAGTTAGGTCTTGTGAACCCTGAAACAATAACCAAGGCGTTAACTGATAAACCAATGTTGTATCAAGAACAATATACTCCCGACGAAATAGAAGGCCTACAAAAATGCTTTGTCTTTTATGTTAATATGCCTAAGAATAGATGGAAAGATATTGAACGAGCTGAAAAAAATACCCCAGAGGGAAGAAAAATTTTTAACGAGTTAAAAATTGAATATATGGACAAATACATACGTTCTTCAAATATTACTCCTGAGAACGAATCTTCCCACATTGCCGACCTTGAATATGGAATAGATCACACGGGTTAGCTTTTTCTTAATGTTTGAGATTATCCTATAAAAAAGCTTAAAAATTTTACGACATTTGGCGTGTAAGGCTTTATCTCGGCAAGGTGTCAAATGGCCCATCTCATTGATCGGATTCAAAAACTGTCACCCACTCCTCCAACAAAGCAAGAGATGCAAGTTGGCGAAACCCCAGCATACTTCCATTTTCTGTCAGCAGGAACAAAGTCTCAATATAGTTTCACTGAAACCATCCTTGTTTTGAGACTGTTTGTGGAGTCAAGAGCCTTCAGGCTCAACTAAGAAAACGATTTGTGTAGCAAGTAGTCATAGGCATGTAGAAAGCCTGTTTGCCTTTTTCACGAAGTCCAGGTGGAAATAATTGCTCGTTCATCCAACGCAGAATCTCCTTGTTGCGTTGCGAATTTAATTTTGCGGTATTGTGCAAACCAAGGACTATCTCGATCACATGATGATCAAGATAAGGACAACGAGTTTCAACAGCATGGGCCATATTCATTTGTCTCACATATTTGTATGAAATTTTTTACTAGTAGCACTTCTCCTCAATTACCCTGTGTATATAATTGCTTTGCGACTCGAACAACTCACGATGTTGAGGACCAATTTATTGATGTTATTAAATCAATGGGTATTGGGGTTGCCGTTCATTATAACGTGCTTCATCTACATTCGTATTATCAGAAAGAATACGGAATTCTTAAAGATCAGTTCACTTTTGTTACGTACTATTCAGAAAGATCTACCTCACTCTCCCTTTATCCTCTTATGTCGATCGGGGATATAGAGCGGGTAATTGGAGTGGTGACAGACTTAATTGTTCGCTGCCGTCACTAAAGTGTTGACGGTTAGTATCAATCGAGTCTGGTTTTATATTTTGTCTTTGAGAGAATTTTTAAAAAAATAAAACCAAGTGTTTAATAGCTGCGCGCCCCATAGCTTCCACTCCCTCTTGCGCATTTCCTCCAATGTGAGGGGTAACCATAAGATTGGGGAGGGAAAGGAAATCTTTGTCAACTGGAGGTTCTTCTACGAACACATCTAGTGCCGCCCCGCAAATGTCCCCTTGTATCATGGCTTTTTTTAGAGCTTCTTGGTCCACCACTTGACCACGGCTAGTATTTATTAAAAACCCAGTCGATTTCATTTTTTGCAGAAAATTTGCATTGATCATTTGATGGGTTTGTTTTGTCAATGGGACGTGTAGACTAATTATATTTGACTGTTCTATTACTGTGTCTAAATTTACTTGTGATGCTCCCTGCTCTTGACAAAAATTTGATTTGTCAACAATGTCGTTCACTAGTAAATTGCAGCCAAAAGGTGCTAATAACCTCACAACATCAGAGCCAGTGTGACCACATCCAACGATTCCAACAGTTTTACCTGAAAGTTGATGGCCACCGTCTTTTTCCCATTCTAACTTCTTCAATTTAAAACTAGAACAGAACACGTTTCGGCAAAGCCCTAACATAAAACACAAAGTCAACTCAGAAACAGATCGTTTGTTGGTGCCTCCTGTCCACCCTAAAAAGATATCTCTATTTTTTAATGATTCCAAATCGATATTATCGAGCCCTACACCGTATTTAGAAATTATTTTAAGCTTAGTTGTATGTCTTAATATCGAGTCATCTATAGTTTCGACTCCGACTATTGCAGCATCCGCATCACCAATAAACTCGATCATTTTTTCTCCGAGTAACTTCTGGCGATGATTAGTAAAAATAGAATTTGGGAAAACCTTTAGAAGTTCTTTTCTAAGAACCGTGGATTTTGCAAAGGAGAGAGATGTTACCACTACTTTTGGACTGAAATCCCCTTCGATGGTCATATTTTATCCTTAACTAATAAAAATATTTACAAGGAAATCAGACCATGCCTACTGATGTATGATGTTTTTCTTTTTGTTGGTCTGATCGCATTTTTAATTGAGGAAGGTTATTATTTCCAAAGTGCTCTATGTAAAGATAGACATATTCACGAACACAAGTCCGTAAATCCCATTTTGGATCATGGTTTCGTTCAAATTCTTCAAATACATCTAGGGCTTCCTGAATATTCAGCCCCTCTTTCAATGTAAAATAATAATCCAACGCAAGGTCCCATTCTGGATTTTTATAATAACTCACGCCATATTTCTCAGGTTCAAATGCGACAGGCGAATATTTCCCAAGGACATAGGTCATAAAACCTAGGGAGTGCACGTGTTCCCTATTCTTAAGCACAAAATGCTTACTGTCTTCCGCTTCTTCTTTTTTTTCTCCAGGAAATCCGAAGAACCCCATTATGTGATTCCATATTCCCGCTTCAGAGGACATACGTAAATTAGTTTCGATAGCATCAAGTTTCGTTGCTTTATCCATGAGCTTGAGAACCCGTTGGTTTCCTGATTCAAAACCAAAATGCAGATAACGGCATCCTGATGCATGAGCATCTTTCCAAACTTGTTCATCTAGTAAAGTTTCTTCGAAGCGCATGTGCGTAGTCCATACAATATCTAGCTTTTCTTCGACTATACGCTGAGACAGTTTACGAAATAAGGCAGGAGGATAGGATTCATCAGTAAAATGAAAATAGCGAGTATTATATTTGTTCTGTAGAAATCGGATTTCGTCAATGATTTGGTCGACTTGCATGGTGCGGAAGCCTTCGACATACCCCTGAAAATGATCACAGAAAGTGCACCTTCCCCAATAACAACCTCGAGTAGCAAGGAAGGGTAGAATTAGCTTCGGTACAAAGTATTTTTTCAGAGCTAGCCCATCAAAGTCTGGAGGAGGAAGCTTTGAAAGGTCTTCTGAACATACATCCTTGTTAGCATGAATTCCTGATTCGTCTCGATATATAAGATTAGGCAGTCCTGACAAAGGTTTAGAATTTTCTACCGCATCGACCAATTGCAAATAAGCATTTTCTCCTTCATATAATACTGCGGAGTCAATATATCCGAACAATTTATCCTGTGTTTTTAATTCGTCTCTGATTCGGGTGACAATATTTCCGCCAATGGTTATATGTACGTCAGGGAACTCTCCCTTGATCATCTTGGAAAAAGTGAACGTTGGGATAATTTGCTTTTGTTGAACAATTGAAATTCCGACCATTCCAGGTTTTTCTTTTTTCATTACAGGAGCAATTAATTGGCGATAAACATCACGATAGACATTGATTTGATCATCATCCATAGCTTCTAAAATTTCGCTCGACATAAAAGGTTTGTATGCAAGATCGGTTTCTATGGGAGGAAAACAAATTTGTGCAGGATAATACCCAAGTGAAATGCGAGCCATTGTTTGATGGAGTGTATTGGTGGCCCATTCTAACTTGTCAATATCGTAGAAACTTTCTCCGCGGAGGATTCCTTTAGCTTCCTCAGCTTCAGAAGATAATTGGCTAAGGACTTCAGGAGTACTTTCAAGTAGTTGAACTTTTAAAATCGATTCTTCTTCATCAAGGGCGCGTTGCTTTTCAACGTGGATCAGGTGGTTGAGTTCGCCAGTGATGCGATCAGATACCTGTTCGAGAAAAGGACGACTGAAAAACATATCGTACATTTCCACATTTATATCTTTTTGTATTACCTTGTGGCCAGCCGGACGCAAAACGGATGTTAGGGCCGGAAGGCTTAAATATGGTTCGGACGGTAACCAGTCAGGTGGAAATAAAAGTAATATTTTCATAACGGTTTAAGTACCATTAATTTCTTTGTCTAAAAATTCTCCAATGATAGAACTTGTTAGTCGATATATCTAAATAATAGAATATCATCCTACCCTCAGGCCTTACACAATACTTCATCTTCTTTTCGCTCTGGCGGGCCATTTCCGCTGAGCCCTTCCTTCCCATATCGATCAAGATATAGTAAAAAGTGTTCCCTCGGCAAGGTCCCCCATATTTGTAGCGATGGGAATTTTTCTTCTGCCATATTGATGCACTTAGTATTCATTTTTACGGC
>AQTY01000044.1 GCA_000372225.1 Candidatus Nitromaritima sp. SCGC AAA288-L16 | reverse complement strand
CAAACAAGCTCTAAAAGATATGCATCTGCTTTGTAATGCTTACTGGATTGACACCAATTCCACCCAAGGTTGCGATCTTCCTAAAATTAAAGCTGCTACTTACGGTTTTAACCAGCGCAGTCAATTTACTTGCATGTGGCCTGCCGCACCTTTGTCGATGGCCCGAAAGATACTATGATCTACCAATAGATAAAGCCCTTTTTCCTGTACCTTAAATTCGACGACTGTGGATCCAGCAACAGGGACCAGCGTTGTTTGAACGTTCTCTAAGGGTTTGCCAGTCGATCCTTCGGGCCACACCCTGTCCCAGATCTCGCCAATCATGTGGAAAGAAGAAATCTTATTGGGCCCGGCGTTGCCGAAATAGATACGGACGGTTTCTCCGACATTGGCAGTTAAGGCGCCCTTGCCCGTAACGCCGCCAACCTTGCCGTTGAAGACAACATAATCAGGAACTTCCTGCAGGGCTTTCTTTTTGGAGAAGAGCTGAAGGCCCTTCTTCCCAAAACCATTTTTGGTATAAAATTCACTCTGCACAACATAGTATTCCCTATCCACTTTTGGGAGACCTCCTTCCGGCTCGACGAGCATCATGCCGTACATGCCGTTGGCGATGTGGGTGGGAATATGTGAGCTGGCACAATGATAAATATAGAGGCCGGGGTTCAGGGCTTTAAAAGTAAACTTTTTTGATTTACCAGGCTCGGCCTGAGAAACCGCCCCGCCGCCGAGGTTTCCATTAACCGCATGAATATCAATGGAGTGATCCTCGTTACTGTCTTGGTGGTTTTTTATGGTGAACTCCACCGTATCCCCCACCCTTACGCGAACCATCGGTCCGGGCACGGTGCCATTAAAAGTCCAAAAACGATACTTGACTCCATCATGCAACAGGCCTTCGGTCTCAACAGTCTCAAACTCCACCTGCACCGTGGTCGGACCACGATTGAGCGGTTTGGGAACGTTTGGTGCTTTGGTCAGTTGTGCTGTAACCTGCCCAAGGGTAGGTGTTGTTATAAAACAAGCCATAATTACCAAAACAGTTATAGAAAAAATCTTCATTTTTTATGTTTCATCCCTTTTTATGTTAGCGATTCAGTCCCCTGCTATATGTGACTAGAGAGAACTTTTCAAAGTAGGTGCCGGCTTGAATCCAACTGTTTTGCTAGCCTTAATTTTTATTTCTTCACCTGTTTGGGGGTTTCTTCCTTTTCTGTTTCTAACAGTGAATGTTCCAAAAGTCGGATAAGAAAATCGTTTTTCTTTTTTTATTGATTTTCTAATCGATTCAAAAGTCGCATCAATGACATCTGACACCAATCTTTTTGACAGGTCATCACCTTTGCAACTCTTAACAACTGCTGTTACTAGATCATCTTTTGTCATGCCCCCCACTCAGTTAAATTTGTAATCTACCATACTTAACAAGTCCCCTTTAAATCATCAACATCGTGTGGCATGGCAACTCCCATTGCTCCTCCCACATACCACTCTGCAACAGCGGAAGAGTATGTAAACACAACAAAAATAAAACTTAATAAAAATCCTACCCCTATGTTTCTAACCATCTTTTCTCTCCTCTGTTAGCTTAAGATCTCTTACTCCCGTTCGTGTATTAATAGTTTTAATCTTTTCTCTCTTATAGTAAATACTCTAACTGAAGTAGTGGGTTACTTTTAGAATGATATCATCTTCATTAATACCTCGGTCGAAGTATGTCTTGGCCTAATGTTTGTGATAGCATCAGGTATGATACGCTGTGACAATTTGGAAACGCACTCTATCTGACTCGGACACAGGGCGCTCCGTATCCCTAATTTGTTTCATTGGCAGAAGAGAGGTCGGATATGGACTGGATTAAAGAGTTGTCTGGTAGGGAAAGGGAGATTTCTGTTTTAGTTGCCCGTGGTTTTACTAATGAGCAAATCGGTGAGAAGCTGGATATTGCCGACCTAACTGTTAAAACCCATTTAAGAAATATATATTCAAAAACTGGTCTTCACGATAGAGCACAACTGGTTAGTCGTATATTAAAATCTGAAGTAGATTTTTGGAATGTGGAATACCACAAGTTAATGCAAAGACTTCACCAAGCACAAGATGATAAAAAAAACATGATATCAAGGTTAAAGTTTTATTACCCGCCTTTCGTTTCTATTATTGAAGATAGAACAAGTCTGACCATTAACAGGGTATGGTAACTATAGAATAGTAACGTTTTTGTTACTGCGTAGCCGAAAGTACAGCAACACCTCTTCCCCGTAGGCACGAGAGATCAAATAAATGAGGGTTTTTGTGCTGGTTATGGTGTAGCTCATTTTTACCTCTGGCTAGCATTGGGGCGAGCATTTGCCCCTGATTTAACGCCACCTTCCCCTCACTTTGCTTATACGCACCAACTAGCATAAAATAACCTGCTCCTCCCATAAATAGAGGAACTTATGTCTGGCAACGCAAAGTTCAGGTGGTTTCTTTTAGTGCTAATCGTTTTATTCTTTTTTACTGCCTCTACCAAAACTGAGACATCGAATAAAACTTCTTCTTTGGTAATCAATACAAGTGATGTGGTAACGGGAACTGGATTTTTATTCAGTTCTTCTGATTATGTCATCACCAGTTACCACGTTGTTCATGGTGCAAAATCAATTAGAGTCCGATTACTTAATGGAGAAAAAATTGATGCCGCTGTAGCTCTCAAAGACACCAATAACGACATTGCAATTTTAAAACTCTCCCAATCCCCAACATCAAGACAGAACATCATTACTCTTGGAGATAGTTCGTCAGTCAAAACTGGTGACAGGGTATTTACTTATGGGTTTCCATTGGTGGATTTATTAGGGGATGCGGAACCAAGATACTCAGAAGGATTTATCAATTCTCTCAGTGGTATCTCCAATGATCCAAGATTATTCCATGTCAGTATTCCAATCCAACCTGGAAACAGTGGAGGTCCTGTATTCAATGAACAAGGAGAACTGATTGGGATTGCTACCAGTTCCATTGACTCTGATCGAACAAAAAAAGTATTCGGTTCGGTTCCCCAGAACGTAAACTTTGTAATTAAATCATCTTATATCAAATCCATGTTAACCAATCTGCCTGATGCCTTTATAAAAGATAAAGGGATTGTTGTGGTTCCTACTGAAGAACTTGGATTTAAAGAAAGAGTCAAGAACGACATTGTGTTGGTCGAAGCAGTTCCCGAATTTAAACCAACAGTAGCTAAAAGAGATTATGAAGATGAAGAGCGATTAAGAAGAGAAAGGTATATTTCTGATCGGGAACAAGAACTTCTGGAAATAGAACGGCAAGTTCAAGAAGATGAACGATTAATGATAGAGAAAGAAATTGTTGCAGATGAAAACGAACTTCTAGAAAGAGAACAATGGATTGAAAAAAGGGAAAGAGAGCTTGTGAAACGAGAACTGAGACTGCAAGCACGAGAAATGAAGTTAAGGCACCGCCAAAACCGAAAGGTTCGACGGCATCAAAATAATCGACCTGAAGTACGAGAAAGGAAACTTAGGCACCAACAAAACAGAAAAGTTCGACGACATCGAAATAATCGACGTTGATGTATCAGCATTTTATTCGCGAAAACGACGATATGTCTGCAGTGAATATAATAATTGTGTGATGGGGTTATGAGAAAACTTGCGTTGACAATATTCTCTAGCTTTTGTTTCATGGTCTGTATGGCACTCGACACTATAGCTATTCGGCCGATGTGATTTTTCTCGAGCCCCGGGTATATTTTTTACCTTCGTTAAAAATAAATATTTCCGAATAGGCTTCGCTCCACGCAGTACTGCCTACGGAATCCACTTGCTTGGATAACGCCTGAATGGCCCTAGTACCGCGTGTCGTTTCCTTTTTTACACTGTGAAACCCGTTCTCCAAATCCAGCTTCAAAAGAGAAACCTTGTTCAGGGTGACAATGGCCTTGATCCGTTCCAATCCAGCAGGACCTGTTACTTTAAACTCGAAACCATAATCAGGGGAAGGAACCTGGTAGGTCACCCCCGATTCAATAAAGTTGTCCCTGTGGAATTTGTTCGGGAAAATCACGGTGATATTTCCGTTGGGGTTCACGTCAAGCATCGTCAAGTAGCTATTTTTTTGTGACTTGATATAAAAAATTATTTTTTCCTTAACCTCGTATTCTTTTTTGTCTGTCCAAACCCTAACATCAAAAGATGAGTCCAGAGGTTTGGCGGCGACCAGTTTTTCAAGGTGTTCCTGATAGCTTTTTTTATTTTGCGTGGATTTAAACTCCTCTGACATGGTATCGATCAACGCAAGGTCATCCGGGTTCAGCTCTTTTCGTTTGATAACAATATTTGCCGAAGACTGAATGTTCTTTGTTTGCGTGTCGATCAAGCGAGACCTGATCTCAAGACCTGTTTGCTCCATTCGGTAGGAGCCGGTCATGTAATAGTCCAGGCTGTTGGCTTCCGCAATTTCTTCCGGCGGTTTACCCTCCTCAATTTTGATTTCTTTTAATTTAAGGTCTTCAACCCGCGCAAGAATGGTTATGATATCTTCATTCAGGATTCGGCTGAAAGGGGTGACCCGGTTGGACCTGAGGTCCTTGAATGGAACCACTCCCAGAACCGGTTCTTTCCCCGGAGGGATATTGCTTATGATCTGATTGCCTAGGTCGGTAATGCTCTCCCGCCAGGCTTGGGATTTGTTTGAACTCCACTTGGGGGTTTGGACCGCATAATTGAAAGTCGCCCTCTTGGTTTTCAAGGGCGAAAGAAGTTTTTCCGCAAAGTCTCCATTAACTTTTGAGAGGATGGAAATATAATCCAGTTTCACCGCGATCATGTGGTTGGCTTCCTTATAAGAAGCAATTTTGTGAACCGTCGTTTGCACGGTTCCATCCGGCCCACTGGTTTTTTCTTTTTCCAGCTCGCCTTCTCCAGTTTCATAATTGAAGATCACGGGGACATTGGAAACGGGAGTCTCTTTTTCTCCTGTCCCTAAAAAAACCTTCGCCACAAGCGGTTCGGCGACTCCTTTCTGGGTTTTCACAATCTGGCGGTCTCCTGAGACCGTGGCCAGGTTCAAGTTTTGAACAATGCGCTTTACCATGGATTCAAATTCGCCGGCACTCATGTTCTGGGGTTCGGGGTTCTTTTCGGATGGAGTGATGATGTGCAAGGCGCTTTTCAATGGTGGCAGTGTGGGTGCCCTCTGGTATCCCGACAGGTAACTGGATAAGGCGTTCATCACGTCGGCCTTCTTCGCAGCTTCAGCGCCCTCATTCAAATTCCGTTTGAGGGCGGATTCGATTTTACTGATCTTATCCTTAATGCTCGCCGCGGCCAGACTTCGTTCCATAACGGCAAGGGCATAGTAGACCCCTTTACTTTGATCCAGCCAACCATCTTTTATTTCCACTCCCTCCAGTACAGTATCCACTTCCGTTTCGATGACCGATTCGATGTGGGTTTTTTTTGTCGTGGAAATATCCACCATGGTGGAACGGATTTTGACTTTAAAGTTTTTGGCAAGGTTTGAACGGGCCGATTCGTTTGCGGAGACCGAGTTCATATCAGAAAAACCGATCCCAACGAGATACTGTTGCTGGGGAAAATTGGGATGGCCTTTTCCCAGGACCCAATCGGGCGGTTTGATGACGACTTTAGATCTTGGCGGTTCTTGTTCCTGTAGGGGGCTAAGACCTGTTTTGCAAGCCGAACCAGAAAACAAAAAAAGGATCGTTATAAGAAGAAAAAAACAAGTTCTTGAATGCATAACATCATTTAATAGTTTGCTAGAATTTCTATATAACAAACGGCAACCGGTCCCGGAACTTATGGAATGGCGGAGCGATCAATCATCTGATTTATATTATTGTATGAATTTTTGTGGGCCATGGTTTGCTCTGTGGCCTCATCTAGCTCCTCGAAAATTCTGTCTTTTCGTTTCGCTGTCTCCTCGAGGACTTTCTGGTAGAGTTTGTATGCCTCGGTTTCTATAGCTTCGACTTTTTTCAGGCGTTTATCATATTCAGATTTAGAAATGCTCCCGGTATTAAAACGGGTGCATAATTCCAGGTACCTGGCAACCAATCTCTGGGTGAGGTTGTCCCAGTCGATTCCTGAATCTTTACCAAAAGTAATCTCAGGCCCGATTCCGAAAAACAACCCACCTGCCTTGAAACCGAGGGTGATTTTCCCATTCTCTGATTTATAAATCGAGCAGTCCTGTTCCTCTACCATGATGTGTTCGGTTCTTGAATCATCCAGGTAAAGTTTAAATTCCGCCGTCGCGATGGATGCTTGAAAAAGAATGAACGCTGCAGCAATTAATATTTTATAGAAGTGAAATCTCATAGGTTCCTTAGTGCAGAGCTAATTAAAGTTTTTTTTCATTTCATCCATCATGTTTTCCATCTCATCTTCAACCTGTTCCAGCAAATCCTTGTCCTTGTACGGCCTAATTTTGGTCAAAATTCTGGGTTCTTTGGAAACCAATTTTTCTGGTTTTGGTGACGGAGCTTTTTTAATTTCAGGTTTTGGAGCGGGGATAATCTCCTCTTTTGGAACGGGGACAATTCCCGCGTTGTTTACAGCCGATGGCAGCGAGTTTTGGTTCGATTTAAGGGAAGCAAACCCAAACTTCAATCCGATTAAATTAAGCCAGTTGACCGCTACGCGTGATTTGATGGAAAAGTTTATTCCAGTGATTGCCAGCCCATCCTTTGCTTTGCGTGAAATCATGGAGTTCACTCCCACGATATGACCACGGCCGTTAATTAAAGGTCCTCCAGAGTTGCCCCGATTGAGGCTAGCCTCAGTCTGGAACACGTTTTTCCCCGGCATATTTCCATAATTATTGATGTGACTACTGATCGTGCCGGTGGTGAGCGTCCACAATCCTCCCTGCTCGGGGTGGCCGATGGCTATGACTGGGTCACCGATAGAGACAAGGTCTGAATCGGAAAACTCCAATGTCGGGGAAAGGTTGCCGATGGATGGAGACTTGATCCTGAGAAGTGCCAAGTCCAGGTTTTCTGAAAACCGAACCAGTTTGGCTCTGTATTTGAGGGAGGTGTCTTTTCTGAGATCGCCTGAAATTTTATCGGGCTTAAGAAAGACTCTCAGGTTGTTAAAGGGCCGCCCCTTGTTCTGATCAATGATGACATGGGCATTGGTCAGGACAAAACCGTCACTACTGATGATGGAACCCGTACCCTTGCTCATTTCCTGCTGACCCGGTTCAAACCCGGTGATCAACACAACGGCCTTGGATGTGTTGCTGTAAATTTTCCTGGGATTAAAATCTTCAGCGGCAGCGGGAACCGAGATCATTAAAACAAGGAAGATCTGTAATGACAGTACTGGCAATCGCAATGTCAGTCTCCTTTTTTAAAGACCTTCTTTTGCCATCTCTTCGTGGAGTTTTTCAGCTTTCTTTTTTATAGCATCCCTAGATTCATCTGATAGTTCCCTGCGTGTCTCAATTTGCTTCTGCAAAGTGCTGAGTTCTACTCGAGCAAGGGCGTAGAGTACATTCTTTCCCGGATGTTCCCAATGATCAATGATCCTTGCTCCGCTCACGGTTTGGTTCACCAGCAGCTTCATGGCGTTATCAACATTTTCTCTTTCGGTGGAATCTTTACCGGCCGCAGTGATACTTTCGTAATCCTTCTTCAGCCTTTTAACAACTGAATTGATTTGCGTTGCCACGTTGGCTATGGCACGGTCATCTGCGGTTGTTCTCTGCAGAGAAAGGTTTTGCATACCGTCCGCAAGGCCAACACCGTAAAAGACTTTTTCGTTGGTGTCCTTGAATGCACCGGAACCCTTGTTCACCCAGTCCGGGGGTTGGTAATCTCCAACGATCACTCTCGTTTTTTCGGGAGTGCTGGTACACCCAAAAAACAGGACTGTAGTAAAGATAGACATCATAAAACCTGAACGAAATCGCATGGTATTCATATTTTAACCTCCATATGAAAAAATTGCTCGCGCATCGATTTTTCGTTGCTGGGCAAACCCTTCAGTCACTCTATTGATGCCAAACAAGTTTTAATTCAGTGGTTTTAAGTATGCTAAAAATTGCTCCGGTTATACCCAGTCGAGCGTGGAGTTGTAGTGGAGCTGTATTTGGTTTTGTTTTGATGAAACATCATACCATTATTCCTGGAACCTTGCGAATTATAAAGCCCATCTTGCCTATTCCCATCGGATAGCATAGGATAACTCGATCCCTCCACCTAATAGAGGAGCTTATGTTTGGAAACGCAAAGTTCAGTTTGAAGAGTTCCCTTTAGATTAGGAGTATAATATTGACTGATTAAAAAAATTTTATAGTAGGGGCCAGTTGTGACTGGAAACCATTTTCTCCCCAATGCTGGGGATAGCATAATTGTTCGACTTAAAATCGATCGACATGGGCAAACCCTTGCCAGGGTAGCCGCTACAATTGCAGAGCTGAATGGAATTTTAGGGGCCATAGACATCGTTCGACCCATTTCAGAGGAGGGTTCTATTAGGGATTTTAGTAT
>AQTY01000043.1 GCA_000372225.1 Candidatus Nitromaritima sp. SCGC AAA288-L16 | reverse complement strand
GCAGCATGGGGTTAATATAATGGATTTTTGTAAAGCTTTTAATGCGGAAACTCAGGGCAAAGAAGGAATGATTATTCCTGTGATTATTTCTGTTTATAAGGACAGAACTTTTTCTTTTATTACAAAGTCGCCACCCGCGTCGATTCTCCTTAAGCAAGCCGCGAGTATCGCGAAAGGTTCCTCTAATCCCAGCCGCGAATTTGTAGGTACTGTTACTGGTGAACAGGTACGAGAAATAGCCCGAACTAAAATGGAAGACCTGAATGCGAATACTGTCGAGCAGGCAGCGCGAATTATTGAGGGTTCTGCGAAAAGCATGGGAATTCAAGTCGAAGGTTGAATAGATCAGGAGAAAGATGGATGGCAAAGCTAGGTAAAAGAATGAGAGAAGCTCTTGAAAAAGTAGAGGCTCTAAAGGAATATGAGTTGATGGAAGCTGTGACCTTGGCAAGGGAGACAGCTCGGGCGAAGTTTGACGAGTCGGTAGACGTTGCTGTGCGTTTGGGTGTGGATTCGCGTAAAGCGGATCAGAACATTAGGGGAAGTGTTTTGCTTCCGAGGGGAACGGGAAAAAAGTTTCGTATATTAGTGTTCGCTAAGGGGGAAAAAGAGGCGGAGGCTAGAGAGGCTGGTGCGGAATTTGTGGGTGGCGAAGATCTGATGAAAAAAATTCAGGGTGGTTGGTTGGAATTCGATCGTGTTGTGGCTACGCCGGATATGATGGGTGTGGTTGGGAGGCTTGGTAAGGTTTTGGGTCCTCGTGGAATGATGCCAAATCCAAAAACAGGAACAGTCACCTTTGGTGTTAAAGAGGCGATTGAAGAAATTCAGGCGGGGAAGGTAGATTTTAGAGTCGACAAGGCGGGAACGGTTCACGTTCCAGTTGGGAAGGCTAGTTTTTCGGTGGAGGATTTAGCGGAGAATTTTAATGCGCTTATGGGGGAAGTGATTCGTTTGAAGCCCTCGTCGAGTAAGGGTAAGTACGTAAGGGCTGTTTTTCTCTCCTCAACCATGGGGGCTGGGATCAGGGTTGCGTTTGTGTCTAGTTGATGTAAGGGGGCGTGCGTGCTTAGGCAGTTTTTTTTAGTAGCTTTGAATTTTGTTAAGCTACTCATAATAAATAGCGAGGTTGTTTTGTGGTAAATTCAGTTAAGGTTGAAATGGTTGAAGAGTTGCGCGGCATTTTTTCCCGAGCTAAATCAGCTATAGTTGCGAATTATCAGGGTATAGACACCGAGGGGATTACGGCGTTACGTGTTCATATGAGAAGTCGATCGGTTGATTTTCGTGTTGTGAAAAATACCTTGGCCCGTAGGGCTGTGAAGGACACATCCCTTGAGGTTTTGGATGGAGATTTTAAGGGTCCGGTTTCTATCTTGGTTGGTTTTGATGATGTGGTTGCTCCTGCTAAAGCGCTATCAGATTTTGCTAAGGCCGGTGCGACTAAATCTCCAGAAATTATTTGTGGGGTGGTTGAGGGTAAAAAGGTCTCTTCGGAGGAGGTTCAAGCTCTTGCGAAATTGCCTTCGCGAGAAGAGTTGATTTCGCAAATGCTGTCGGTTTTTCAAGGTCCGACAACCAACTTTGCAGGGGTATTTTCTTCTTTACTGCGTAAGCTTGTAGGGACTCTTGACGCGATTCGAGAAAAAAAAGAAACAGGTTGAATTTTTTTTGCTCACGCTTTGCATTGAGGGCGGAGAACGGTTTTGGTGATTTGTTAAAATTTACTTGAGTTAAGTTCGAGAATTTTATTTTTTAAAAGGAGGTCGTGATGGCCGTTGCAAAAGAAGATGTTGTCTCCTTTATTGACAATATGACAGTGTTGGAAATGTCGGAGTTTGTTAAGGAGTTAGAAGAGAAATATGGTGTTACTGCTGCTGCGCCAACAGTTGCTGTTGCTGCTGCGCCGGATGCCGACGCTGGTTCCGAAGAAGAAAAGACGGAATTTGATGTTGTTTTAGCTGCGGCTGGAGATAAGAAGATTCAGGTGATTAAAGAAGTGCGCGCGATAACTGGTCTAGGTTTGAAGGATGCTAAGGACTTAGTTGAGGGTGCACCGAAGCCTATCAAGGAAGGTGTTAAGAAAGAAGAGGCTGATGAGATTAAGCAGAAGATCGAGGCAGCAGGTGGAACGGCAGAAGTGAAGTAGTATTTTTTTTAAACTCTTTCGTTGTTTTTTTTGTTCAGTGGTGGTTCTTTTTTGTAATCCCTTTAAAATAAAGGTTTGAAATAAGTATGTCGAAGATTATTTCCGATGATCGTTCTGTGAGAGGTTTGCGAACTAGGCAAAATTTCTCAAAAATACCTCAGATTGTGGATATTCCAAATCTGATAGAGATGCAAGAAAAATCTTTTGAATCTTTTATGCAGCGTACGATTGCTCCCATGTCTCGCAAGTTAAAAGGTTTGGAAGAAGTTTTTCATGATGTTTTTCCTATTTCTGACCTTAATGTGAATGCTCAGATTGAGTATGTCGGACTGGAGGTTGGATCTTGGGAGTGTGGTTGTGGAGATTATAGTGAACTGGGTGGTCCAGGTGAAGTTTGTGATAAATGTGGGCAGGAGGTTGTCTATAAAGAAAAGCACTTACTTAGGGAATGTCGGCAAAAACAGCTAACATACTCTGACCCTCTAAGAATGGTAGTGCGTTTGGTATTGTTTGATCGTGAGGCTGTTGATGTTAACGCTAAAACAATAGAAGGTTTGTTGGGTAAATATATTGTAGAGGATCTTAAGAGTCCCATGACGGGGAAGGTGCTTTTCCCTGCGCGTACTGAGATTACTCCAGAAGTGATTAGTGTGATTCGAGAGCAGAAAGTTACTCAGGTTGTCAGTAATGTTGTCCGGGAGGTTAAAGAGCAGAAAATATTTTTGGGCGAAATGCCAATGATGAGTTCGAATGGGACGTTTATGATTAATGGGGTCGAGCGAGTTGTTGTTAGTCAGATGCATCGTTCGCCAGGAGCTTTTTTTTCGCATGATAAGGGTAAGTCTCATGTAAGTGGAAAAATCCTTTACTCTGCGCGGATTATTCCAGACCGTGGTTCGTGGATTGATTTCGAATTTGATATTAAGGATATCATCCACGTAAAAATTGATCGACGAAGGAAGCTTCCTGCGACAATTCTTTTGCAGGCTTTTGGAATGGAGGTAAAGGAGATTCTTGAAACATTTTATGAGATTGAGGCGATTAGTCTTTCTGGTAAGGATAAGCGTGTTTTTGTTTCGAGTAAGAGTTTGTTGATAGGGCATAAGGTCTTGGAGGATATTGTTGATCCTAAAACTGATGAAATTGTTCTAAAGGCGAAAAAGAAAGTTGTTCCACCTGTGATGCGGAAGTTGAGTCGTATGTCTAAGTCGGTAAAGGTTGAGATAGACCCTGAGGGTTTAATAGGTTGTTATTTGTTTGATGAGATAGTGGATAAGGAGACGGGAGAAGTTTTTGCAGAAACAAATCAAGTTATAACAGAAGAGCTTTTGGGGTTAATTTTTAAAAATGGAACAAAAAAAATTACAATTCTTCGTGTGGACGAAGAATTGCTTGATACGGTTATCAGGGATACGTTGGCAATATCCAAAGTTGATAATCAGATAGACGCGATAAGAGAAATATACAAGCGCCTCCGTCCAGGCGACCCCCCAACGCCGGAAACAGCAATATGCGCGCCTGCTGGCAAAAGATAGCGTCGAAGAGTTTCTCCCTTCGGATCCTTAATAGAAACTCGTGGTTGTTTTTTCTCGTCCCTATTACTAATGATTACCTTGGTAGACAAACCTGTTATCTCATCAAAATCTTCCTTCATCGTCACACCTTCTACCACATCCCCAAAAGCAACGGTTCCCGCAACCTCAGTAAGAATGGAATCGGTATACGGATCCCACTCCACAAGCGTTTGACCTGACTGAACTTCCTGCCCATCATTCACCTTAAGATTTGCAGCATAAACGACAGCATATCTTTCTATCTCTCGACCGCCCTCGTCTTCAACAACAATTGCCCCATTACGATTCATTACAATATTTTCACCGCGTTGGTTTTTAATGGTACGCAATCCAGAGTATTTAGCCCTACCTATTTTTTTTGCTTGTAGCGTGGTCTGCTCGACCACACGACTGGCGGTTCCACCGATATGAAAAGTACGCATTGTCAACTGGGTCCCAGGTTCACCGATAGACTGAGCAGCAATAACACCTATCGGCTCGCCAATTTCCACCCAATCTAAAGTTGCCATATTGCGACCGTAACATTTAACACACAATCCCTGCTTCGATTCGCAGGTAAGGTTAGTCCTTATTTTCACTGCTGCAATACCCGAATTCTCAATCGCATTCACAATATTTTCATCAATCATACCATTTGCTTTAACCAAAATATTGCCATCGAAAGGATCTATAACATCTTCTAAAGCAGATCGCCCAAGGACACGCTCACCTAGAGGCTGAATGATTTCTCCAGCATCCACTAGAGATGTGACATTCACGCCCTTAAGAGTTCCACAGTCTTCCTCTTGTATAATGATGTCCTGAGCCACATCAACAAGCCGCCTAGTCAGATAACCCGAATTAGCTGTTTTAAGCGCGGTGTCTGCGAGACCCTTACGCGCGCCGTGAGTTGAAATAAAATATTGGAGCACCGATAAACCCTCACGGAAGTTTGCGGTAATAGGAGTTTCGATAATTTCGCCAGATGGCTTAGCCATCAACCCGCGCATTCCAGCTAACTGCCGAAGCTGCTGAACACTACCACGGGCACCAGAATCAGCCATAATAAAAATGGAATTAAAGTCGCCTTGGATTTCACCAGCTCCAATTTTCTTATCCTCCTCAGCCAACTCATCAAACATTTCCTCTGAAATTCTCTCCGTAACATGAGCCCAGATATCTATCACCTTGTTATAACGCTCTCCATTAGTAATAAGCCCATCTCGGTATTGCTTGTAAACCTTAAGCACTTCTTCATCCGTTTTATTAACAATAGGGACCTTATTTTTCGGAATACGCATATGGTCAACCGAGACTGTAAGCCCCGCTTCCGTCGCGTATTTAAATCCGAGGGACTTGATCGCATCCAAAAGACTAACTGTTTTTTTACTTCCGGCCAGCAAAAAGGATTCCCCGATTAATCCAGAAAGCTCCTTTTTATCCATCAACCGATTCACTAAAGAAAACCCTACCTCGCTTGGCAAAACCTCACCGAGAATAACGCGACCTGTTGTTGTTGAAACAAGCTGTCCTTTCATTCGAACCAGAATTTGAGCCTGCAAGTCTAACTCATCAGCATCATATGCGGAGATCACTTCTTTCGAGCAAGAAAAGATTTTTCCCGCCCCTTGCACACCACCACGGACCTTAGTCATGTAATAACACCCTAACACCATATCTTGAGACGGAACCGCAATAGGCTTCGCATTCGAGGGAGAAAGAACATTATTCGAAGACAGCATAAGCAACTTAGCTTCAACTCGTGCCTCCATTGAAAGCGGCACATGAACAGCCATCTGATCACCATCAAAGTCTGCATTAAAGGCAGTACAGACAAGAGGGTGGACCTGAATAGCCTTTCCTTCTATAAGAATGGGCTCAAACGCTTGAAAACCCAAACGATGCAAAGTAGGCGCGCGATTTAAGAAAATTGGATGCCCCTCAACCACCTCCTCAAGAACCTCCCAAACTTCTGAGCGTTCCTGCTCCACCATTTTTTTTGCAGTCTTGATTGTCGTGGCGTACCCTTTTTCCTCAAGACGATTAAATATAAACGGCTTAAACAATTCCAGGGCCATCTTTTTTGGCAATCCACACTGGTGAAACTTAAGATGAGGACCAACCACAATAACAGACCGACCGGAGTAATCGACCCGTTTCCCCAGTAAATTCTGGCGGAATCTACCTTGCTTACCTTTCAGCATGTCACTAAGCGACTTTAATGGTCTTTTATTTGTACCGCGAAGCGTTCTACCCCTTCGACCATTGTCAAATAAAGCAGCAACCGCCTCCTGCAACATTCGCTTTTCGTTACGAACAATAATCTGCGGAGCTCTCAACTCCTGCAGGCGCTTTAATCGGTTATTCCGATTAATGACCCTGCGATAAAGATCATTTAAGTCGGATGTAGCAAACCGACCGCCATCCAGTGGAACCAATGGCCTCAATTCTGGCGGGATAACAGGAACCACCTTAAGAATCATCCAGTCAGGACGGTTTCCTGACTTGCGGAACGCTTCGATGATCTTAAGCCGCTTTGCAATCTTGCGCTTATTCATCACCGACTTTGTAGTAAGAGCCTCCTCTTTAAGGCGGATTGATTCCGCGTCAAGGTCTAAAGCCTTTAACATTTGATCTATCGCCTCAGCCCCGATCATTGCCTTAAAAGTATCAGGATACTCAAGCTCTACCTCACGAAACTCTTCATCTCCTAGAAGTTGACCTGGCTTATAATCTGAATCACCTGGATCTATCACCACATAATTCTCAAAGTAAATGATCCGCTCAAGGTCCTTGAGACTAATATCCAATAGGTGACCCATGCGACTAGGAAGCCCTTTAAAAAACCAGATATGGGCGACCGGACTTGCCAACTCTATATGACCCATCCTTTCCCGACGCACTTTAGAAAGAATGACCTCTACACCACATTTTTCACAAACTACGCCCTTGTGTTTCATGCGCTTATACTTTCCACAATTACATTCCCAATCTTTAACTGGGCCAAAAATTTTAGCGCAAAACAGCCCATCCCGTTCCGGCTTGAAGGTACGGTAATTTATAGTCTCTGGTTTCTTGACTTCCCCATAAGACCACGAACGGATTTTTTCTGGCGAGGCAAGGCGCACCCTCATCGCATCAAAAGAGACAGGGTTCTTTGGTTTATCAAATAATGTAAATCTATCCACTAATATTATCTCCCTCTAAACAGTCAAATAGCATTTAAAATCAAACCGCCCTAAAAACAAATCGATCACAACAAACTAGGCGAGGTAATTTATTTTCCAGATTCCACAAGTTCTACATCTATGGCTAGGCTCTGCAACTCTTTAACCAAAACATTAAACGACTCTGGAAGACTAGGGGTAGCAGAAGTCTCGCCTTTAACTATAGCCTCATACATGCGCTTACGCCCTTCCACATCATCAGATTTAACGGTCAGCATTTCCTGAAGGGTGTACGCGGCGCCATAAGCTTCTAATGCCCATACTTCCATTTCACCGAGTCTCTGACCACCGAATTGCGCCTTCCCGCCTAGTGGTTGCTGAGTCACGAGCGAGTAGGGTCCAGTTGAGCGAGCGTGAATCTTATCATCAACCAGGTGATGAAGCTTAAGAATATATATATAACCAACCATCACTTTTTGGCGAAAGAACGCCCCCGTACGACCATCCGTAAGACGCTCTTCACCTGTAGGAGAAAACTGCGTTCCTTGAAGCAATCCCCGAATATCTACTTCCTTCGCTCCATCGAAAACGGGTGTTGCCATATGCCTACCAACTGCCTTCGCAGCCATTCCCAAGTTAGTTTCCAGAATCTGCCCTACATTCATTCGAGACGGCACACCAAGCGGATTAAGTATAATTTCAATCGAAGTTCCATCTTCCATATACGGCATGTCTTCCTCGGGAACAATAGTCGAAACAACTCCTTTATTTCCATGCCGACCAGCCATCTTATCACCAACCTGCAACTTACGCTTCATAGCAACAAAAACTTTCACCAATTTAATCACACCCGGTGACAAGTCATCGCCTTTTTGCAATTGAACAACCTTCTCTTTCATCGCATCCTTTAGACCGCTTACCAGCTTTTGACAACTTTCCCCCAACCCCTGAAGCTCATTTAAATCAACATTCTTTACAGAAATCTGAGCCATATCCTTAACACTTAACTCTTCAAGCAAATCATCACCAAGAACCGCTGATTTTTTAAAATCTCTACGCCCTATTTTTATCGATTTGCTCACGACCTTTCCGGACAAAATAGACCGCATTCGTTTCCCTGCTTCATTTTTAATAATCTCGATTTCGTCATTAAAATCTTTTTTGATCCGAGCAGCCTCCTCCTCTTCAATCAAAGCAGCTCGAGAATCTCTATCAATGCCTTTTCGAGAAAAAACCTTTACATCAATCACCGTCCCACGAATACCGGGTGGAACCCTCAATGAAGTGTCGCGCACATCTCCTGCCTTTTCTCCAAAAATCGCCTTGAGAAGTTTTTCTTCCGGACTTAACTGAGTTTCACCCTTTGGCGTGATTTTACCCACCAGAATATCAGTTGGCTTAATTGTTGCGCCCACGCGGATAATACCGCTTTCATCAAGATTTTTCAGCGCTTCCTCTCCAACATTTGATATATCTCTGGTAATTTCCTCCCTACCCTGTTTAGTGTCCCGCGCCTCCACATTAAACTCTTCAATGTGTATAAAAGTATAAACATCTTCCTTAACCAGCTTTTCACTGATAATTATCGCATCCTCGAAGTTGTACCCATCCCAAGGCATAAACGCGACTAGAACATTACGCCCCAAGGCAAGCTCCCCCTGCTCAGTCGATGGGCCATCAGCTATCACTTCACCCTCTTTAATTTTTTGCCCCGACACTACGAGAGGTTTTTGATTAACACAGGTATTCTGATTTGACCTTTGATACTTAATCAAAGTGTAAATACTCACCGCTGACTCAAGATAGCCTCCACTTTTAGTTTCTTTATTACGCGATTTTTTGACATCATTACGAACAACAATGCGTGTTGAGTCAGTGCTGATAACCTCACCATCATTTTCAGCAACAATAACTGCCCCAGAATCACGCGCCACAATAGCCTCCATACCCGTCCCAACTAAAGGGGCTTTCGGTCGAACCAAGGGCACAGCCTGCCGTTGCATATTAGAACCCATTAATGCTCGGTTCGCATCGTCGTTTTCTAAAAACGGAATTAACGATGCGGCGACGCTTATAAGCTGCTTTGGTGAAACGTCCATGTAATCGACTTTATTCCTTTGAGTTAAAACAAAGTCACCTCCCTGACGGGCCGACACAACTTCATCCCGAAATTTATTATCATCACCAAGCACAGCATTTGCTTGTGCAATGACATATTCGCCTTCGACCATCGCCGTATGAAATTCAACGTCATCTAAAGCCGACCCATTTTTAACCTTCCTATAGGGCGTTTCAACAAACCCATACTCATTAACCCTGGCATAGGTACTCAATGAAGCAATAAGACCAATATTGGGAC
>AQTY01000042.1 GCA_000372225.1 Candidatus Nitromaritima sp. SCGC AAA288-L16 | reverse complement strand
ATTCAGGTAGTTTTAAAGTTTTTACATATTATATTACGAATTTTTTGAAGTATTTCATCTCCTTTTTTTACATCATCCCCGTCCATAGTTATGCAAGGGAAAATAATAACTCGGACTGTCCCAGGGTGAAAGAGCATACTACCTTTGCGGATGATATTTCGGGTTCCTACAATTGTCACAGGTACCATTGGTACTTTGGCCCGTTGGGCTAGGAGATGGCTTCCTTTTTTAAAAACACCTATGCTTCCGTCTTCAGATCGTGTCCCTTCAGGAAAAATAACGATAGAACTTCCCGCTTTGATAGCTTCGAGGGTATTTAGGAAAGCTTGATATGATTGTTTTCGATTGTTTCTTTCAACAGGAATATAGCTAGCTGCGCGCATTGCCCAGCCCATAAAGGGAACTCGAAATAAGACTGCTTTTGAAACCCATCGGAGTTGGACGGCCAAATAGCCGGCTAATGCGAAAATATCGTAGTAACCTTGGTGATTAGCTATAAAAATTTGCGGTTGATCAACCAAGACATTTTCTGCCCCGCTAACTTCAACTCGAATACCATTCCACTCGCAAATTAACCTGCTCCACAAGGCAGCCACTTTATGAGATTGATTTCCGCTCCTATCAAAAACTCCTAGAACAGTAGCTACGGTGCCAAGAATGATAGACAAGCTTATTATTACAATCCAAAATCGTAGGGTGTGATAAAGCGATAATAAATATTTTAAAATTTTTTCACCTGCATTTGATGAGAGTTTGTACTGAAGGTTTGCTAGTTAAGTTAATTAACCTTCGATGCTGATTCGGCAATGTAATCGAATAGAGACCAGGATAGCTACAAATAGGTCGGCCGACACATGGCTTGGCTAGGAGTTTTATAAAAAAAAAACCACTTAAATAATTTTCTAACTCAAAACATTAATCAGAGCTAAGAATTAAAATCTAACTGGATTTTAGCATAGCCAACTCTGTAAGTGTAACCAATTGGTTAGTTCCGTCAACAATGTATAATTAGTAAGATCTGTTACAATGCGTAAGTTGATTTGGCTAGAAATATTTCAATTAACCGGCAAGGGAGAATTTTGTGTCCGAAGAAAGTCCGTTATTTTTTAAACAGTTGTTGTCAGGAGTCGATATTGGTAAGTCAGATTCTTCTGCTCGGCAAATGGCAAACTTTATTTATATAATTGGAGATAAAAATACCAGGGAATGTGTGATTGTTGATCCTGCTTGGGACATTGATGGGGTTCTCAATGTGATTGAAACTGAGGAAATGAAATTGAAGGGCTCGTTGGTTACCCATTACCATCCGGATCATGTTGGTGGCAGTATTTTTGGCATGAACATTACAGGACTTGCTGAGTTGATGGAAAAAAATTCTGCCCCTGTTTATGTAAACAAACATGAAGCTGAAGGGTTAAAGCAGGTGACAGGCCTTTCTGATTCAGATCTGCACTTGACTGATAGCGAAGAAGTGCTAAGCATTGGATCCATAGACATTACTTTTTTACATACACCGGGACATACTCCAGGCTCTCAGTGTTTTCGGGTCGGGGATTTTCTTGTTGCCGGAGACACTTTATTTTTGCAAGGTTGTGGCCGTGTTGATTTACCAGGAGGTGATAGTGAGGTCATGTATGACACCTTGACTCGACGGCTAGCAAAAATTCAGGATGAGGTGGTGCTTTACCCTGGACATAATTATGGCGGGAATCCTTCTGCACCTATGGGTGATGTTCGAGAAACAAATTCTTATTTGCAAATCAAGAGTTTAGAAGACTGGTTGGCGGTTATGGGTGGTTAATAAAGTATTTTGATTTATTGTTTTATTCATCACAGTTATTCGAAAGGATAAAGTTTATTAAAGTTTATGTGACTGAGTGAAGGTTATGGTCGACTGGAAAGCTGATACTGCTAAAATATTGTTCTATCTGGTTTTGTTTTGCCTTTCTTTTCTTATTTTTGAATCCCTTACTTTGATTTTTGCAGTTAGTGTCGCTTTATTTGCTTTATATTATTTTACTTCAAAAAGATCGTCTTCCAATTAATATATCTGATAAACAGGAAACTTTGATTCGATGCCAAAAGTAATTAGTGGTCAGTTGACTAAAATGACTTACAAGGAAGGCACGCCTATTCAATATCTCTTGAACTTAGGTGAAGATTCGTATCCTTTGACATCTAAAGTGGGTCAAATTGTAAATATAAAATATACTGGCAAAATCACATGTGTTGAATGTGGTCGTAACATTAAGAAAACTTATAGAGATGGATATTGTTTTCCTTGCACGCGGGACTTGCCGGAAAATGATATTTGTTCGGTGCGTCCAGAAAAGTGTCAGCATGATAAGGGAAACGAAGCTGATCGACAGTTTTATGAAAAATACTGCAATATAGATCATTATGTTTACCTATCACAGACATCCGGAGTAAAAGTCGGTATAACGCGCCATTATAATATTCCAAGTCGTTGGATTGATCAGGGAGCGATCAAAGCATTGATTATTGCCAAGGTTCCTCGCAGGATTCTATCGGGCCAAATTGAGATAGTTTTGGCTAAAAAGATTTCTGACAAGACCAACTGGAGAAAAATGCTTTTGGGAAAGATTGAAGATGTTGATTTTTCTACTGTGCGTGAAGAAATGATTCGGTGTATTCCTAAAGAGCTTAGGCAATATGCATTAGATGAAGAAGAAATTCAGTCGTTTACTTATCCCGTCCAATCTGTTCCATTGAAAATATCAAGTCACAATCTGGATAAGGAAGGTGAGTTTACTGATAAACTTACAGGCATCAAGGGGCAGTACCTGATATTTGAAAACCGGGTAATCAACTTAAGAAAATACTCGGGTTACTATATGGAGTTTGTGTTTGAGGGGTGATCTATATGATTTTTATGAACTAGGAAACAACCCTCACACATAAGAGTGCGGGGCGGAGAGAAATTAAGCAGCTTGCTTAACCATTTCCCCTTCAAAAGCTGAATCGATAGAGGTGGCGTTTGTGGATCGTTTCACTTTGGCAACTCTGATATTTTTCACCAGACCCATTTTTTTAAGAGTCCAGATAGCCATCCAGGTAATGTCTATCTCCATGGGACGAAAGCCATGCTGGGCTGATTTTGGAAAGGCGTGATGGTTGTTGTGCCAGCCTTCTCCGTAGGCGAGAATCGCTACCCACCAACAGTTAGTAGAAAGATCGTTTCCCAGTTGAAAGTTTTTATAGCCGAAAGCATGGGCTGCGCTATTAACGAACCATGTGCCATGGTAAACTAGTACAATTCGCAAAAATATTCCCCATACAACCCAAGGTAGTCCTCCGATTGCAAGAAAAATAAAGCCAAGTATAAACTGGTTTTTGATATAATTTTTTTCTAGAAATTGATAGAACTTGTTATCTGAAATATCCTTCGTGTAATTTTGAATCACTCTATCATCGTCAAATTCTGGGTGTTTATAGAGCATCCATCCGAGATGTGCCCACCAGAGATTATTTTTTGCGCTATGTGGGTCCCGCTCTGTATCTGACCCTGCATGGTGCATCCGGTGATGAGCTACCCACTTAATAGGGCCGTTTTGGCAAGCTAGTGATCCGATAAACACAATCGTATTCGCCAGCCACTTTGGAAGATCCATTCCTCTGTGGGTAAGATATCTGTGATAACCAAAACAAATTCCAATAGAAGCAGTCAGCCAGTGCAAGAATAACATCAGTACTACAGCACTCCAGGAAAAAGCAAAAGGGAAAAATGCCAATAACGCTCCGAGATGAAGAAAAATAAAAAATCCAGCAATGCCCTTGTTAAACGTGAGCTTAGGCTTCACTCGTGATAAAGTTGGCATAGGCGGTTACTTTTAATTGGGTTATAGTTAACTTGATTTTTCTTCAACGGTTAACATTTTAACCTTGAATGTAGGACACGCATGTAAAACTTATGTAATATTTAGCATAAGGGAAGGTTTGAAAGTTTGGACATTTCTTCTAACCCAGAGATTTTTTTATGAAAAGGCTTCAAGCATTATTTCATCCTATTTTTGTGTTTGTTGTGGTTCAGGTTGCCTGGATTGGTTTGATGGCAGTCTGGATATATTGGTATTTTAAAAATAGCCAGAATCTGGCTGAATTTGCCAAAAAACTTCCTCCTGAACTATTAGAGTCGGATTTTAATTGGGTTGTCCTTTTAGAGGGCGGGGTGCTGATGTTAATGATTCTTGCCGGAGTTTATGTGATATTCGTTTATTGGAATAAGCAGTCCCGACTATACCAGCTTCAAAGCAACTTTGTCTCAAGTGTATCTCATGAGCTAAAATCTCCTCTGGCATCTATTCGACTTTACTTGGAAACGCTCAAGTACCAAAAAGTGTCGTCGGAAGAGGCGCAAGACTTTGTTGAGATTATGTTGTCTGATACAGAACGGTTATCCGATCTCATAGATAATATTCTTGAATCAAGCAAATCTGATCCGAAGAGCATGCAATTACAATTTACTTTGGTGGATATTGTTTTATTTTTACAAGAAATAATTGATCACCATAAAAAATTATTTGAAGATAAACAGTGTCAGATTCAGCTGAAATTTAATAGTTATGCCAAAGTTAATATAGATGCTAGGGCTATGCGGATGGTTTTTAATAACTTAATTGCGAATGCCTTGAGATATTCACATGCTGCGACTACTCTTATTATTGAAGTCAGGCAGGATCAAAAATTTTGTATTATTGATTTTATAGACCAGGGATTTGGGTTTGAAAAAAAGGAACTTAAAAAAGTTTTTAAAAAGTTTTATCGGGTGCAGAATCAAGAAACTCAGAATTTAGAAGGAGCTGGATTAGGCTTGTATATTTCTCGGCAAATTATCAAAAGCCACAAAGGGAAAATAAATGCTTTTAGTGAGGGCCAAGGAAAAGGTACTCGCTTCATGGTGAGTTTGCCGGTTGATAATACTTTTGCTGAAGAAAATCAAAAATCTGCAAATGAGGTAAATTAGTAATGGCGGAAGCGAGTAAAATATTATTAGTTGAAGATGATCCACATTTAGCAAAGGGTCTTCAATTTAACCTTGAACGGGAAGGCTATGAGGTGTTTTTAGTTGATAATGGGACTTCTGCGCTCGATCAATTACTGGAAAAGGATTTTGACCTGATTGTTCTTGATCTTATGCTCCCTGGTTTGGGGGGACTTGAGGTAGCCCGTACTATAAGAGAAACTAATATACGCTTTCCTATTCTCATGCTGACCGCTAAATCGTCCAAAAAAGATAGAGAAATCGGTTTAGAGGCGGGGGCAGATGATTACCTGACAAAACCGTTCCATCTCCCAGAACTTCTGTTGCGTATAAAGGGTATTCTGCGTCGTTCGGAATGGTATAAAGAGCCGGTGCATGATCAAGATATTTTTCGGTTTTCTAAAATGTGGATTAATTTTAGGACTGGTAAAGTCAAAGGTGTTGACGGTGAGTTTTACTTGACCACTAAGGAAGCTCTTGTCATGAAACTTTTGGTAGGGAAAAAAGGCGATGTTGTTAGCCGCGAAGAATTATTAGAAAAGGTTTGGGGGTACGACCCACAAACCGAAACACGAACTGTCGATAACTTTATCTCCCGCCTGAGAAAATACTTCGAGAAGAGGCCTCAAAAACCAGTTCATATTCTTACCGTGAGGGAGAAAGGTTATCAATTTGTCTCAGATTCTGATAGTTGATTTCACTAAAATATTTTGTTTGATTGTTCACTGTTAGACTTTCCAACCTTCAATCTTTTTCTCCAGTTTGGTGTTGAATTGCTCTGCAGAAATTGAGTCTATGAATGGGCACTCCCCTAGTACAGGTACATTAGAAAGTTCTTGAATCAGGGAAGCCTGCCCGAGTTCAATCTCGTTGAGAGATCTATCTTCAGAATGGTTCAAAATTATCCCTGCGATTTCAATTCCAGTTTCTCGCGCTGCTTTCACAGTTAAAAGAGTATGGTTGATAGTTCCTAGTGAGAATCGGCTTACTATGATAAGAGGTAAATTCATATCTTTAATGAGGTCAGAGACTGAGTAATCGGCTGTCAACGGAACTAGAAGTCCGCCAATACCCTCAACCAGCATTCGATCGTGTTTGGCTTGCAGTCTGCGAAAATTTTCAAGAATAAGATTAATATCTACAGTTTGGCCGGTAATTCTTGTGGCCTGTAAAGGGGAGGCGGTGGGTTTCAAGCAGATAGGAGATACCTCCTCAATAGAATCTTTATTCCCTGAGACTGTAAGAAGAAACTTTGCATCTGAATTTGCTTCTGAACTACACTCCGGGTCGACTCCTGTTTCAATAGGTTTCATAAAGCCCGTGTCTAATCCACGCTTGCGATTAAGAGCCAGAAGGCAAGCTGTGACAACTGTTTTTCCTACGCTGGTATCTGTTCCGGTGATAAAGTAACCTTTTGATTTGGACATTTTTTTTTATTATATTATGGTTGAGTAATTGTCCACACTAGGGACTATATACTGTGAAGTTGAGATATTTGTTATAATGATAGATGTATTTAGTCGATCTAGAAATATTTTTATTTTTTTAGAAAGGTATAATGGCGTATGAGTTCGGGAAGAATGGAAGTTATTTGCCCTTGCTGCGAAACCAGATTGCAGGTAGATAAAAAAAACAGGCGAGATAATATGGGAGGAGAAGAAGGAGAAAGTTATGCCTTCTTTGGCTGATATGGTGAAAGAGCACGATGCTCATAAAAAAGAACAGGAATCACTATTCAATAAACGAAGCCAAGTTCAAAAAGATAGAAGTCGCATACTAGAAGAGAAATTTAAAGAAGCGCAGAAGCATGTCGACAAGTCAAAAGATATTCCACTTCGCGATATTGACTTTGATTAAAACCACTAATATTTTAGCATTCCACGGCCATCCCATCATAAGCTAACTCGACCCCCATGGGTAACTCTAGTGAGATTTTGCTATGGTCAAACTTATGGTTAATATGAGTTAGAATGGTGCGTTTGGGTTTGAGTTCTTCTACTGTAGTCAGAGCCTGACTTAATGAAAAATGTGTTGGATGGGGATCAAATCCCAGAGCATTAAGAATTAAAGTGTCAAGATTTTGCAGTTGATTTTTTGACTCGCGTGGAATTTCACTGCAGTCAGTGATATAAGCACATTTATTAAGTTTGTAACCCAATATATGTATTTTTCCATGAATAATGTCTAATGGTGTAATCGAGACTCCACCTAGGTTAAAACTTTCATAATCAACTACATTTAAGGTTAGCTTAGGTAGTCCACCACCAACCTGAGTTGTTTTATCAAAAATATAATTAAATTTTTTTTTTATTTCATGGATAGTATCTTTGTTGCCATAGCATGGGATCACAACTTTATTGAAGTGATTAAAGCTTCTTAACTCATCTATGCCATGTAAATGATCGGCGTGGTGATGAGTATATAAAACTTGGTTGATATGGGTGATGTTATTAGTAAGGCATTGTTGCCTCAGGTCTGTTGAGGTGTCGATCAGAATATGATTTCCTTTATTGCGAACGAGTATAGAGGATCGCAAGCGTTTATTTTTAATATTATCGGATCGACAGACGCTACAGTCACAACACAATGAAGGGATCCCGGTGGATGTTCCCGAGCCTAGGAATAGAATGTTCATTATAAAACCATTGGTTTGCAGATTTGGTTAAAATTATTGATTTGCTCAAAAATCTCGATTAATATGGTCTCTAAATTCATTGTAAATAAAGGGTTTGCTGGTTGTCAAGGGTCTCTGGAATGTGATAAGGAATTGTGAGACTTACAAATATACTAAGATTCGATCGTTTTAGGGAGATAGTTGTTTTTTGTGGTACATTAACCCTCTCAAAATAACAATATTTTTTGCAAAATTTAGGAGAATAAAATGGCAACATTAGTTTCTAAATCTGCACCTGATTTTGGTGCTCAGGCCGTCATGCCTGATGGTTCATTTGAACAACTCGAGTTATCCAGTTTTAAGGGAAAATATGTAGTACTTTTTTTCTACCCACTAGACTTTACATTTGTTTGTCCCACAGAAATTATTGCGTTTAGTGAAAAAAATGCAGAGTTTGAAAAAAGAAATACTCAGGTGCTTGGTGTTTCGATTGACAGTCACTTTTCTCATTTGGCTTGGAGGAACACTGACCGTAAGGTGGGCGGATTAGGGGAGATAAAATATCCTTTAGTTGCTGATCTAAATAAGCAGATTAGCAAAGATTATGACGTGTTAGCAGATATGGGGATCGCATTTCGTGGATTATTTTTGATAGATAGAGAGGGTGTGGTACAACACCAACTAACAAATAATTTACCTCTTGGACGTAATGTAGATGAGGTTTTACGCATGGTCGATGCTTTGCAATACCATGAAAAAAATGGCGAGGTTTGTCCTGCTAACTGGAGTGCGGGAGCAGATGGCATGAAGCCCGACCCTGAAGGATCACAGGAGTATTTTAATAAGCATAATTAACTAGGACATCGAGTTTTAAAGCTCTAAGAAGTATTTTAGTTTGCCTAGTTTAACTTACTAAAACCCACGGGTGGTATAACGCCCGTGGGTATTTTTTTATGATTGTTTTATGCAACGATGACGGTTTCCAAGCTGCCGGGATTCGTTCAATTTATAAAGAGTTGGCCAAATTCTCTGAAGTAGTGATTGTTGCCCCTGAAACGGAACAAAGTGCAATGGGGCACGCCATTACTTTAACCCAACCGCTTAAAGTACGTAAAATAGAAGAAGATAATGAATTTATTGGCTATGCCATCAATGGAACGCCAGCAGACTGCATAAAACTTGCGACGACAGTACTTTTTGAGCAACCTCCAGAAATGGTGGTTTCAGGTATCAACCAAGGTGGAAACTTGGGAACCTGCGCCATTTACTCTGGAACGGTGTCTGCTGCAACTGAAGCTACTATTGAGGGTATTCCCGCTATTGCAGTATCCCTTAACTCGTTTGATAATTCTGACTTTGGGTTTTCAGCCGAATTTGGTGCCAGGCTGGCAAAAATTGTTTTAAAAAATGGTTTGCCAGATGGTGTTTCACTTAATGTAAATATACCTGCAGTGTCTTATTCAGAAATTAAAGGGGTATCTATTACCAGGCAAGGAAAGTCTCGCGTGATTGAAACATTTGACAAACGAATAGATCCTAGAAAAAATACTTATTACTGGTATGCGGGTGAAATGCGTATTGATGAGGTTGATGAGGAAGCTGACTGTTTTCAAGTTTCCAACAACTATATTTCTATTACACCTATTCATTTTGATCTGACCAGTTATAAGGCGATGGATGAGTTGAAAAACTGGGATATTCCTCTCTAGAAAAAAAAAGGTCGATGAGCATTGGCTCATCGAC
>AQTY01000041.1 GCA_000372225.1 Candidatus Nitromaritima sp. SCGC AAA288-L16 | reverse complement strand
ATGCTGGGTATATTTTTACAGGGTCGTTTAGTTGGTCCCATTCGTCAATGTATTGAGCCTGTTTTTCCCAGGACTTAAAGATAGATTCAATTAAATATTTTCTTGGAAGAAGATGGTCGGTAATGACAACATAATCTAGTCGTAAACGCGCAGCTCTTCTCAGTATATCCTCGACGGAATGTTTCCCATCGGAAAAAATGGAGTGACAATGGGTTTCACCTATTACGAGGGCGGGGTTGTCTCTCTTCAGACGGGTAATTTTTTTGTGAATTCTAGCATCCAGAAAACACCGCCCTGTGGCATCAGCAAAAGGTTTGGCAAAGTCTCTTTTTTTATCAGCCCAGAACCCCATGTCATTGGGATAAGCGTAAAAAGGTTCTTCCTTGCCAGGCCTTATGATTCTGTTCATATATTTTTTGCTAAAAACTGAGAGTTGATATAAATTTCTTTTCGGATATACCTATTTAACGGGGATCTTCTTAGCGGGCTAAGTAATCTATTACATAGTAGTGCCATTTAAGGGTTGGTACAATATAAAATATTTATTTTTGTGGGTGAGGGTGTAGGACAAAGAATACACTATTTCCCTTAGGTTTTTTGCTGAGTTGCTGTGATGAGATATATTAAATTTTGGGTATTTTGGGTTTTGATCATTGGAGTTTCTAGTGGAGGAGTAGTAGAACCAGCCCTTGCTGATAGATTGGTAATGCCAGAAATGGTTTTGATTCCTACGGGGGAATACCTCATGGGAACTGAAGAAGGAAAAGGAAGGTCTGATGAGCACCCAAAGCATAAAGTATATTTAGACGCATTTTATTTTGATCAGTTTGAGGTTACGGGAGCAGATTTTGAGGAATATCTTTCCTATAACCCGAACCAACATCCTACAATAACTGGATGGTGGGATCGTCAGGCAAGGCCTGATATGAAGAAGCGCCCTGTCTTTGGCTTGTCTTGGAAACGTTGTGCCAACTATTGCGAATGGAGAGGGAAACGTTTACCTACTGAAGCAGAATGGGAACGGGCAGCAGCTGGACTGGATGGGCGAAAATACCCATGGGGGAATAGTCTCCCAGATGATAAAAGGGCTAGTTTTAACCGGTGTTGTTTCATAAGAAAAGGGCTTTCTACTTACGAGGTTGGAAGTTTTCATGCTGGAGCTACTCCTAATGGTATATACGACCTTGCTGGGAACATTGCTGAATGGGTATATGATTGGTATGATGAAAATTATTATAAAAACAGCGAATATGCTAATCCTCGAGGCCCAAAAAACGGCGTTAATCATACAATACGAGGAGGGGCCTGGAATAGTTTGTCTGGTTACTTAAGATCATCTGCTCGGTACGGGTACGATGAAGCAAAAGATTTTTATGGAATAGGTTGCCGCTGTGCAATGTCAGCCAAATAATAAACAAGTAAAAACTTAAATGGGATAAATATTTTTTATGAGAGATTTGGATAGCCAGATAGATACGATGTTCAATGAAGCTATATATCATATCGAAGCTGATAATACCCGTCGAATCAAAAAATTTACAATTAGGTTTACAAAGTCCAATCAAAAATACTCGCCTGATCACCTGGAATCATTGCTTGGTTCATATGAAAAAGCAATACGAGAAATTCCACGCCAGTTTCTTCGAACTGAAAAAATAGCTCGGCAAAAATATCTAATGCCTTTGGAGGAGGAACGTCGTCACGCACTTACTAAAGTCATGACAGAACATGTAGAAATGCTCGTTGAGAAAATGAATCGAAAATATAGAGATATTTTTAAAAATCAAAAAAGATTGGAAGAATTTGATGATCGTATTAAAGATACTTTGATTACTAGCAAAGAGAAAATAGACGAGGAGATTGGTAAGTTTAGTGAAAATCTTAGGGAAAAGTTAAGTTCCTCTTCAAAGATTAAACCAGAGGAGTTAGCGAGAATATATGAACTTGATGAATCGACATTGGTAGATCTTAAAGCGATAGAACCCCTCCAAGCAATTCATGAGGTTTTTGGAAGAATGCAAGGGGACCACGTTGCAAAGGGTGCCCTTGAAGGGATACGAGAGGGGATAGTGATTTGTTCAAAGTTTGGCACGCAGTTCGGAATTGATCCAAGCCAAAACCACACAGAGGCAGCTAGGCGTTTTAAAAAAAGGAGCATCGCTGCGGGAACATTGGTCTTGAAAGATGTGATTGATGCTATTTATATTTTGACTCAACAACTTAAATTACCAGTTGAAAAAAGAAATAGTGAAATCATAACTAAGACACATAGTCGAATTAATGAATCGCTTAAAGAGCATGATGGGGTAGAAAAGATTATAGCCAGCTTACAAGGCTTTTTTAAAATGCTTTCTATTGCTTAAATATTTTCACGTTGATCTAAAACACATGCCTGCTTTAACTTTAAGAATTTTGTTTTTTATTGTAGTAGTATTATTTGGTTGTTCCTGTGCAGTTATTAGAATAGGTTCGCAAATTGAATCCCTTGAAGAGGTGGTTGTTGAAGAGGGAAGCGGGAACGGTAAAATGTTGTTAATTGACATTGATGGTCCTATAAGCAACCGTCCCAAGAAAACATTAGTTGGGTTTCAAAGTGAAACCGGGATGGTTGATCGTATCCGTGAAATACTTAAAAAAGCAGAAAATGATAAAAATATTAAAGGAATCTTATTAAGGATTAACAGTCCAGGCGGAACCGTAACCTCTAGTGATATCATATACCATGAAATCAAATCATTTAAGGAGCGGAGTAAGGTTAAAGTTTATGTGTCTGTGGTCGATGTGGCTGCATCTGGGGGCTACTATGTAGCGATGGCAGGTGACAGTATTATGGTACACCCGACTTCACTGGTGGGAAGTATAGGGGTGCTTGCGTTAAAGCTAAACCTTGAAGGCCTGATGGGGAAAGTTGGGGTTGAGTGGGAGATAGTCAAGTCGACTGAAAAAAAAGATTTCATGTCACCATTTCGCCCATTAACTAAAGAAGAAAGAGCTTTATTTCAAGAAACAATAGATCGGTATTATGATCGTTTTGTGGATGTAGTTGTTTTGAATCGAGAACGACTTGATACTAAAGCAGTCAAGGTATTAGCTGATGGCAGAGTTTACAATGCTCGTCAGGCTTTGGAAAACCACCTTGTGGATTCGATTGGTTATTTGCAAGACTTGTTTGGTCTTGCAAAAAAAGAGTTGAATGAACCTGGTTTAAAGATTGTGACCTATAGTCGTCCAAGAGAATATAAATCAAATTATTATTCGTCGATGGATTCGATTCCTAAAGTTAATTTAATTAACTTGGATATGGGGTTTGATTGGGATCAAATTTCACCACAATTTCTATTTTTGTGGGGGCAGTAGGAAAGAATCATCTGCTATAAGGATTAACTTTTGACTCAATTGGTATGAGAGTAGATTGAATTGAATAGCAGTACGGGTGACATGGTCGAAATATTTAGAGTGAGAGTTCTGCCACGGAAAACTTTGTGTTGAGATGGAGTTATTTGAAATGAATCCTCATGAGGAACCCCACCTTAATTATTCTGAAGACTTATGGTTCGAATGGTTTCTAGATGGTATTTTGAATTCAGATATTGATGGTGCGGGGGGAACACCCATATTACATTATTTACTCGATTTGAATATTTTGGTATCTGATGGTAATGGGTTACTAAAACTTTCAAGGGTAAGCAAAGAGCAGTCGAGTCATGAAGTAAAAAAACGATTAGTTGAAGACTTGAACGATTTGAGTAATTCAGAAAGTGGATTTGCTCTTGTTTATTTTTTGTCTAGTTTCTCTAATGAAGAACTACCTCCTTTGATAGCAGAAAAACATACCTCAAGTAGTAAAAGAAAAAATATTTTTAAGGAAAATTACTTGCCAGGCGAAAAACAGTCATCAGATATTAGTAATTTGCAAATAGTTAAAAAATGGGGTAATCAGTTGCGTCCATTTCTTGATGTCGAGCAAAAAACGATTGCTCGTTTACGAGGTACATACACCAGTCAAGAAGATGCGCAATGGCTGTTTAGTTACATCTTAAATAAAATCAGGAAGAAATCTCCGGCAAAGAAGTGGGAACAAATCAGCCGCAAACGTCATCGTTAAACACATCTCGTTTTGTATATTATAAACTCATTCAGAGAATAATAAATGAGTAACGTTCATCTTGTTGTGCTTGGAGCCGGTCCTGGTGGCTATTCGGCTGCTTTTTATGCAGCTGATCAAGGTTACAAGGTAACGCTTGTAGATACAACTGATAAGCTTGGTGGGGTTTGCCTTCATAGAGGGTGCATCCCTTCAAAAGCCCTTCTTCATGTTTCCGGGCTGATAGCAAAAATACGACAGGCAAAAGAATTTGGGATTGATTTTGGCACTCCCCATATTGATTTAAAAATCCTAAATGAATGGAAAGAAGGAATAGTTTCGAATATTTCTGATGGTTTAGGTCATCTGTGTAAACAACGTGGTATTACTTATGTTACCGGCCGGGGAGTTTTTGTGAATTCTAATACAATAAAAATCTCTGGAAGCCAATCTATAGTGTTTGACCGTTGTGTAATCGCCACTGGGTCACGACCTGTTGTTCCTGATCAATTTGTTGATAGTAAATCAGTGGTAATGGATTCGACAGAAGCCCTTTCACTATCTTCTATTCCAGAGAAATTACTTGTTGTAGGAGGAGGCTATATAGGTTTAGAGATGGGTACAGTTTATTCTGCCTTGGGTAGTCGCGTTACCCTTGTTGAAGTCAAAGATGGATTACTACCTGAAGTTGACCGAGACTTGGTTCGTCCATTGCAAGAAAAGTTATTTAATGAATTTGAGTCGGTTTATCTTGGTACAGAGGTAGTATCAATTCGTGAAAGTGGAAAATTAGGGTATGTCACACTGGCGTTCGTTGATGAATCAAAAGAAGAAACTTTCGACCGTGTACTCATATCAGTAGGACGTCGACCGAATACGGATGAAATAGGAATTGAAAATACCAAAGTTAAACTTGATAGTAATGGTTTTGTTAAAGTTGACTTAAAAGGACAGACGTCTGACTCGGCAATTTTAGCAATAGGTGATATTTCGGGAGAACCTATGCTTGCGCATAAGGCGTCACATGAAGCTCGTATTGCGATTGATGGTCTTAAGGCCAAGGGGATTGCTTTTAAAGATACCGTAATTCCAGCGGTTGTCTTTACTGACCCAGAGATTGCTTGGTGTGGATTGACTGAGTCAGAAGCTAAAAAGAAGAGCCTTAAATTTGAGGTGGCTAAATTCCCATGGAGAGCCTCAGGCAGGGCTCATACTTTGGGCCGAACTGAAGGATCAACTAAGTTGATTTTGCAACCTGAGTCTAAACGTGTGCTTGGTGTCGGAATCGTGGGTTACGGAGCAGGTGAACTTATTGCTGAAGGAGTTCTTGCTATTAACATGGGAGCTAAAGCGGATGACTTGTCTCATTGCATTCACCCCCACCCTACATTGTCCGAAACTATTATGGAATCAGCAGATGTGTTTTTGGGGACAGCCACCCATATTTACAAACGACCTAGAAAATAGGCATTCCTCATTTGTGATGGTCCGTTTATATCACCTGCGAATTTATAGGAATAAGCTGGGACTGAATATTTTTTTCATCTGACAGGCGATCAAGCACTTCGTATATAGGAGTAATACCTCCGGACACGGTTCCTTCAATATGAATAGAGTATGTGTTGTTGGGTTGATTGGTGTCAAGGTTAGACTCAAGAGATAGAATGTTTAGTCCAGACGCAGTCAACATGCTAGTGACATCCTCAATAATACCCATTCGCTCATCTGAATAAATATTTATTCTGACATCTGGTTCTATGTCATGAGTCCCTTCCTCGATTTCCATTAAGCTTTGCTTTAGATCCATCGAACCCGCTAAAGGAGAAACAATATTGCTCAATGTTTCTTGAGAACCCTCGAATTGTACGGCGATCATTATAACAAAGTTGTCTCCCAGGCGAGCCATGGAAGAATCTCCAAGGTTACATCCGTTTTTACATAATCCAGCGCTTAATCTTGCAACGATACCGGGCCGATCCTTCCCCACCAATGATAAGAGGTACCAGTGTTTTGGTTTCATCTAGTCTCCTGCAAATATTTTTGTTCGCAGTCTATCATAATATTTAATTTAAGAAGTATTAGACAAAAACAAAAGGTAGTTTATTTTGTTGAATCAGGTTTCCTGTATCACAAGAAATAAAACCCTATTTTTTTCGGAAAAGGTTACTTGGTGCGTAGATATTTAAGAATTGATTCACTCCCCTCCACAGCAATCTCTACGGGTGGTTCTACCAGAGGATTCCCATCCACAAATAACTGCTCTAGGTATTTTAATTGGGCCAATTCGACTGGTAGGTGTGTTATTCGATTTCCTCTCAGGTCGAGGCCGGTAAGGTTTTTTAAGTTTCCTATTTCTGAGGGAACTTCGGTTATTTTATTTCCCCTTAGATATAATTCGCCCAGTTTTTTTAATGAACAGATTTCTATCGGGAACGAAGTTAGGTTTTGATAATTGAGGCCCAACCGTTTTAGTTTTTTAAGATTTTGTATTTCAACGGGAAGAGATTCAATCTCATTGCGGCTCATATCAAGATCCATTAGATTTGTAAGGTCACCTATCTCTGATGGCAACTCTTTAATTTTACTATCGCCCAATGCTAATGAGGTACGGCGATTTAATTTCGCTGTTTGTATGATTTTTAATAATTTTTCCTTAGTCATGATTTATATGTTCTGGGGTTGGTTAGGGTAGGTTGCTCGATGTCATTTTTGTAAAAAATATGGCACGCCTGAGAGGACTCGAACCTCCGACTTTTGGTTCCGGAAACCAACGCTCTATCCAACTGAGCTACAGGCGTATATATCTTAATCATTGAAATATTTTTCAAGCCGACCTTCATCAATAATCCGATTTTAATTTAAATTATATTCGATAGATTTTATGTAGATCAACTCCTTATCAAATATTTGTTGTGAAAAAATAACTTTTACACGTTTACTTAAAAAGCACTCTGATACAAATACCACATGGAGATAGCACCTAAAGTGGGAATAAGAATTGTTAGAAAAATCTGTCGTCTATTCATTTTTATCGATAAATTAATTTGGCTATTAGTGGATGTTTAACAGTCATTGAATTCCAGACAATGCCATACCTATAAGCATTAATAACCCGAAAATATTTTGTGAGTGTTTATTCGTTAATTTTTTGCGAAAATTGAAAAAATTATTGCGTAAAAAAGGATTAATTTTTTCCTTAAGGATATTTTCGATATTGTCGATAAGAGGCACATAAATTATTGCACATTATGAAAGGGCCTCAAACTAAATGAACACTATTTTAATAACTATCTTGATTACTATTGGCTTTGCCTTGTTACTAACAGTTACTTATAAACCGGTGGCTAGGAAAAAACCGAAAACTGATCCACTCCCAAAGCAACCAAAACCTAAAAAAATAATAATGGGCCCAGAAAACCCAGCATGGATGAAGATGTATGTTGAGGAGATGGCTAAACGAAAAACAGCACTAACTGCAAATGTGCTTAAAAAATGGATTGCTGAAGATACAAGAATTGAACTCAGGCCAGATATATCGAGGTAAGAGAAAACTACCCCTCTAGACTGTTTTAATGATCAAATATTTGATCTCCAAAACTATAACAGTAAACCAAAATCAATTTTACCTTGTTGTTCCTACATTTCCGGGGTTGTGTCCATAAGAGGAGCGCCACCAGAGGCCTCACTAGCTTCTTTTCGTTCGTCTTTTCCAAAATCATGAGTCATCTCTAGTCGCCACTTCCACCATGTTACTTCTTCTTTAATATCATCTGAGGCATTAGGTGGTAGTTGAAGACCAGCAGTTTTGGTAGAGGTTTCCCCAACCTTGCAACCTTCGGGTATGTTGAGCCCGTTTTCAAGCATAACGTTGGTAGGATCTTTTATGAGTCTTTTCTTGAATTCCTCGTCACTCAGGGCTTTTAAAACGATAGAATTCCACTTTTTATCAAGTTCTTCTTTTTTATTTTTTTTCATAGCTAATCCATGTGTTTGTGACCCCGGATGGGTAAGTTAATCGATCCACCAATACGTGCTGATGGTTTTTTTTTAGAAAGAGTTAAAATTATCACGTGAAGATATTTAAAAAAATTATAACTCTAGTTAAGGATTATGTATTATTTCTCTGGCTCTATCCAGAGCTTCTCCCAGCTTTTCTATATGAATACCACCTGCTTGAGCCATATCTGATCTTCCGCCACCGCTTCCACCGACTATACTAGAGATTTCTTTTAGTATGTTGCCTGCATGAAAACTTTCTTCTAAATCTTTTGTCACACCAGCCGCAAGTAAAACTTTTCCATTTGTAGCAGACCCAACGATTACAACACCAGACTTGATTCTATTTTTTGCATTATCAATGAATGTTCGCAAGGTCTTAGCATCCATTCCTTCAAATTGCTTAACCAGTAGAGACATGTTACCAACTTTTTGAGTGTCATTCTTCAGGTCTGATCCTTCGCCACTGACCAGCTTTTCCTTTAGGAGGCTAATTTCCTTTTCCATTTCTCGTGATTTTTTAAGAATTTTTTTTATTCTATTGATTTCCTCCTCCGGTGATACTTTCAAAATAGAACGGATTGAAGTTAGAGTCTTGTTTTCTTCCTGCATAGTAAAATACGCAGATTTTCCCGCCACGGCTTCTATACGTCGAACACCAGAAGCAATACCTCCCTCTGACACTATTTTAAATAAGCCAATATTCCCAGTTGCTGTTGTGTGCGTTCCTCCGCAAAGTTCTTTACTAAAGTCTCCCATTGATACTACTCTGACATCATCTCCATATTTTTCTCCAAATAGGGCCACGGCGCCCTCTTTAACTGCTTTTTCCATTGGTAATTCGCAAGTTGAAACAGTTAAGTTTTCACGAATTTTTTGATTAACCTGTTCTTCAATCCTATGTTTTTCTGCTTGACTCAGAGGCGAAAAATGAGTGTAGTCAAATCTTAGTCGATCAGCGGTTACCAACGACCCAGCCTGCTTAACATGATCTCCTAGCACTTCTTTTAGCGAAGCGTGAAGCAAGTGAGTTGCTGAGTGATGTAACGTTGTTTCTGACCTGCCTCCTGGGTCTACTTTTAATGTCAATGTATCTAATCTTTTTATTGTCCCCTGAGTGATTTTTGCGTGATGAATAGTAAGTTCTGAAATTGGTTTAGTTGAGTTGCTGATATTTAGTTGAGCGACTTCGTTCCATGCAACCCCTGAATCCCCAATTTGACCACCTGATTCTCCATAAAACGGAGTTTGGTTCATTAATAGTTCAACTTCTTCACCTTCATCAGCTGAGTTGACAGGTTTTGAATCTTTCAGAATCGCTAAAATTTCTCCTTCTGCTAAAGTCTTATCGTATCCTAGGAAACGAGTTGGTGCTTCAGTTTTTATGAAGTTATTAAAGAATGGAGAGACTGATTTATCTCCTGAGCCTTTCCATGAAGCCATTGCTTTCTCTTTTTGTTCCTGCATGGCTTTATTGAATCCATCCATGTCTAGGCACAGACCAATTTCTTTTCCATATTCTTCTGCCAAATCGACGGGAAACCCAAAAGTATCGTAGAGCTTGAAAACTTCATCTCCTGGGATGTGGTTGAGTTTTTCTTTGCGGACATGGTTGAGAATTTCATCCATGCGTTGCATTCCAAAATTCAGAGTATTTGCAAAATTTGATTCTTCGTTTTGGACTACTCGATTGATAAAAGTAGAGTTTTGTTTAAAATCTGGATAAGCGTCAGAGAAAATTTCTGCTACATAGTTTGTAATTCGAGAAAAAAACGGGTCACTTTGTTCAAGAAGTTTTCCGTGTCTCAGCGCTCGTCTAATAATTCTTCTAACTACATAGCCTCGCCCTTCATTTGAGGGGAGTACTCCATCTCCAATCAGAAAAGCAACTGCTCGAGCATGGTCTGTTATGACCCGAATCGAAACATCATCTTCTTTATTAAGGCCATAAGATTTTCCAGTTACCCTGCAGACTTCTTTAATGATATTCATTAGAAGATCGCAGTCGTAGTTTGAAAGTTTTCCTTGAGCTACCGCTGCTAGTCGTTCTAAGCCCATTCCTGTGTCTATGCATGGATTTGGTAAAGGAGTTAGGTTCCCAGACGCATCACGATTGTATTGCATGAAAACTAGGTTCCATATTTCAAGGTAGCGATCACAATCACAACCGACAGCACAAGTTAGTTTCCCGCATCCAACGGCTTCTCCTTGGTCAATATGAATTTCTGAGCATGGACCGCATGGACCTGTATTCCCCATTGACCAGAAGTTATTTTTTTCTCCAAGCCGGGTTATGCGGTCAGTTGGAATCCCAATTTCATGACTCCAAATTTCGAATGCCTCCTCGTCATCTGTGTATACAGAAATGTATAACTTGTCCTTAGATAATCCGACCACGTTGGTTAAGAAATCCCATCCATATTTAATTGCATCTTTTTTAAAATAATCTCCG
>AQTY01000040.1 GCA_000372225.1 Candidatus Nitromaritima sp. SCGC AAA288-L16 | reverse complement strand
GAATAGATCTTTGAGTTGTTGAGGCCTTTTGTCATCTTCCAATGCTTTCCTTTTCACAGATCAAGAACGAGCTAAAGGCAAAGGGTATAGATCTCGAAGATGGGACAAATGCGGAAGCGATCAGCGTTGTTTTAGTACTGAAGGCTCTGACTGGAGATCTGAAAGCGATTGAGATGCTCGGCAAGTTTGAACTCGACCTGCCAGATCTCGCAGATGATCCATCACAACCGCCAATGATTAACATAACTTTCGTGCAGGCAGAGAGTACCGGGTACGAGCAACCCGTAAGAAAAAGCATCACGATCAACGGGAAGCAGTATCCTGTGCAACTTTTAAAAAGAAACCAAACTGGAACAGCGGATTTCCGAATTGGAGAAGAAGGCAAAAAGGTGATAAGAGGAAACTCTAAGTTAAATAGTGGTACAACTAACTGGGGCAGGTCAATTTTATAAGATGAAGTTGGAGGGAGATTTATGAAGAGAGGATTCCGAATATTAATAACCTTATTCTTATTTTTGATTATTAGCTCCCAAGCCTATGCTGGAGTGGTTACTTCGTGTGGCGGTTCTAGGGGGGTATGCATATTTTTTTCCGGGAGGACTTGTTCCTTCTGACCAAGAAGGATGGCAGTCTGATAAAATCTCCAAAGGGGGAATTATTTTTACAATGGATGGAGAAAAGGCAGACATTATAATTAGAGATGCTCTGGATAGAACTAGAAGCGTTAAAGAAGATGGGGCAATAGTGGAAGTTCTTCATGTAAATCCTTCTGCGGGTCTTTTAAAAGGAACTATTTTGATAATGGTTTATTTCCCGGCAGGTGCGCTGGAACATTACCTTTTCCAATTGGATAAAATGGGAGCAGGGAGGGTAGTTTGGGGAACTGCCAAAGCGGCTGGGCCAATTATTACTAACAAACTGATGGTTGCAGATTGTAAAAAATAAACTGAAGCCCAGAAACTGGCAAGGGAGTGGATGGAGGAGCATAATAAGAATTAGTTTATTGACATAATTTATAGAAGGAGTATGTTGAAGTTTACGCCGATTTGAAACAGCTTGCGGGCGTTTAATAAATTCAGCTAAAACGAGAATACGTTCCCGTCTTAGCAAAAGCTGAGTCGGGTTTTTTTATGCCCAATTTTACCGCCGATTTAATCAACAACTTGCGGGCGGAACACAACTGCTAAAGCGATGACAGGCTCCACTCCCGAACCTGCCTCGTAATCCATTCGGGAGATATAAGGAGCACTACCATGAGTAATCTTCAAAGAAAACCTCAACAAGAACCAGACGTATCAATCTACAACCCTGAATGTGCAGTCTATTCACCTCACATCATAGAAGCATGGGTTGATAGCTTGGAGTTTAAACCGGAGGACTATGAGAAATACTCAAGCTACTTTTTAACTCTGATACCTGATTTTTGCTGTGAGGAAGACGGGACACTTCCCGGCCCTCCAGAATTCTGGCAACGCAATCTACTGTCATACTCATTCTTCTTTGGGCTTGGGGTAACCATCTTTGACAGGAAATTTGCACAGGATCTTTTGTATGGTTTGACAGAAGGGTGGAGCAGGTATGCATTGGTCTGCCTTATTGAGGCCGAGGAATATGAACACGTAGACAACCCTCAACTCTGGACTCGTACGGTAAATATATTGACAGCTTTATTGGGGAAAGCTTCCCCCGAGACAACTGCCCATGATACCGACGAAGAGTTGGTTAAACAGAGAGGGTCTATTGTGGGGTTTACTCCTGCAATAAGACTGGGCCTTAACGATCCTGAATATGCAAGGGCGTTATTTGAAGGAGCTGTTGATGAGCGTAAGAACTGCGATGATGAAGTGTTGGTTGACCGAATCAACTGGATCAAAGCGTTTATTGCTGATGTTTGGAGTAAAAACAAAGCACGTTCATCAAATTGACATCAGGCTCCCCTTAGTCTTCGGTTCTTAAGGCTGAGGGGAGCTTTTATAAAGTGGGTGTCTAAAACCTTTTAAAAAAAATTCCATAAAAAATCAGGTGACCCCAGCTCACTGCCCAAAATTATTCCAATCTTGGCCAAATGTATCATTGGTGCTTTCTGAATCAGAGCTATCATAGCCTACCCAACTGCCATCAGGAGCCATGGTGACACTATCACCACCTACCCAACTGCCATCAGGAGCCATAGTGACACTATCACCACCTACCCAACTGCCATCAGGAGCCATGGTGACACTATCACCACCTACCCAACTGCCATCAGGAGCCATGGTGACACTATCACCACCTACCCAACTGCCATCAGGAGCCATAGTGACACTATCACCACTTACCCAACTGCCATCAGGAGCCATGGTAGATTGGGCATAGCTTATGGAATAACAAGATAACGACAAAATGAAGCAAATACAGAATATTTTTTTCATGTCCGCTCTCCTTCTTTATACTGAATCGATACAGTTAACAAAATCAACAAAATTAATATTCACTTCGATTACCTACCCGGCAACAGAATGCCCGCACATTGTAATATAGAGAAAGTTAACAATACAGCAAATACCAGTTTTTTCATTTTTCAATTTTCTCCACCCAAACTCCCGCTAGTTCCAACGCCTCGGTCAGATAGGTTTAGATTTCCCTTCCCATTTTTTTATCCACTTCCTCGCTAGTTCTTGAGCTTCGGCCACTTGGATAGGAGTCATTTCCTCTTCTAGCCTTTGTTTGTATTTTTGCGAATCTTCATCACCATTTATTGCCGCGATGCTAAACCATTTGTAAGCTTGAATATTATCCTTCTCAATACCATAGCCCCCAGCATAATGCCCTCCAAGGTTGCGCGCTACAAATTTATTTCCCTGCTCTGCTGCTCTAAGACGCCATTTAATAGCTTCATGATCATCCTGTTCAACCCCATGGCCTTCATTATATAAATTTCCAAGCTCTAACTGTGCCCAAGCATCTCCCTGATCTGCTGCCCTGCGGAACCATTTAAAAGCTTCCTTGTAATCTTTTTCAATCCCATTGCCAGCAACATACAAGTACCCAAGTTCTAACTGTGCTTCAGCATCTCCCTCCTCTGCTGCCATGCGGTACCATTTAGAAGCTTCTTTGTAGTCTTGTACAATTTCTTTGCCTTCCTTATACAAATATCCAAGTTCTAACTGCGCAATCATAAATCCCATTTCTGCTGACTTGCGACACCACTTAAAAAATTCCTTATAATCTTGTTCGATCCCCGATCCATCCTGATACATACTGGCAATTTCAAAATATAGAAAACTTAACATGTTTATCAGATAAAGATAACGCGGGTTATTGACCACTACTTTGTCAGAGGTATGTTTATCAATAGCGGCTGCTAAATCGGTAATTTCTTTAAAATAAATTGAAGGAGGCGTATTTGATTTCTCATCAACAAAAATAATCTTTGTTATTTTTCTAAGATATTTATAGACATTATCAAGGTCGCCTTTTTTTAAGTAACAAATGATCAGTTGGATTTGGAGGGAAATCACTTCAGGACTTAACCAGCCCAGTTTTTTTGCTCTTTGACTGATTGTTTTTAAGAAGAGAATCTCTTCTAATCTACCAACTATTCCTGCGCCAGAAATGTTTTTATCGACAACAGCCGCTTGGTCGGAAAGTTTTTCAAAGTCGTGCGAGGGCGGTAAGTCATCACTCTTAGCAAAACGAATCATCTCGATTACACTCATAAAACACTTGTGGGCCTGGTAATGATTACCTTGCTCTATGAAAGCATCGATCATTTGCATTTTAAGTGGAATTAAATCAGGGTTTGAATCCCCTAGTTCTTTTTCCTTTTGCTGGAATGGTTCTAATAAAGATGGTATTTCTTGGTCAAAGCTAAAGGCTGATTGTTTCTTGTTGGTCACTTCCTCACTCATGGTTTTTTAGTAAATCTGGGTACTTTTTTTCAAATATAGTGGGGTCAAATTCATTTAGGGCTTTTAAATAATCTTGATTGACTTCGCCGAGCATTGCTTTCCAGCGAATAATATCTAACATCGTCCAATCTTTTCGGGTAATTTCTTTAATCAGGTTTTTAATCCTGTCTTTGTAAAAAACCTCTGTTATGGGATTTATTACTTTAAGGTGTTTTATTTGGTAATTTGAAATTTCTATTGAATAAGCTTTCAAGTAATTGACTAGGCCCTTTCTTTGCTCCCTGTCTGCAACTGCTGCCGCGGTGAGAGCAGCAGTTTTGGCATCACTTTCTCCTAAAAATACAAAAACATCTACAGCTTTTGTAAAATATTGATTTACCTTTTTTGCTTTTTCGAGAGCATCCTCAGCAAACTCTTTTAACAATTGGTTTTCGTTTGCTGACGTGACACTAGGATAGAGTATTTGGAAAAATAATATAAAAACGAGGGGGATGAAATGAGCGGAAATTGGAATAGGTTTTGGCATAATCTGATATGTTCGGGGGTAATTGATGCAAGATATTCTAAATTTGAAGCCGCGTAAAGTTTTTTTATATTCAGACCTATAAATCAAAATCTTAAACACAACACTGACTTAAACCCGAAAGGCTATTAGGTGTAACGCGAATGGTTACTGTCAGAGATAGGCAAGGTGGGGCAAGGAACCGATACTTCATATCTTCAATTTCTTAATATGTGGCCGAAAGGCTTTTTCCAACTGGATCATAGAAGCAACCATAACTTTTTGAATTTCAGGCCACTTATCCTCATCCTCTCTACCTCCTCCACCAATAGCAAATTTAATTCGGTAAGCCCTTTTTCCCTCAAGGCGTTGCCAATCTAAAGGGTTCCCAAAGGCGCTTTCAATGGTATTTGATTTTCTGGCTAAAGCATCAAATATTTTTTCATTTTCTTTTTCGGAATCTTTGCCTCGATCAATATATACCTCCACAGAAGCATCATTTTTGTTGATTACATATTTATAATTAAGGCCGCTTTTCCCGGAACCCGTCTGAAGGTAACTTGCTTTGCTTGACGATTTATTTGAATGTAGTTTAGTTTTATTTTTGGCGTAATTTAATAAATGTTTCCAAAACTCCATCCTTGAAACATGCCTCTTGGCCAAGCCCTTTTTAGCCTTGCCAATTTGCTTGCCCTCTTCACTCGGTCCCATGATCAGGGTAAGAAGTGGTGCAGGTTCAGATTCTCCAATTTTTATGGCTTCTAATTTAATCAGATAAAATGAGGCAGAACTGCTTTCATTTAACCAGGAAATAGCTCTTATATGCTCGGGTCGAGGGTCTTTGACAATCCAAATAGCAGCTATGGCTTCCAGGTTGGTGAGATAGGTAATTACTTTCCCCAAGTGGTCGTGATTACTTTTTTCTAATTGATTTTCAATTATTACAGGTTTTCCTGAATTGTCTTCAGCCACCAAATCAACGTTAAATGTTCCAACAGATTTTTCACGTTCGGCACTTGTTAACTCAAGATCAATTACTTCATTAAGAACATCAATATTTTCCTCAAGCCACGTAGTAAAATCTTTGGCCTCATGCTTCCAAACCTCTCGCAAACTTACTCTTTTGATTTTTCCTACCATTGTTCGCCTAAAAGCTAAGTAATGCCATTAACTAAAAAACCATCCACATAGTAATATCTTGTGATTTCTGTTTGAAAATCATCCCAATTTTTATTTGCTATTCTCCTCCATCCACTTCTTCGCTAGTTTTTTCTTATTGGGTAGCTCTGTAGAGCACGCCCCCTTTGGGGAGTCAGTTAAATCTCCAAAAATAAGATTATCAGTGTTCATAGTTCATTCCTGCCACGTCCTAAATATTTTTAGTTTTTTTTGCGGGAAAACATATTATTGCCTTGGATAGGGGGTTTTTTTTCATCACTTACAAATCCTTCATATATCCATACTATGGCATGAACAATAACCCAAAATAAAATTCCAGGAATTATCCAACAAACAAAGAATGGAAAAGATAGTACTAACAGTAACCGTCTTAAACCTACATGCAATGTGTTTTTGCAGGTTAGGTATTCAAAAATTTTAACTTTCTCCGATTCTTTTTCTTCTTCTAAGCCCGAGACACTCTCTTTAAGTATCTTATCAATATCAATTTTTTCTTTTTTCACTCGGTTACCTCCTTGCAACATGTCTTGGACCTTTTCTTCTAGTTTCTCATCAGGTTTATATTCTTCATTTGTCATAAGTTTACCTCTCCCCAATGCAAATTTATAGAGATGGCCTTATTGTATTACAGGACGGGGGAAAATGGGGAGGGTGGGGCGATTTGCCCTTCATTTGTTACCCATACTGTTACCCACAACAAAAAATGGGCTACGGCCTAAACCGTAACCCATTGTTTTAAATGGTCGGAGCGAGAGGATTTGAATAAGTAATTTATTTAATTTTCTATTTTTACTCAAATAAGATTTGAAACATAGTTCAGAAAATCAGGTTGTTTGAAATCGACGCCTATTTTTCTTTTTATGGTTGGAAGTTTTTTAGTGGCTTCATGTGGAGCAACTCTTTGATAATGGTTGAGAGCTTCGGTTAGTTTATTTTGTGTACTATCTATTGCTTCAGTTCGATTTTGTTCAGAATAAAAGTTCAATAATTTCTTAAGCATTTCTGATCCCACCAAACCTTCTATAATCTTTTGGTTAGATTTATTTAAACTTCCATCTCTAACCGATGCTAAAGCGGCAAGCCACAATACAAGATTTTCTCTGGCTTCTGAAATTCTTTCTCGAGCTGGACCATCGATATACTTTTCCGAATCTATGGTGATTCGTTGGTCGATCTTATTTAAATTTTCACCGCCCGAATTTCCGCAGATTTTATAATACTTATCACTCATGGAAAACCACAGGAGTGCTCGACACCGCATTAATAATGTAGGGTGTGTAGAGTTTTCTCCTGAATACATTGTTGAGTTAGTCCTTTGAGTTCTCATTTGGTCTAGGAAAGATCCAACATCAAAACGCAGCATATCTTCACCTAAGCCTGAAACTAGTTTCATCAAAGCTTGGATAGAAATATTCAAAGACCCACATGTAACCAGCCCTATTCGATCCACTGATATCTCCTGAGCTCTGCTTTTAATTAAATATTCTTCACTTTCAGTATCTTGCCTTTCCTCTAAGCTATGACCTAAAAGGAAATGACCTAACTCGTGACCTATGACAAAGGTCAGTTCATCTTTGGACATTAACTTTATTAGACTAGATGTAACCCATATAATGCATTCGTGCCTATTATCACTAAAACAAGTTGCTTGTGTTTCTGGAGAAGAATAGACATACGCAGTAATTGCATCTGGATTAATTTGAAGATGGGAAAATACTCTTTGAAATGCATCGTAAATATCGGGAGTTAATTTTTTTGAAATTCGCAATCCTGACTGAGCAAAATGGCTATTAATTTCCCCTGTTTGAAAATCGCTCAAATTTTGGAAGGGTAACCTCACATCGCCTGAATAACGAATGCTGTCTGCCAAATCAAAAGCTGCATTTAGCTTTTCATACATATTTCTTTCTACCTTCAGCAATCAAATCAAGCATTTTTTGAGCATTTTCACGCTCCTGCCCTTCAGCAAGAGTATTTAATCGATTATTCCATTTCGCAAACTCTACCGTTAAATGTTTTTTGGTTTTCTCATTTGACCAGTTAGGATCGATATTAAGAATTGTTTCAATACTTGCCTGCTCCATTGAAAGTTCCATACCAACCAAATGTTTATCGCGTAGTTTCTCGATTTCATCAAAATCCAAACCTAATCCTTCTGCAATACCTTTAATTTTTTTAATTTCATTTTCATCTGCCACTCCATCAGCTGCCATTACTTCAAAACAAAGTTCAATGGCTTCATATTTTTGTGGTGTTTCTGCCAATTCTTCTAGCCGCTCCACGGCGCCACTAACTGACAAATCCCCAGACTTGGCTTCTTGATATGATGTCCTGAGCGCATCATTGTAAATCTTTTTAAGTTGTTCTTTCTTTTTCCCAGAAAATGGAGCAATTGCTTTTTTGATCCAATGCTTTATTGCATTGCCTTCACTATCGTCTAAAGAACCGTCAGCCATTGCTACACTCATAGCTAATTTAATAATCTCACTTCTAGCTTCATTTTCATTCTCCGCTGTCTCTAGAAAACCATTCCCATCAAAATAAAAACTAGCATCGGCAACTAGAGTATCTATTACCCCATTATCTTCTTCGCTGCAAAAACCTAGATGAATATTTGGGAAGTCATCCATATTGACAATGCGAAAAACAATCTTTAGGAGTCGCTTGCCACCTTCTGGTGGATAAAGGAAACTCGTAAATATTCCGCCAACTTTACCCCAACCCCCGTAGCCATAGCCCGACTCTACTTTCCCCGCATCGACAATATGCTGATAAGCACCACTTTCTTTCTCTTTAAACCCGTCCATCATCGACATTATCGCTGCGGGCTCATCTCCCGTATCATCGAGTACCGATGTCACAAATCCTAAATGAGTTTTATACGAATGCGATGGCAATCCTCGTCCTTCAATATCAAGAACCCTATACTTAGGATCGTCTTTTGCCCCTCCCATTTGTTTCCATACATTTCTTTCAACAATACGAATTTGAAAAGGATCCATACCTTTAAATTCATATTCCTGATTATCTGAAGTTGTCCCAGATACCGCACCAATAAACCAAAGTACCAACCAAATCCCGCCAATTATAAGTATTACTTCCATAACTTATTCCACTATAAATTTATCAATACCATCCCCTGCCGCATCAGCGGTAGACGCCATTCCCAAAGGTACATCTCGTTTTTTACCTGAAGCCACGTCTAAAAAAGAGCATTCCATGATTTGATTGTCGTTATAACTGTAAGTAACATCGATTTGTTGACCTGCTTCTCGGCCAGAAGGTAATTTCAATTCTCCTTCCCAAACAATTTTTACGAAGTTTGGGTCTGTTTCAGGAGCACTGGACTCTGTAATTTTACACATAACGCTTTCTTGTCCATCACCAGTGGTAAAGAACGGCTCTGTAACCGAAGTTGGAATTTTTTCCCCTTTCATTATCATAATAGTATTTTGAAGCTTCGATTGTTCTCTAGCTTCATCAAAACCTCGTGAGATAACACCAAAACACTTAGCAGTTATTTCAGAAACCTTAACTTTATCAACCGACTTTTTTTGTATTGCGCTCAATTTTGCACGATCACTTTTATAGGCTGCATAAATAGCTGCGCCCAAAGCAACAACTTCATCTACGTTGGCTGATACGGTGGGTTCTTTATTAAAAACTTTTGTAATACTTTCTTGAACGCATGGCATACGTGTACTTCCACCCACCAGTAATATTTTTTTTATTTCATTAGGTGATAGGTCAGCTTCATCCAAAGTAGTTTCACAAAGCATTTCAGTTTGTGAAATAAGAGAAGAAATTGCCTCTTCAAATTCGTGTCTTGTAATTTCTATACTGACTCTGGATATTCTAAGGCTGCATTTTTCTCTTTTGGATAGTGATTTTTTATCCTCCTCAGCGTCATTTATAGTGTAATCCTCTAAATCCATTTCTTTACCCGCCGCTTCTTTAAATTTTTTGGCTACCAAACTCTGCAGAATCTCGTCAAAGTCAGCACCGCCCAACTTTGATACACCGTTTGTTGCTAGCACCTCGATATTTTGGCCATCGACATCTATTATTGATATGTCAAAGGTGCCTCCACCCAGATCATAAACTGCATACTTACCCGAAAGCTCCTCCCCCGTTTTCCATCCGTAAAAAAGCGCTGCAGCTGTTGGCTCATTAATTATATATTTCACATTAAGACCCGCTAACTTTGCTGCTTGCATGGTTGCTTCACGAGCCTCTGCTGGAAAATTAGCGGGAATTGTTACAACAGCTTCTTCTATGTCTTTTATGGAAGAAATTGTATATTCTTTAAGTTTTTTCAAAACAAGCGCACTCAAGTCTGTCGGCGTATACTCACTACCATGAGCATGATATGTTTGACTAGTACCCATATCACGCTTGAAGCGACCTATTGTATTTGAGTCCAACGCCAAAGCTTTTCTGGCTTCTTCACCAACTATGGCTTTATTGGAGCTATCAAAAGTTACAACCGATGGAGTAATATTTATACCGTCTTCGTTAGCTATGATAATGGGTCGACCCGTCTCGTCTAAAGTAGCAACTGCTGAGAAAGTTGTTCCCAGGTCAATACCTATGTAATTTGCCATTTTCTCAACCTCCTTTTTCAGACTTAAAAACAACCACCTTTGCTTTTTTAATACATTGAGGCCCATCAGGTGTCTCAAGCTTAAACCCTTCTTCTAAAACTTCTGCAATAACAAAATCGTCCTCTTGGTTTACTGGAGGTATAGTTTTCGGGTTATCTGCAACTCCAAATTCTTTACGGAAATCACCACCAAGTTTTGGAGAGAACGATGAAACTCCACATTCTTCAAATGCGTCTCGAAGTATATTTTGAATATCTTCTAAACTTTCTAGATTATTACTATTTTCTGTTTTTGCTGCGTGCAATTCTTCACACAAAGCCTTATCGACACGAATAAAGCGACCAAGGAATTTGCGAAATATTTCTGAATCATATCCTTTTTTTAAACGTTGAATTTCTTTGTCTCGGCTATCTAATGTTGTTTGTAAAACGGTAAATGACTCCATCAAGTCATCAAACAATTTTTTGGTATTTTTGCTTGCTGTTTTTGACTGGTCAAGATTGGCTGCATGCTGTTCTGCCATAATTTTAAATGATTTAGATAAATCATTAGCCATAGAATCTACATTGTCTATTACTACTTCAGGAATAATGGACAATTGGTTTTCATTTGCTCTAAAGCGCAACTTAATAAAAAGAACGTTTGTTACGATAGAAATCGCAAGAAGAATTAATAAGATAACCAAAAAGACAATGTCTAATGAGTTTGCGTTGGTACTCTTTGAAGGAGTAGGAGTACTTTTTGGTTTGTTGGTATCTATAGATTCGCTTTGGCTTTTAGATGGAGTCGGAAGGCTTTTTGGTTTATCAGTATTTATAGATTC
>AQTY01000039.1 GCA_000372225.1 Candidatus Nitromaritima sp. SCGC AAA288-L16 | reverse complement strand
TGCAGCTTTTAATGGCAAGCATCCTCGGATTTCTCTTTACTTTGAAAACCTATTGGGGAAAATTTAAGGGACTTTTAAGGAATCTTATTGGCAAAAGTAACCCTAATGACTCCAGAAATTGAAAACAGTTCCTTTCGTGATCCAAGCGGCTTTGTCTATTATCGGGAAGGAGTCTGTTACCGTCAAATCAATCCAGTTTATAAAGAATGTTATGATTATTTTTTAGAATCGGGGCTATATCAAAAGCTCGTAAATGAAAAATTATTGATCCCTCATAAAACAGTAAGCTCCTCCCATCTGCCCTTTTCTGGCGGCTATCTGACTATTCGACCGGAGCCCATCCCATTTATATCCTATCCTTACGAATGGTGTTTCACTCAATTTAAAAAAGCGGCGCTGGCAACCCTAGATATCTTAAAGCATGCTCTGGATCACAACATGATCCTAAAAGACGCAAATGCTTACAATATTCAATTCAATAACGGGCAACCTCTATTAATCGACACTCTATCTTTTGAAAAATATAAAGAGGGAGAGACTTGGGCGGGCTATAAACAGTTTTGCGAAAACTTTCTCGGGCCTTTAGCTTTAATGAGTTACAAGGATATTAGGCTCGGCCGTATGTTGCGTGAATATATTGAAGGTATTCCACTGGATTTAATTTCCACTTTACTTCCTAAGAAAACATACCTCAATTTTCATTTAATAATACATATCCACCTGCATGCCAAATACCAAAAGGATTATAGTAGAAAACAATCATCAGCCGTTAAGAGTAAGGCGGTGAGCAAAAAATCTCTTCTTGGACTAATAAACAGTTTAGAGTCTTCCATTAAGAAAATGTATTGGAATCCTTCCAAAAGTGAGTGGGGAGACTATTATAGCGATTGCCCCCATGTTCCTAAATTTTTAGGAGAAAAAATCAATCTAGTAGCTGGCTATTTAGACTTTTTGAAACCGAAAGCGATTTGGGATTTAGGCGCAAACACAGGAGTTTTCAGCAGAATTTCGAGTAGTAGAGGAATTTCTACGATTTCAATGGATATTGATCCCGGTTGCATAGAGACGAGCTACCTCCAAGTATTGAAAAAAGGAGAGAAAAACTTGCTTCCAATATGGGTTGACCTCAACAATCCAAGCCCCGGTATTGGATGGGATAATAAGGAGAGAATGTCACTTCAAGAAAGGGGGCCTGTAGACACCATATTGGTTTTAGCCTTGATCCATCACTTGGCTATTTCTAATAATGTTCCTCTGACCAGGATAGCCCATTTTTTTTCAAACATTTGCCAATCACTGATCATAGAGTTTATTCCTAAATCTGACGTGATGGTTCAGAAATTGCTAACCTCTAGAGAAGATATTTTCCCCGACTATACTCAGATTTTATTTGAAAAGGGATTTCAAAAATTTTTCAATATTATCAAGACTGAGAAAATAAGTAATTCGGGTCGAATCCTTTACCTTATGAAAAATAAAAATCATGCCTGATAAAAAACCTTTGATACTCCATCCTTTCATCCTGGCTGTTTATCCCATTCTTTTTTATTACAACCTAAACAAGAATGAGATATTGTTTTCTGAAATACTAATGCCGATGGCAATATCGTTTATTGCCATACTTTTACTGCTATTATTTTTGAAATTTATATTTAAGGAAACCACGAAAGCAGGAATCCTCTTATCTCTCATTTTACTATTATTTTATTCTTACGAGGCGATTCATACTGAGATAGCCTTATATAAAATAGGTGACTTTGTTTTAGGTGTGGATCCTAATTTATTCTGGAGCTACGGGATTCTTTTTACTCTATCCACTATTGGCTTGTGCTTTTGGAGTGGAAAACATCACAAAGTGACAGAATATTTAAATGTGGTATCTGTGGTTTTAATTGCCTTCCCTATTATTGGCTTAGCAAGTTATAAAATGTCTAATGAAGGATACAAACCCTTTCCGTCAAATCAACCGAAGCAAGTCGCTATCCCTGACAACTTCAATTACGCTGGTCCAAAGCCAGATATCTATTACATCATTTTAGATGCTTACATGCGCGACGATGTTATGAATGAGTTTTGGGGGTTTAATAATAGTGAGTTTATAAATTCTTTAGAAAGCCGTGGATTTTATGTAGTTCCTAAAAGTCGTTCAAATTATCAGCAAACAATATTCTCACTGGCTTCTTCTTTAAATATGGAATATCTTCTGACAGATTTGGGGATTGATTCTCCTTATCAATTCAATCATATTCATTTGATAGAAACTATAGAGAAAAATAGAGTTGTGAACTTTCTTAAGTCTCTAGGTTATCATTACGTTCACCTGTCAGATAATGCAGCAGAAACCAAAATGAATGGACAGGCAGACATAGTCATTACTAATAGAAAATACACAAGTTTTTTTTCTCAGTATTTATTGAGCAAAACTATTTTAAAAAAAAATAAATTTTTTTCTCTAAATGCGGTTCAAGATAAAAGAGATAATATTATTTATGGATTTAATAAATTAGAGGAAATACCAAAAAAAAATATACCGACCTTCACCTTCGCACACTTTTTGATGCCGCATAGTCCTCAGGCTTTTAATGAAAATGGTGGCATTCCAATTCAAAGCACTCCTGCAGTAGAAAAATATTTTAATGAAGTTCTCTATGCTAATAAAAAAATCAATCAACTGGTTGACTATATTTTGGCAAATTCAGAAAAACCGCCAATAATTTTAATTCAGGGGGATCACGGATACCTTGCGCAGGCTGCTAAAATACCGAATACAACTCAGATTAAAAAAAGCTATAGTAATTTAAGCGCGTATTATCTTCCTGGGACGGGAAAAGATAAATTATATGAAACAATTACACCCGCAAACTCTTTCCGCTTAATTTTTGATCATTATTTTGGAACACAACTCGGTCTTTTAGAGGATATAAGTTATTACTCTATTCCTCATACCTTCTGGTCCGCCAAATTCTCGAGACCTAAAGAATCGTCAGGCGCACGAAAATTTATCTCTATACCGGACGAGGATTTATTGTTCCACGGTCCTTCTGCTTGGACTAACAGTTTAGAAAAAACGATTCTTGAAAAGCCTGATTTTGTAGAGGCACATATAATGCTAGGAAAGTATTATGCTGAATCACAGCGTTTTCCTGAAGCTATCGCTGCTTGGGAAAAGGCACTATATCTCAACTCTGATTCAACTTGGGCATACATATATCTGGCCGATCATTATATTCAGGTGAGAAATTTTTCGATGGCACTTAAAGTTATCCAGCGGGCCATCAGTGTGAATCCTAACCTAGCAGAGAACCACGCACTTCTTGGCAAAGTCTTTCTCTCTTTAAAAGACAAGGAAAAGGCATTATCTTCTTACGAGAAAGCAGCTTTAATTTCTCCATCTTCTATTAATTATATGAATTTAGGATCTGCATATGCCATCTTTGGATTAAGTGAAAAAGCAAAATCTAATTGGGAAAAATCCGTAAAAATCAACCCAAGCAATCACGAGGCTTACTTTAACCTTGGTAGAATATTTTCAGAAACAAAAAACTATGAGGAAGCAATTAAATTCTATCAAAAAGCTATTGAACAAAAACCTGACTATTTGCAGGTCTTTTATAACCTAGGAATTATTTATTCAAGCTTAAATAAAACTAATGAAGCGGTTGAATGCTACCAAAAAGTATTAGCTCTTAATCCCAATCATATGCTTGCCCACTTCGCATTAGGAAACGTTTTTTTGAAAAGCAATAAACCAGAATCAGCCCTGTTAGAATATAAAAAAGCTATTAAACTGAATCCTGATCATATTCCCTCAATTGTTAATTTAGGCCACACTCTTTTCATATTAGGTCAATCAGACCAAGCTCAAAAAACTTACAAGACCATCCTTTTAAAGCAACCTAATATTCCTGAAGTTCACAAGAGTCTCGGCTTAATCTATAGCCGAAAGAAAGAAAACCCAGATAAAGCTATACACCATTTCCAAGAATACCTTCGTCTATCACCTAGCCAATCTGATGCTACTCAAATTAAGTCCATGATCCAACTACTATCTCACCAAAAAGATTTAATTAATGATGAAGAATATAATCAGAAAAAAGAAAAGTTGCTCGAAGAGCTTTAGTACCTTCAACTGAAATTTATCCACTGGAGAGGAAGTGTTATTGAGTGTCTCAGTGGAAATGGTGGGCTTTGCTGCAATCAGTAAAACAGTTATCTGTTGAAAATTGTCAGAAATTTAGTAAAATGATAATAATAATCAATTAGTTTAAACGTTAGCCTTATTTGCTTTATATAACTATTTAAGTACATGAAATTTCGAGTTCTTCTTGTTTACCCAAATTTCCCTCTTGCTAATATGCTTCTTCCGGCTGGAGTGTCAATCATATCTGCTGTTTTAAAAGAAAATAATATTGATGTTCGATTATTTGATACTACGCTTTATAGCGAGGGTTCCGCCACATTTGACGATGTGCGGGCATCGGTGCTTCAACTAAAAAAATCTAAAATAGCTACCACTGTTGCAAAAAAGCTTAAATTGCCGATGGGTGACTTTAGGAAGTTGCTAGATGAATATCAACCTGATTTAGTGGGTGTGTCTCTCCTAGAAGATACTTTTTCTATTGGTTTAAAATACACTAAGGAAGCCCATCAAAGAGGAATTCCGGTCATAGCTGGTGGCGTATATCCGACCTTTTCTCCAGAAAAGGTTGCAAAGGAAGAATCTATTGACTTCCTATGTTTAGGCGAGGGTGAAAACACTATGGTTAATTTATGCAAAGCCTTAGCATCTGGAAAAAGTTACAAGGCTATACCCAACCTTTGGATCAAAGAACCTAATGGAAGTATCATAAAAAACCCCTTAGGACCTTTGATGGATATGAATGAACTACCGTATGCCGATTATTCATTATTTGAAGAGGATAGATTCTTACGACCCATGCAGGGAGAAGTTTTAAGAATGCTTCCGATAGAACTGCAAAGGGGATGCCCATATCAATGCACTTTTTGCGAGGATCCTTCATTAAATGTAATTTACAGGGAAACCAAGCAACATTATCATCGAATCAAGAGCCCTCGTCGAGTCGTAGATGAAATCAAATACTTCATGGAGAAACATAAAGCAAACTATGTATACTTCAATGCTGAAACATTTTTTGCTATGCCTCCAAAGAATTTTCTATTACTAGCCGACCTTTACATCCAAGAAATTGGCTTGCCTTTCTGGATACAAACCCGCCCTGAAACTATTACTGAAGAGAGAGTTGATTTACTCAAGGATATGAATATTTCGAACATTAATATTGGCCTCGAGCATGGGAACGAAGAATTCCGAGCCACAGTTCTTAAACGTAGAATGTCTAACATTCGAATAGTCAAAAGCCTAAAGATTTTAGAGGAAGCCGATATTCCAGTTACTGTGAATAACATTATGGGTTACCCCGATGAAACGAGAGAATTAATTTTTGACACCATCGAACTTAACAGGATGGTTAAGTCAGCAACTATAAATGCATATTTATACAATCCATACAATGGTACCGAGTTGTATGAAGTTGCAAAAAAAAAGGGCTATATCCCAAGTGAGACTGAAATAAAAACGAAGGATATCGCTCTTAGTACAAATGCATTTGCTTATTTCAAAACGATTTTAAAGATGCCAACCATTTCCCGACAAGAGTTGTTAGGTCTTCAGAAAACATTTGTTCTATATGCAAAATTACCTCGACATGAGTTTCCACGCATTCAAATAGCGGAACAAAATAACGAAATAGGCAGAAGAACCTTCGAAAACTTAAGTAGTGAGTATAACGATATTATCGTTGGGAAAAAGGTTTTACCAAAACCTGTATTTGAATACTTAACAGCATAGTTTCTTCTAATTGATTATATTTAGATTCAGTTCTTTATTTTAATACAGATCAAAAAATTTAATGCGTTTTGCCCTCCATATTGTCCCGAACGCCGCTATGGTACCTTCGGACCAGCTTCATCTTGTAACGCGTCCTTCCTCTTTTTTTGCATCCCCTGGGAACCCGAGCGGGAGCTGCTCCCTTTCATCTGATGATTTATTGTATACTGCGGGTGGCCAATGATCGCCACCACGCTCAAGCAAAGTACAGAAGTATATGCTTGATCGCGATTTATTCTGGTTTGAGATTGGCGGATATAGTTTCTCTTTGTCCGAAAGAAGTCGATCTCAAGGAAGGGTGGATACGCAAGTACCAAGGAAAGACCCGGCATTGGGTTGAAATACCCATATGTCAAAAGCTAAAATTTGTCCATTAGATTTACAATTTTTTTTACCGTGTCAATAACGATGACTTTGCCTTTTGCAACGTTTTCTTCAATCATGCTATGCAACATCATTAGATCAAATTCCTTGATCATCTTGATCTTAAGCTCAGCCAATAACTCAGCAAAATACAATCGGATTATTCTGCAGCTGACAATGGAGTCAAGAGATAGCTTTGAAAGCCGTCAAAGTAACTGACTTTCTCTCTTAAAAAGAGCGCTTCTTGAATTTCATTAAGTCCAGCGTTCAAAGGAAACAACATAAATATAATATGCCATTCAAAATGCCCCACGGGGTTGTGGTCACGAAAAAAGAAGAATGGGTGGATCCGTTTCCAAACAAGATCATCATTGTTCTCTTGATAGACACCGAATGCCTGATTGAGAGAAAAAACTGGTTGTTCCAGTTTAAGCAATAAACCAGCTCTAGATTCTTGCCGGTACTTTTCTGCATAGCCATAAAGTATAAAGCTTTTGTCTTTGAGTGAAATTTGATTAGCAAAGGGGGAACCAATTAATTCATCTTCTTGTGTTTTTTTATTTATTTGCCAAGATTCTTTCCCTAAAAAACTGTGATCGCGGGTTTCAGTCTCAGAAATCTTTGGACTTGTAAACTTTCCCCATCGTTGAGAAAAGTTCATGTCCGCCTCCAAAGGAATCAAGGGATTAACTTTAACATTCATTCTATGTATTCTCACTTTCCCAATATTTGTTATAACTTTCACAAAGGAATCTGGTAAAGCAGCGGGATAAATATCGTTGTGTGGATGGAGATACGATGCTTGGGCATCCTGGTGGCCGATAAAAGTTATTTTATCCAACCGGCCGTCTTTAAAGACATGGAGCATTTGTTCGGCGACAAGCGGTGCTAAGGTTCGGCGTAATGCCATATCATCAACAGGAATTACCAGCAATTCATTTTTTGAAATTCTTTTTTGCAAATGACGATGTGCTTCCCGAGACTCATCCATGGTGGCATATTTGATTTTAGTCGTGGCCTGATAATTTTGGAAGTGATTCAAAACCGATGGAATTAGAAACACGAAACATAGGGTAGCAAGTAAAACTTTTCTGAAAAAGTGTGATTCATAAAGGAACAGGGAACGGATTCCTCTTTCAATTCCTAACGCGGCGAGTAGAATCAAAAAGGGAGACATATAAATATAAGCTCTTGGAGGTCCCAATATTCCACTAAGAACCACTACTAAAACGGGGGTTCCAAGTAGGATCAGAAAAAAACTACGTTGAATTCTATTTAGGGTCCACATGCCGTAAAGAACTGGAATGTAAAACCACAAGCCCCAAGGCCTTGCAAGGTCCCGAATGATCTCATGAAAATGTGAAAGTGTTACCTCAATTGTATCAGCACCCTTTGTTCCATCGAGAAAATCTTTATACGTTTCAATGCTACGAACTAAGTCATCATAAATTGTAAAAAAATAGCCTGCCGTTAGTATCATTAACAAAAGAAATGGGAGGAGTTTTTCCCCTAATAGAAACCAGAAAACCGAACCCTCAGTTTTTTTTAATCCCCACAGGACAACAAAAGTCGCAATACCGTAGCCAGGTAAAAAATAGGCGTTGCTTGGTAGTGTGAGACAAAGGGCAAACCCTGAAAAAATTAGAACCAAAGCGCCTTTGTTTGGTTTTTTATCTAAAAGCAGAGTTGTCCCAAGTACACAGGTGAGAGCTAGGAGTTCGGTGAGAGCATAACCTCTTCCATTCTGAGCCCAGTTGAGATGATGGTACGAACCTATTATTAGGAGAGATGCAATCGTCGCAACTTTTTTATTCCAGAAGCTCTGTCCTAGATGGTAGATGACAAAAATAGAAAAAATCGAAGCTATGAAAACCGGAAATCGAAAAATAATTTCATGTTCTCCAAAAATTCTCATCAACGAATTTGACAAGATCGTAAAAAGAGTATGCTGGTTAGGTCCCGAGTAATTAAATAACAGTTGGAATGGTGAGGAAGCGATGTGCTCTAGGTAGGTTACTGCCTCATCTCCGTGAATCGGCGCAGTAAGCCCTGGCAAACAAAGCAGAGCAAAAAACAACGACAAAACGGCGGGAGTTTTCCAATAATATTCTGTTTTGTCAGTGGTTAACACTTAATGGACACTTGTTAAAGTTTGAAGGAGGCTATTGCATGGTTGAATTGTAGTAGTTTTAGTGCGGACGCAGGCTCTGCCTAACATGATACAAAAAGCCTTTAAGGTTTTAAAGGCAATTAGAGCTAGCAGGCGACTTCGGCTTTTTGGAGTCAAACTGGAAGGGGCTGCAAGGTTAGCCATAATATTTTTGGTTTACTTATAGTTGAAAATAAAAAATAACTAATCCAGCGCATTTATTTTTTTCTTATAAAAAACATTGAATGGGTATTACTACCGCTCCCACCAGGGTTTGGCCCACCACCAAACAAGTGAATCGTATTTTTGTGATATCCAGAGCCAAGGCCATGTCTGCCACTTGGCATAGGTAAAAGGGTTTTCCAAGTGTCTGTGTTCGGGTCGTAAGCTTCATTTTCAGTAAATGTTCCATTTTCAGATTCGCCACCGAATACAAGGATTCTTTTATTTAATACTTGTGATGTGATACCGCTTCGCTTCGTTGGCAGAGGAGAGAGCCTAGTCCAGAGATTTGTTTTTGGGTCGTATGCCTCGTTATTTTCAAGATTATTGTGAAAATTTACATCGATACGTCCACCTATTGCATAAAGTTTTTCATCAAAGGATGATGCTGTCAGGTGATCCCGTGGAGTAGGTATCGGAGCAAGTTTTTTCCAAGCATCTTTTATAGGGTCATACATTTCCAACGCGGGAGTGTTAACTAGGTTAAATATTTTTCTATTAGCTCCACCAACCACATAAATTCCCCCACCGATTACCGCTGCCGCCAGCGCACCCCTTTTGGTTGGCATTCGAGTTTTTTCCGTCCATTGCTTTTTTTTGGGATCGTATTCATAGGTAGTGTTAATAGGTGTCCACATGCCAGAAACGAACCCACCGATTACGTATAGTTTTCCATTGATGGCTGAAACTGTGGTGTGGTGAATAGGCCGAGGTAGGGGAGTGATATTGGACCATTTCCCACTTTCAGAGTTCCAAGCCTCTACCTGATCGGCTATTCCTCTTTGGGTGAATCCACCAACGACATAAATGTTGTTATCAAGTACAGCAACAGCAACCTCAGTTCTTTTACTAGGCATAGGTAGCAGTTCTTTCCATTGGCCCTTAGGTTGTGCGTGCGTAGAAACCGCTAGCAGGGATGAAATAAAGAAAACAGAAATAAATTTGTAAACGAACATAATATTTGTCGCTTGTTAAGTATGTTTTTTCTTTACTTTATCAGGACCTACTCCTAAAGCTGGTATAAATAATTAGGTTTGGTCAAACCGCCAATAACTTAAGGAGCACCCGTGCAAACTATTCCACTACGAGAACTGAGCATTGTCTTTATTCCCACGGCCTTTCTGCTTGTTATAATGTTCCGCTGGCAACTCAAAGCTTGGATTGGGTTGTACGCAAATTTACGTATGATACTTCAGCTACTATTGGTAGGCTATTTTCTAACTTACCTCTTCGAGACCACGCAACCAATTGTTATTGTTGCTTTGGTGGCCGTAATGATAGGAGTTTCTACGTGGATCGCTCTCAGATCGTTCGAGGAGCACAAAGCCAAACCCTACCTTATCGTCCTAACTTCAATTGGAGTACCTGGGCTAATCCTGCTGGTGGTAGTGACACAATTTGTATTGGAGATGCCGCGATGGTTCGAGCCAAACCTAGTTATTCCAATTGCTGGAATGATCTTTGCTAATTCAATGAACACTGTCAGCCTGGCAGCAGAACGTTTTGAATCAGAATTTAAACGGGGCGAAAGTTATATAAGTGCGAGGCACACTGCTTTAGATGCCACTCTTATACCACAGATAAATAGTCTTTTTGCTGTCGGATTAGTTGCGTTGCCAGGGATGATGACTGGGCAGATTCTTTCCGGTGTCGACCCCAACATTGCGGTACGTTACCAGATCATGGTGATGTGGATGATATTTGGTTCAGGAGGTATCGCAGCCGTTATATATCTTGTCCTGCGAACACGAATGGTCAGGTATGAGAACTGAAAAGTGGTCAGGTTGCGGCCAAGGAAAATGAGTGGTCTTAGTAATTCTTTAAAAAACAAGTGACCTCACGGGGAATCGAACTCCGGTTTCCGTCGTGAGAGACCGGGTTATAAACGTTAACTGAGCGGTTAGCCTTCCAGTAACCTACTTAATAATCAATCATACCTACTCACAAGTCAACTCCTTGACTCCTTGAAAAATCTTCCACAAAACTTCTGCAAGAAATCGTGATAGCAAGACAGCTAAAACTAGAAAAGAAAAGGTGAGTGTTAGCAAACGCAAATAGGTGAAGGTTGAGAATTTATACAGAAATACTTTTACCTAAGTTCTTGTGACCTGAGCCGAGCAAATTCAAGACTATCAAGTGCTACGAAACTGATAACGTAAAAAAGCCCTATGGATTTGTGAAAAATAGTTTTTATTTTTCACAAATCCATGGGCCAAGCTACAAATTTGCATACTTAAATGAATTATTGAAAATGTTATACACTTCTACAGAATTCGTAAATAGTGACACCTCTGCGCCAGTTTTAGCCAGAGATGCATACGAGCCTCATCTACCGCTACCATCCATACCGCCGCTACCATCCATACCGCCGCTACCATCCATACCGCGCTACCATCCAT
>AQTY01000038.1 GCA_000372225.1 Candidatus Nitromaritima sp. SCGC AAA288-L16 | reverse complement strand
CAAAACGTGAGCTTGCAGAACTGGACTTAAAGCTAAAACAGGATCAGCTAACAATGAAAATAAAGACGACACTAAAAAAACTTAAGCTATGAATTTTCTAATTTATAAAACTGGTGTACAACTGGAATGTTGCTATTCCCACCAATACTCCTAATAAGATCTTCATTTTTTTTCTCCTTAATTGGGTTTATGTAATTTTAATAACGTATCAAATAAATCAAAATAAATCAATAGGTTACAACGGCTGAGGCCAACATAAAACCAGGCCACCCATGCTACAACATAGCCCCTGCCGATAGAGACGGACATGCATGCTGGCCAGCGGGAGAAGATCCTTCAGTATCTGTAGAGTCATCCGGAGAGAGTGGGGATGGCGGTGCAGGTGCTCTGGAGGGTGCTGCCATATCGGGTGGGCATCCAGTGGACGCTGAGATAGTAGACAGGTTGGGTGGTGGTAATGCCGCAGCGGCGGCTGCAGCGGTCGATGACAATGTCGATGCTGCCAGAGCTGCACGCATCCAGAAGTGCATTGTTGATACGGGATCGGTCCCTTCAGGGACCGTTGCGGAATACTGTGCGGGATTGGAGTAGCAGGAGGGCGCGTAACTAGCGTGAAGCTATCGCCGAGCGGAATGCCTGAAAAAGGTGAAAGACCGAGAGACATTCCCAGCAGCCCAAATGGAGTTTATGCTGATGATGGCTGGGTAGACATGAAGGATTGGTTGAGAATACCAAGCTAGGACAACTCACTTACCAGTATGCTTATATAGATAGAATCGTGTCATACAGACCATGAAACAGAAGCTGGAGAAGATGGAAGCTGTTGGAAAAAGTTGAGGTCTGAATCGCCGATGTTAACCGTGAGAAAACACTAGCTTTTTTAAACGGATGTTAACCGTTTTTAGTAGTGGGACAATTAGCATTGTTGAAAACGAATGGGCTAGGACTAACCAGACGGAGTTTTATGGTTTGCTTGATCATGATTCAAACTGTTCTTTTATGTGTTTAGGGGTTTTGAAATTGGCGATAATAATGAACGACCAAAATGTATTGATCAAGAAGCTACTGGGTGGTTAGTGCATCAATTCCGGCAAGAGCTTTAGAAATCTTTTTAGCGACGAAGAAGTTACCCATAGGGGTCAAATGTCCTTTTGATTGGTCGAACCCTTCAATATCTTTTTGGAAGAAGAACTTTATCATCTCGGAAGATGAAACCCGCCGTATCTCCCTAACTAAATTAAGGTAAAGAATTGATCTTTTTTCTGCTTCGTGGCGAACAAATTCATATAACCTGTCATTGTTGGTGTTCTGATATTCTTTTTCTGTGGGTAAATGAATTAGTACAAGCTTACTGTTCTTAGTTGTATTAATTGTTTTTAAACTTTCGAAAATTGTACCTACCAATTCTTCCCCTTCCCCTTCCTTATAAATTGCGGGCTTATCTAGAGTGTCTGCAAAGTTTACCCCTCGGGTTTCACTGACCAGTCTAAAAATATTGAAAAATTTTAAGTATTTGAAAATTTTGTGGGACGATAATCTGCTGATTGGTATGTTTTCAACAAAAATCTTTCCATTTTTTGTGCGCAATAATGGCTTTGGCATGCCTAGAAAACTTTTCGTCATCATACGTGTGAAATCTGCAGTGGTAAAAGCGAAGACATGGATAGCGTGGTCGAGTTCCGTACCGTCGCGTTTATACCAAAGAAAAGCCTGACCAATGCCGTACCCGCCCTGACCCATGTTTACACTCTGAATGCGGGGATCAATGAGTTCGAGAAGATTGCACCAAGTGTGCGCATTATCTACACCATAACCCAGTGTAAACGAATCACCTCAGCATATTATCCTAATCTTTCCTTTCGGGATCCTGATAGTAAAATCGTTTTTGTTTCGAAATCGCTGACTATTGGTCTTAAGGTACACATTCGGACCATACATGTGATCAATAGAAATATTTGGCTTATTGATCCATCCCAATAAAGGGTCGTATTCAGTGTGGAGCCGTTCCGCAAGAAACGGTTCTTTCTTGATTTCCTGACGCGCGCCTTGGTAAGCAAAGTAAAGACTTGCACCCCCTTCTAAAATAACGATAAATAAAACAATTATAATAAGATTGGCCAACCCAATTTTTATAATCTTATAAAAAGTTTTTTTCAAAGCGACTTCTCCTAAATGTCAGTACATTGCAAAAAAAGGACTACCCATGTAACTGAGTCTAATAGGGCTTAGTTATATTGGTTGCCAACTTAGCCATAAAGGAAAAAAGAAGAAAGAGAACCCCAAGGCAGGCACAGCAAACAACGACCATATAAACTAACCATTGAATAGTAACCATAATTTGGTCAGCGGTTAAACTTTTTCAGAGTCTCGACGGTTTGATGAAGAAGTTTATGGAATAATTTTGATTTCCCTGCGACGTATTCAGCATGAAAAACATACACATCGCAACCTTCACAATGCCAATAGCCTATATTACTGGTAAGTGATGTATTCTTGGGCAATTCCGACCCACTCGCTTGCCCACCCCTCTGAAACTTGGAAAGCATCGGCTTACCGCACGATTTACAAATTACATTTTGCATCAATTCAACTCCTTCCTTTTGTCTCACCACTTTCAGTTCAACCATTACCTCTTGACTGCTAACCAGGCCCCTCCTTTACTAAACGTTGTCCAATCTTCTTCTTTGTTATTTCATCTCCCGTTGACAGGCCCAAAATAATGGGTTTAAACTTGAAAGGGAACAGGGAAACTCGAGGACCCCCAGCCATATTGCCATAATACTGCGGGTATTCTATCAGGTTGTTGGTGCTGACTAAAGATTGAAGAAAAGGATATAACCATTTTGACCTCATAGCTCACTGAATTATGGGCCTCCAGTACCTCAGACGATTAAACCAGTAATGAAAATCCTAAAAAGTGGTAGAACTTTTAGAGGCAGATCAGTGCTAATGGGCAACTGGCAGGGCGCAAACTATATCATCCACTATGAAGATAATCACAATCATTCCTGATCCCATACAGCCTCTAAACGTCTTGCTTGATTTTTGTATTGACAGGGGTATTATTGACCGCTAGGACTTTATCATCCAAAACGGACGTTACCACATCGGACCGTTGCCAGAACTATCTCCAAACTATGATTGAGCCGATCTATTTCAGCCTGTATGAAAAGGTACCCGATTACCCTGTGCGTATTTTCCAAAACGCTCACTGGATTCTCGACAACGGAATATCCCTTGAGGCCAGCATCATCGGGAAAAGCCATCGGGTGATAAGCCGTCTGGGGAAAGACTGCCTTACCGAGTTCATCACCTGCTTCGACCCGAAACTACCCGAGAACGCATTGGAGAAAGTGTGCCTGCAATCGGGCGCTGTTCATGACCGGGAATATCGATCCGGCAAACTGGCGTACCAGGTCAACGTTGAACAGGTCGACCTCTTGTATGGTAACATGGAGGAGTTTTTAAATGCGCCAGGCCGGATACCCGCAACAAATATACTGACTCATGAGTTTCCAGGCGAGCCGGGCCTTGCTGAAACACCACCGCCTTTTACCGGGTTGGCATTGAATTCCGACACCAACACCTTTTATACTGTTCATACCTATCCCGAAAGTGGTGTTTCCACTATCAGCCGGACCACTATTGGTTTACCTGTTTTATCGATAACAACATGATCAAACGTCTTATCAAAATTGCGCAGGCAGAAATTTTTGATTTCACGCAGAAAAACAAGCGGGAGGATATTCTGCTGACGGAGCCTGCATCGTTTGACCAAGAGCCGATAAAATCGGGTTCCCTGGCACCGTACTATGCTAATCTGGAAATACCTGTGGGCTCCTGTCGGGGAACGGTTAAAAAAGCCTGGAAAACGCAGATGAAAAAATATCACCCGGATCTTCATTGCGCAGACCCGGAAAAAAAACGTATTGCAGAAGAACTCACCCGCCAATTGACTCAGGCGCGTAACACTCTGGATACTGCATTGTTAAAAAAAGCTAGAGGAGAAAATAATGGCCGATTTTGAGAAGGTGAAGGATTTTATACTGGATATGGGTTTTGTCTTAAGTCATGAAGATTCCCAGGAAGAATTAATAGTGATCGATGATGAGGAAAGGGCAATCAAAAACCTCGTGATCGATTGCGAAGCTCCCACTCTGATTCTTGAACAGGTCATCACACCGATGCCTGAGGGTTCATCCGACTTCTGCAAACGACTTCTGCAAATGAATCGCACTTTGGTTCACGGTGCTTTCGTTCTCAATGAAGAAGGCACCACACTTTTATTCCGGGACACCCTGCAACTGGAAAACCTGGACCGCAATGAATTGGAAGGAAGTATCGATGCATTGAGTCTCGCGCTTGCAGAATATGGCAGCGAACTCGTTTCATTCGCACGCGGATAAACACACATTCTGTAATGGAGAGGTAAATATAATGAGCGGATTATTTTCAAGAGTATTGCGACTGGGCAAGTCCGAGGCGCATGCGGTGATGGATAAATTCGAAGACCCTATCAAAATGACCGAGCAGGGAATTCGCGAACTCAAAAAAGATTTAGAAGGATCCATGAAAAGCTTGGCGCAAGTTAAGGGCATCGTGATCCGCATGAGAAATGACGCAGACAACAAAAAAAAACTCGCGGCGGATTACGAAAGCAAAGCCATGGCATTGCTGCAAAAAGCCCAGCAGGGTTCTCTGGATATGGCCGAAGCGGAAAGATTGGCAACGGATATCCTCGGCCGCAAGGAGACTGCCAGTCAGGAAGCCTTGCGCCTCAGCAAGGAGCTTACCAATCAGGAAAGCATGGCCCTGCAGTTACAAAACAATGTGGAAAAACTGCGCACCACGGTTCAGCGTTACGAAAACGATTTAGTCACCCTGCGTGCCCGCGCCAAAACCGCCGCCGCCACACGAAAGCTGAACGCGCAAATCGCCAGGGTCGATTCCGACGGCACCATCGCCATGCTTGAAAAAATGCGCGACAAGGTCGAGGAAGACGAATCCCTGGCTCAGGCCTACGGCGAAATAGCCGATTCGGGACAAAGCGTCGACGAGCAGATCAACAAAGCCCTGGGAGAAGGTTCGTCAATGCCGGGAGTCTCCGACAGCCTTGCGGCCCTTAAAGCCAAAATGAAAATCGGCTGATCATGGTCTTTGACTTTTTTAAAAAGAAGAAAAAGGAAGAAGAATTCCGCATTGAAGATCTCATTCTCTCTAAACTAAAAACGGGGTTCATGGTCGATTACGATATGAAAACCTATATCGTTGCCGCATACAACAAATACCAGTGGGACGAAGGCGGTGTCACGGACGAATGGGAATTAAAGTCCGGAAACGAAATCTGGTTTTTGGAGCGCACCAAAGAAGACGGCGAAGTCGAATGGAGTTTATGTCGTAAACTACCCATCTCCGAGTTGCAGGGCGATATTGCAGGTGAAATCATTCGTAACGAAGATCCGCCGGAAGTCGTCACGTTTCAGGGAAAACAATTCTCTTTCGAAGCAGACAATGTGGGTGAGTTTTTCAAAGGTGGCTCGGGCGAAGCCTTGAGTTTTGTCGCCTGGGATTACGAGGACGAGGCAGAAGAACAATTCCTCACCATCGAACAATGGGGCGAGACCAAATTTGACATGCAAGTCGGATTCAAGGTCGAGGAGTATCAATTCACCAACATCCTTCCGGGTGAGTGATAGGGACTCATTGACAGTTAAAGTTTAAATTATACCCCCTAATATAAATCCCAACTACCCTGCCGGTAATACTTCAAGATATTGTGATTAAATTGGGTGTTGGGTTCGATTTGGGCCTCCTTTTCAAACAACCCCTTGCCGAAATGCGCCATCGAGATCATGGCGTCCCGGTTTAAAAAACGGGTCTTGATGTCCGCGAATTCCAGCGCTGTGAGATCCTGTTTGAGGCGCTGTGCAGGCATCGCTTTATGTCTGACTCCAAGGATCCATCCCCACAAGCCCATGCTGGGTACGGAATTCTGGTAAGGCAAGGTCGAAAAGCCTGCGGCCTCCATGGTTTTTTTAATGCAAAGAAACGCTTCGGGAGAATACAACGGGCTTGTACTTTGCGTAACCATGGCGCCGAAAGGTTTTAGATGCTTCTCAACCATCTTGTAAAACCCCAGCGAATAAAGCAGCGACAACGAAACCGATTTCGGGTCGGGAAGATCGACGATAACGGCATCATACAGGTCGCCGGAGTTTTTTATGAATTGATAGGCGTCTTGATTGACCACACGGACGCGAGGGTCGTTGAGCGAGCCATGATTGATGCCAAGAAAAATATAATTCTGCCGGGCCAGCTGGGTCATGGCCGGATCGAGATCGACCAGGGTGAGGTTTTCCACATCGGGATATTTGAGGATTTCCCTAGCGGCCAATCCATCGCCTCCTCCCAGAAGCAAAATATCCTTGCGTTCCTTTATCAATCCCAGCAAGGGGTGCACCAGGGGTTCATGATACCTTTCCTCATCGTATGTGCTGAATTGGGTGCTCCCATTTATAAAAAGCCAATAATCATCTTTCCATTGAGTGACCACAATTTTCTGATACCGGGTTTGTTCCTGGTAAACGATTTTATCCTTATACTTGTGCTGCTCGCCGTATAAGACAATAGGTTTGGCAACCGCGAAGGCCAGGATCGAGACCAGAAGCAGAACAGCAAATTGAGCTTTGAAGATGCGGGGCCGCGCCAAGTGGTCTGGGAAATACCACAATATCAGTGAGGCCACAAGCAGGTTAAGGCTGCCGAGAAGGACAGGGGTGTAAGTAAGCCCGAGAAATGGAAGCAGGACGAAGGCAAACAGAGCTCCGCCTAACAGGGCGCCATAGTAATCGAATTCCATGACCGAGGATATATTTTCCCGTAGCGGTTCATAGGGCTGATTGATTCGCGTGATCAACGGAATCTCAAGTCCGGTCATAAACCCGATCATGCAGGCGACTCCATAAATCACAAGCCCGAAATGCATCGTGTAGGCCGAAATCCAAAAACAGAACATGGCGGAAAAGGTGCACAGGAAGGACAAGCCGAATTCGGTCAGCACAAAACGATCCAAGAGTTGGGCCTCAAAATTACGGCTATACCGACTTCCTAGCCCCATGGAAAACAGCATGAAAGAGATCACTATCGGCCATTGCAGAATAGCATCGCCCAAAAGGTAGCTGGCCAGGGTGGCCAACGTGTATTCGGTCACTATCGCCACGCATCCGGTGGCGAAGACGCAGATTTTTAAAACAAAACTCAAGCGGCGGAGCTTAGATTTTTCGGAGTTATCGATGGCAGGTGTAGGCATGGATTAGCGGTGACGCGACCCAGCTTCAAATGCACCAAGTGATGAGTAAAGAGGCACCGATGTAAGAGGAGGCTTCCAAAAAAGCCGCACCTTGGTTGGGTTTCGCCTGGTTGACCAACTCGTCGGCTAAGCGGCGGCCGGGTAAAAGAATGCGGTCTGTGAGAATGCGTGCACAGGGAAGCAGAATGAGCCCTACCACCATGAAGAGGAAAAAGGTCGTTAAGTTTTCTTCCCAGGAAGTAAAATGTTCGGCGGAAGCTGCTCGCAACAAGTTGCCGATGGCTATCAGGGCTCCGGCAAAGCCGATGCCCACCGCAACGTTATCTTTTTCAATCTGCTCGTGAATATTGTATTGCGTGATCAGGTTATAATATTTGCCTACGAGAACGAGAACGGTCTGGCCCAAAGCCCAGAAGGCGATGGCCGTGAAAATAGACCCGCCCTGGCCGTATAGGGCTCCGAAGATATTGAGTCCGGTCGCCACAAAAACGGCGAACTCGACCACGCCAGTGCCGCGGTTTTGGTCTTGCAAAATTTCCTTGCGAATATCGAACTCAGAAAGAATGAAACGGTCGTTGATCAAAGCCGAGAGGTTGAGCAAGCAAATCGCTAAAGGCCCGTAAACCAGAATATCGATCAAGTCATCTTCCATCCCGGCGGATGGCCCGGAGATCACTCCGCCAATGGAGAATGTTAATCCCAGATAATAACCGCACAAGACCAAGGCAAACGCCGCATTGTCTTTTTCCATAAGCTCATTTTTGATGTTATAGCTCCGCCGGAAAAGAATAAACACCAGATGTCCGGCTGCAAAGACAGCAAAACAGGCGGCCAAGTAAAGCAATGAAGACAAGATGTGATCTAGATTCATAATCATTTACCGAAACCGAAACCGCGGCTTCTAAAGGTATTTTTGCTCCGCCCCATGCGTTGTCCAATTTTATTCTGGAAGCGGCTTTGCGACCGGGATTTTTGGGCCATTTTTCTTTTGTAAAAATTCGGTTTTTGTTTTTGCGTTACCGTCCCGGCGGTTCCATATTCTCGCTTCGGCCCATAATAGGGCCGCCCTGAGCTGTGATAAGAGGCATAATTGTTATAGTGGTTCCGACTGAGCCCAAATCCGGCCCAGTTCATCACCTGCGACATCAACATGTATTTTCCGTAAAACTCCCACATACTGCCGCCGCTGCTGTTGTCCCGCCATCGGCCATACTGGGAATTGCCAACATATTGGTAGCCGTTTGGAAAGGGTGTGGTGGAGACGGCGCCATCGGCTGTTTTGGCGGTCAAGACCATGCCGAGATACGGTTGGTTTTTTTTATAATAAGATTTGTCGACTTCCACAAAGGGACGCACGGTTTTTTGTTCTCCAACATCAACACGGTATTGATGGTAATATGAAGGAAAGAAGTTGCCCTTCTCACGCATGTCATTGAGAATAATCGCGTATTCCTTTTCGTCTTGTAATTCGCTCTGGATTTTCTTTACCGGACTTTGTCCGACCGCGCAACCCTGGAAAAGAAGAGCGGCCGACAGGAAAAGGAGAAGAGAAAACTTCACCCTCTCTATGAGCAATAGTTTAGATTCGATCAAAAGGTTGCCTCGATGCATTTCTAGAAAATCAAACTATAAGGTAAGAATGCTGTCGTTAGATACCCTATAAAAGATAACTTGCCATGTCAACACCACAAGGATTAAATATACGTTTGCTTTGTACGAGAGTTTTTCTTCTATAGACTAAACCACTATAATGATTTATTTAATGAGCCTTTTTGGACGGAAATCGATAACATGTATTTTTATCCATTTATTAAACATATCCTGAGAAAACTCAGGCAACCGGACATCCGGTTACTTTTCGCCCTGGGCTTGATTTTTTTTTTAATGATCGTGGTTTTTGCGTCCGTGCTGTCGATTTACGAAAAGGGTATGACCTTTTCAGACGGCCTGTGGACTGCTTACATCACTTTGACGACGATCGGATACGGGGATATTTCAGCGGCGACTCCGGAAGGACGGTGGACCACGGTTTTGACCTCGATGCTAGGAATTGGTTGTTTCGGGGTTTTGACTGGGATCATCCTGGAACGGGCCATGCAAAGGAGGATGAAAAAAATGAAAGGCGAAGGCAATTATACAGGCAACGGGCACATGATTATTGTGAATGTTCCTTCCTATGCGGAGACAACGGAATTGTTGAAAGAGCTAGACTACAGTCCCGATTTTAAGGATATCCCCCGCGTGATCATGGCTGCGCATTTACCAAACTGGGATAAAGAACTACCCGATTTTTTGGTTCGGAAAATTGACGCGTTTATCATGGGCTTGCCATCGGCTTTGGAAACTTTGCAACGGGTCAACGCGGCCCAGGCCAAAGTTTGCGTCCTCACCTCTTCCGCCGCCGACCCGGCGATGGACGACACCAATACCCTGACGGCCGGCCTTATCGAAAACAACTGGCCGCAAGTCGTTACGGTCATGACCTGCAGTCGTGCCGAAACCATGAACAACCTCAAGACCTTCGGCATCGACGGCGGCATCAACACCACCGACTTGCAAATGGGACTTTTGGTGCAGGAATTGGAAGACCCCGGCTTGTATCAAATTTACCGCGAACTGTCCTCCAATGCTGGCGGCAACCAGATTTATATCAGCCATTCGGCTGTGGGATCCTGGGATGGCCATGACCGGGAGTTCAGCATCGGAAGTTTAAAGATCGCTGCCATTCAGCTCAAACTCCCGGTTGAGATTTTGGGCCTCCAAAGTGAAGAAGGAGAAAAGCTGAGCCTCAATCCGGGAAACGACCTAATTCTAACTCCCGCTGACCATATAGTTTATATGTCCAGGAAGCGTTTCGACTGGTTGAAAAACAGCGGTCAAATTATGCAACAAATCTCCAAAGGACCTTGATAGAGGTTGGTCTCCAACTACTTTGCTAAAGCAAAGTTTTTCGATATCCACGCCACCGGTTAGTGTCCTGATCTCGATAATGGAACCTAAACTCACATTCTTTAAGATGCAAATAAAAAGTAGATTCGATCATACCGCGAAACCTGGACAGACGAATTTTGAAAAATCCCCAAAACCCTTCAATTCCATTAACGTGTGTTGCACCATTAGCAAATTCATTCCGCCCATGATCAATACGAAGATGTTTTCCATGCCCCACATCAACAAGCTCATTGTAACCACGCCACCCATCAGAGTAGATGACACTATCGAGAGTGACCCTGCCCCGGATGACTGCTTGGAGCATGACTTTTGAGCACTTTACATCAATTTATCTCCGTTGAAAATATCTCCGACCCATATCCTGCAAAAACCTCTTTTTTACTTCGCACGAAAATCCCCTTAGAGTGAATCAGCTTTTGAGCCGCCGCCAGAAATAGAAACCGGCTCCCGCCAGGAGAAGAAGCATATAGAATCCATATTCGATGATCAGCTGATATATATAAACCTTAATGCCCATGATAATGAACGGCCATAGAAAATACACTGTCCCCGCTAGGCCGCATAGCAGGAGAAGGATTTTAAGGTTCAAAATGTTATCCCCATTTGTGTTTTTGTAGCAATTTTCCGGTTATCTACAACGGGATCGATGTATAAGACAGGCCGTTTATCTTTTGAAGTGAAAAATTGTGGCGGGTAGTCTATGGGGTCATATGAAACGTTTAAAATATGACTTCCTCCACCACACCCAAAGAAAAATAACGCGATACTAAATATGTAAGCAAGTTTTCTCATAACCCC
>AQTY01000037.1 GCA_000372225.1 Candidatus Nitromaritima sp. SCGC AAA288-L16 | reverse complement strand
TTTAAAACAATGGGTTACGGTTTAGGCCGTAACCCATTGTTTATTGTGGATAACACTATGAGTAACAAAAGGGGACAACTTTAAATTAAACACTACCTCGCTTGTAATAGACACGCATATCCTTAACAAAAATAATGGCCATAGCACAGGGATTGTTCTAGGGTCGCTCCTTGCATTCGAAGGTCTCATCTGAAATCCAATGAATTTCAAGATTATCCGGAACTTTAGTCTTTTTATCAATGATTGCAAGAGTGACCTCCTTAGGGGAAAGATTGACCACTTGACTTAGGTCGACTCCTGTAAGCTTAGTTTCTAAAAGCCGCACATCTTTAAAATTAGCACCTGTTAAGGTGGCTTTTCGTAGATTGGACTCGCTTAAATTAGCTCCAGTTAAATTGGCACCACTGAGATTGACTCGTTTTAAATCAGTTTCAATTAAATTAGAATTAGACAAGTTAGCATCCCTAAGATCGGCATCGGCAATGTCAGCGCCATGACAATCCGCTAGACTAAGATCTGCCTCTTTTAGAATACATCGGGTCAAGTTAGCTCCACGACTGAAGGTACCTTCCCGTGTAAAACGACCAGTTAGTTTGGCGCCTCCCAAGTTTGCTTCTGTAAGGTTAGAACCAATTAAGTTGGCTTCGACCAATGAACAGCGACTGAAATCTGCTCTGGTTAAATCTGCTGAAGACAGATTAGCACCCATTAAATCTGCTTCTGTAAAGCATGACTCTAAAAGATTGGCTTGAAACAGTATTGCTTTAAACAACTTTGAATGGATAAAATTAGCCCCACTTAAATCTGTTTTTGTAAAATCAGCTGAGTCTAGTTTGGCCGAAGAGAAATTAGCATTTTTTAAATAGGCTCCCTTAAAATTGGTCGATATGAAATTTCCAAAACTAAAATCAATTCCTTCAAGACTTGCCTCACTCAAATCTACTGTACTTAGATTTTTTTTAGATTTCTGTAGCATGGCTAAATCGTTTTTATCAATCACAGTCATGATTAAATCATCCTCATTTCATTATTTATAGTTAAAGAGGGGCACGAGGAACAGTAACTGGTTTATCACCTAGCCCCATAAAAAGCATAACGAATAATGCCAATACTACTACCACTGCCAGACCTAAAATTATTTTAGAGTTTTTACTCATAAGTCGCTCCTAAGTTCTGACCATAGAAAAATTTTAAAAATTAAACTTTTTATATATTTTAATAAAATTAATATTTTTTTGTAGTTATATTTACCAGATAACCATCCATTAGGTATATTTTTATTAATTGAAAAACCCCTGAGGTTGGTAATTGATTTATAATTAGTAATAATTCTGAATTCAATAAATAATAGTTACTATTTTTAATAAGGGGAATACATGGCAAATGTAGAACAACTGAAACTCATTAAACAAGGAGTCAAAAGATGGAACCAGTGGAGAGAACAAAACTCTAATATGAAACCCGATTTATCAGAATCAGACCTTAGACAAGCATATCTACAAAAAGCTAATCTGAGCCACGCTAACCTGAATAAAGTAAAACTACAGTTTTCAAATCTAACCGGCGCTAACCTCAAGGAAACAAGCCTGAAAAAGGCCAAATTTCAAGAGGCCAACCTTCAAAGTGCAAATCTCCAAAGTGCGAATCTCTCAGGAGTCAGTATGCTAGAAGGAAATCTTCAATACGCCGATTTAGAAAATGCCATACTCAAAGATGCGCAATTTAGTGAAGATGTTTTATTAAATCAGACCAACCTCAAAGGAACAAATCTTGAGGGAGCAAATGGCCTAAGCTCCAACCAAATAAATTTGGCCATAACGGACAAACAAACAAAACTACCCGACTATCTTGAAGAAGAAATGGACGACGATTTTCTTTTACAAATGTAAAAGGAGCCTAATAAAATTTATTACTCTCAAATTAGGTAACTATTTTATTCAGTATACCGAATAGGAATCTAAAACCAAGACAGACGATAAAACTTAATGATGGTCGAGTTCTCGGATGGACTCAACAATAGATTTTATAGCACGCGTACTTATAAATTTCTGTTGATCATAGCCCAACACAACTTGCCAAGCTTGATCTGGGTATTTTCTTGCAAGAGGAAAGGCGACTTTGTTTAACATCCATTCGCCATGCCGAATATCTTCTTTGATGTGCGTGCTCCAATAACCGGTACCTGCATCACTCAACCCGATACGCTCTCCTGCCTTTTGGTAATTTTGAAATGAGGAGGGGGCTGAAACTTCCACATACAGCAATCCACCAACATACCTCAAATAATTCATCTTTCTTTCTGAAAGCAAGAAGCTGTGATTTATATTTGCCAGGACTTCCCAAGGAACAAGATCAAAGTAGGTTTCAGGGTCTGTTTCCATATCGCATTCCTTTAGCATAGCAATAAAATAAGATGAATGCTTGTGTGACAACTTTCCGCAGCCGTATTCTTCCCAAAAAATTTTAGCAAGCATTAGTTGTATCTCGTTGCCGACTCCTCCTAAAACCCTAGAAAGCTGACTAGCTTCTACCAATCCATCAAGAGATGTAATAGCTAATAATCTTTTATAACCAGCCAATAAAATTTCATCTTTTAAAAACAGGCTCTCTTTACTAGGCAAAGGATTTAAATCTTCTTTAAATCTTTTGCTTAATGGTTCTTCATGGTTTAAGGAATCAAGTAAATCAGTTTCAATATAACTTAATTCCCATTCCATCCACTCTGTTTCTATTCGTTTCCTAATGAAAAAAAGTATTGTAGAGTCCTCATTCGTATAATTTCCAAAATCATCAAACCAAAAAAATTTTAAACGATTAATATAATAAAGAACTCGCTGAAGAAAAAGATGAGCACTATCACACACGTTACTATTTTTGTAGCCTTCATCAATTGCAAAGCTTAATACATCTTCAAAATTAGCCATTAAACATGGATTACGTTTAACAGCGCTATCAAGATCATTATTTTGAATAAGTTGTATAAACTCCTCCTCAGCTTTCCTATAATATGAATATGAGACTGATTTTTCAGTCTGTAGTGCTATTGACATGATTGGCAATGAAAGATTAATTAAAGTTTAGAAATGATTTAGCTTTTATGTAATTTTCGAATCATAACAAACACCTTAACTAACGTCAAATCAAGAAAACTTTATAAAATAAACAGGCAACGTATGTTTGAATGCAAAATTCTTAATATTGACGCTGATAGTTTTTCAGTTGAGAATCAGTTTGCCCATGCAGTCCTGGAGGGTCTTTCCAAAAAAAAATAAATGTCTGCCCTCTTGGTTGATATTTGACAATCAAGGCAGTGCAATTTTTAAAGAAATCACTAAATCTCAAGAATACCTGCCAGCCGCTTGTGAATTTGAAATATTTAATAGGCACATAAATACAATTACCAATTTAATTTCTGACCAACCATTTCAGCTTATCGAACTTGGATCTGGAGATGGTGGTAAGACTCAATTACTTATTGAAAGTATTGTGAATAAGAAAATAGATCTCCAGTATTACCCTATTGATATTTCTGAGGGATCGATTCGCAATTTAGTTTCCACACTAAAGTCAAAATATTTAAATACTACTTTAAAAGTAAGTGGCTTGATTGGGGATTATTTTGTTGGCCTTAAGAATTTAACTAAAAAACCAAACTACAGGAATATGGTCTTATTTTTAGGAGTAACTCTAAATAACATGACTCCTCTTGACGCAAATATTTTTCTAAAAAAACTTCATAAATATCTAAACAAACAGGACCTCGTTTTGATTGGGTTTGACCTCATAAAAAGTCCAAAAATTATTTACAACGCATACAATGACTCTAAGGGTTTGTTTGAAAAGTTTAATCTTCATTTGCTAGATCGCATAAATCGGGTGCTTGGTGGAACCTTCGAGAAGGAATTTTTTGTACACCAGGGGCATTACAATCCTACGATTCAAGCATTGGAAAGTTATCTTTACAGCACAAAAAAACAAACCGTGCGCATTCAAAATTTGAATAAGGATTTTAAATTCAATGCGTGGGAGGGAATAAAAACCGAGCAATCTTATAAATTTAGCATAGAAGAGATTGAATTGTTGGCTGAAAAAAATGGGTTTCAAATCATTAAAAAGTTATATGACTCTAGAGAATATTTTGTCGATTCTATTTGGGAGGTCCAATGAGTGCACTAAGATATGCTCAGCAAGAAAAACCATTCACAGTTCAACATGTTTATACCAACGAAGCTTGAGCAATCAGCCATTAGAAAAAAATAAATGGAGCCAATACATGGGCGAAATTGAACAGTTTTTTTATTGCCCTTACTGCGGTGAGAACATTTCGATGCTCATTGATTTAAATTATACTAACCAACTTTACACAGAGGACTGTGAGGTTTGTTGTCGCCCCATAGAAATAAACTTCACTGCAGTTGATGGTGCAATCGAATCATGGAAAGCATCTCGTAGTGATTAAAAACCTTCTCTAAAGCATCTTCCACTAGATTCGCACAATAACCATGTCATACATGTATCAATCTGATAAACTCTCCTGGATCATTAACTCAAATATAAAATGAACGTCATGCAAAGTTCAACAAAAATAGAAATACTAAACGTGACTTCCTTATTTAATTAATTTTTATCATGGATAAATTAGAAGCAACACAGAGAGTTTTGCGTTTCAGTGAATCGGTTAGAAACTGGTGCGAAAATGATGAAAAAGTATTTTTTGATGATTTCGACAATCAAAATGTAATGAACTATGACACGGGTGGGTATGGGGAGTTAGCAGATATAATTATAGGGAAAGGTATTGAAGAAGGGTTTATAGATAAAGATGATCTGGATTAAAGACCTTGAATTTTTAAGTCTGCTTTCCTATAGAACTACTGCTTAAAAAATCCTCAAATATTTTTTTTCCTACACCGAAAATGGATTCACCATCACCCAGCAGCAAACAATCAAAATCAAAATCCCCAAGAACATGCAGACTTTTTCTAGCTTCGTTAATATCTACAAATTTTTCGGGCGGGAGCATGTTTAATTTTCCCGGGATTTTCCCTATCAACGCATCACCGATAAACATTTTTTTTTGACCTTCAAGGTAAAAGGCAGATTCTCCGGGAGATTTTTGATTTTCCAAGTGAATCACCTTGAGCCCGCAAAATAATTGATCACCATCAACAAATGTATAATCGGGTTGGAAACCTAATTCATCCACATCATTTTCATGTATATACACAGGAACACTTAAAATTTCTTTAAAAATCTCGCTTGTACGTTCATGATGTACATTGGTAAGTAAAATTGCTTTTAAGGGACTATCTGCGTTTTCTTTAATTAAATTTTTTAAATTTTGCAAGTCATCGTCTGCTAACACCGGAGGGTCAATGATAACCGATTCCCCATCACAAATCAGATAATAGCCATTGAAGTTGAGTTTCTTTTCAACTGAAAACTCAAACCATTGATAAAGATTAGGGGATATTTTTTTTAATGCAGACACGCTATCTAATTCCCTTCTTTAAGAAAAGTTTTTCTTCAATTAAAAACCCGTTGTCTGTTTATCCAACATTTCCACGATTTTAATTTAGATTCCCCATACATGTAGCTATATATTTCCGATTGATATTGGCATAAGGTTGAATTTCCAGGGCGGACTTGAAACTTTCAATAGCCTCAGAGTATCGTGCAAGTTTAAAAAGGCATAGCCCCATGCCGTGCCAAGCACCAAAATGGTACGGGTTCATCTTTAAAGTAACTTTACATTCGTTGACTGAATTTTTGTAGTCACCTAACAAAAAAAGTACTGTCGCTAGTTTGTTATGTGCTTCCGCGAACTCTGGATATGTTTTAATGACTTTTTCAAAGTGAGACTGAGCCTCCTCGAATTTGTTCAAGCTCATCAAATCTTCCCCATTTCGTATATATGTTTCTGCAACTTCACCTGCTTCAAAATACCAACAGTCCCACAAAGCCATAGTGGCCGAATTTCGCAATCCGGGAGCTTTGCTATGCAAATCTGATAATAATTTTTTCATATCATCCATTTAATTGCTTTTGCTTTCTTTTTTTCTTCTTTCAGAAATATTATTTTTTAACCTATTTCTATCTTCCTTAAAACTTGGAAACGGTTCTCCCCTACCGTCAGGAACATGAGGTCTTTTATGACTAAACCCAACTGGATTTCCCATGGAGTCTTTTGCCTCTTCTGAAGGTTGTTCTTTTGTAATTTCTTTAGCCATTACTAAAATCTCCTTTTATTTAAAACTACTAACATGATTTTCAAACCCACATATAAACCACCCAGATTGCTATGTCACAACCCATCATATTAATTTTTAATCATAAAATTTTACTAAATATAAAAAATCAGCTGAACTACCACCAACTATAACAGAATGCTAGCTTAATGGTGTCTTTTGCATCAATCAACGTAATAAGCAATAGCCAACATCCAGCCCACAGCTATAAGTAGTTTGATTATCAACCTGATTCTCATCGTATAAAACAAAGGGGAAAGACTTCAAGTCTCATCATACATAATCACTTGAACAGGACATGCATTAGCAGCATCCTTGATTTTTTCCTCCAATCCTGAATAGTCAACCCCTTCAATCATTGTGACCCCCTCAGCTTTAACTTTAAAAATCTCTGGGCAGTTTACTTGCGACAAACCACATGATATACAACCTTCCTCAATCCAAACACGTGTAACAGCCATTTTTTCCCAAGCCCCATATAGGTTAATCAAGCATCCAAAAACCATTAGTTTGGTTTTATTTGATAATTATACCGCATTATCCATCAACATTGCTTATCTTCACCAACTAACATAAAATAATTTAATTACATTGCAAAAACATGCTGTACCAATCAACTCGAAGCTGTGTGTACTATTTTTTTCTAACTCGGCATGTCTATTTTTAGTTTTAAAAATTAAATCTTAATTGTATTCATCAAAATGCCATGGCTCCCATAAAGGAAATAGATGTTCATCAGGTAAAAGAATTAGAGGACAAAGGTTCTGCAACCATTGTGGATATTCGTGATCCCGCTTCATTTCAGGCTGGACATATTCCGAATGCAATACACCTTAGTGATAGTACCGTTAAACAATTTGTAATTGATACAGATAAAAATAAACCGTTAATAGTTTATTGTTACCATGGAATTTCAAGTCAGGGGGCCGCGGCGTATTTTTCCGAGAAAGGATTCAAAAAAGTTTCAAGTTTGATAGGAGGATTTGAAGGCTGGTTATCAGCTTTTCCAAACTCTACTAAAAAAGTGTAAAAAGATGAGATATTTTTTGTACGTATCCATGTTATCAATGATTTTCATAACCCCTTCACTCGCCCTTGGAAACTATAAAAATGGAACTATTGCTTTTGAACAAGGTGACTATAAAACTGCTTTAAAGGAATTTACAGACCTGGCTGAGCAGAAAGACTCGCGTGGTCAGTATGGTATGGGGTTGATGTATGACCTAGGGACCGGAGTTTCAATGAATTTTGAAGAAGCAGCCAAGTGGTATCAACTCTCAGCCGAGCAGGGAAATGCGGACGCTCAAAATAACCTTGCCACGATGTATGCAGAAGGTGAGGGAGTAGAGAAGGATGCCCATAAGGCGGGAAAATTGTACGAACGTGCAGCCCAACAAGGAAATTTTGATGCTCCAAATAACCTTGGCACAATGTATCTGCAAGGGTTAGGAATTACCCGTAACTACATTAGGGCTTATATGTGGTTTCATTTAGGTGAAATGAAAGGAGACCGGACTGCAAAAAAAAACAGGGAATTTGTCGAGACAAAAATGAACTCCGAAGAGATAATCCAAGCAAACAAACAAGTGAAAGAATGGATGCGGAAATATGTGGGTTTCTGAAACTTCAAATAAAAGGGCGTTATAAAAAGTTATCTGATTGATTTGGAAGAAATGCTAGTTAACTCGGGATTAATTTTTTATCGCAGGGCATAATCGTAAACTTTATCTAACTCCTAAACCAACCCATTAATCAAATAGATATTTTCTTTTTTCATTCCCTCTATTCAATGTCAGGACTCTCACAAATTTTGCAATCCAATTCAAAGCCTATATAGGTTTTTCGACCTTGAAGTGATGTAACCCATTCTCTTTGTTGCCACGGAGGATCGTGCCTGAAATGCCTTGAATGACCACATGACAAATCTGCTACCCAGTGCTCATATTCGTCTTGATGGAAATCAGTGATTTTTGTTTTCATTCCAGGTCTTATTTTTTTTGTTACGCATATAAGCATGCCCTTTACTTCTACAGGATTGAAAGTTTTTAAAACCTATTTCTGAGATCACAAACAGACCGATCGCAATTATAGCCCAAGCCGTTTTTGTATACTTATCGATAGTCATGATTTCTCATTCAAATTTATTACAATAGGTCATGCATACGTTCATACAATTTCTTTTCTGGATTTTCTCTGGCTGGTTAGTACTATATGGTGTCATGAAGTTCTACCCACAATATGTTCTTCAACTTCCCAAATTTCTGTACTCTTTCTTGTATTTGCTAACACAGTGATTTCTTTTGAGATATAATGATATACATATCCTTACTGTCAATCAAAAAATCAAAATGAACCAAGCTTTGCTTAAGGGAATTCTTCTCGTAATTATTTTGATTTCTCTTTTTCTTGCAATTACGAGCGACTCTCCCTATCCATTAGCATCCCTGGGATTAGCAATAGTTTGCTGGTCGCTTATCCCTAAACTACCGAGGAGTTAAAATTAAGAGGTGTGGTAAATTATTACAAATTAATTAAATCCGAACCAAGAAGTGTAATTTATTATAATAATGAACGATGTTAACAAGGAAAAAAGAGAGTTTATTCGTACCAAAGTAAGGAGATTAACCAGTATCGTAAAGCATGAAGGGGTCTATAAATTGATTAAGGAAGATGAGATATCAACTCCTACCCCGACAAATGTCAAAGATATTTCCACTGGAGGGTTACGCACTATCTCAGAATATGAGTTAATAAAGGGTGCATTTATTGATCTAACGATCCCAGGTATTGAAGCGCTTGATAGTGGCATAGTAAAATGCGAGGTCATACGTTCATTGTTTGATGGTGATAATTATACTTACGATATTGGTTTGCGATTCAAACCGCCCAACACGGACTACCTGAAACAATTAGTAGAACTTCTTAAAACTTATTAAATACAGTTTTGGTTAGAGTCTATCACCGAGAATAGAAATAATTGTTCCCGACTGAACATAAAAAACAAAGCCCTGCCCACATTTTTCTGTTTTTCTTTATGGGATCCTCCAGTCTTATGGCCGATGCGTAATAATTTATCTGGCGCAGAGTTATGGTTGCTATAAGTTTTCTTTCCCACCTGAATTTTTAAACAAACAAATTATCATTCACCATTAAAAAAATGGTGACCGAATTAAATTGATAACGTATGCCCTATCTTGACCGAATGACTTAAAAGACGAGTCAAAAAAAGTGAATAAAAGCCCCACAACTCCGTAACTGGGTTGATGAGGCTTTTTGGTTAAGAGAAAACTGATGGGCAATGATCTATCTAATCCCTACCGCCATATCTAAATTTAATTGATCGTCGGTCATAAGTCTTTTGTTTAAAAGAGTTATCAATTCACCTCTCAAGGCATAAGCTAAATTCATCGATAAGAAAGTAAAGAAACTTTCAATAGGAGAAATATCATGTTTTATAAATTAGAACCAAGGCCAAAAAATTTTAATTGTCCTCATTGCAAGTCTACTGAAACGTTTGTTTCTCTCTATAAAGAAAGTTGCTATTGCAACAACTGCGACCAAACCTATAACCAGTCAGATGAAATTCGCTTGGCGCATAAAAAAGAAGACGCGAAACTACATATGCGAGTGTCCGTTTACTAAGACCACCTATTATTTCATAGACTAAAACATTAGCCAACATTTGAATAAATTCTTAGATCACACTTTTATTCATCAATCAGCATATGTTGCATGACTGAAATGTGACACGATAATCATTATTTGATTACCCACCCTCAAATCTGATTTATAGACTAACTGGACTCAGTTTTGTATAAATTTGATAATGAAATATGATTGCCTACACGAGTATCAACATGGGTTTATTTCTACAATAAGATTCCAATCTACACCCAACACCAAATAATCTAATCAATTCAACAAATCATATATAGTATTTCCATCCACTACCTCCTAGTTAGAGCTTAAAAAATCATATATTCATTTGATAAGTCTGGGTGAATAGACACTTACCTATCCCGTAGTCATGCTTTAAAAGAGATAACTAAATAGGGGTGGTCTATATTCACACTAGTTATTGAATATTTCATTAACTTCCAAAATAAATGCTTGCCAAAATGCTCAAACATTCTTCAAAGTTAAATGGTAGAATCATAACCTCCTCATTTAACATAAAAAACAAATATTTATGCATTGAACCGTAATTAATTTCGTGTTCCATGACCACATAATTTAGGGGGAAATGGTAAAAATCCCAGAATAAGTAAAAGTGTTCAGACTCAAGGATGATATTCAAAAAAAATTCTTATTATGATGTAGCGACCTAACTCTACATGTGATATTATGTAAGGGTAAGGTTGATGTATATTTTTGGGGCGACTTTCTTGGGCCCACGAGTTGATTTTAGTTAAAACGTGTAATTTTAATTTAGCAACCATGTGTGGTTGTTTTTTTTCCTTGAAAAACCGCACTTGCAAGATGGAAGCATGAAAATATTCATATATGAATAATATTCCGTATCGCACTACAATCAATTCAGAATGTTTCTAGGAATAATTATTCAATTAACCCCCTCTTAAAAAATGCATATATCAATCCTAAATTTCAAAAATCGGGAAGTTATTTTCAAAATGACTTGAATAAGCCATCCCGAGTTTTCGCAGGAGAATATCAGAATGACAACAGGTACAGTAAAGTGGTTTAACGAAAGTAAGGGCTTTGGTTTTATTGAGTCAGAGGATGGAGAAGATTGTTTTGTTCATTTTTCTGAGATTCAAGGTGAAGGATTCAAAACTCTTAACGAAGGCCAGAGTGTAGAGTTTGAAAAATCAATGGGTCAGAAAGGCCCCCAGGCCTCGAAGGTAATACCTAAATAAAAAAAATATAACTCTTTACCAGTAGAGGAAAACCCTACTGGTTCTCCTCTACTAAGATTAGGTGGTCCTTATTATGAATCAAGTGAAAATTTACGACCGTTCCGGCAGCCTTAAAAAAATTATCTCGTCTAAAGAGTTAAAAAAAAGAGCTGACATGCTAATCACAAATCCTATGCAATACAGAAAGACTAAAGTTCCGGATAATCTTGAAATTCAT
>AQTY01000036.1 GCA_000372225.1 Candidatus Nitromaritima sp. SCGC AAA288-L16 | reverse complement strand
AATCAGAAAACTACAAACAACGAACCGGCCAATGACAGAAAACCTTGAACGAATCCACAATTCTGGCGACTTTCTCGAACTCCTTAAAAGATTAGGTCACTATCCACAGAAGGTGCCTTCAGGTATTTCTGAAAATATGGCTTTAGAAATTCCTCAAGGAACCACGGTCCTGGCTTTCCATTATAAAGATGGAATAATTGTAGCGGGTGATCGCAGAGCTACTGCTGGAAATGCGATCATGTATGATCGTTGCGATAAAGTAATCCCCATAGATGATTTTTCATTAATGGCTATCGCAGGGGTTCCGGCTACAGCATTCGAAATGGCACGCATCCTATCACATAACTTTGAATATTATAGGCGTTCACAATTGCGGGCCATGAGTACGGAAGGGAAAGTCCGTGCTTTGTCAAAACTGCTCAAAGATAATGTGGGGATGGCTTTGCAGGGTGTGGGTGGGGTGAGCCCTCTTTTTGCTATTTATGATAAAGAACAGAAAAAAGTATTTCTTTATTTTTACGATATGCTGGGAGCTGAATTTCAGATACTGACTTATGTCGCAACAGGGTCTGGATCTCCTATGATAAAGGGTGTTTTAGAACACGAAAATCTTTGGGGTAGTAGCCCATTAGGAGAAAGGTCAGAGGAAGAAGCGACCTCTTTATCCATACGTCTACTACAGACAGCTGCTCAATTTGATTCAGCCACAGGACAAGCCCGGCCTGAAGACAAACTTTACCCTATCATTGCGAAGATTACTAAAGATGGGTATCAGTTTATTTCAGACGATCATATGGAGTCTATTTACGAATCTTCTATGAGCAGGAGTTGAAAATGTTTGAAGAGCCTTTTCGTTGGATGGAAGCGATTTCTACGCGCCATAGCTATGTTCGTGAAAAGCTGCTTAAGGGACAGCCAGTTATAGGGGTTCCTTATAATGAGGGGGCGCTAATTATCGGGTTTTCTCCGCAACCTAAAAAAATTTTTGAAATTTATGACCGTATTGCTCTAGGTGGGTTAGGCCACCCTGCAGATGTCGAACGTTTGCGAATGACACTTCTGGATATGGCGCATGCTGAAGGATTCAACCGTTCATCAGAGGACGTAACCATTGGAAGGCTTCTGCAATTTGGACTCGCACCGGCACTCAAGCAAAACTTCGAAGAAATTCAACGGGCCCCTTATCTGATTCAAATGTTACTTGCTGAAATCAGTCATAAAGGTAGTGCTGAATTTTTTCGAGTCAACTATGACGGTTACTGGGAAAAATTTAAGCATGGAACCGTTATTGCGGGTGATAGTAAAGTGAGAGAACGAATACAAAAAGCAATAGAAAGCACCGATTTTATGTTATTGGATTTAGATAAATCAATTCAATCAGCGTTGCGTATGTGGGAGGAAGGCCGTAAGAAACCTAAACTAGAAGAAGATGCAAATTCATCAGTTGAAGACAATGATCAGGCTGAGGAGGAAGCGGAAGACATTCCAACTGATCTAAAAGAAGCATTTGACAGTTGGAACCTTGAAGCAGCAGTTCTCAACAATAATACGGGACGCAAGTGTCTTTATCGCACCTTGAGTGAAAGTGAAATTTCTGCTTTAAAATTAGAGGTGGTTCAATAGTTGTGAGAAATCGAATCTATGGTATCGAAACTGAATATGGCCTACTGATCAAAGATAATGAATTTAAGCTTGATCCGGTGCAAGCGGCAATTAGAATCAAAGACCACATCTTTAAATCATCAAGACTTGGAGTTCTCGATCAGCACTACCGAGCCAACGATGAACCACCTGAAAACGGTGGGTTTTTATTAAATGCCGGGCGTATATACCTAGATATGGGTCACTTGGAATACGCTTCGCCAGAATGCTTTACTCTGACCGATCTCGTTACCTATGATCGCGCGGGGGATACACTGATTCAAGATGCAGTGGAAGAGCTCGGTTGGAGAGACTCAATAGGCATTATTAAAAACAATGTCGACCTTGAAACCGATGCGACGTTTGGTTGTCATGAGAATTATTTGGTTGGCCGAGGATTTCCCTTTGATGAACACGAAAACCTGAAATTGCTGTCAGCATTTTTAGTTACCCGACAAATTTATTGCGGTGCAGGGAGAATTGGCGCGTGTAACCCTCATCCTTTTCGCGATTGGGAGGGTAACTTTGTCGAGGAAGCAGAAGCTAATGTTGATTTTCAGATTTCTCAAAGGGCAGATCATACCCCAAAAGAGTTCTACCCATGGGTTCAGTATAACCGCGCAATAGTTAACACTCGCGATGAACCACTGGCAGACCCCAGTAAGTACCGAAGGATCCATTTATTAGTTGGCGACTCAAATATGAGCGAGTTTGCAACCGCTATGAAAATGGGAACCACCACTCTTATGCTTGAGCTCATGGAGCAAGGTATTGCTAGTCCTGACTGGATACTGGCCGAATCAGTGGAGACTATGCAGGCGATATCACGAGATCAAGAATTTAAATGGGAATTAGTTTTAAGAAATGGACGCCACACAACGGCACTCGAGTTACAAATAGATATGATGCAAACTGCGAGGAAGCACCTTGCTGGAATGAATCGTGAGACGGACTGGATTATAAATGAGTGGGATTCGGTGTTGAATGATTTGTCTAAAGGACCTGAAGCGTTAATAGGCCGTGTTGATTGGGCGACAAAATATTGGATGCTCTCCGAATTTAGGAAAGAAGAAAACTTAGATTGGCATGATCCATGGCTGAAAAGTCTTGACTTGGAATATCATAATATTAATAAGAACAATGGTCTTTACTGGAGTCTGGAAAGCACAGGAGAAGCCGTAAGAAAAACAAACGATGAAGCTATAGAGTACGCAAAGACTATTCCTCCAAGGGGTACGCGTGCTGATGGGAGAGGCGAGTTGGTCAAGACTCTTGTAGACGTGAATAGTAAGTCTTTATATCTTATAGATTGGATTGGATTTCGGTTTGGCAGGAATGAAGAACCATTTTTAATGCTTGATCCTTTTATTTCCTACAAAGAGGAAATACGAAACTACCTTCAAAATATGGAGAAACACGGGGGCCGAGAATCAACTCCCTATACGGGAGCTCAATAGTAATCAAAAAGAACAATTGGTAGATACTTGTCGTAAAAGTAAAACTTCTCAAATCTTAGGTATGGTATTAAACTTAACTTTTAACAGGTGCTATGTTTTTGCGTAATTGTAGAGGTAAGAACATGCCTTATTGGGATTTTTGTCAGATATAAAAAATCAATCTGGGTGGATGCCATGTTGTGCTGACTAAATGGTGGTTCGATTTTTTTTATTGATACTGGGGTTGGTTATTTATGAGCGACTGTTTATTTTGTAAGATTAATGAGGGGAGTATCCCCGCTGAAAAGATCTACGACGATAATGGAGTGTTTGCTATCAAAGATATTAATCCGCAGGCTCCGGTTCATTTTCTAATTATTCCTAAAAAACATTTTTCCACTATTTTGGAAGTAAAAGAAACTGACCATGAAATGATAGGATCGATTTACTCTGTGGCAAACCAACTCGCAAAAAAAAGTGGGCTGGATCAAACAGGATTCCGGATCGTCCTTAATTGCGGGGCTGAAGCGGGCCAGTCAGTTTTTCACATTCACTATCACTTTCTGGGTGGACGAGTTTTAAAGTGGCCGCCAGGTTAATCTCAATGATTACCTCCCAACAACTTTACGACAAACTTAAAGATATTCAAGTGGGGAATCCGCTCTGTCGATTTACTGAACAGAGTTGTGAGGATCTCTTACCGATAATTCAACGCATCGAGGCACTCAAACAGGAGAAAAATGCCATCATTTTGGCGCACAATTATGTTGCACCCCAAATCCTTTACGGTGTAGCGGATCATATGGGTGATTCGTACGGTTTAGCTAAAAAGGCACGGGAATCAAATGCTGAAGTGATTGTTTTTGCGTCGGTTCGTTTCATGGCGGAAACAGCTAAAATTCTAAATCCAGACAAGGTAGTACTAGACCCGAATCCTGATGGGGGTTGTACTTTAGCGGATGGAATCACTGCTGAAGATGTTAAAAATTTGCGTGCAAAATTTCCGCACCACACATTTGTTTGTTATATAAACACTACGGCTGAGGTAAAAGCACTATGTGATACATGCGTTACCTCATCCAATGTATATAAGGTAATAGAGCGGATTAAAAATGATCAGATTTATTTTTTGCCAGATCGATTGATGGGCGAAAATATAAAAAAATATTTAAAGAAAAATGGCGTGCGAAAAGACATAGAGTTGTATGATGGGACCTGCTATGTCCACGAAGAGTACCAACCAGAAAGCGTTGACCAAGTGAGGAGAAATTTCTCGGGCGTAGAAATTTTGGTACATCCAGAATGTAGACCTGATGTGGTAGATAAGGCTGACTACATAGGATCAACTAGTGGCATGCTAAATTATGTGCGTGAATCTGACCAAAAAACTTTTTTTCTGCTAACAGAATGTGGACTGACGGGCATTTTGGAATCGGAATTTCCAGACAAGCAATTTGTAGGCACCTGCACTACCTGCCGATACATGAAGGCTAATTCTTTAGAGAATATTCTTAATGCACTTGAAAAACCAACTTCCTCTAATATCATTGAACTTGATTCTAACGTTCAAAAAAATGCTCTAAGTTGCGTAGAAAAAATGTTTTCATACGCGGAAAGTTGATCGTAAATCAGTTGCGCTCCGAATTTTGGATGGCTATTTAGGACCCGTCATCTCTTCAGGGCGAACCTTATCATCAAACTCCTCAGCAGTAAGTAACTTAAGGGAAACAGCCGCTTCTTTCAGAGTGGTGTTTTCTTCGTGCGCTTTTTTAGCCACTTTAGCAGCATTATCATATCCAATATGAGGATTGAGTGCCGTTACGAGCATGAGAGAGTTTTTTAAGTGGGCTTCAATCTGAGATTTGTTAGGTTTGATTCCTGAAATGCAATATTCGTTAAAAGAACGACATGAGTCGCCAAGGAGTTGAATAGATTGGAGTAAATTGTAAATCATAACTGGTTTAAATACATTAAGTTCAAAATTACCAGAAGAACCGCCAACAGCGATTGCAGTGTCATTGCCAATTACCTGAACTGCAACCATCGTCATTGCTTCAGATTGCGTAGGGTTAACCTTGCCTGGCATAATTGAACTTCCCGGTTCGTTCGCTGGTAGAGCTAACTCACCTATGCTGCATCGAGGTCCAGATCCAAGCCACCTTATATCGTTAGCAATTTTCATGAGAGAGCAGGCAAGTGTTTTCATCACTCCACTAGCTTCGACCACAGCATCATGCGCTGCAAGCGATTCAAACTTATTGGGTGCTGTTATGAAATCTCGTTTTGTCAGCGAACTGATTTTTCCTGCCACGTTCACCGCAAAATCACGGTGCGAGTTGAGCCCAGTTCCTACGGCTGTACCGCCAAGTGCTATTTGACTGAGCCTAGGAAGGCAACTCTTTACTCTTTCGATCCCATTAATTAATTGTTGCACATATCCACTGAATTCTTGCTCAAGAGTAAGAGGCGTTGCGTCCATTAAATGAGTTCGCCCAATTTTAATAATGCCTTGAAATTCGGAACATTTTTTTTTAATCGAGTCATGTAGTCGCGTAAGTTCCGGTAGTAGGTGATCGTTAATTCTTTCGACCGCGGCAATATGCATGGCGGTGGGGAACGTATCATTGGAAGATTGCCCCATATTGACATGATCATTTGGGTGGATGGGATCTTTTGATCCCAACTGCCCTCCTGCAATTTCGATAGCTCGATTAGCGATGACCTCGTTAGTATTCATGTTAGATTGAGTCCCACTTCCTGTTTGCCACACGCGGAGAGGGAAATGATCATCTAGCGTTCCAGCGATCACTTCATCAGCGGATTGGATGATAAGGTCTTTTTTATCTTTTGGTAAAATGCCTAATTCTGAATTAACAAGTGCTGAAGCTTTTTTTAGAATACCCATGCCTCGTATAATTTCTCGGGGCATGGTTTCTATACCTATGTCAAAGTGGATGAGTGATCTAGCGGTTTGGGCTCCGTAATAGCGGTCCGAAGGAACTTCAATTTCACCCATGCTGTCAGTTTCGATCCGCATCATCAAGGAGTCCTCCTAAAAAATGTAAACTAGTTTGTATTTTCTATGAAATATTCGTCTGAAATGATTAAATGGATTTTATCACAAAGTCCTGAAAGGTGGGCCTTTTAGAAAAAAATAGTCATAACTTATTGATGCAGGTCGTGCTGCGCAAAAGGTTGTTAAGAGGCACTCTTTATATCGTTAGATCGATTTATGTGGAAAGATCAGGCATATTTTTAGAAACGTAGGTTTTAAATTTTTTTAAAATACGCTGCTCTGTTTGACGAATGGCTTCGCGAGTTATGTTCTGGTCATCAGCGATTTCTTGAAGGGAGCGCGGCGTTTCGCTAAGAATGCGTTCCGATAAAATTTTCTGTTCGACGGGTTTGAGTTCTTTTCTAAAGCCATCAATTTCTTGTTTAAGGGATTGGAGGAATTGATTCCGTTCAGCATTTTCTTCTGGTGATGCGGTGGTATTGTCAGAGAGAAACATTGCAGGTATGGATTCATCACCCTCGCGCATAGGGGTGTCAACCGAAACGTCTGCAGCTCCTAAGCTGGTTTGGACATCGATTACATCAGATTCATCAACACCAAAGTGCTCAGCCAAAAGTTTTGGCGTGGGTGTGAAGCCTTGGTTTTCAAGTTTTTCCTTTTCTTTGCGTAAATTGTAGAGCAATTTTCGCCGTGCGTTAGTTGTGCCAACACGCACAAGTCGCCAATTATCCAACATATATTTAAGAATATAAGATCTAATCCACCAAGTAGCGTAAGAAGATAACCGCACACCGCGAAAAGGGTCAAAATTCTTCACTGCTTTTAAAAGCCCGACATTACCTTCTTGGATAAGATCCATCATGTTTTGCCACTGTCTACGGAAGGTCATTGCAATGCGCACTACGAGCATAAGGTGTGAGGTGGTGAGCCTATAAGCGGCATTAGAATCACTTGTTTCCCGCAGTAGAATTGCCAATTCATGCTCTTCTTTTTCAGTTAAATTTTCATACCGCCGAATTTCATTAAGATATGCCGTCAGAGGATCAATTCGGGCAATACTAGCATCTTGAGTTACCGCTGGTAGTAAGGATGAGGGTTCTTGATCGAGCTCCTTTGTCTCAAGCGGTTTTATCTCATCGGGGTCAACTATTTCTACTTCTATTTTAGCAGTATCATTCTCTGTCGAATCGTCATTCATAATTAAAATAAAAAGCTTGTGATTTTTTGAAATCTTGACCTTATATAGTTCTTGAATTATATATTTTTCAAATTTAGAATAAACTAATGGCTAGACTAATCATTATACTAGCGCTTGTAGCTGGATTCATCATGTTATACCGATCGTTGTTCGGTGGGGTGAGCCCTCGCCGGGACGATCCAACAGAGACTGCTGACATGGTACAAGATCCTAACTGTGGGACATATGTGCCCAAAAGACAGTCTGTTACCAAGTCGATTCAGGGCAAGGAGCATTTTTTTTGTAGTAAAAAATGTGCTGATGAATATTCTCCTAAAAAAAAATAAACACTACAAACATATAGACAGAATATCATTTGGATACTCTGATTAATATTCTGTTAGTTTATTTGCTTTAGATCTAGTAGTCAATTGTAGGGCTTTATTAAAAAAACTTTTCCACCTTTTATTATTAATCTTTTTAAGGAGTTGGCATGGTTAAAAGGATGATATTTTGTATGGTTTTGGGGGTGTCTTCGTTTATTCTTGAGCCGGTAGCCACTCAAGCTGAAACCGAATGTCAGCTGGTGGAAAAGAAACAAATAAAAGTGGAAGGATACATTTCAAAGAAATTCCGAAAAGAGCGAAAAAAAATAACTAAAGAATTCGCTGAAATGGGAAACACGCGTATGGCGCTTAGGGTTTTCCCTATGGGGAAAACTTCAGATGTTGTTGCGGTGGGTCGTTGTGTGCCAGCGTACATTGCTCGGCATGTTTTGGCAACAGCAATAAAGTATACTGGTGGGGTAGGGAGCCTAGTGTTTCAAGGTTTCATCCCTAGTCATTGGATAGGAATAGGTACTACGATGTTTGATGAGCCTTCTCAGCGGAAGGTAACAGATGAGCAGGTGAGTCAATTACTTAATCCAAGCCTTGATGATAAAAATTTTCACGTCCTTTACCGAAAATTTTCAAAACAAAATAAACTTGTCCCTTTTTTTGGACTTCAGGTTCCTAACGCAAAAATTCCTGATAGTGCTAATAGTACTGTCTTGAGTCCTTAACAAAGCATTCTGTTTGAAATAATCTTTCAGACATTATGGAAGGTTGGGGCTTAGCTGTCTAAACAATATGAAGAAAACCTACGTCAAGCACGTAAAGAATTGGCTGCAATGGGAAATAGGCGAGTTGCCCCATGGGTCTATCTGGCGGAAATCCCATTAAAAGTTGTTACTATAGATTGTTATGTTTCCTCTTAATATTGCCATCTACATTATTCGAGAGACCATGGAGCGTTCGGGTGGAGTCAGTTCATTAGTTCACCAAGGTTTTTTTTCTCTTAACTGGATATAAGGTAACGTCTTTATTTGAACAAAGTTCCTTTCAAGGAGTCACCCAAGACCAGTTTATTCATCTTCTGGACGTCTCTCTGGATACCTAATAGTTTTAAATAATTTACCGTGAAATCCACCATCACGCAGTAAAAAAACAAGGTCTTTGTGGTATCGTTGGATAACCTAAAACGGTTGAAGAATCCCTAGTTACGTCGTATGAGGCGGACAGAGTGAGAAAGAGTTTTGTCATCTTTTTCGTACCAGTAAGGGAATCCATTGATATAAAAAATAATTTGAGCTTCGCGGCCCCTGGTTTCAGAAGTCCATGTAGTGTTTCCTGCTCCAGGTGGGAAAATAGAATCTAAGTGAATGTCGCCACCTTTAAAATCTTTGTTAAGTTTTTTTTTGTCAAAGAGTGATAGGGCTTCCTGCGTTGAGGGTATTCGCCAGTCGCTGTGCCCTCCAAATGATTTTCCATTCATGTCTTCGGCATATTTTTCTGTTTCATCCCAAGAGACATCTTTTTTGAGGTTTATTCTAGAATCATTTGCCATCCATGTAAGGCTAGTTTGAGAGTCATATATAGTCTCGTTCGCATTTTTTAAAAATCTAGATTTTTCATTTTTCATGGTTGTAGAGAGCCTTTATTTTTCGGTGAATTTTTGGTCTTTCAGATTAGCGAATTTATTGCAGTCTGTAAAGATCAGGTCGTCGATTTGTGAACAAATCATCGCTAGAATTAATATATTTGTTGCGTGATTTCTCAATGTCAATATCAACGACTTTTGTTTCTTCTTGTTTTTCAGAAGCTCGACAAAGAACATCACCATCAGGGTCAACTACTTGGCTTTGCCCAATAAAATTAAGTGAATTGTTTGGGGTGCGTTTCTCGGTGCCGACCCTATTGGCAGTAACTATAAAAATGCGGTTTTCCAAACAACGGGTAATTATCGCTTGGGGGCAGTGTGGAAGAACGAGATTAGAAGGGTGCGCAATCAAGTCTGCACCACTCAAAGCAAGGGTGCGGGCGGTTTCTGGAAAGCGCCAGTCAAAGCAGATCATAACACCAACGCGAGCCGAACCAATATTAAAAACTTTTAAAGGTAAGTCACCTTTATCGAAGCAGTTTTTTTCAGTGTCAAAAAGGTGTATTTTTCTGTACTTTCCGAGGTAGCCATTTGGCCCAATTATCACTGCTGCATTATAAGATCGATTCCCGTAACGTTCTGCTATTCCTGCAATAATTGAAGTTTTATTTTTGTTGGAAATGCGAATGAGTGTTTGAGTTGTAGGTCCTTCTGGGATGGGTTCGCTATGCCTCAATGCTTCTTTTTGATTCAGGAAATGGTAGCCAGTACTGAACAGTTCCGGCAAGACCATTAAATCAACAGTATATTGAGATAGTAAAGGTTCAATTTTTGATAAGTTGTATCCAATTTTGCCGAATACAGGGTTATTCTGTATAAAACCAACTCGCATTACACAAATGCCCTTTCTTATGGGAAAAGGTTAGGCTGTCTTGATTTATTTTCAGGAAAAATAATTATTTAAGCTTGGAAAACTGATTTCGCATCACATGATCGACCAAAGTCAATGCTACCATAGCTTCCGCGATGGGAACGGCACGTGGAGAAACACATGGGTCGTGGCGTCCCTCGACTCGGATTTTAGTTTTTTCTCCATCGGTTGTTACAGTATTTTGTATTTTGTTAATAGAAGAGGTTGGTTTTACGACCAATCGAAGAATAATGTCTGACCCGTTAGAAATTCCGCCGTGAATTCCACCTGCGTGGTTCGTTTTGGTAGTTATTCTTTTTCTTTTAGCTGTATAGCGGTCGTTACACTCCGAACCGTACATTGTTGCAGCGTCGAAACCAACGCCAACTTCAATTCCTTTGACTGCGGGAATACTCATCATGGCTTTAGCGAGGTCGGCATCCAACCTGTCAAATACTGGTTCCCCTAATCCTGCTGGTACACCCTTTACCACAAGTTCCACTACCCCTCCAACGGAATCGCCTTTTTTTCGGGCATCGAGTACGTGATTAACCATCTTTTGGGCCATTTTTTTGTCCGGGCACCGCACGATATTTTTTTCTATTTGCTTAAAATCTATCTTCTGAGCAATGTAGGGGCCAATTTGTTTGGTGTAGCCAATTATTTTTATTCGTTTGCGGGCAAGGAGTTTTTTTGCAATTGCTCCAGCGGCAACCCGACCTACAGTTTCACGTGCACTGGAGCGCCCGCCACCACGATAATCACGAAACCCATATTTCATCAAATAAGTAAAGTCTGCGTGGCCAGGTCGAAACATATTCTTAATTTCTTCATATTTCGAAGAATCAGCATCCTGATTTTTAACCCACAACGCGATGGGAGTTCCTGTTGTTTTACCCTTGAAGATACCGGAAAGAATATGTATGAGGTCAGTTTCTTTTCGCGTTGTGGTTACTTTACTTTGACCTGTCTTTCTGCGGTCAAGTTCCTTTTGGATATCGGCTTCTTTTAGAGAAAGTCCTGCGGGACAGCCATCAACTACGACACCAACACCCTCGCCGTGCGATTCGCCCCATGTAGAAATTTTAAAAAGAGTTCCGTATGAATTGCCTGACATGCCAATTTATTTTTTAAAATGTTACAAAAAAAACGAAAAGAACTTTTAGGTATAATAACGAGTTAAAAATAAAATAAAACAGAAGTAGTCTGACCGAAGCAGATGAAAATTTTTTAAAGTTGTCGATGAACCACTCTAAAACTTTAGGTGATATAAAAAAATAATTCAACTAATGACACATCGCACCAACAAGGTTATGAGAAACAATTGATCCACTTTTCCCCTTAATATTGGATAATGATCCGAAGGGGGGATATGTGAGGATTTTTTGAGAGGGGGGGGGGTAGCTTTTATGACACCTATATTATGGGAGAATCAAGTGTTTTTATCTACCAATTCTCGCAACTCTTTCCCAGCCTTGAAAAATGGGACTCTTTTGGCAGGCACATCCACCTGAGCACCAGATTTTGGGTTTCTTCCAACACGTGCATTTCTCTCACGAATTCTAAAACTACCAAAACCGCGGAGCTCCACCTTCTTTCCGTCACTAAGGGAATCCGTGATGCTTTGAAAGACAGTATTTACAACAACTTCAGTTTGCTTCTTAGTCAAATCAATTTGATTAGAAACTTTTTCTACCAACTCTGCCTTTGTCATTCTAAACTCCCCAAATAAAGTTAACTGTATCCTATCATGGATGGAAACTAAGTCAACCCATTATTTTAAATGACTTTAAGGGAGTTGGCCGCGTTGGGTTAGAGTTAATATTGGTTGTAAGACTTTTAGACGGGATAAAATGGTAAGAATTAGTGTAAACTATTGAGATACCAGGTATATTGCAGGGATGGGATGGAAAGTTGATTTATAAGTGATTGATTTACTGTGGATTTTAAAACCCAGTCTAAGAATCCAACACGCGGTGTTTCTTTAATGATTTTTGGGGAGCCTATAATCCCAACCTTATGTGCAAGTTGATCAATGGTAACTTGAAGTCCACCCATTTGGTCAACCAAGTTAAGAGAATATGCTTGGCGCCCAGTTAAAATTCGTCCATCGGCTATTTTGGTGACTTCCGCAACACTAATATCGCGTCCACTAGCGACCGCTTCTATGAATTGTTGATGTACATCAGTCACCACGCTTTGGAGGAGATTTCTTTCCTTTTGAGTCATGGCACGAGCAGGAGAAAACTTGAAAACCAAGGCTTCACACCCACGCCAAAACTT
>AQTY01000035.1 GCA_000372225.1 Candidatus Nitromaritima sp. SCGC AAA288-L16 | reverse complement strand
GAATCGAACCCCGGTTTCCGGCGTGAGAGGCCAGCGTCCTAACCGCTAGACGATGGGGCCACTATGAGTTACAGTTTTTTTGAGAGTTAGACAGGGAACTTTCTCACAGGCCATCCGCTTTTGCAATTGCTAAATCTACACTCTTTTAAATTCAAAAAGCTTTGTGCAACTCCAAGACCTAGCCAGAACTGTTTTTTTCTTATCTATAAATATTTTCCATTAGCAGATAATATGGCTGGGGCACAGGGAGTCGAACCCCGACCTCATGAACCAGAATCACGCGTCCTACCATTAGACAATGCCCCAGCGCTAAGCTTGTCAGGTAGTTATAATAGGTTTTGGGAATAGAAAGTGTCAAGCTCAAGTTTTAATCTTCAGAGGATTATTTATAATAGTTGTTTAAACAAAAAAACCCTAGCAAGATAGCAACTTGGGATTAATTTATGAGAGTGATTGCAGGGCAAGCTAAAGGGACAAAACTAACAAGTATTAAAGGTAGTCAAGTACGCCCGACACTTGATCATGTTAGAGAAGCTTTATTTAATATCCTTGGTCATGATTTGTCGGGCGAGTATTTTTTGGACTGGTTTGGTGGTTCGGGAGCTGTTGGTATTGAGGCTTTGAGTCGTGGAGCGGAAAAAGTTGTTTGGGTTGAGAATAATCGACAATCTCAAAATTTGATCTATGCTAACCTCAAAAAATGCCGATTCGAGAGTAATGATAAGAGCGAGTCATCTGTCTTTGAATGGGAGTTGCTAAAAATCGATGCCCTTCAAGCCCTCCCTATACTGGAGAAAAAGTCATTAAAGTTTGATGTTGTTTACATAGATCCTCCTTTCGCAGATAATTTATATGAGAAATGTTTAATCGGTTTGTCCAAGTCACAATTACTTAAAAAAGAATCGCTTATAGTAGTAGAACATCACAATAAAAATATTCTTCGAGAAATTTACGGCAGGCTGTTGCGTAGCGATCAGCGTCAATCAGGTGACACTTCTTTGTCATTTTACGGGTTAAAAAATTTGTAATCTATCACAAGTAAAATTACTAAGACATTACAGATGAAAAATTTAAATGTAGATAAAGTTGTCGTTGCTATGAGTGGAGGTGTAGATAGCTCTGTTGCGGCAGCTTTACTAAAGCAACAAGGAAGAGATGTGGTTGGTATTTCCCTTCAGTTATGGGATTACAGCACAGATTCAACCGAACGTTTTGGTACATGTTGTTCTTTGGATGACCTTGGTGATGCGCGTCGCGTGGCAGACCGAGTTGGGATTCCTTTTTATATTTTAAATATGGAAAAAGAATTTAATGAAGAGGTTGTTGATTATTTTGTTTCTGAATATCTGAAAGCGAGGACGCCTATTCCTTGTACGCTTTGCAATCAGCGGTTGAAGTTTGATCACCTTATTACCCGTGCCGAAGGATTTGGGTATCAAAGGGTAGCGACGGGGCACTATGCACTGTTAGTTAACGATGAAGCGACAGGTCGTTTCACAGTTAAAAGAGGTAAGGATAGATCTCGCGATCAAAGTTATTTTCTTTTCAACTTATCACAGGAACAACTTTCTCGATTGGAGTTCCCGTTAGGCGACACAGATAAAAAGGAAGTGCGACGTATCGCCAAAGAACTGGGACTTACCGTAGCAGATAAAAAGGAGTCACGAGAGATATGCTTTGTCCCTGACAACGATTATGCTTCGTTTATCGAAAAACGTGTGGGTGAAAAAAATTTTCATGAAGGTGATATTGTCAATACTGATGGAGAAGTATTAGGTAGACACAGAGGGTACCCTGCATTTACGATCGGGCAAAGAAAAGGTCTAAACGTTGGTGGACTGAAAGAGCCGCATTATGTGACAGCAATTGATCCAGAAAAAAATGAGATTACGGTTGGACTTAAAAATAGTTTGTATCGTAGTGATTTTTTTGTAAATAAAGTCAACTGGTACCTTCCAAGACAAGGGGTATTTGAAACTCAGGTGCAGATTCGTTATCTCCATAATGGTTCGACAGCAAAAGTGAAGCCACTTCCAGGTGAGCGCGCCCATGTTGAATTTTTTGAACCGCAACTTTCTATCACGCCTGGGCAGTCAGCCGTTTTTTATGTGGATGACTATATAGTAGGTGGTGGGTGGATTGAATGACCAGCGTCGTTAATGTTGCGGTAGAAGCAGCTCTTGCTGCTGGGAAAATTCAAACCGAGCATGCTGATAAAATTCAGAGTATCTCAGAGAAAAGTGGGTTGCGTGGTGATGTTGTCACCGAAGTTGATCTCCTTTGCGAAAAAGAAATCATCGGTCGCATACAGAAAGTTTTTCCAAGTGACGCAATTCTCGCTGAAGAGTCAGGAGAAACTCTAGGTAATTTGAATAAGAAATGGATTATCGATCCTCTTGATGGTTCGCTTAATTATTCTCATGGCTATCCTTGTTACTGTGTGTCTATAGGAGTGGAACATAATAACGAACTGGTCGTTGGTGTTATTTATAACCCTAACCTAGATGAACTGTTTGTTGCGGAAAAGGGACAAGGTGCAACACTAAATGGAAAAAATTTTAAAGTATCTACAACGAAAACTCTTGGAAAAAGTTTATTGGTAACCGGATTTACTCCAAAGATTGTTGGAAGTGAAGATGATAATCTAAAATATTTTTGTGCCTTCATGAAGTCATGTCAAGCTGTTAGGAGACCTGGTTCTGCCGCAATGGATCTGTGCTACACAGCAATGGGTCGATTTGACGGATTTTGGGAGGCTTGTCTCAATCCCTGGGATATGGCAGCAGGAGTATTGATCGTTCGCGAGGCAGGTGGTCGGGTCACTGTCTTTGATGGTGGGCCTTTCAGTATTTACGGGAGTCATATCCTCGCAACCAATGGTCTAATCCACCAGCAAATGGTGGATGTTCTGATAGGTACATAGTTTTGTAAAAAGAAAATAGAGTCCTGACTCTCCTTAACTCTGTTTAAGAGAGAGGAACATTCGCAATGTTGTTCTTTCTACCAATATAAAACTTGTGTTTAAAGTTCAATAAAAAATGATTAAGAACCTATTACTTCTTCTAGTAACCATTTTTCTCATAATTGGTGTTGGAGAGTGACTGTTTCCAAAATTTATTGGAAAACTTCCTTTGCGTTTATATGGCTTAGTCGACAAAGATCTTCGAATTCTGGCGCAAAGTTCAAAAAATAATCTATTGCCCAAGGGATACATTGCATTAACAGGGGATTCATATGCCATCGGGGCAGGGGATTGGTTGAACGAAGTTAGAAAAAGCAATGTTTTTGGATCACCAGATTATTCCCCAGCACATTTGATTTTTAAAAAAACGGGCATTGACGTTGTTTCTTTTGGTCGAGCAGGGGCAGGGAGTTTTGACGGGATATGGTCAGAACCGGTCTCTCAATTTTTATATATAAACTCTGTTAGAGACTATGGGCTTTCTCCTCCCAAATACCTCTTGATATTTTTTTACGAAGGAAATGATGTTTATGACAATATCCAGTTTTTAAAAGATAACCTTGCGAAGGTTAGCGATAAACAATCAGGGAAATATAAATTTAAAAAAGTTCTTAATTTTTTAAATACGGAAGCTAAAAAACCATTCAATGAAAACTTAAATAATGGTTTTTGGAAAAATATGATTTTTATGCGATTTCTTTTCCAAGGAACCGTGAACTTGGTGAAGGAATTATTTTTCTTCAATAAAAATTCAAAAAAAACAATCCGCTTCACAAGGTTTTGTCTAAAGGAGAAGTAAACGCAGGATTGATAAACGGGGAAAAAATTAGGTTTAACGTGGCATTGATGAATGGTGAAAAAATTGGACTTCCAACTAATCTTCAGACTCCTCCTCAATTAGGTCTCACCGACTTCCAAAAGAAATTAGGAGTACGAGACGAACTAATAGAACTAAGTATTTATGTTTTTCAGGAAACCATCGCTCGACTAGCCAACTTTTTTAAAAAAACAACAATTAATATAATCTATATACCTTCACCTGTCTCTTCTTATAAAATTGTATCTTCACATGTTCATGCCAGAGGTTTTATGCAAGATCCCTATGTCACAGAAACCACGGTGGCGGAAGAAAAACACATAAAGCTATGCAAGACTATGAAGAGGTTTGCTGAGTCAAATAATTTCTCATTTATAAACATCACTAAAAGTATCAGATTAGCTGCTTCAGTTGAGTTTTTGCACGGCCCGTTAGACTGGGACCACTTTAATAAAAGAGGATACCAGGTACTATCTGACGAGTTGGCAGGATTGCTTTTACACCCTGCGAAAGAAATTAGGATAGATAATTGCGTGTTTTGATTGTTTTTTTCTATTTGAGGGATTGGGTGTTATAGATGATGAACCTTTCTAAGGATTTGACTTAAGAAGGTAGGTGTAACCTTTAAGATCTTCCTTGTATTAGGGATAGAAACTCGTTTGCTTCCTCCTGAATAATTAAATTCTTTAGGAATGAGAGCTTAATGCAAACGGTAGACTTTTACTCCAACTGTCGTAGTCAGCATGAGATCCGATCCAGCACCATAATAGTCCTTCATCTCCAACTTCTACCCCTAGGGCACGATTTTTTTCGCCAATTCGTATAGACCAGTATCGGCCGACCGTCTTAAGAAATAGTGATGGGTGTTCTGGATTTTCCTTTAGAAGGACAAAGTTCTTGTCCGCCAACACTTGAATATCCTTTGGAAGTTTTTCATGAAATGCCCAAAACTCTTCAAAATGGCCTTTCTTAAAATCGACAACTGATATATTGGTGAGTCCAAAAAATCTTCCGGATTTGACGTCCTCTTCAAATTGTTTGTCCCACAATGTTGCGTCACACTCTGATTCGCCTCTCTTCACTGTAATCCTCTTGTCCGCTTGGCCATCATTGTTTATGACGAATTTTTCAGGAGATTTTGATTTTTGCTTTTCTAGTGTCTCTACTTGCGACTCTAGTACGTTAAATCTTGTGTGTAACTGAGACTCTAGAGAGTCTTGATTTGTTTCCATAAGATCTCCTCTGCATTGGGGTGAGACGAGTTAAAAAGAGAAACAACTAGGTGATCTAGATATTTCCATATCTAGTGTTAATGAGTATGATATATACAATATAATGTGTTGTCAAACAAATGGTTACGCCAATTGATCACAGGTAGGAGAGGATCACCTCTTTATGGGCGTACCTTTTTTTTACCAAAAAAGAAGTTTGTGGCACGTGCCATAAGGCTCTTCTTCTCGTCTCGGATTGCTTCTTGATGATTTTTACCGTTCTCGGATGCTTTTTCTTTATTTTTCAAACGACGTTTTGCTACAACTGCTGTCATTTGGCTCAATATCTCAGGGTTATCTGTGGCCAACGACATAATGGAATCTTTTGTCAACTCGCCAACTAGTGATTCGGTACAGCTGATAACATCTGCTGAACGTTTTTCCCCTGTCAGAAGAGCCATTTCGCCAAGGAAAGAACCCGGTCTTAAAAAACTCAAGTGTTCCTTTTCGCCTTCTGTCGGCATGCTGACTTCTAATAAACCTTCGACGAGAATAAAGAGACTTTCACCATCATCACCTTGATTGAACAAAACCTCTTCAGGCTTAAATTTTTGTAAATGCAAGCTGCTGGTTATAGCCTGTAACATTTCTTCTGAAAAATCTTTAAACAAATCAATGTTAGACAATAGATGCATTCTGTCTTCCTTGTTACCCCAAGACCTCTGACGTTTTGGCATCTTTCCAATAAATATATCCTGCTTAGCATATGCCTGGGTCATTCCGGCATTGGTAAGGTGATGAAGAACGTTGGCATTGATAGTGTTTCTTGCTTTTGGGGGAGAAACTTGTGCAGGCTCTAAAAAATATTTCAGCTTATAGACCGCCCCATCGCTGTTAACTTTAGTTAAAATAGCTTTTGGTTTAGGAGAGGCTACTGGCCCAACTGGGCCTACGGAGTCGAGAAGTGCGGCAGTTAAAACTCTTATTGCTCTATCCGAGGGTATAGAAAAATCCAAAGTATAATTCATTTCAAAGCGGGAGAGCGAATGAGGCATAGAGTAATTGGTCAATATTTGAGTGGTTATATAGCTATTGGGAACAATGATATAGTTCCTACCCGTTGTCCACATTCTTGTGGTTCGCCAGTTGGTTTCCTCAACCCGTCCGATTAGCCCCTCACTCTCTAAATACCGGTGATGAACATTAATAAAATCACCCACCTTGAAAGGGGGATCCAATTGGATAGCCAAACTAGAAAAAAGATCATTAATCAGTCCCTGAATTCCAAATCCCAGAGCAATGGTCAAACCTCCCCCAGTTACTAAGATCGATGTGAGTGGCTCATCAAACACAAAATGAGCTATGAAAGATAGCGTGAGGAAAAAAACAAAAATACCAGAGATTTGAACTAGCATTTTAGGAGGATGATGCTCAGTGTACATTCCGACTAATAGGTCCCAAAAAAACAGGCCAAGCAGTCGATTGAAAAGCCATCCCCCAGAAAGCCAGACTAGTATTTCATTGGAAACAAATAAACCCCGGAGAATCCATAAGTCGATGCCGAGACCCACCATCCAGGTAGAATGCTGTAGAGATAGCATTGCAACGAAAAAAACAGTAGTAAGGGCGGGTAAAAAAATAGACTTAAAACTTTGTTTTGTCATAACTAATTAGAAATTTTTTTTTCGATATTTTTTAAAAAGCTATCCCTGTGCAAATAATAAGCGCAGATTCTGGTATAAAAAAAGTTTCGGTACCTTTGATCTCTACGGACTTGGGATATCAATACTTTACAATAATTTACGCTGATTTGGAAGCTACTTTTTGGCACACACGGGAACATTTTTCTTCATACGTTAAGGAGTTGTTTGGCGGAACACTGACAAGGCACCATCTTTCACGGCGAAAAGTCTAAAATATGTAAGCACTTTTCGTTAGTAATCACATTTAATCTTAGGGAGTCTTGGGAGCTGTTGCTTTTGGGACAGTTGCTTTTGGGGGAGTTTTGGTTACTTTTTTAGTTGGTAGTTTTGAGGGTTTTGTGACCTTTTCTGTGAAAGTTGTTCCACGAATGGCTGAACCCGCTGGAGATGTCGCCTTGGTTTCCGCTTTAGCTTGTCTTTTATTCGCTTTATCCTTTTCAAGTTCTTCCTCGATAAGACGAAAGGATTTCCGCAAGGATTGTTCAAGTATCTGGTAATAAAATTTAGTCTGATGATAAACCGTCGCAACCTCCGAGTCTAAGAGAAAGTGGCGTGTCTTTTTAATAACTGGCAGTATGAACTTCGTTCCGGGACCAAATTCATTAAGGTATCCAAAAATATGTTTGTTTTTATTTAACTTTAGAATCTCTCGCACTGCTATCGCCTTACGAATCTTGCCCAAATCCTTCTCGCTAGAAATAAAGATCCGACTAGAGTCTTTATTGTCTTTGTTTATCTCTGTGAGGAGTGCAATTTCTGCCAGCGGAAGCACCCTTAAAGCCACATGAGGCTGCACGGAAGAGTTGGTTTCTTTTCCTGAAAATGTCAATTCAAGACCGTAGTCTCTTCGACTCTGCCCATCTTCCTTCGCCGGCACAGATTTTGATTGTGCCTTCTGCCATGCCTTTTCAAGAAAAGTAACGTTTTTAAAGTTCCCATCTCCAGCATGTTCCGTCATAATGATTTTGTCTCTAGAAACTGTTTTTGCTAAACCACGTTTCCCGACTATATCGTAAACCATTCGCGCGATTAGTGCATCCCCTCCAGGAAAGTGTGCTCCTGAAAAACTCTTTGCTAGTAGAGTTTTTGCAAACTCAACATCCCTTGCTGAACGGCTAACCACATAATTACGATATTTTTTAAATTCTTTGGATTGATAGACAAAGCCTAGATCAAACACATCCTCAGCACGAACTCTATAGGAGTCCCGAAAGAGGTCCATACCCATGTCATCAAACATGGCCGTGTCTTTAGGAGTTTGAATGCCGATATCACTACTATTACGGATAATGTGGGGAGTAATCACTATGATCACCTCTTTCTTTTCTTTAGAAGAAGAAGATCCTCCAAAAAGAGGTCCAATGAGAGGAAGATCACCAAACCATGGAAGTTTGTTCTCAGTCTCTTCATTGTCCCTTGAAACCAGTCCACCAATGATAATGGGGGTCTTGTTCGGCACAAGTGCAAAGGTATGTACTCGTCTGGTCGATGATCCTGGTTTAGTGGCTACTGTATCACCGTCATCATCCACTGCCACACCATCATTTGCAGTAACTAGTGCCTTTACTTGCACATCAATCTCCAATGCGACTTCGTTTTTTCGGTCAGAAACTCTTGGTCGGAGTTGTAATATAATACCCGGAGTTACTTCCTGAAATGAGTATGAAAGGGTGACAACCCCACTGTACCCTGTGCTTGCTGTTCTAATGGGGAACTGTGATTGCTCAGTAACTTCAATCACGGCGGGACGATTATTTAAGGTGAGAACACTAGGGCGTGATAGTACCTCTGCAGAACCTTTTGAGATCAGTGCCTGAATTTGCATGGAAAGTAATTCAGATAATGCAGTAGCACCAGTAACGTTTGAGATAGTGGTTGTAAAAAGAGGGCTAGAACTTGACATACTACTAGGTGATAGTGGTGATAATATTCCAGCTTCAAATGTCTGATTCATCGCGCCTGGCGATGCAGTTTTAATCAGCACACCCAGTTCATCGAGTCCAGACTCATTAACCTCCAGAACCATACTCTCGATATAGACTTGGATAGGAGCGGCATCCAATGTTTCGTTAATGGTCCTTTTAATGTTTTCGAAACGCTTCTGGCTATCTGGATGGTAAAAAGCAACCAGACTCTCGTTCAATCCATAATCAGCCTGTGCCATGTTTACCATAGAAAACCTTGAGCCAGTTGTGGATGCGGTAGGCCCTTTCAATACTTCACTTAGTGTTTTGACTGGAGCCGTGTCAGGTTTGAAAAAAACAGGGAGATCCGAACAGGGATATTCTATTCTTTGATGTGTGCTCCCTTTTGGAGTGGGGAGGAGCGTTGCTTTGCCGCGTTTGTTAACTGTATAGGGCCTAAATGTCGCATTCGGAACCCTTGCCTCTATTGTTTTTACCCCCATCACTTCGAGTGAAGTCAGAACACGATCCATATTGGAATAGGAAAGAGGAATTAGTTCGCTTTGTAGATCAGCTAGCAGAAAGCGTGCTTCTTTACCTGTTTTTGCGTCCACACAAGGGGGTACTGTACCTTTTGGGCTTGATGAAAAATCTTCTTGATCAATTAATAGTGGTTTAGTTCCCCCTTGCAACAGGGGAGGGAGCTGCTGCATTGTTTCTTCAGGCTCCTGGAGAGCAAGCTGCGGCACTGTTTTTTCAGGTTTCTTGCTAGCGCCCGGCTTGTTTTTATTTTTTAATTTTTCTGCTTTGATTTTCTTCATATGCTCTGTCTCCTCCCACTTATCCTTAATAAAGGGGACAGATATTAATGTAGAACACCCACTAAGAATCGTGAGAGCCACTAAAAAAACTACCTTTTTTTTTATTAGAAGGTGCAATGTATTCCGGAGTTAGTTGAAATTATTACATCACCCACCTTTAAGGAGAGCACGTCAGTTTAAAAGTACTGAAAAGAGGGAAAAGAAGCAATAAAGAAATCGATTGCTGTCCTAAGGTGAGCTTTTTCAGTGTAGTTAAAGCTGTCAATGTATCTACCGTTACATTAAGGAGAAGGTGCTGTTCTACTGAGTTAATTTTCTCTGGGAACACCCGGGAAATCAGTGCGCCTAGAGGACGAAGGGACCATTGCTAAATAATTGTATTATCTATTACTAATGCTTTAAATATTGACATTTAAGGGGAGGAGGGTTAGGTTTTAGACACAAAATCGGATAGTTAGCAGTTTACATTTTATAGTTTAATTCCAACAAGGGAGGAGTTATGAATAAATTCTTTTATTTTTTAGCGTTTGGCTTGGCTTTTACAGTTCTCCAAGTTGCAACCGTTTCGGCTGATACTGCGGCTGGATTGGTCACTGGAGCGAACGCTCCCGCTGACTGTGGTGGTGTACCTTGTCCGACTGGAGATGATACCCACCCATGCGCGGCGATGACAGGGGATGACCTAATTGCGTGCACGGCGGAGAACCCGCCTCCAACAGGAACTCATGCTGGTATGGCTCCGGCTCTGACTATCGGTGACCCACTTTGTGTTGTAGCGCCGGCATTGCGTGACCCTGGTTGCCCTAATGCTATGCCAGGGACTGGTGCTACGATGGCACCTCCGGCTGGAAATGTTATAAATCCTGCTGGTGGTGGTGTAGCTCTGACTATCGGTGACGCACGTTGTGTTGTAGCAAATGAAATGCGCGACCCTCGTTGCCCTAATTATGTTGCGCCCGCTTCGGCTGCAGGGACTGGAAACTGACCCGGTAGAACTGGCGGTACTTTTGTATCTAAATTTGTAACTAAGCCTGTGGGTTTTGTGAAAAATATTTTTTATTTTTAGCAAATCCACAGGCTTTTTTAATCTTAGTTTTAAATAAGTTGAATGGTCACATACAGGAGGAGTTATGAATAAATTATTTTATTTTTTGGCGGTCGGCTTGGCTTTTACAGCGCTGCAGGTTGCAACGGTTGAGGCTAGTCATGATCAAGCTCATGTGGATGAGATGAGAGCAACGGAAGATAGTGCGCGAGATACAGCAAGAGCCGCGGAAGATAGTGTGCGACAGACAATGAGAGAAACAGAAGATAGAACGCGACAGACAGTAAGAGACACGGAAGATAGCGCGACTAAGGCAAGAAGAGATCTGGAAGATAGCGATCGACAGCAAGCAGAAGAGGCCATGAACACTGCAGCAGGCGGTGGTGACGGTGGCCCGGACTGCGAGGCGATGGGTGCCCCTGGCTCGGCTGCTAGAACAGCATGCGAGGCAGGAGAGGGAGAGCATCATGAACATGACTGCTCAGAGATTCAAGACCCTGCCGGTCTAGCATTATGCGAGAAGGCAAAGGCAAGGGGAACACCTCCAACGGCAGCGGAATGTGCGCTGGTGGGCGACCCTGCGGAATGCTTGAGGCACGCGGCAGGCGGTGGTGACGGTGGTCCGGACTGCGAGGCGATGGGTGCCCCTGGCTCGGCTGCTAGAACAGCATGCGAGGCTGGTCCGGCTAGCGGTGGTGACGGTGGTCCGAACTGCGAGGCGATGGGTGCCCCTGGCTCGGCTGCTAGAACATCATGCGAGGCTGGTCAAGGGTAATTAAGTATCTCAATTTATAACTAAGCCTGTGGTTCTTGTGGAAAGTTGTTTTTATTTTTCACAAGACCATGGGCTTTTTTAATCTTCCGTTTAAATAAATTAAATGGTCATATAAGGAGGAGTTATGAAGAAACTCTTTTATTTTTTAATGGTTGGTTTGGCTTTTACAGCTCGCCAAGTTGTAACAGTTGAGGCTCAAGAAGGGTATCCTGATATGGAGCCTCCGATGTGTGATGGGGAACCTTGTGATCCTGGTATGGCTCTTGAGGGAGATGAGACTGATATGCCCCCGGTAGATGCGGCTGCTACTATGGCCCCTGAGGGAGATCATCGTCGTTTGCCTGCGCCAGAAGATATGGGTAAGTTCTTTGAATACGACAAAGAACACCGAACTAATGGTGTTTTAAGCCAAGCATCTTATGACGAATTATCTGAAGATGGTTACACTAAAAAAAGAGTTGATTGGGTTTTAACACAAATTAAGGCAATCCTCCAAGGTCGAGACGGGGGGTAGGAAATAGAGTAGTATTTATGGACCGATCCAATAATTGATTGTATCTGTGACATATCCGGATAAGTGTGTAAGTGGCATTTTCAATTATTAGTTTTTTAAGTATCTAAATTTGTAGCTGAGTCTGTGGGTCCTGTGAAAAATGGTTTCTGTATTTCACTAGTCCATGGGCTTTTTTAATCTTTCGTAAGCCTTCCGGGAAACAGATTCGCAAACCGATTTATTATGTGGTTTTTTTGCTAGATATCCAGGTTTCTTTAATAATCTTCCAATCACTTCCATTTTTTGCCCAAACAAGTTCTTTTACCCCAATGTCTGAATACTCATCTGATTTAAAAGTTTGGGTGAAATTAATGTCTACAGTATCTTTGCTTTGGGAAATTTGTATATTTTGTAGTTGAATAGATATATTTGCATGTCTTTTTAAGGCAGCTTGTCTGGAGATTCTCCAATCTGCATGTCTCTCCTTTGAACCCTTAAATTCTTTTGAATAAAATGAAAGGTACAACTCCATATCTTGTTTTTCCCAAGCCCGAACCCATTTTTCTAAATGCTTAGACACAAGCTCTTTTGATGATAAAGATGTTAAAAATGTCTCTGCGCTGTAACGGGTTCCATTAAAAGCGTCTCCCTGAAAAGAAACACTTCCAGTATTCAACTCAGAATGATCAGCACTGATACTTGCAAGCTTTTCTTCTTTTGCCTTTGCGTTGGCCTGATTGATTACTTCAATTACCTCGATTGTCTTGCCTTTTTTGGCCTTGATTTGGTTTGGTTCTGAGCGCAAGGAAGCAGTTGCTATCTGGAGGTCTTTAATTTCTTTTGAACTTTTTTCTTTTAAGCTTTTAAATTCCTTAGAACTAGCGGTATTTTCTTGCAAATGTCCCTTCGTTTTATTTAAGAGTAAATTTAGTTTTTCTTGTGCCTTGATGAGTCCCAAGTCGGCTGCAAGGCGATACCACCTGATTGCTTCGTTATAATCTTGCGGAACCCCTTGTCCGCTCTCAAACATTATTCCCAAACCCAAATTAATTTGCGCCTCTGCCGATTTTTTTAAGAGTAAATTTAGTTTTTCTTGTGCTTTGATATGTCCCAGGTCGGCTGCAAGGCGATACCACCTGATCGCTTCCTTATAATCTTGTGGAACCCCTTGTCCGCTCTCAAACATCGTGCCTAAATTAATTTGCGCCTCCGGAATTCCTTTATCTGCTAAATCGAGTAACAATTGGCGTTCTGGTTCAATTTCTTTTTTACCTAACGAATTTATAGCTGTATGAAAACGATCTAAATCATTTGTGTTATCACCGACTTTAGTAAATGTATCTGCGCTATATCGGGCTCCACTAAAAGCATCTTCCCGAAAAGAAACGCGTCCAGTATTCAACT
>AQTY01000034.1 GCA_000372225.1 Candidatus Nitromaritima sp. SCGC AAA288-L16 | reverse complement strand
AAAAAATACCTACCATCTTATTATGAAAAAAAAATGCTTTGGGAATATTTTTTAATTTTAAGTTAATTTTTGTATACTATTCAACTAAATCCTTATTGCGGACAGGCCTAGCAGCCATACGACCAGTTTTACTTTTAAATAAAAGTCTCACTTCGCCATTCCTTAAATCTAGAATATAACCTTCGTTTCCTAGCATTGCTTCATGAATCCAAATAGTGGGTAGAGGACCTTTTGGGAAAATCGGATCAAGATATATTCTTTTTTCATATTTGTCGTAGTTTTCTTTATCTGCATTATAAAGGGTTTGAGCCTCTACAACGGTTGGAAGTCTCCAGTCGTTGTGGCCTGCGAATTTAGTACCACCTAAGTCTAGGGCATAATCATTAGCTTCATCCCAACTGAACCACTTTGTTTCTTTTTGCCAGGAGTCTTCTTTAAGCCAAGTTAGATTATTAGTTGTATCGGTAATCGTTCCATCGCCGTTATCTTCGTAAACAGGTTTCATGATAATTAAAACTCGTTTTCTTGAGGTTTTGAAGGAATATTATCTAAAGATAAGTCGTTAAGACGTTCTTTTAGTTGTTCGATGTTGAAATGATAGGAACTGTCAAATTTTTCTGTTTTTAATATATTTGAGAATGAACGTTGCAGCAAACTGTTTGACCAGCAGATGAAAGGTGTTCTTCGTAATATTCGTTTTACTGTATCACGTGAAATTTTAACATTTGCGTTAGATTTTAACAAATCATGATTGTTGTTGAGTTCTGCCACTGTTTCCATTGCCATCCATAATGGCCAGATACAAAATAATCGGATTCTTGCATAACTTCTTGGGATTGCAAGTGTGAAGTTCAAGGCATCGTTGAGATGGCCGACGGTTTTGTTAAGAAGCTTTTGTAATACCTTCAAATCTTTTTCAGCTGATTTTCCCGAATGGAACTCGTCAGGTGTTAATCCATTGGCTTCGATGTAGGTTCTAGGTACATAAGACCAGCCGCGCCCGCGATCCACAACGATATCCTTGGAGATGTTCGTGATCTGAAGGCCGAGACCAAAAGAGATAGCGTTTTTTCTCATTATTTTGTTATTTGATTCAGGTAGGTTTGGAATCTCATTTATAAAGAGATTACATAGCATTTCACCAACGGCACCGGCCACAAAATAGCAATATTCTTCTAGCTCTTTTGCGTCTTCCAATAAGGTGATTTTCTCTACGTCAAATTTTTTTTGAAAATATGCCATGCCCTGCGCCATTGTGCAGACAGAAGAAATAATTTGTTGTTGATGGGTTTCTTGGAGAGAGTCGAAAATATTAAAAACCCTTCGGATATTTTGCAGGAGATCAATGTCTGTGAGACTACCGTCAACGACAGATGCATTTTTTGTCCATTGATCCAAGGTAGAGCTTCTGTTTTTTGTATTTTTTAAGATAGAGGCAAAGTTAAGTAGGAGCTTTATTTTGATAGATGTTTCAAGCTTAGAGGCATCTTCCACTGTATCAATTGTGCGGCAAAAAAGGTAAGCGACTAAAATGCTTTTATGGAGGTCTCCTTTTAGCACCGAAATATTCAACGCAAAGGTTCTACTAACTTTAGGTAATGTGGAGACGCAATAGTTCCAATCGTCCATAAACAAAACAGTGAGTTAAATTCTGTTGTTTGAAGTTTTTTAAATAGAAAAAACGAACTAAAAAGAAATTCTTAACAGGGATCAGGTCGTTAACATTGGGTGTAAAAAACAGAGAGAGTAGTTAGTGAAGCAGTAAACTAATGAGCGACTGGTTCTAAATCTATTTCATTTGCGATTTTTAAAATAGCCTCATGAGCTTCATTGATGACATGCTCGGGAGTACTTGTGCCAGCAGTTATTCCCACATGTTTTTTTTCGTAAAACCATTTTTTTTCTAGTTGTGAAAAAGATTCAATGTGATGCGCCTCTATATTTTTTTCATTGCATACCTGAACCAATTTTTTGGTGTTTGACGAGTTGTACCCTCCAATAACTATCATGAGATCGACTTGTTCGGCCAAGTTTCTTACAGCAACCTGTCGGTCACGAGTTGGTTGGCATATAGTATTGACAAAATATACTTCGTCAACATAATCCATGCCTCTGATTTTGCTGACCAGATGCTCCACTTTTTCTACCTGCAAAGTTGTCTGGCTTACAATTCCCAGCTTTCTTTTTCCTGTTTTTCCTATTTTCTCTATATCACTTTCCCCGCTAATGACGAGGTAATCCTTGAGATCGCCTACAATACCTTTCACCTCGACATGGTCTTGTTGACCTACGACAACAGGAAAATAGCCTTTTGTTACCATGGACTGGATAGTTTTATGCACCCGCATCACTAGAGGACAACTTGCGTCATAAACAGTGAAACCTGCGCCTTCAAGTTTGTCTTTTGTTTTCTGTGCCGCCCCGTGAGCAGTTATCATCACTTTCTTAGTTTTTATCTTGTCAATATCGTCAATATTACTTACCAGGGAAACGCCATTTTTTTTAAGCGACTCATTGATTTGTGGATTGTGAACCAATTGCCCGACAATTGTGAGATTGTCCCCAAATTCTGGAGTCATGGCCATATTGATAGCGTCTTCGACACCAAAACATGTACCTAAAGCGCTGGCAAGTGATACTCTCATGGCCGTATTAATCCTTTAAAGTGGATGATTTTTTATTATCAAAATGACAGGTGGATTTTAGCAAAACCGATTGATCTTGCATAGGAAAATGAAATTTAGACCCTTTTTGGTCATTTCACAAATATATTTTTAAGAGTTTGTAGAGTGGTTTGCCGTCCAATATCGGCAATGGATTCTGTGAGAGGAATACTTTTAGGGCAAACTTCTACGCATACTTGAGCATTACCACAATCGGTGATTCCACCTTCGCCCATAACCGCGTCTAACCTTTCTTCCTTTAGCATGGATCCGGATGGGTGCAGGTTAAAAAGTCTTACTTGGCTAAAAGTAGCAGCACCCATAAAGTTGTTAGTTAGAGAAAATTGTGGACAGGCCTCTAGGCAACATCCGCACGACATGCATTCAGATAGAGCATAACGCTGAGCTCTAACCTTATCTGACATTATAGGACCTTCACCAATGTCATGTGTCCCATCGATTTCCACCCACGCTTTAACTTTTTTCAGGTTTTCAAACATTCGGCTTCTGTCGACTTGAAGATCACGTACCACTGGAAATTTTGACATTGGTTCCAGAAGCACAGGTTGCTCTAATGAATCTATTAATGCAGTGCAAGCTTGTCTCACTTTGCCATTGATCAGCATAGTGCAGGAACCACAAACTTCTTCAAGACAATTACAGTCCCAAGTGACCGGATTTACAGATTCACCCGATTGAGTAGTTGGGTTTCTCTGAATATCTTGAAGGCAAGCGATTACATTCAGGCGTTCTTTGTAAGGGATTGTAAATTCCTGCCAATAGGTTTGTGCATCCGGCTTATCTTGGCGTTTTATTTTAAGTTTTACAATTTTTTTGTTCACGATACTCCCTTTCGTTAGTCATATTTACGCGGACGCGGAGTAACTATCGAGGTGTCCACGGGTTCATAGCTGATTTCTGGTTTGTTATTTTTGTACTCAGCTATGGTCGATTTTAGCCAATTGTCGTTATTAGCTTCGAAGCGTTTCATATATTCAAGATGACCTTCAGGAAAAGCATCTTCTGATACTTCTCCATAGTTTTTCTTTTCTAGATAGTCAATGTATTCATGGGGGTCGAATTTAGACGGTTGTTTGAGGTCAAATTCTGGCTTGTAATGCGCGCCACGAAATTCGTCTCGCATAAGTGCCCCCTTGGTAATGACTCTGGATAACTCGATCATGCAGTACAATTGATTAATAAAACTAGGTGTTGGATTGGCCCAGTCTGTAGAGTCAACGCAATTCACATCCTTAAATCGAGTTTTGATATCGTCTATTTCTCTAATGGTTTTTTCTAATTTTTTATTTTCTCGAACGATCAAGACATTCCCCATCATAATATCACCCAAATCTCTGTGTAACTGATAGGGGTTTTCACTGCCTTTCATTGCTTTGATTTCATTCAACCGGCTTTCCCAGTGATTTCTGGAGTCACCAAAAGTGGTTGAGGGGATATCGTCAACGGACTTATCTTGATTCTCAATGTAGGTGAAAATTCCCCGACACATCATCAGCCCTGTATAAATGCAACTAAGTAAAGAGTTGGCACCGAGTCGATTAGCTCCATGATATTGATAGTCTGCTTCTCCACCGGCGTAAAGACCTGGTATAGAGGTGGCTTGATTTCTGGGAGAACCATGTTCGATCATTCCGTTTCCATCAGTTTCATAATCAGTCCATAAACCACCCATTGAATAATGAACAGCGGGAAAGATTTTCATGGGAACATCCTTTGGATCTTCCCCTGTGAATTTTTTGTATATATCAATGATGCCACCTAGGCGATCTTCGAGATAGTCTTTAGACTTGTGGGTAAGATCTAGATAGACCATAGGTTCTCCAGCTATTCCTAAATTCTGATTGTAGACGATATCGTGAATTTCTCGTGACGCAACATCGCGTGGGACTAGATTGCCAAACAGCGGAAACTTTTCTTCCAGAAAGTAGTTGCGTCCACTATCTGGGATCGACTTCGGAGGCCTTGCATCACCAGCATTTCTTGGGACCCAAAGACGACCTCCTTCACCACGGGCAGATTCGCTCATCAAACGAAGTTTATCCGGTCCGGGAATAGCAGTAGGGTGGATTTGAATAAATTCTCCATTTCCATATCGGGCGCCTTGAAGGTAGGCCATGGTTGCAGCAGCTCCTGTATTTACAGTAGAATTGGTTGACCGAACATACACTTGGCCTGGCCCACCTGTGGCAAGGACCACTGCGTCCCCTGCCAGTGTGAAAACCGTATTAGTTCGCAAATCTTGCAGTACGGCTCCTCTGCAGATCCCTTGTGAATCAAGAACAGCTCCTAGGTACTCATGCCACTCAAGAGTTTTAACTGCGCCATCGTGTTGGAACCGACGGACCTGTTCGTCCAAAGCGTAAACTAGTTGTTGACCTGTAGTTGCACCGGCGAAAGCGGTACGCGAATATAAAGTTCCACCAAAACGGCGAAACTCTAAATGCCCTTCACCAGTTCGATTGAACGCAACACCGATGCGGTCCAATAGGTGTATTATTGCAGGTGCCTGATAGCACATGTCTCTTACCAGGGGCTGGTGAGCCAGGAAATCGCCCCCTTTGATTGTGTCGTAAAAATGGTTCTCTGGAGAATCTCCCTCATTTCTTGCATCGATCGCCGCATTAATTCCTCCTTGGGCACAGACGGAGTGGGATCGTTTTAAAGATTGGTATGAAACGATCACGACTTCAGCATTTCGTTCACAGATTTTCATTGCCAGAGAAAGGCCTGTCAGCCCACCTCCAATTACAATAATTTTTTTCTTACGTTTCGGCATTCAATTTTATCCTGGTTGAGTGGCTTCAACTCCGACAGGGTGAAGAGAAAATTCAAGGACGGTAGCAAGACCCATTATTGTAAGAACTAAGCCAAATAATGCGAATATATAACCTGCATTTGTTTGTGCTCGGCGGCCTATTAGAATCCCCCATGAAATACAGAATCCCCATAAGCCACTAGAAAAATGAAAGGTGGCGGCCATAATACCAATTGCGTAGATGATACGCCCATCCCAAGATTTAAATTCCTGATTCATAACATGAATTAGGTATGGAGCTGCTTCGAACTGGGTGTTCCCGTATAAAACTTTTGGTACTACTGTTGTTGCTAAATGATAAATCAAAAACGCAAAAACAACTACCCCGGAGAGCCTTTGCAAGGTGTACATCCAATTGTGTGGGTAGTTATAACGAAAAGGATTTGGCTTCCCAGAAAAATAGATATAAAAGCCGACTAGTGAGTGAAATAGAATCGGAATAATTATGAATCCGACTTCAATCCACATGAGGAAGGGAAGATTGTTAATTATATCTATACTTATTTGATAAGGCCAAACACCTACTGTTCGGAGAGAATTAATCGAGAAATGAAGAACTAAAAATGCGCCTACCGGGATGAGACCGGTCAAGGAATGTGTCTTGAGAATAAGGTAATGAATTTTGTCTCTCGTTCGCTGGTCCATAAGAACTTTTGAAACCCTATTTAGGGTTAATAAATCTTTCTAAGAACTTCGAAGAATGGTCGGACTCAGAACCTTAAATAAATGTCTCTACCTTGATAAAAAATAATTAAACTTGATATTATGCCAAATATATTTTTTAAACGGCTACTAAAAATCAGACTCTAAAATAGGCTTGGATCTAAAGCCCGGATCAACAGGTTTATCACTAGAATTAATTTTAAGTGAGTCAGGGTTCCTGACAAAAAAAGATACTGCCCCGCACTTTGAACATACCTTGGGCTGGAGAGGGATTTTCTTTTCCACACCATGGTCTCGTCGAACTACCATAATCTGTTCCATGTCCTTCGAGGACCTAAGGCAGATATCTCCCCTAAGAATTTGTTCTCCGCAACTGGTACACCTATCAAAATTATCAGTCATTGCATGACTTCCTTCGGTAAGGCGCGAAAGTTTATATAGGTTTTATAACCCATGAACGTGTTTTATGTGTCAATTGTAACATGAGGTGCCTTGATGCCCGAGATTTTTATTTTTTTGATAAATGTTAGGTGATGCAAGGTCTATGTGAGTAAGCGTAATGTGTTATTTTGATTTGTATTTAATAAATTCCTTAAGATTTATTAGTATGCGGGTAGTGAGATTTTGTATTGAATGAATATAAATAAAAACATACTGGTCTATTTAAAGCATTCTCATGTGCAGGCATGGAATTTCTTGTCAAGCCACGGGAGGTTTTTGGAAAAAAATGTCCCGGGTTTGAAAGTTTCTATTTGTTTAAACTCGAAAGAATTTTTGGATCGTTTGCCAGAAGCGGAGGTGATAGTTGTATGGTTTTTTAATGCTGATTGGTTTGAAAAAGCTCCCAACCTTAAATTTATTTTTACCCCGGCGGCAGGAAAGGATTGGATTAAATTAGATAAAAGTACGGTTAGGGTATCGAACGGAAGGTTTCACGGGCCAATGATAGCTGAAAGTATTATAGGGGCTATTTTTTATTTTCTAAAAGCCTTTCATTTTTCAAAAAAAATGCAATTGCAGAAAAAATGGGCCCGGGTAAAAATTTCTGAACGATTAGGTTCACTCAAGGGAAGTAGAGTTACTATTCTAGGCTTTGGAAATATTGGGCAATGTGTAGGAAAATTTCTAAAGCCTTACGGTTGCATAATTACAGGAATTAAAAAAACTCCTATCAAAGATCCAGATTATTTTGAGAATTGTGATCGTATTTTAAAGATGGAAGAAATTTCTGAAGTCTTAAAGACAACTGACCTTCTTGTTCTCGCATTGCCTGGAGGAGTTGAAACCCAAGAGATATTAACGTACGAGCTTTTATGTGATCTCCCAACCCATTGCTATCTTTTCAATATTGGTAGGGGTAACGTTTATAAAGAGCAGGATTTGGTTGCGGTTCTTAATGAAAAAAAAATAGCTGGAGCTTATCTGGATGTTTTTTCGATAGAACCTCTTTCAGAAAAATCATCTTTATGGAAAATGGATAATGTTCTTATCCAACCACATATTTCGGCGGCATCCCCCCAGTATATGCAACTCTTTGTTGAAGAACTAGCTAAGAAAATTCGTGATTTAAATAAAAGTAATTTATCGAGATGAACGAATCAAGAAAGATCGTATTTTAATGTCAACTCTTTGAGTTGTTTTGGGTCTATTTCTGAAGGGGCCTGTGTCATCATACAAGTGGCTTTCTGTGTTTTCGGGAAAGCAATGACTTCTCGAATTGACGGTGCATTTGCCAATAGCATGGTGATACGGTCTAACCCAAAAGCGATCCCCCCGTGAGGTGGTGCCCCATACTGCAGGGCATCTAGTAGGAAACCAAATTTTAACTCAGCTTCTTCTTTTTTGATACCAAGTAGTTCAAACATTTTTTGTTGAACATCTTTTCGGTGAATACGAATACTCCCACCACCAATTTCATTTCCATTAAGAACCAAGTCATAAGCGCGGGCCCTCATTTCGTTTGGATTAGACTCGAATTTATCTAAATCTTCTTCCAGTGGAGCTGTGAAGGGGTGGTGCATCGCTGTATTACGCCTTTGATCTTCGTCATATTCAAGCAACGGGAACTCGGTTACCCAAACAAGCTTGATTAGATTTTCATCGATTAAGTTGAGTAGTTTTGCTGCGCCTAGTCTTACATTGGCTAACGAATCAGCGACAATTTTTGGGGTGTCGGCTGAAAATACAATAGTGTCACCGGGTTCCCCTTTTACTGCTTCAATGAGATGGTCAAGCATTTTCTTTTCGAAAAACTTTATTATAGGAGACTGTAGTTCGTTTTGTTGAATCTTGATCCAGGCCATTCCTTTTGCCCCGTAAGTTTTAGCGATTTCGGTCAGGTCATCGAGTGCTTTACGAGAAAGAGAGTCAGTACTTGCTTTTATGTTGATAGCTTTAACCTGTCCTCCAGCATCTAATGCTTGTGCAAATACTTTAAACTCAGTTCCTCTAACGACCTCACTCACATCCACTAACTCGAGCCCGAACCGCAAGTCTGGTTTGTCCGACCCAAATCGATTGATTGCGTCTTGGTATTTTAATATTTCAAATGGGGCTTCTACATTTATTCCTAGAGCTTCCTTATAGATTTCAGTAATCATATTTTCGACCAGAGAAAAAATTTGTTTTTCATCAACAAATGACATTTCCATATCTATTTGGGTGAATTCTGGTTGTCGGTCTAGCCGTAGGTCTTCGTCACGAAAACATTTTACAATCTGAAAATACCTATCCATCCCCGAGACCATCAGTATTTGTTTGAAGAGCTGGGGAGACTGAGGTAATGCATAAAATTTTTGTGCATTAAGCCGGCTTGGTACTAGATAGTCTCGAGCGCCTTCTGGGGTACTCTTAGTCAGTATGGGTGTTTCTATTTCAATAAACTTTGCTTTATCTAGAACATTTCTTGTAATGCGGGTGATCCGGTAGCGAAGTTCGAGATTTTTTTGGAGCTCGTTACTTCTTAAATCAAGATACCGATATTTGAGTCGGGTAGCTTCGCCAACCTCCTGATGTTCCCATCCTGTAAATGGAGGAGTGTTTGATGGGTTTAATATTTCGAGCTCTTCAATAAAAACTTCTATAGTTCCTGTTTTTAGTTTTGGGTTGACCATGTCCTCTGGTCGCGTCCTCACCTTACCGCGAACGGCAATCACAAAATTTCCTCGTAATGAATGTGCTTCTTGGTGGGCTAACTGGTCAATCTGGGGATTGAGTACAACTTGTGTGAGCCCATACTTATCCCACAGGTCAATAAATATGAGTCCTCCATGATCTCTTCGGGTATGTACCCACCCGCAAAGAGAAACTACCTCGTCAATGTTTTTTTCTGTTAGCTCTCCACATGTATGGGTACGTTGTTGCATTCTGTGTCTCTGTTAAATGAAGGTTGGGAATTTGTAAAAAGACCAAACAAGATACTGAAAATGTGGGAGATTTGCAAGGGATAACGCTGGATGTAAAAAAACAAATATTTTTACTTTTTTAGTTGTTCCTTAAGGGAGCGACTCAAAAACCAGTTTAATTTAAGCCTTGGAGCCTAATTTACGGAATTATTCTTTGTTAGTTATTTCTTGCTTCTGAGCTTGGAGTTCTTCTTTCAGAGTTTTTTGTTCTAGTATTTTTTTCTCGGCTTCAAAACGTTTTTGTTCTTCCTCTATCTGTTTTTTTCGAACTTGTTGTTCAATCACCATAAGCGGTTTGACCTTAATAGCAACTGGAATATTGACCGTACTGCATGACCTTACGCAGACACCGCAGCCGGTGCATATTTTTTTGTGAAATTCTGGTTGTTGATCCTTGTTCTGCGTGATAGCTCCAGGAATGGGACAATCGATGATGCATTGCTGACAGAAGGTGTCTCCATAAGCCTGGCATTTTTTTTTGTCCAGTATGGCATAACCCATATTCACCTCGCTGGGACTTTCGACAGGCAATAAGGCACTATCAGGGCAAGCAGAAATACAAGGAAGATCATCGCACATAACACAAGGCGTTTTCATTGGATCAATGTATGGTGTTCCCATAACCAGAAATCCAAATTTTTTGGGCGCTTTTACTATTGCATCTTTAGGGCAGGCATGGATGCATTTATCGCATCGGGTACAGTCTTGCAAGAACTGTCGCTCAGTGATTGCTCCGGGTGGACGAAGAAGAGGAACCCTTTTGGTGAATTTGTCCACGGTCTCATTGATTTTATCGATTTTATTTTGAACTGTTGCTACCGCAGGATTAGCAAAAAAATGTACACCTTGCTTGATTAATCCGCGACGGTCGTATTCGGGGTCCACATCATCATCTTCGACAACCTCTGGAATTTCTTCCGGTGTTTGATCTAACTTTTCTGTGGTTTTTGAACTAGAGATTTCTCCTTCAGGAGCAGTTAGGTCATTTTCTGCCGTAATCGTCGCGTGATGTTCTTGCTCGTCTGTTATAGAGTCGGGGCGAAAGCGAGAGATAAGACGTTTGAAAAAACCTTTTTTTTTGGATGGTGGATGATCATATTCGAGATCAACAACTGACTTCTCAGAAGTATCATCCGATTTTAAAGAATTTTCATCTTCTTCTTTTCCTTCATCGTTTTCTTCGGTTTCCTCGATTGGTTTTATATCAAGTTCGGCAGCAGACTTCATAAAATTGCCAAAAGAAAAAAGGTCGCGTCGCGACAATTGTTTTTCTTCTTCTGGCAGTTGCGGTTTTGGTGTAATGGTTTGTCTGTCAAGACTCAGTGGGCTTACTTCAGGTGAAGAGTCATCGCCTCGCTGATCTTGGCTAATGACATCCATGCCAGTCGCACGTTTTTGAGGGGCTTTTTTATTTTTGAACGTTTTTTTTGCTAGGCGATACCGAAAGTCCATGACTTAATTAACGGGCCTATTTATGGTTTGCGAGCAGACAGATGATTATTTCCATCCGAAGTCTTCGGCGATGAATTTATAATCATGCCAATTTTGAGCGTTCGAGTTTTCAAGCATATACTCGTCGGTTGCAAGCACCAACGGATGCCCCTTGTTAACAAAGGACTGAACTGATGGAAAACGAAGTAAAAAAATAGTTACAGCAATGCGACCCAAGTCAAGAACCCCTGGTTTTTGCTGGACTTGCTTCAATACGTCATCAGCATTTTCGTCTGTGACACTTTGAAAAATATCGGCGGTTTCCTGTTCTAGCTCTGGGTGCTGATCGCAAATGCAGGCAGCCTCCATTTGCAATTCCAATATGCGTTTATAGTCTTCTAAATCAAACTCACCGTCCATTTTTCCTTCGTCCCAGCCGGAACCTTCTACACTACGTTCGTTGGCTGCATCCTTACGATCAGCGGTTTCACAAAATGTCAAATTTGCTTCATCGAGTATTGTTTTAACTATAATCTCATTGCTTGGTTGCTGAGGTGACATGATATTCAATAATCTCCTGAATACTATAATTAGAGCTTCATTTTCATGAAAATCCAAGTTAAGTTTTTTAATCAGCTTTTCAAAAAAAGCCAGTGTTCTGATAGAATGCGGCTATTTTATCATTAAGTGTGGAAGGAATCACATATAAATTAATTATAATCTATTTCAAAGCCACCGGTATTTTTTGCCTTTATCGTTTCTTTGATGTTTAATGATTGTATTCCTATTGCAAAAAATAAAATGCTTGTTGGGTAAGTTTTTTTATCGATAAATTTTAATTGAGATAATAAATTCATGAAAAAGGTTTTGCTACTATTTCCCCCGGAGTGGGTTCCTACTGCGCCCTACCTTTCTCTACCAAGTCTTACGGCAGTTCTTCGTGAAAATGATATTGAGGTTGTGCAAAAAGACATCAATGTGGAAATGTATGACCACATCTTCTCAAGAGAATTTCTTTTGTTTGTCAAAGGCCGTATCGATCAACGTTTGCGAGATCTTAGAGAAAAACAGAGGATGGGAAAGATCACGAAGGAAGAAAGGGATATAAAAGGTATGCTCAAGGAATATAGTTTTGTCGATCTTGAATATCATATTGGGGAAGTTGAGAAAGCTAAGGAGATCATGCGTGGACCTGAATTTTATGATGTGTCCAAGGCTGAATCCTCGCTTAACGCTTTCCGTGAAGTAATGAGTTATGTTTCTGCGGCATATCATCCAGCAGATATTCAGTTCTATCCAGTTGAGAGCAATCTTAATATTTATCGTCCCTGGGTTTCGGGTGATTTGTTAAAGGCTCCTCATGACGACACTGTCAATGTATACGCCGATATTTGTCGACAATTGGTCTTTCGGGCAATTGAAGATGAAAAGCCTGACCTAGTTGGTATTTCAATAGGGACTCCTGTTCAACTTATGTCGGGGATTACTTTTTCCACTCTCATTAAAGAGAAATTTCCAGAGATTCATGTGACGGTCGGTGGCAATATAATCACCCGACTACGTGATGAACTTCAAAAGAAAGAAGAGTTTTTCGGGACAGCATTCGATTCAATTATTTTTTATGAAGGTGAACATCCGATTGTTTGGCTGACGGAGGCTTTGGATGGCAAGCGTAAAATGGAAGATGTTCCAAATCTAATTTATCGTGAAGAAAACGGAAATATACGAGTAAATAATACTTATCAAGAAAAGGTTAATGAATTGCCACCTCCTGATTTTGATGGGATTCCGTGGGAAAAGTATTTTTCCCCGGAGCGCCTTGTCCCCTATCTTGGTACCCGCGGGTGCTATTGGGGAGAGTGTACATTTTGCGACCATGGGGCTGGCTACATTGATCAATTTAGAGCGAAGCATGCTGACCAGATTATTAGTGACTTGGAGCATCTAAAGAAAGCATGCAACGCAAAACATTTTTTATTTACTGATGAATCGTTTCCGCCAGCACTGTTTAAAAAACTTCCACCGCTTATGGTCGAAAAAAATCTTGGTATCTATTGGACAACTCTTATCCGTTTCGAGTCCAGTTTACTTGAGCCAGAGGTTTGGGATCTTGCTGCTCAGTCAGGATGTCGGTCACTTTACTTTGGATTAGAATCTGCCAATCAACGTATTATCAAGTTGGTAAAAAAGGATACAGATATTTCTGCTGCAGTAACTAATCTGACTGAAGCTAAGCGGGTAGGTATATGGAGTCATGTCATGGCATTTTATGGGTTTCCTTCAGAAACAGAAGAAGAGGCTGAGGATACTAGGCAGTTTTTGCTAAAAAATCAGGAAATTATTCACTCCGTTGAGATGTATTTTTTTGTTTTGTATAAACATGCCCCAGTTATGAATATGATCAAGCAACTCGATATGGAAGTTAAGGATAATCCTGAGCACGACCTGGCTTTAGATTTTTACTATACTCCAAAATCGGGGCAGACTATTGAAGAAGCCATGCGCCGTTATGAAAGTTTTTACCAAAGCGACTTTGGTCCATGGGCTATGCGAATCAACGCCCGTGAGCACGTTTTTCTTTATATCACTCACCATGGGACGAACAATCTTCCAGACCTATATGTTAAAAATCAAGATGTGCCTGTTGGGCGAAGTAGGTTTTGATTTTTAAGATCCCCATATATCCGCACCTCTATTTTTAAAATTTAAGAAGATAGAAGCGTGTTTCTATAAATGGTCGCTTGAGTTAAATACTCTTTTTAGCTACCCTGATTTTTTTTAAAATTAAGGAACTAAAAAATGATTAAGACTACCTTGATCGGTCATGCATGTCTCCTTGTGCAGTCTAAGGAAACTACGATACTGACCGATCCGGTTTGGTTTGACTACCTATGGGAAGAAATAAACGTATTGTGTCCAAGCATTGTTTTAGAAAAAGAAAAAATACCTCCGGTGGATGTTCTCAATCTTTCCCATAGGCACCAAGATCATTTTGATGTGCGTACCTTGTCTTACCTTGTTCAAGATAAAAGAATCCTAAAACCAGACTCAATCGTTCTCGCCCCTAAAGATGATCTTCTTCTTGATGTTCTCAATGAGCTCGAATTTAAAAATATAAAGATTGTTTCAGATTTTGAGCCTATCCACGTTAATGATGTCGTAATAACGCCGACTGCTTCACTCAATCAATCAAGCACCGCCGAAGATGACTTTCCAGAACATGGACTACTAGTGAGTGATGGGGAAGTGACGATTTGGAATCAGGTAGACTCTCAAGTGAACCCGGATATCATTCAGCGGATTAGAGAACTGCATGGCCAGATTGATTTTTTCCACTCTCGGTTTGTTCCATTACTAGAAGGTAACTTTGCTTATAACAAGCCATTCACCCTACCCATCAATGAGTATTGTACTTTCCTGAATGTCGTGAAGGCACTTGGGCCTAAATTCGTGGTGCCTGGGTCGGCCGCCTTTAGGTGTAGGGATGAATTAAATTTTTTAAATCAATGCACATTCCCAATTACTCAGGATCAGTTTATACGGGATTTGTCCGCGTTTTGCCCAGAAGTTCCAAATGCTCCATTTTTTTCTGGAGATGTTGCTCATATTTCCACTGGAGAGATTTGGATTGATAAGCAGTCATCCGATTTTGTCCGTGTGGATGAAGATGATAGTCATCGAATAATATTCAAACCTAACGCAGAAGTTCCGTCTATCAAAACCCAGACTTGTGACTTAGAAAAATATAAAAAAGAAATGACAGTCGTTAATGACTTTATTGAAAATAATTTTCTTGATCTGATTTTAAATAGCGAACTTCTTAGTGGTTGGCAACATTGGCAGATTGTCTACCAATTGGAAATCTTCGGTCAGGAAGAATCTCAAGCATGGACTATAGATTTTGGACAAACATATAAGCCAAAGCTTATGACTTGGTTCTTAATGGAAATGAAATTGGTGGTG
>AQTY01000033.1 GCA_000372225.1 Candidatus Nitromaritima sp. SCGC AAA288-L16 | reverse complement strand
AAAGCAAATTTGATATGGCAGAAGCGATTCAATCAGAAAAGCTCTCTAATACCAATGAGATCAAAGGACTCAAGGGCACAGTCGCTTCCCTTAGGGAAGAACTTGAAAAAAAATAATTTAAAAAAAATTAAAAAATATTCGATGTTACCGGATACTCAGCAGGTTTAACCAAATATATTTACTTTAGAGTAGATTTGATTCTTACATAACTAGGCAAAATACTCCTCATGGAAAAAACTAAAAAAGAAACACCCAAAAATAAGACCTCAGAAAAAAAGAAACAAGATAACTTCATTGATGCAATTTCCACAGGTCAGAAGAATGGAGGTAAAGGAAAGAACGTCACCATTGAACATGGCAAGTTATTAAAATTGAACAAACGTCTTGAACAGGCGGAGTTTCTTCTTGAAATGACTCGTGAAATAGCAGGTTTTGAGTCTTTAAGTGAAGTGCTAAACAGATTAATTGAGATTACTGCAACTGAATTGGACTGTGAAAGAAGCACATTATTCCTCAACGATGAACAAACAGGGGAGCTTTACTCTCGTGTTGCTTTAGGCGACTTAGAAAGAGAGATTAGAGTTCTGAATGACAATGGTGTTGCTGGATATGTTTTTACTCATGAAGAAAGTCTTACCATACATGATGCTAAAACTGACCCAAGGCATGATCAGTCAATCGACGAAGAAACAGGATTTGACACAAGAAATATTCTTTCCGTTCCGGTTCGAACTATGGCAGGGCAAGTTATAGGAGTATTACAGGCTCTTAATAAAAACAAAGGTCGATTCACAAAGGAAGACTTAAACCTTCTAGAGACATTATCGAGTCAGGCTTCAGTTACTTTGGCCGGCACCCAACAAGTCGAACGAATTCGGAAAAAACGCGCTCAGGAAATGGAGTTTCTAGATACTGTCGCAACAATTACCGCAGAAGTTGATCTTAATAAATTACTTGAGAATGTTGTCGGTGAGATTACCCGGATGTTAGATGCTGATCGTTCGACTTTATTCATTAACGATCCAAAAACTAATGAGCTTTTTTCCAGAGTGGCCGGGGGTGACGGTGTCGGAGAGATTCGTTTACCCAATCATGTTGGAATAGCTGGATCGGTTTTTACCTCAGGAGAAACTCTGAACATCCCTCATGCCTATGCTGATCTTCGTTTTAATCCAGGCTTTGATAAAAAGATAGGATATTTTACACAGTCAGTCCTTTGCTGCCCAATAACCACAAAAGAAGGCGAAATCATAGGAGTATCTCAGGTTCTTAATAAAAAGGGGGGCCCTTTTACGGATGAGGATGAGTCTCGATTAAGAGCTTTCACAACTCAAGTAGCTATCTCTCTAGAAAATTCGAAGCTATTTGATGATGTTCAAAATATGAAAAATTATTCTGATGGGATGCTACAGAGTATGTCTAATGGAGTAATAACATTAGACGAAGAAGGCACAATAGTTACGTGTAACGCTGCTGGATTGAAAATCATGTCAGTAACCGAGGAGGAAATTATCGGACTGACAGGCAAGGAACATTTTATTGATAAAAATAGTTGGGTTATGGATCAGGTGGAAGAAGTATTAAAAACACAAGAAGCGGAAATAACGATGGATGCGGAATTATCTTTTGGTGAGGAAAAAATCTCGGCAAACACCTCTGTACTCCCTCTCTCTGACCCTGAAGGGAAACACCTGGGAACACTAATTATGATAGAAGATATAAGTTCTGAGAAAAGAATGAAATCAACTATGTCCCGTTATATGGACCCAGGTATAGCTGATCAGTTACTGGCAGGTGGGGATGATGTGCTTGGGGGTCAAGACTTAGTGGCTACGCTTCTTTTTTCAGATATACGAGGATTTACAACTCTGACAGAAGCTCTAGGAGCTCAAGGGACTGTAAAGTTGCTAAACGATTATTTTACAATAATGGTTGATTGTATTAGTAAGGAAGAAGGGATGCTAGATAAGTTTATTGGGGATGCGATCATGGCCGCTTTTGGAGTACCTATCTCGCATGATGATGATGAAGATAGAGCTATGCGAGCAGCTATTACTATGCTCACAAGTTTGGAAGATTGGAATACTGAACGAAAAAAACAAGGGCAGTTACCAGTGTATATGGGCATCGGCTTAAATACAGATAAAATAGTTTCAGGAAATATTGGTTCGCCTAAAAGAATGGATTTCACAATGATAGGTGATGGCGTAAACTTAGCCGCAAGGTTAGAGAGCGCGTGCAAAGCGTATTCTGCCAAACTTTTGATAAGTGAATACACAGTTGCAAAACTCAAAGGAACTTATCAGATACGAGATGTAGATAATATTATTGTAAAAGGAAAAACTGAACCTGTAGGGGTTTATGAAGTTCTTGACTACCACACGGATGATTCATTCCCGAATTTAATGGAATCCGTGAATCACTTTAAAGAAGCACGAAAACACTACAGGGCCGGGAGCTGGGACAAGTCGACAAAGTCTTTTAAAGAATGTCTTAAACTAAATGCTAACGATGCCCTTGTACAAACCTACATAGACCGTATTGCAGGATTGAAAAAGAACCCCCCTAAAAATTGGGATGGCGTTTTAACTATGACGTCCAAATAACCTCTCCAATAACCACGCAAAAAATTTTTAAAGCAATTTAAATTTTTTCCAAAATTTATATTGTTTAAATTAGGTATACAGTGAGCAAAAATGACTTCAAAGTACGCAATGGCCACCTTTATAGCCTCTTAGAAACTAAAGATTATGGCGAAATAGTTTTTGGTTGTCCCCCGGGAATAGTAAAAGAGTTTTTAAGGCTAAAAAAACCACTCCCGTCAAAATATATTATTTCATCCCAAACATTTTGCGACAACTTAAACAATTTTGATTTTGAATTTATCGTTTACAGCTATTTATTTACAAGAGCTGCTGGTTCTACTGTTTCTGCGTATTGCCTACCCGAGCAAGAAAAAAGGTTTCGCGACATTCTAAATGAAACTCTTTTTGGGCCAAGGTTTGGCCAGTTATTGGAATCGCAAAGTAATAAATTATTGAATGAAAAATGTTTGGACGCAAAGGGTAAAAAAAATCTTCGAATTTTCCTAAGAAAAAACGTTGCCAAAAATAAAAGCATTTCTATTTTATTCGACAATCTTTTAAGAGAACACAACAGCGAACCACAAATCAGCAAACAGCTTAAAAAGTTCATCGAAGATAAGGTCCTTTCGAAAAACCAATCGGTTCAAAACAGTGGCATTAAGAACCTCTCCAAAAAACTAACTAAAATCTACCTTCAGTGCGCCCAACTTCAAAAAGAAATTGATTTATTTTCATTAGCCAAAGAGAGCGATCGAAATAATTTTATTTCAAAAACAGTCAAGTTTCATCACATTGGGAAGTCTAATATTTGCATTCTTGATGGATTAAAAAACAAGGAGAAAAAATTAAAAATCCAGGAAGTCGAACCGGGGGTCTTTAAAGTATTAGAAACAAAAATAGAACGTTGCACGGTCAATCTTAATTCTATTGCTTTAAAGCTTAAAAAAAAGAAGAGACCAAAACCAATTCAAGCTCCTTTTTTTGGAGTAACTTTCGTAGGGGTAGGATCCGGGTTTTCACACGACAAGCAAAATAGTTCAGTAATCGTCTGGGCTGAAGGCAAGGGAATCCTGATCGATGTTGTAGCCGAGAACAATTCGATTCTATCTAATTATGGAATTAATAAAAATGATGTGAGTCACGTTTTTTTAACGCATGTACATTCCGACCATGATGCTGGTGTTTTGGAAAATCTGCTGGAAAAAAGGAAAACAAACCTTATAACTTCTCGTATTATTTTTGAAAGTTTTTTGCGAAAATCACAAGCCCTCACCTCTTTATCAAAAAGCTCTATCGAAAAGTACGTGAAATTTATTGAGGTTGAACCCAATAAAAAAATCAAGATTCCAGGCTTTAAGAATACTTTCTTTGAGTTTGACTATTCGTTACATTCAATTCCCTCAGGACGATGTACGATTAAGTATACAAAAGGAAAAACGACAAAATCGATCGCTCACTCTGGTGATACAAAGTATGATATTTCTAAAATAAATGCGTGGTACGAAAAAGGTACCTTCACCCAGACTCGAAAAAATGGAGTTCTTGGGTTTATATGGGATTCTGATCTAATCATTCATGATGTAGGCGGTGGGAACCTTCACACCGATTATGAATCATTAATTCATTTTGACAAAAAAATTAAGCAAAAAATGATTCTTGTCCATCAAAATGGTAAACCTCACCCGAAAAGTCAATTGCGCTACGCGGTTGACGGAGAAACTATCCCGCTAATAAAATAGTCTCTTGGTGCCCCTGCCCCACCATCTCAAGTTAAATCTAGGGAATTATCTTTAAGGTATATTTTTTATTTATTTAATTATTATCGCTTGACCCTCAATCAAACAAGTCCATAATGCAGGAAAATTCCTACGCACGAAGGAGAATTTTCATGATCTGTAGAAATGAAAGCGGTTTAGAAAGAATTTTTAGATTAGCTTTGGGCTTAGGGTTCATTTCGTGGGGAGTATGGACTTCGGGAAATTACTGGTTGGATTATACAACACTCCCCTACCAAATTCCTTGCTGGGAGTTGAGCAATTTCATGACTCATGCGTGCCTTGTGGAAAGAGGTTTCACTATTGCGCTAGTTGGGGTAATCCTTACCCTCACCGGTATGTTGGGGTGGTGCCCGTTAAAATCCATATTTGGGATAGGGTCAAAGAAAAAATAAATTCCTAAAAAAGGCTGTAATCCTGTAACACCTCTTTATTCAAAAAGATACTTGCATTCTTCATTTAAAATCTGTAAGATTTGAGTGTTTTTTAATCTTTCAGAGGAATCCGTCTATGCCATCAGAAATTCAATATGGGCAGTTTGTTCGGGAATCCACTTTAAAGCAAAGGTCCGTATCTTACAACAACCTGATACCAAAGCTTGAAGTAGATAGCCAAGGCCAACCGATTCCCTATCATCCTCCTAAACTTAAACTACAATCAGCCGACATTTACAATTTATTAGCGCCCTATTTCAATGTGCGACTAATAGAGCAGGTGAAGGCAGTATTTCCACTTGCAATATACTTGATTTTATTTCAAATCTTAATTTTACGTCAACCGGTCCAAGAAGCAGTTCTTATAACCGGTGGACTGGGTGCAGTGATCCTCGGCCTTATGATTTTCATGGAAGGCCTTAAACTTGGCCTCATGCCCTTTGGAGAAGTGATTGGAACTAATCTACCAAAAAAATCACCCCTCCCCGTAGTTCTCCTAATCGCATTTCTTTTGGGAATTGGGGTAACATTCGCAGAGCCTGCTATTGGAGCACTTCAAGCCGTCGGATCAATTGTTAATGTTGAAAAAGCTCCTTTTTTAAGTACTTTATTGGGTGAATGGGCGGGAACACTGGTTCTTATGGTCGGAATGGGAGTAGGCTTGGCAGCAGTCCTCGGAACGGCTCGGTTTCTTTATAACTGGAGCTTAAAGCCCATGATCTACATGGCTCTCATTCCCACTATTGGTCTGACTGTATATTGCATGCAAAATCCAGATCTAGCCAAAATCCTTGGTCTTGCTTGGGACTGTGGAGCGGTTACGACAGGTCCAGTAACAGTTCCACTTGTACTTGCACTCGGAATAGGCATTGCTGCCTCGGGCGGCAAAGGCGAATCATCGCTTTCCGGATTTGGGATTGTCACCCTTGCGTCCCTATTCCCTATTATTGCCGTGTTGTGTCTTGCAGTCTACGTTTCAACAGTGACCACGCCAGAAGCAATAATTGCCGCGGCTAGGGCCTCTACGGCAATTGCATCTGTTCCACTTTGGCACGAATTAACACCATGGGCGGAAATAAAAGGGGGCGCTCAAGCAATTATACCGTTAGTAATATTTCTGTTTTTAGTACTTAAGCTTGTCTTAAGAGAGAAAGTTCAAGAGGCAGGTATTCTCACATATGGTCTAATCCTTTGTGTAACAGGTATGATGGTTTTTAATGTGGGGCTAAGCTACGGTCTAGCCAAGTTAGGAGAACAGTCAGGCAGCATGGTTCCAGCGGCATTCAAAGGGATCGAAGCGGTAGCTGGGTCTCCTTTATACACATACGCCCTGGGAATATTTATCGCCGGTATTTTTGCCTGGTTATTGGGATTTGGAGCTACCTTAGCTGAGCCTGCGCTGAACGCGCTAGGACAAACAGTTGAAACTTTAACCAACGGATCCTTCAAAAAAAACACTCTAATGATGGCTGTTTCCATCGGTGTAGGATTTGGATTGACCTTAGGTGTAATGAAAATAATATTTGAATGGCCTATAGCCTACATGGTTATTATTGGATACACGATTGGAATTGTATTAACTGCTCTTTCCTCTGAAGAGTTTGTAAACGTTGCCTGGGATAGCGCGGGTGTTACAACCGGACCAATTACAGTGCCTCTAGTTTTGGCAATGGGATTGGGTTTTGGGAACGCAGTAGAGGCAGTTGAGGGATTCGGTATTCTTTCCATGGCCTCCATATGCCCGATCGTATCGGTTTTAATTACCGGACTATGGGTTCAGAGAGGATCAAAAAATAAATCAGCTGCTTAAATATAAATAGGGGGTAAAAAAGATGGCCCAAAGGGAAATCACCGTACTCAAGGATGTAGCCTTGATAACCTGCGTCGTTCAACGTGGAGCAGCAGATCCAATCATAAACGCTGCGCGTGAAGCAGGAGCTCAAGGGGCAACAGTTAATTATGGCAAAGGAATGGGAATACGAGAGCGACTCGGAATATTGGGAGTTGCTGTTGAAGTTGAAAAGGAAGTAATTCAGATATTGGTTTCCTCTGAACAAGTAGATAGAGTTTTTGAGAGAATGTACCTTGCCGGGAAACTGGATACTCCTGGAATGGGAATCGCTTATATCACTCGATTGGATAAAGCGGCCACCTATATTCCACCTGAAGTTCTAGCAAAAGTTTCAGCAGGGTAACTGAATAAACTCGTCCCATATATCAATATCTGGAGTGTTAAACCATGGATCAAAATATAAATTCGAAACTAATTACAAGCTTTCTTCCCCATGGAACAGGAGTTCCCATAATTAAGCTTTTGAAGCAAGAAACTGGTATTTGCACTGCAAATATAAACAGTAGCCGTGGAACAGGAAGTTCAGCAGGCGCAAGCGATTTTGATGACTGGGTAGAGGTGGATGTTCTTGATGTTGTTGTCAACGCAGATCGTGCTGACGAAATTTTCAGCTTCATCTATGAAAAAGCTGGTATTGGAGAAGGTAATCACGGCTTCATGCTTCAACAAAGCCTTGTAGGATCTACAAAGTTTTCACTTCCTGATCTACCAGAAGAAGAGTAGCACGGTTTTCTATACCTAGCCTTCTTTCTCAGACTGCAATGCGTATATCTGGGCCAAAAGAGAAAATGTTGACTTTGATATCAAGTCAGAATCGTTTATATAAAACCAGTAATTTCTATAAAAAATCAGTAGACTTACATCTGCGGGTTGATTCGGACTGTTGTGGATGCGAAGTAGTTCTCCCGTAATCTCTGCCCAGTCGAACACCTCTCCGTCATCTGTTTTAGTTACAGTAACCCTCCCCTCCACAATATCCTGCTCAGGGACTTGAACAGCCTCTGACAAATAAAACATGACCCCTAATAAAGACCGAGTAACGATGTCAATTGATTGTTTGTCTTTTATACTTGGAGCTCCAAAGACATAACTTGTTTGCCCAATAGTCGCATTGATTGAACGGGAGAACTGATTTGCAGGTTCTGAATTTTTAAAGGCCTCTGAGAAATGAATTACCAGTTGGGGTTCTCCATCACTAACTCGATATACAAGGTCAAGGCCCCCTTGTGATTGTAATTGACGTAAATACTTAGCTGCCTTGAAAAATTTCCCAGTCTTGGGAGCAATTTTTGGGGTAGGACCTGAAGCGCTTGGCGCATTTTTAAGCTTATCGATGCGCTGTAAACATACCTTGAATATTCTTTCAACATTCCATCCAGAATGAAATAAAAGTACAATAGTCTTCAATGAAATCGCTGTCAGGACACCCTGCACGAAGTTCTCCCCGTGTAGTGGAGAATAACTGATGGTTGGGCTTTCTTCCACAAAGGTACTCGCATCTGGAGTAAAAATCCCCTTGGCCCCTGCCTGTAGTTGGGTGCTGATACTAATATCCTTATGAAACGTGAACTGGGAGGCAATGTTATGTACTTCCATAAAAAGAGGGGTGTCGTGGTACTTCAAACGAACCAAATTAAGAAGGAGTTGTTCGTCATTGGTTTTCTGAATGGCCTGGTTGTATTGGCTTCTTTCACTTTGTAAAAACACAGGCCCATACTTGGTGCACCCCAAAAAAAAACTACTTGAAATGACCAGCAACAGCCCGGCTAAATATTTAAATTGTAATAATTTTGTAAGAGAGGCCATTGATTGAGAGAATTAGTTCTGTAAGTCCCAAAACTATCTTTACAAAGGTTAGTAAATACTTGGCTCAATAGATTTCGCCATCTAGGAACCCACTCCAATTGTCAGAACTGGATCCGTGCTCTTAATTGCTCCTGATTGCAATGCATATATTTGTGTTAAAAGTGAAAACGTGGACTTGGAACCCAAGTCTGAATCGTCAATATAAAACCAAGAGTTCCTGTAGTATATGCGAACCATGAACCCCAGCGGTTCCTCATCAGAAGACCGGATCGTTAGTAAATCACCGGTAACATCAGACCAATCAAAACTTTCGCCGGCGAGGGTCTTTGTCAGGGTAACTTTACCCTTGACCATATCTCTCTTAGGAATTTCAATCGATTGAGATAGGTAGAACATAATACCGAGGAAAGACCTTGGAACAATTCTTAGGTGGTTTACCTGCTCAGGGCTTGGAAAATGACTTAAGACATACATACTTTTTCCTGAGACAGCATTTACAGTACGAGCAAACTCTAAGGCAGATTTAGAGTTTTTAGCTTCGTTTGAAATCTGCAACACCATCTGCGGTTGCCCATTCACTTCTTGATAGTTTATGCGCAGGGCATCGCGGTCATCTATTTTCTGCAAATATTGTACAGCCTTTAGAAATTCTTTATATTGTGGGGCCAGTTTAGGAGTAGGTCCCGAAGCGCCTGGAGCATTTTCAAGTCTACCTAGTAATTGACAGGAAACCCTAAATACTCTTTCAATACTCCAACCGGAATGAAACAAAAGTGTTATCGTTTTAAGAGGCAAAGTTGATAAAATATTTTTCACGAAATCATCGCCATGTAATGGCGTATAGCTAACGGTAGGACTCTCTTCGTAGGAAGTACTTGCTCCCAAATTAAAGATGTCCTTAACCATGCTCTCAAGCTGTGCTGTAATACTTGCCTTGTTTTTCAATTTAAACTGCGATGCAACATTACTGACTTCTAGGAAAAAAGGCGTGTCGCGATATTTTAGTCTTACAAGATTTAGCAAAAGCTGTTCATCATTGGTTTTTTGAATAGCCAGGTTATATTTACTTCTCTCGCTTTTTAGCGATATCGGTCCGTAATTCAAACATCCAATCGGCCCAAGTGCTAAAAGAACAACCAAAAGAAAATAAATTATTCTCAATTCAACTAAAAAAAACAAATTCATCATTATTCGGTGGGTATTGAATACTAGGCTGGAAGATTCTTAAGATTCGTATCAATATTTCTAAATATACCACCGTCTGCCAAATGAATGGTAGAAGTGGGGAATGCCGGTTCCGCCCCATTATTATCAACAATTTTCAGGACCTTTAAAAGGATGTCCTCCTTAATGGCATGGTACTTTTCCCAATTTGTCGTTTTGGTGAAGGTATAGATGAAAAAATCAAGGGAGGAGGGGGCAAAACTATTGAAATTGACCATCAAGGTTTTACCGGTATCGATTTCAGGGTGACCTTTTAACATTTCCTCAACCTGTTTCGTGATCATTTGCATTTTGTCTGCGTCATCATAGCGAATTCCGATAGTTTCCTTGATTCTCCGGTTCTGCATGCGTGAAGGATTTTCCACCGCGATTTGCGAAAAAACTCCATTGGGAATATACAGCGGGCGCTTGTCAAAGGTTCGTATCAAAGTGACTCTCCAGCCTATTTTCTCGACAACACCTTCAATTTCACGATCGGGCGACCGTACCCAATCCCCTACCTTGAAAGGTCGGTCCATATATATAAAGAGTCCTCCGAAGAAATTTGACAGCAGGTCTTTGGCTGCAAAGCCCACGGCTATACCGCCGACACCCCCAAAAGCCAGGACGCCGGAAATGCTGAACCCGAGTGTTTGCAGTATCATTAATGCGGCTGTGATGAAAATGGATATGCGGGCCAGTTTTGATATGGCATCCAGCGTCGTTGGGTCGATATCTTTTTCGGCCGTCAGATAATTTTTTTCAGTATGTTGGATGACGAGAACTAAAAACCAGGCCAGGGCGGCAATAATAACTGCATCGCGTAAGGGGATGAAGGCTTCCAGAATCACTGCTCCGGTAGCATTCTGGATAATTTCGCTGGTGAAGGCGATTCCAGTTATCCAGATAATGGCACTTAGGGGACGGGGAATGGATAGCAGGAAGGCGTCATCCAATTTATTCCGGGTGCTTTCCGCTTTTTTGGATAAGGTTCTAAAAATTTTCTTCTGGAACAAATTCATAAGCAATGCCACGAACATGACCAGAAAAGCCTGAAGTATATATACGTTTTCCTGAATTAGCAGTTGATCGAATCCCGCCATTGGTTTTCTTTCCTTTAAATCCTCGTTGACATTGAAAATATCATATTTCAATGGGTTAGGGAATAATAAATACTAATACGTGAATTATTGATTCCAGTTTAAGTCATGTTCATATATACAGTGCTTTAAAACTTTTGCGGAGAGTTGTTAAGATGGATCCGGTGAGTGCATACATGGTAAAGACGATAAGGGATATTGACGCGGAGTCCTCTGTAAAGGATGCGGCGGAAAAGTTAGATAATAAATCTTGAGCAGCAAAACCTACCGCGATTCCACCCATACCACCAAAGGCCATGAGACCGGAAATACTTAGGCCTAAAGTCTGCAATAAGGTTAAATCCTCCCGCAATGGAAACCACCAAGTAACCAAGCTTAGCCAAAGCATGGATGGTTGTCTGATCAGAAACCTCCGAATGAATTAGAATATTTTGTTCTGCCTTATTGATTAATCCAAGAGCAAAGACAACTAAACATACAATTATTCCTATTTCCCTCGCCGGACCAAAAAGCTCATAAAAAAGCATCTTTTGCGTAGCCCGTTGAATGATATCGGCAACGTAAGAGAAACTAGATATCCAAATGATAATGCTGATAGGTTTGGGCAGAGCACCCAGCACCACATCGTCCCATATCATTTTCGTGCGTTTAGCCTTTTCTTTAAGTGCAAATAACGTTTTTCGTTGGAACAAATCCAACAAGAAAGCAACGAAAAGAACCAGGCTAGATTCGACAACATAAAAAGATTCTGCTCGAGAAACATAATTCAAAAAATTAGTGGAAAGGTTTTGTATGAATTCAATCATGGGTGGGGTACCTCAAACCAAGGGAAGAAAAGTCAAATTGAAAAAAATAATAAAATTAAAACACGCGCATAATAGCACGATTTATAACAATCCTTTGATTTATACAATTTTACTTGATAGATCTAAAAAATTCTTTAGAATACCCTGATTTGCTTCAAGCTCAAATATACGTAATTAGAAATCAATCGTTCGGGACCATTAATTCAAATCGTAACTCGCGATTAGCAACCAATAAATAAGGTACTTAAATGCTCTCTATCGAAGCGCTAAGTAAAGACAATTATCACAGGTACGAAGATTTTAGTGTCTTCCCTACCGACCAGCTAGTCCGTTTTTTTACATCCATACCAAAGATAAAAACTTTAAACATTTTAAGAGGGTTTGAACAAGATTTTATTTTAAATTTTTTGGATGATTGTCCTGACCACCTATCTGAGCAATGGAAAATGAGTTTAAAATTTAAACCCGGTAGTGTGGGTGAATTAATGCATCCATCTCCCTTGGTTTTAAATGAAAACAAGACAATTGAAGACGCAATCATCAAACTTAAAAAAATCCACAAAGACAAACATTTCACATACGGAATAATTGTCGATGACGCCAACAGAGTGACCGGCGTTTTGGTTTTTAAAGATGTTTTTTATTATGAACCAAGTACAGCAGTGAAAGACATTTGCTTTAAAAATCCCATTCTCTTAAAAGCTGCCGATGATGTTCTTGAAACTTTTAGAAAGGTTGCTGGTAAACAGATACCAGAATTCCCCGTCGTTGACGACTCGGGGAAGTTAATAGGAACCCTCACAGGAAGTCATGTCAACGATGCGCATGGCTTACAAATCAGCGCACAAAGCAGCCTAATGGTTGGTGCCTCTCCCGAGGAAGGACTGGATTCATCAGTGGCTAAATGTGTAAACTTGAGGGGACCGTGGTTACTTGTAAATCTAGTGACAGCCTTTGTTGCGGGGGGGGTTGTTGGAGCCTTTCAAGATACCATTGATCAAATTGTTTTGCTTGCCATGTTTCTCCCCATACTCGCAGGTCAATCGGGAAACACGGGAGCTCAGTCACTAGCTGTCTTAATACGTGAAATGACCTTGGGTGACGTTAGTGCCAAAATATCAAAACAACTTGCAAAAGAATCAATCCTTGGATTGGTTCATGGTCTTGTAACAGGCGCCATCTGTGCCGGAGTGATGTATATGCTGGCTACCCAGCAAAACAATCCGCATGCCATGGCTCTCGCTATAATAATTTTAGTTTCCATGATAGCAAGTTGCATCGTTAGTGGATTGATGGGAGCATTTGTACCCGTATTCCTTAAGAGGTGTGGTGCCGATCCCGCTGCAGCATCAAGCATTTTTCTTACCACTGGAACCGATGTCGTAAGTATGGGCGTAATGCTTTTTCTTGCAACTAAGTTCATAATAAATGCTTGAATATAATTATTTAATAAATCGATAAATATTTACTTCTACGATCATCCAACTATAATGTCCAAATATTAGACGGAAATACCCCATAGTGATTAATCAGTAGGGGTATAGTCACTCATTGTTTCAATTTTCTTTAAAATTAAATAACAATAAATGGCTTTCTCCCCCAGATTAATTCTTTCAGCAATACTTTTCCTTTCATTAATTAAATCTGGAAATGCAAAGACTTCAACCGAAAATCTGATTGTCAATGAGTCAGATATTCTGGGATTAAAAAAATCTACTGAAATTGAGGAAGGCGATTTTTTTGAGGATGTCCAGATTAATTCAGATAGTTATGTCTGGATAGTTAACCTCAAAAATGGTCCCTTCCCTACCAAAGAAAAAGCCAACCAAGCAGCGCTTGAATTAAAAAAAACACTACGCATCACCCTACCCAAACTTCCAAAAGAAATATCAATTCTTCGAAAATCAAAATCACCTAATAACAAAAATTTAAACCAAGCCAAGTTTTCATGGATAGTGAACCTCAGACTTGGCTTGTACAACTCCAAAGACAAAGCCCAGCAAATAGCACAAAAGCTTAAAGCTATTCAAAAGGTTTCCGAAAACGTATTCCTCACGCGTGAATCAAAGGACGTAAAAATATCAAGATTTGCAGAAAATATCACACCAGAAATCTCTGGACAAATATTCCTATCCCGCAAAGAAAAACCAATCAAGGACAAAACGAAGCACTTTATTTTAGTTGCCACCAGAAGCAATTCTTTAAATGTTCGGAAAAATCCGTCCTCCTCAAGCCCCGTGGTTGCCAGTTTGCTTAGAGGATCAAAAGTTCCACACATCAAGAACAATACTCCCGAAAATCGTGATGGCAGTTGGTTTTATGTTGAATATTCCAAAAGAAAATTTGGATGGGTTTCCAGTAGTTACACCAAGAAAATAATAGATTCAGGTAGTATGATCTCTCAACAAGCAAGCCTTAAAACAGTAAAACCTAAGCAAGTTCAAACAAGTGAAGCACCAAGAACCAGTGAGTTCCGTGACCTCAAGTCTTTAGTAGCACTTCTTCAAACTGAACTCAACACGATCAAAGCTGACAAAGTCAAGGCGATCGAGGTGACCAATCAAGCTAAATCCAAAGCAAATGAGGAAAGACTTGCGAGCATCAAAGAGTTTGAGAATTTAAAAAATAAAAACTCCAAGGAAATTAATAACCTTCAGGAAGCAACTACTTCACTACGATCAGAACTAAACCTAATAAAGCTCGACAAAGCCAAGGCAATCAAAGCTGCCAATCAAGCCAACTCAAAAATAAAAGAAGAAAAGCTCGCTAGCATCAAAGAGTTTCAAATTTTAAAAGATAAAAGTTCCAAGGAAATTAGGCACCTCCAGATAACAACCGCTTCACTACGATCAGAACTAAACCTAATAAAGCTCGACAAAGCCAAGGCAATCGAAGCGACCAATCAAGCTAACTTAAAAGCAAAAGTGAAAAGACTCGCAACCGCAAAGGAATTTAAAACCTTAAAAGACAAAAGCTCCAAGGAAATCAAGAACCTTCAGGAAACAACCGCATCACTACGTTCAGAATTAAACCTAATAAAGCTCGACAAAGCCAAGGCGATCGAAGCGACCAATCAAGCTAACTTAAAAGCAAAAGAGGAAAGACTGGCTAACGCCAATGAAAAAAATACGCTTCAAGAAAAAATAAATATCCTACGTGTTGTTTTAGATAAGTTTAAAATTGACAAAGAAAAAACCACTCATGCAACCAATCAAGCTAACTTCAAAGCAAAACAGGAAAAAATTGAAAGCATCACAGCGTTTAATACTTTAAAAGAAAAAACTCTAAACAAATTGAAGACCTTCAGACGACAACCGTTTCCCTGAGCTCCGAACTAGACAAAATTAAATCTGACAAAGCTAATGCGATCGAGGCAACCAATCAAGCTAACTTCAAAGCAAAACAGGAAAAAATTGAAAGCATCACAGCGTTTAATACTTTAAAAGAAAAACT
>AQTY01000032.1 GCA_000372225.1 Candidatus Nitromaritima sp. SCGC AAA288-L16 | reverse complement strand
ATGAGCATTGGCTCATCGACCTTTTTTAGTAGTAGAAAATTTCTCGCCTTTACCCTTTATCTTCAGCAGCAGTTTCTTTCAGCGCTTCTTTTCGGCTGAGTTTGATTTTCCCTTGTTGATCTACATCGACAACTTTCACTTTTATTTCATCTCCTTCTTGAATTTCGTCAGAAACACTTTGGATGCGCCTGTCGCAAATCTGGGAAATATGGACAAGGCCATCTGTCCCCGGAAATATTTCTACAAAGGCTCCAAAATCGACAATTTTTTTAACTTTACCAAGATAAATCGTGCCGATTTTTGCTTCTTGAATTAGATTCTCGATATATTCGATGGCTTTATCTGCGGCTGCTTGATCTGATGAAGCGATAGAAACGAGGCCACTGTCGTCGATATCCACGCTAACCCCACATTGGTCTATGATTCCACGAATAACTTTACCACCGGGACCAATGATATCGCGAATTTTATCTGTCGGCACTTTCATGGTAATGATTCTCGGAGCATGTTTTGACAACTCGGACCGAGGCGCATCTAGGGATTTATTCATTTCTCCTAAAATATGAAGGCGGCCTTCTTTTGCCTGTTGCATGGCCTGTTCCATTATGCTCTTATCCAATCCGGCAATTTTAATATCCATTTGTAGGGCAGTGATCCCATTTTTTGTACCCGCAACTTTGAAGTCCATGTCACCGAGGTGATCTTCTGATCCTAAAATATCTGACAAAATAGCCACTTGGTCTCCTTCTTTAATGAGACCCATAGCGATTCCGGCAACTGGGTTTGAGATGGGGACTCCAGCATCCATGAGTGCTAGAGCACCGCCACATACTGAGGCCATGGATGATGATCCGTTGGACTCCAAAATATCTGAAACGATCCGAATGGTATATGGGAACTTCTCTCTATCTGGAAGAACGGATACTAAAGCCCTTTCAGCTAGCATTCCGTGACCAATTTCTCTTCGTCCAGGTCCACCAATGAACTTGGTTTCACCTGTACAAAATGCTGGAAAATTGTAGTGCAGATAAAAATGTTTGGTCCCTTTAAGTTCGAGAGTATCTAGTCGTTGTTCATCTGAGTTGGTACCCAATGTCGCGCTTACTAAAGCTTGAGTTTCTCCACGAGTAAAAACGGATGATCCATGAACACGCGGGAGGTAACCCATTTTAATACTTATAGGACGAACTTCATTAAGGTTTCTTCCATCAACACGCTTTTTCTTTTCTAAAATCATTTTGCGCACTACATTTTTCTCAGCATCATGAAACACATTACCAAGAGTTCCCTTTAGATCGTCTTCTCCTTCAGGATTGATTTCAGCTTCTAAGTCAGTTTTGATTTGGCTAACAGCATTAGTCCTTTCCTGCTTACCTGTAATTTCCATAGCTTGTTCAAGTTCTGGGCAAGCTATGCGGTTGATTCGTTCTACCAGAGCGGTGTCAATTTCTTCTTGTACAACAGTAGCTTTTTCTTTATTAATGCGTTCTTTGAGTTGAACTTGAAGATCGATTAGCTTTTTAATGCGCTCATGCCCAAACTCTAGAGCGTTCATCATCTCCTCTTCACTTGCTTCCTTAGCCCCTGCTTCGACCATGACAATTCCATCTGCAGTGCCAGCCATGAGGAGCTGGATATCGCTTTTTCCGCTTTCCTCGTGGGTAGGATTGAATACGAAATTACCCTCAACTCTACCAATACGTGCCCCTGCAATTGGGTTGTCAAAAGGAATATCTGAAATCATCAAGGCAGCAGAAGCACCTGTCATAGCAATAATGTCAGCAGGATTAATTTGGTCGTGGGAAACGACAAAACAAACGACCTGTGTTTCATTGCGAAATCCGTCTGGGAAAAGTGGGCGGAGCGGTCTGTCAATCAATCTACAGGTAAGTGTTTCGTAGTCACTGGGTCTAGCTTCTCTTTTTAAGTATCCACCTGGAATTTTCCCAGCAGCATAGGTTTTTTCCCTGTAGTCCACAGTGAGGGGGAAAAAATCTATTCCCTCTCTTGGTTTTGGCGCCATTGTTGCTGCAGCCAGAACCATTGTGTCGCCTTGTCTTATTACAACAGAACCACCGGCTTGCCGGGCTAGGTCGCCTGCTTCTAAAGATATAGTTCTTCCGTCAAGTTCAATTTCTACTCTTTCCATTCAATAATCTCCAAATGTTGATTAACGTCTAATATTTAGACGTGAAATAATTTCCTGATATCGGTTGATATCTTCTTTTTTGAGGTGATCCAGCAACTTTCGTCGTCGGCTTACGATTTTTAACAGTCCCCGTCTAGAATGTTGATCTTTATTGTGGGATTTGAAGTGATCGTTAAGATAGTTTAATCGATTGGTCAAAAGTGCTATTTGTACCTCTGATGAACCAGTATCATCGTCGTGCAATTTATAATCGGAAATGATGGTTGTTTTCGTTTCCTTAGTGAATGTCATTAAGTGCGTCCTCTTAACAGGTTAAATTTAAGAGAATGATTGCCAAATGTTTTTGTAGTGGAACTTGACTTGATGGCACTGGCTTAAGACCATTCTGTTATTCCACTGCGAAAACATTTCAATCACTCCTCTAGTATAAAAATTCAACATAGTACTCGTTTTGCTTTAAATACAACATCTTCTGGGGTTAGCTCAGATAGCTTATCTTGGTCTATCACAGGTTCAACAACAGCCAATATCTTGTCGTTGTTTCCTAAAACCCGAAAATAATGGCCAGGTTTAAATCGTTCGGGAAGGGCTTCTAAAAAACATTTTGAAAGTGCTACTCCGTGAGAAATAGACTTGAGGTATTCCTCTTTTACACGAATCGTTGGGAGAAAGTTGAGGACTTCTTCTAAATGCAAAAGCTTCTTAGATAAACTACCTTCTTCATGTGCAGTTTTTAGTTCTTCCAGAGTCAAGGTACGTCCTAAACTAAACAACCCAACCTCGGTTCGAGTCAACCGAACCATGTGAGCATAACAGCCCAGCTTTTTACCAACATCATGCGACAGAGTACGAATATAAGTTCCAGAAGAACAACGCACCTCAAATAAAACCTGATTCTCCTCCTTCTTTATGAAATCTATTGAATATACAACTATTCTGACGGGATCTCTTCGGATATTAATACCATTTCTGGCCAATTTGTAAAGAGGAATTCCATTTTTCTTTTTCGCTGAGTACATTGGAGGAATCTGATCTTGTTCTCCCACAAACGTTTGAAAAACCTCTTTCATTTTAGCTTCATCGATCAGAGATGGGTCATTGGTAGATATTTTTCGTCCCGTAGCGTCTTGAGTGTCTGTTTCTGAACCTAGTTCAAGGGTTGCTCGATAAGTTTTCTGAAGGGACGATAAGAATTGAATAATTCGTGTGGACCGATTAAGGCATATGGGAAGTACCCCATCAGCTAGAGGGTCCAAAGTTCCGATATGCCCAGCTTTTTTGACGCCAAGAATTTTTCTAACCGACCAAACCATGTCAAAAGATGTTGGCCCGGACGGTTTGAAGAGATTAACTACGTTATTCTGAGTGTAGATCATTAATAATTTTATTTATTTTAGCAACGCGTTTCGCTGTTTCATCAAGTATAAATTCCAACACAGGAATATATCGAAGATTGAGGTTCTTACCTAAAGAGCCTCTGATAAATCCAGATGCATTGGTCAGGCCTGTAATAGTATCGCGTTGCTCATATTCTGATCCCAATACACTGATATAAACTTTCGCGTGTTTTAAGTTATTACTCAAATCAACCGTTGTTACTGTCGCAAAACCGATCCGTGGGTCTTTCAAACCCCTTTGAATGAGAGCCGAAATTTCTTTCAGGAGTAATTCCTGAACTCTCTCTGATCGTTTAAACGGCATGGTTTTATGAAATTATGAATAATACTGTTTAACATCTTAAATTTTTCAGTTGTGTCTGCAAAAAAAAAGTTTTGTTAGCCTGTCTTGTTTTACTAAATTTCGATCTCTTCTAGGATGTAAGGTTCTACCACATCTCCTTGCTTTATATCTTGGAAGTTTTCTAAAGAAAGTCCACACTCGTAACCTTGTTGTACCTCCTTTACATCTTCCTTAAAGCGTCTTATCGAAAGAATTTTCCCCTGATAGACCACTACGCTATCACGGATGAGTCTAGTCTCAAGATTACGTTCCATTTTTCCTTGCGATACATGACATCCAGCGATCGATCCTATTTTTGGGAGATTGAACACTTCTCTTACTTCAGCTCGGCCGATAATCAATTCTTTAAATTTTGGTGCTAGTAGGCCCTCCAACGCTTTCTTCATATCTTCAATAGCTTCATATATTACGCTATATAAGCGTACATCTATTTTTTCTCGCATTGCTAATTCATCTGCTTTGTCTGTTGGGCGTACGTTAAACCCGATGGTAATCGCGTTAGACGCACTAGATAAAAGAATATCTGACTCGGTTATTCCTCCAACCCCATCGTGAATGATTTTAAATCGGATTTTTTCGGTTTCTAATTTTGAGAAGGCCTCCTGCACTGCGGCAATCGAACCTTGAGTGTCCGCTTTAATTATAAGGTTGAGTACTTTAATTTTACCTTCTGCAATTTGATCGTGAAGATCTTCCATGGTTACTTTGGCAGATTCGGCTAACTGCATTTCCCGTCTTTTTTTGAGCCTCATTTCACTGTATTGCCTTGCCTTTCGTTCATCTTCAACCACATAAAACTTATCTCCTGGTTGAGGAACTTCAGGAACTCCCACGATTTCTACCGGCATTGCTGGGGTAGCTTTTGGAGTTTTATTACCACTATCGTTTATCAGTGCTCGTACTTTTCCGAAATAGGGTCCGACAACAAAAGGTTGTCCCACCGTCAACGTTCCCTTTTGCACTATCACCGTGGCAACGGGTCCTCTTCCTTTATCCAGTTTTGATTCAATGACAATACCTTGCGGGCGGAGAGTCGGGTTTGCTTTAAGTTCCATGATCTCTGCCTGCAGGAGAACTAGTTCTAAGAGGTGTTCGATTCCTGTTTCTTGTATTGCGGAAACCTCCGTGAACATTGTCTGCCCACCCCAGTCTTCAGGTAGCAAACCTACTTCAGCCAATTGTTTTTTCACCTCTTTCGGTTTTGCTTCAGGTTTGTCAATCTTGTTGATAGCAACCAAAATGGGTACGTTGCCTGCATGGGCATGATCGATTGCCTCTTTAGTTTGAGGTTTTATTCCATCATCTGCGGCCACAACTAGAATAACGATGTCCGTTACCTGTGCTCCACGGGCACGCATTGCTGTGAATGCTTCATGACCAGGTGTGTCAAGAAAAGTAATAAACTGATCCTTGATTTTTGCTCTGTAGGCCCCTATATGCTGGGTGATACCACCTGCCTCGGCTTCGGTTACATTAGTTTTTCTTATAGCATCGAGTAGTGATGTTTTTCCATGATCCACATGTCCCATGATTGTTACGATGGGTGGTCGGTTACAAAGGTCTTTTGGGTTTTCTTTTTCCTCCTCTTCAAAATCAATTGCCGATTTGTCCTTGATCAATTCAACTTCAAAGCCGCGTTGGTCGGCTACTTTTGATGCGACCTCAAAGCTAAGACTTTGATTGATGGTGGTCATGACACCCAAGCCCATGAGTTCTTTGATTATATCGTTAGGAGAACAACGCAACTTTTCAGCCAAATCACGAATCATTATGTTTTCTGGCAATTGAGCAATTTCAAAAGCTTCTTCTTTAACCTCAGTGGGTAGTCGCTCTGGTTTGGGTGGTTCTGTGGTAGTTTTTTTCTCTGATTTTTTTTCAGCTAATTTTTTTTGACTGGCTGCAGGTTTATCTTTAGTTGCAATAGGTTTTTTTTTCACTTCAGCATGTTTTTTTTCCACTTCAGCAGGTTTTTCTTCATGCTTTGTGATTTTGAGCCCAGATTTTTTTAATACTTTGGTTGGTTCTTGTTTTGCTTGATCTTTCGTCGGAGGTTTACTGGTAGTTTTAGCGACTTTGGATTTCTTTAAAGTAGTCGTAGATTTTTTTGTGGTTTTTTTTGCTGTCTTGGGTTTTACTTTTGGAGCTTTTTTTTCTGAGGGTTCTTTCTTCGTAGTTGTTTTGGTCTTTTTAGATGTGCTTTTTGTAGTTATTTTATTGGTGGTTGATTTTTTGGTGGCTTTTGGAGTTTCCTTTTTAGATGGAGGTTTCGGGGTGAATAGTTCGCGGATTTCATCCGCAGTTTTATCATCTATTGAGCTCATATAATTTTTAACAGCTTGCCCAATACCTTTTAGGGCATCCAAGATCTGATCATTTTGCACACCGAGTTCTAAAGCCAACCTGTTAATGCGAGTTTTGCCCAAAAAAACCTCCTAAACCAATTTTAAATTTTCATAATCAGTTTGCAGTATGTTGCGTTTCTTTTAGATTCAAAAACTACCTATCACTAGCTGATTGCTTTTTTGCCTGTGCGATAATTACCAGGGCAGTTTCCAAATCTATTCCTTCAATTTCTACCAATTCTTCTTTTTCCGTTACAGAAAGTTCCGCCAGGGTTTCAAATCCGTTTTCCAGAAGACACTCTATGACAGATGGGGAAACTTCACATAATTGATTTACTGGGATTTCTTGCTCTTCTTCGTCAGAGGCATCCGCTATTTTGGTTTCCTTGTCAGTTTCAGACTTTACCTCGCCCTCTCCGCGCTCTTCTATTATCCGCGCGGTTATTTTTTCTGCAAAATCTAAAACTGATGCTGCTTTTTTGGGTCCTATTCCAGGGAGAGTTGTTAATCCTTTTATCCCGTGCGTTATAACATTCTCAGCAGTAACTACATTGCTTGCAAAAAGAATAGCTGTGATTTTTTCTCCCAGTCCCTTTGCCCCGCTAATTTCACCTAAAAAATTGATGCTAGAAGTACTTTTTTTAGTAGTTGGTAATAAACTAGAAATATCTAATGAACCAGAAGCCTCAGAATGACCCTGAATATCTATTTTCTGTTTCACCAGTTTTGCAGCAAGTCTGACATTTTGTCCTTTTTTCCCAATCGCTAGAGACATCTGATCATCCGCAACAATAACTGTCATTTCATTGTTCTCGCTATTTTTAATTATGCGAGAGATTTTAGCAGGGCTAAGGGCATTTTTAATAAATACTTCTAGGTCTTCTGAATATTCGACGATATCAATTTTTTCTCCCCGAAGTTCCTGTACGATAGACTGGACGCGCATACCCCTCATCCCGACACAAGCTCCAACAGCATCTACGTCACGGTCATGGGTTTTAACCGCTATTTTAGTTCTTCCATTAGGTTCTCGTACTATCCCCATTATTTCTATTATTCCCTCATTAATTTCAGGCACTTCAATCTCGAACAGGTTTCTAATGAGCCCTGTGTGCGTTCGGGAAAGAATCACTGTGGCATTTCGTGCTGTTTTTCCTATATCAAGAACATACGCGCGAATACGGTCGCCTCGGCTAAATGATTCACGAAATACTTGCTCTCGCCTTGGGAGAATCCCTTCTGCTTTTCCCAAGTCAACAATAATATCTCCATGCTGAAAGTGCTGAACAATCCCATTAATTAATTCGCCTTTTTTATCTTGGAATTCTTTACAGAGGATGTTAATTTCAGCTTCACGAACTTTTTGTACGATTACTTGCTTTGCGAGTTGCGCGGCGACTCGACCGAAGTTTTTTATAGGTAACTGGATGAGCAGGGTTTCACCCATTTTAGCTTCAGGGTTGATTGCTCGAGCCTTTTCTAGCAAAATTTCCTCTTCAGGGTTGGTTACTTCGCTAGAAACAGTTTTTTCAGAGAATACCTCTATTTCACCCGTTTCACGATTAAATTCGATTTGAAGCGGGCCATTAGTTTCTAGTTTTTTATGCGCGGCTGCTTCCATGGCATTCTTAAGGGCATTGATCAAAGTTTCTTCATCAATGTTCTTTTCTCTGGCTAGTAGCTTTATGTTTTCTAAAACTTCGATGGTCATATAGATTTTAAAATTCGATAATTAATTTGGCTTGCGCAATATTCGTCAATGAAATTTCCAAAGTATCTTTTTTATTCTCTAAAAATAGAGTGTCATTTGCAAAATCTTTAACGGTTCCCGTATTTGTTCTACTGCTGTTAATAGGCGAATAGGTTTTGACCAGAATTTGCTTTCCTTTATTTCTAAGAAAATCAGACTCTTTTTTTAATGGTCGATCCAGGCCAGGGGAAGAAACTTCTAGAACATAGTGGTCGGCAATTAATTCGTGGATTTCAATTAAGTCTTCAATCTCTCGACTTAATCTTTGACAGTCGTAAACTGTCACCCCTTGATTTTTGTCGATGAATACTCTCAGACACCAAGTTTTGCCATTCTTTTTGTACTCAACATCAACCAGTTCTATGTCACTTCCTTTTAGAGTTGGCTCAATGAGATCAGTAACCAACTGATAAATAGGGTTTTTCCTCATTTATCTGTAGCAATTACATGTGGTCGCTTTTGCTTCGAGTCTAACGAGACGACTACTTTTTCTTTGCATCGTGAGTTAGGAGTTGATGCTTTCCCTTATTTTTCTCATAAAAGCAAAAAAAAAGCGTGGCTTAAGCCGCGCTCTTAGGTAGGAACCAACTCTATTACTTATATTATACTCAAAGGGGGAAGTGTTACAAGGAAATTTTTTATCAAGGAGCTGTTTTTCATAACTCTGATAAAATTGTGGAAATATATGCGATTTCTTCTGGGAATGATATTAACTGGGATTCGCCAGTTTTTCTTAGTTTTATTTCTATTTTTCCATCACCAAGATTTTTGGGGCCAACGATTATTTGGATTGGGATTCCGAGAAGCTCAGCGTCTTTAAATTTTACACCTAACCTATCTGGGCGGTCATCAAGTAAGGTTTCAACCCCTAACTCCCAGAGAGATTTATAGATTTTTTTAGCTGCTGAATGCACGGCATCGTCAGAAAAGTTGACTGGAAGAATAACAGCTTGAAAAGGAGCAAGGGAAATAGGCCAGATGATTCCTTGCTCATCATGGTTTTGCTCAATAGCAGCTGCGGCAGTTCGGCCAACTCCTATCCCATAACAGCCCATGATCATAGGTTTTTCTTTGCCTTGATCATCTAGATACAAGGCTTGCATGGATTCGCTGTACTTTTTTCCTAGGATGAAAATATGTCCTACTTCGATACCTCGTTTTATTTTATACTTTCCTGATTTGCACTTAGGGCAAGGGTCTCCTTCGTTGACACTTCTGATGTCCCCTATTTTTTCAACTTTCAGGTCTCGTTTAAACTGAATACCAGTCAAATGGGTATCTATTTTGTTTGCCCCTGCGATGCTGTTGGACATAGGCGGGATTTCTTTATCGGCAAAAACTTTGAGCTTAATTCCCACAGGCCCCAAGTACCCGCAAGGCAACCCAGTTGTTTTTGCAATTAAATTTTCTGAGGCAGGGATAAGCCATTCGCAGCCGACTAGGTTTTTAAGTTTGACAGGATTGACTTCACGATCGCCTCGAACGAGCCCAGCAACTAGTCCTTGGTCGGTTTCAAATATAATGGTTTTAATTAGTGTGTTAGGTGACACTCGAAGAAATTGGGTTACTTCTTCTACAGATTTTTTTTTGGGCGTGGCAACTTCATTGAGGTCTTCCGGTAACGGAGATTCTGTATTTATTGGCGAGGTTTTAGTTTCAGCTTTTTCAAGGTTCGAAGCGTAATCGCATGAATTGCAAAATCCTATGCAATCTTCCCCAGAGCTTGCGAGCACGACGAACTCATGAGAGAAATTGCCCCCAATGGTTCCGCTATCGGCTTCCACCATTTTAAAATCCAGTCCACATCTTTTAAAAATTCGGGAATAGGCATTCGCCATACTTGAATAAGTTTCGTGAGTACTTTCCTCAGTTGCGTGAAAGCTGTAGGCATCTTTCATTGTGAATTCACGTCCACGCATTATTCCGAAGCGGGGTCTGACTTCATCTCGAAACTTGGTTTGAATCTGGTACAAGGTAATTGGTAATTGTCGGTAGGATTTTACTTCGCGACGTACTATGTCTGTAATAACTTCTTCGTGAGTTGGCCCATAGCAAAATTCGCGGTCATTCCGGTCTTTGAAGCGCAGCAATTCCTTTCCATAAAAATCCCAGCGTCCACTTTCTGCCCATAATTCAGCTGGTTGAACGCTGGGAAGGAAAACTTCTTGTCCTCCAATCTGGTTCATTTCTTCCCTGATGATCTGCTCGACTTTTCTAAGTACCCTTAGTCCTAATGGGAGGATTGAATAGATGCCGGCAGCCATTTGACGGATCATTCCAGCGCGGACCATGAGCTTATGGCTGACAACCTCGGCATCCGCAGGAGATTCTTTTAGGGTTGGTATTAGTAGCTTTGAATAGTACATAGTAATAATTATTTTTAGTCTTTGACTTCAATTATCAGAAGACTGTCTCGGTTGTTTTCTTGTTCACACAAAAAAGGTTCTGGATCAAGGGTGTGTTTAACTATTGGATAGGAAATGGTTGGCTAGTTCGATGTCTTCAGTACTATGGATCTCTAGCCAACCCTTATGAATTTCAAGAAAGTTAGCGACGTAGCCTCGGTCGATCATTTCTTGTATTAGGTCGGTAAATTTAAATTGATTTATATTTTCAGCCTCCTGCAATTTACCATGGTAATTCTTTACGCAGTCTTCATAGGTCTGAAGAAGTTGCTCCGCTCCAGTTTTAGTGAACTTAGCGAGGCCTATAAACTCGTGAGTGGCGGTTTCTGGATTTAGTTTTGATCCGATTTTTGAAATAATATTTTCATAAGCAAAACTAATTTTTCTTCGGGTGGGTAGGTGTTTGTTTTTACTGATAACAAAATCCTGTATTTTGTTTGCTTCTGGCGCATGGTACTGCATGGTGTTGTCTACTATAAGAACGATGTCTTCTTGGCAAGCAAGTATTTTTGACATTATGTTCTCTTCAAATAGTATATCCGAATACAGCATAATGAAACCGTTCGTCATTTTTTTTCGAGCCTCCATCAAACTGTGTAACTCGGAGCCTCTTTTGTAATCTTTATTTTCCTGAAAGGTGACGCCATCTGCTTTCATCGTCCTACTTTTATAGCCTGTTATCACTGTAATATTTGTCAGGTTATTACTATTGAGAGCGCTGATTTGCCAGTCGAGAAGAGTTTTCCCAGCTATTTCAAACATAGACTTAGGTTTACCTTTTAGAATTGAACTTAACGAAGGATCTTCGCCCGCAGCAGGAATGATTATGGGGATGTTTTTGTTGTTTCCGTCGAGCTTGTCTTTTTCTTTAACTTCGAGAAATCCTACTGTTTGAAATATTTCGCGGACGGGAGAACAGATTGGGTCAACTTCAAATGATCGTTGATTAAGAAGGATGGTGCGAGCGGCTTCTTCCATTGCCTTATTAGCGCTTCTTAAAAGATGATTGGCGTAAATAACAATACTAAATCCCGCAGCACTCAACTGATCTTCGGTAAGGGTATTGTATGTTGTTGGTACACATACCATTGGTTTTTTGCAGTTTATTTTTTGAGTCATTTTCTGGTAGTGCTTCGCGAATTCCATGATCTGGTCAGGGTCTTTTTCTTTTGAATGGATCATTACACCATCAGCACCTGCTTCCAGATAGATTTGAGCTCTAAAGAGCGCATCATCCACACTTTTCCCAGCTATCAAGCTTTCTAGTCGGGCTATAATCATAAAGTCGGTTGATATCTGAGCACTTTTACCACGTTTGATTTTTTGGCTGAATATCTCAGGCTCTTGAAGCATTTGCTGAACTCCGGGTTCCAGACTATTTCGCTTTGGAAAAACTTTATCTTCGATAATGACGGCAGAAACACCAGCCCTCTCAAGTTTGGTGACCATATACTCAAAATTATTAGCGTCCCCTCCTGTGTCGCCATCAACTATCATTGGCTTATGGGTAACCGCTAAAATTTCATTAATAGATTGAAGCCTTGAATCAAAGCTAATAACTTCTATGTCGGGGTGCCCTTTTGATGCGGAGTCGGTCAGACTGCTTTCCCATATTGCGTCGAATTCTCTTTGGACTGGGACTTGATTAGATTGCCCTTCAATACATGCATTATTTGCAATAATACCGCTCAGTCCATTGTGGGCTTCAAGCACTCGGACGATCTCCCTTTCACGAAGAAGTACTTTTAATTTTCCGCGACGCACCTCAGGAAGAATGTTATTCAATAGTGTCATTTAATTTTAAATAGAATTGTCAGGTTCAAGGCGCTCACGAATCCATGGCGGTAGGTAAACTGATTCCAGGTTAAACTTTTTTAGGGCTTGGATAATGACTTCGCTTTGTTCTTGGCTTGAAAGTAAGCTATCAATGATGATTGTGTTTTTCCCTTTCACCTTACAGTGACCACTTTTAACTATGATTTCAGGGTCGAACAAACTACCGGTTATTATGTCAATTGAAAGTTCCGCCGCGATTTTTTTTAGACTTTCTAATTGTGATATTGAATCCACTTTTTAAATGGTCGTAGAATCTTGTCTAATTGATGACTCGCACTATGTCATTATAGAAAGCAAATACCATCAAGCTTATTAGCATGAAAAGTCCTACCTGTTGAGCTAGTTCTCTGCTTTTTTCACTCACAGGTCGCCCTTGAATTATTTCTATGAGAAAAAATAAAATATGTCCTCCATCTAAAATTGGAATTGGGAGTAAATTGATCAAGCCAAGGTTGATACTTAACAAAGCTGTTAGTCTCATGAATTCATTGAAACCTTGTTCGGCTTGTTCTCCATAAATTTGAAAGATCAATATGGGGCCACCAATTTGGTCTGCTGGGATTGATCCAAACAGCATCTTTTGCACGCTGATCGCAATCAAGGCCGTCATCTCCCAAGTTTCTTTCATCGCCCTTACGATCGAACCAAGCAAACCATACTGCTCAAGTACCATGCGCCCGCTCATCCCAATGCCAATCTCCCCAATTTCTAAGTCCTTCTCATTTTCATCTTTAATTGTTTTTAGGGTTGGGATTAGGGGGATCAGTATTTCTGTCCCATTACGTTGAACTTTGAATGTCAATGACTCCCCTGGCTTGTCCACAGCCGCAGGTCTAAGATCCGACCAGCCAAATATCTTGGTATCTCCTACAGCGATAATACGATCATTAAGTTGGAGGCCCGCTTTTTCGGCGGCACTTTCTTTTTTGATGTAGCTAATAGTGTTCGAAAGTGGGGTTATGCCGATTAGGCCGACTTGCTCTGTATCGCCAAAAAGATTTTTAATTTCTTCTGTGGTGGGCGTGATTTCTAAATTAATGATTCCCTTTGTTAAACGTTCGATTTGGAAATCGAGTTTCTCTCCGGGCGAATTATAGACTTTCTTTTGTAGTTCACTCCAGAATCGAATTGGTTTGTTATTAACGGATATTATCTTATCGCCTGTCTGAAGACCTGCCTCGAGGGCAGGCGAATTTGTTTTTACGGTTCCAATTACCGGACCTATGGTTTCAACCCCTGCCATGTATACAAACACATAGATAGCTAAAGCAAATAGAAAATTGAAGAATGGGCCGGCAAAAGCTATTAGAAGCCGATGGTGTGGTGGTGCGGCTGAAAACGAGCCTTCTTCATTTGTTTCCTCACCAAGCTCCTCACCCTTCATTTTGACGTAACCGCCCAGTGGGATAGCGGCAATAATAAATTCAGTGCCCTGGGAAGTTGTCCCGAATAGTTTCTTTCCAAACCCTATGGAGAATTTCTCTACAATGACACCGCATTTTCGGGCAGCAAGAAAATGTCCTAATTCATGGACAAAAATAAGCGCGGCTAAGCCCACTAGAAACGCGAATATTTTAAAGCCAACGGCTGATACAGCCTCGAGAGATATGGATGATATTTCAAACATAGTAATTTAAGGTGATTATTTAGGGGCTAGGTGTAAAGTCTTGTATTTCTACTCCGGCAGGAACCTTGAAGTTGAAAACGCTTTCTGGTATTTTCTCGTTGATACGGATGGATCGAAATTTAATAGAAGTCTTGTTACCAAGCTTATCATACACGGTCGCTCCTGTGATTTGGTAGTTATTTTTATTTGCCCGAAGCACAAGGCGGCTTAAACTACTTTCAACTTCTTTTGGGGTGAAAACAGCGACAAATGTATCTTTTTCAGTTAGAACCTGCACAATGTTAAAGGTGTCTGTCAAAATTCCTTGCCCTGCAAGGAATAGGGCTGGAGTATTTGACGAGTACACACTTTCAATAGGCATTTTTGTGACTTGTTCTTCTTCTGGTGCGTAAAGCCATAAATTTTTTTGATCACTAATAAGAACTTGTGGGTCTGGAGAGTTGTACACCCATTTCATTTTACCTGGTTTTTTGATCTGGACACTTCCCCGGGTAATTTCGGTTCTATTTAACATCTTAACGAAGGCCTTCTGCTCGAAGTTTGCTTTTAAGGTTAGAACTGAATCGTAATTTTTCTGAATCGCCTTAACAGTTGCTAATTCGTCACTAAGAGCCCACGCAGGAACATGCCAATATAAAATAAAAATAAATAAAAATTTAGCTTGTCTTTTCATGAACACCTTAGTGGAGTATATAGCGTTATATTATTTTACTCGTCACAGTTCTACCATTTAATCTGATTTTGTTTTCCTGGATCATTTTGATTGCTTTTGGGTAAAGGTAATGTTCTTGTTCAAGGATTCGTTTAGAGAGAGATTTTTCGTCATCGCTATCGTAAACCGGGACTACTGTTTGTAGAATAATGGGTCCGCTATCAACTCCGGAATCAACGAAATGGACAGTGCATCCAGAGAACTTAACCCCATGATTTATAGCTTGCTTTTGAGCATTCAGACCTGGAAATGCTGGTAATAGGGAAGGGTGTATATTTATAATTTTCTTTTCAAACGTTTGTATAACCTCTTCTCCTAGAACACGCATATACCCAGCAAGACAGATGAGATCAATGGAAAACTCTTTTAACTTCAATACGAGTGCTTTGTCATACTCTTTGCTGTTTAAGTAGGTAGAGGGATCGATAAAAATTGTTTTTATCCCATGCTTTTCAGCTCGCTTTAAGGCCATGGCATCTTTTGTGTTGCTAATTACTATGGAAAGATGAGCGTCCAGTTCTTCTTGGTCAATACTGTCAATTATGGCTTGCAAATTAGAACCGCGTCCGGAAACAAGAACGGCTAATTTAAAAATATTCAATGGCATTTGGAACATCCGCTAATTTTTTTATTGTCATGACGTTGCTTACTAGGGCTTAGTACTTTTTAAAAATGAGGTGCAAATGGTTCATAAGTATTGTCTGTAGAGTTTTTTCGAAATGATTCGGTTTTGCAACGATAAACTGAGTCTGAAAAAGTCTAGATGGAGATGTTTCCTTCTAAGAGAGTTTGTTTAATTGATGTCGATAAATTTAGATTAAAACTGAATTTACAGAGGAAGTTGAATTTCTGCATTCGTTAAATTTTTTAGAAGTCCTATGTTTTGGGTGTGTCCTGATTTGTTTGCGCGGATGTGTCCGCGAATAGATTTTCCTAAAAGGTAGAAGTCCCCTAGGATGTCAAGAATCTTATGCCGTGGGAACTCATTTTCAAATCTTAGTTCGGTGTTGATGACTTTCCCATCTCCCACTAGAATAAAGTTGTCCAGATTCCCGCCAGTAGCAAATCCCATCTTTGTTAATTGAGCGATATCTTTCATGAACCCGAATGTGCGCGCAGGAGCGATTTCTTTTTTAAAGTCTTCCTCGTTTACATATTCGAAGGTATGATCCATGACTCCAATTGGCATCGGGTATTCCATATGGTAACTAACCTTGAATGTGTCACAGGGTTCAATACTAATATGGGGGGTTCCTTGTTCTTGGGGGCCAAACGTATATTTTTTATCGATAATTAATTCTTGGGATGGTTTATCCTGTTCTTCAATTCCACCATCTTCGATTAACTTACAAAAATCTTTTGAAGATCCATCCATCACTGGAACTTCATCGCCTACTTTTATAAGGAGGTTTGTGATGTGGTATATGTGTAGAACAGCCATGATATGTTCTATGGTAGCGACACTAGCTTCCCCTTTATGGAGTGTTGTGGAGTAATTGGTCGATATAATATTTTCAAGCCTAGCTGGGATGGTTTGTCCACTAGAGATATTGCTGAAAATAATGCCGCTTCCCGGTGGCAGCGGTTGCAAGATGAGCCCAGTTTTAAGTCCTTTATGAAGTCCTCTTCCATATAACACTACGCTTCTTTTAAGTGTTCTTTGCATAGGATTATTAAGCTTGTTAAGTTTTATTTGCTCCTGTTGGATCGTTAGTTGATTGATTCCTGAAGGTATTTGGTTAAGAGAAACCCTGTCCCGTGAAGGAGTAGTCGCCAGGATGCGGTCTAAAACAGAATGAAGTTCCCGGATATTTTCTGGCCAACGATATTGACATAAGGCTTCAAGTGCATCTGAGTCTATTTCGGGAATAGGCAACCCATCTTTTTGTGAGACTTTTTCTAGGTGGTCACGAATCAAGGCGGGGATAATGGAAGGGTTTTCGCGCAGAGAAGGTACTCTGATAGTTGTGTTTCTAAAAATTTTTAGTAGATCAGGATTAAAATTGTTTTTTTTAGAAAGTTCACCGAGGTTTTTAGAGGAAGATATATATAGACGCGATGGCAATAAGTTTTGTTTTTTACTCTCATTAGAAAACAATAAATTGAATAATTTTTGTTGAACGGTTTTGCTCAGGGCATCCACATTATCTAAATACACAGCTTGCGATATGGTTGGGGTTGTATCCGAGGCTACGTTTTTAAGGTTGAGAGATTCTTTTCCCAACGGAAATAGAAAAGAGTTGATCTCACTTGCTGGCCTTGAAGCGCAATTGAGTTTGATAAAAGGAAGGTTGCTTTTTACGCTTTTTTGGTGGATTGCTTGTGCGATGTACTCTTTGCCTGTTCCTGGTTCACCTAGAATGAGCAGGGGGTTGTCTGATTGAGAATGAGATTTAATAGCCTTTTGTGTTTCAATTAGCGATGAAAATCCGAATAGCGCCTCGTTGCTTATTTTTGTGGGGCGTTTTTTTTTGAGTCCTAAAGCACTTTTAACAGATTGAGTCAAGCTGTCCATTGAGAACGGCTTTTCAATAAAATCAAAAGCCCCAAGCTTTGTCGCTTTTACCGCCGTATCGATGGTCCCGTGCCCAGACATGACCAGGACCTCTATTTCAGGATGATAAGTTTTGACAGTTTTCAATACCTCTATTCCGTCCATTCCGGGAAGCCAGACATCAAGCAATAGAAGATCTGGTGGATCTGATTGAATCATGTCTAGTGCATTAAGTCCGTCTTCAGTTACAGAAACATCATAACCCTCATCCGATAAAATTTCTTTGAGGGAATTTGCAATATTAGTTTCATCATCAACTACTAAGATGCGTTCTTGGGGCAAGCTAGTCTCCGAACTTGAAGGTTAAAGTGGTGTTGCTCTATTTTTTGTACTCTAAATAAAAAATCCGTTCTCCGGCGCTAATGAACTTTTTTTCATATTTGCTTTTTGGGATTCCTTCCTTCTGTAATAGGAATGTACCAAGTCCATTTTTATTTTTCAACAGCTGATCTTTTTCAAAAAAATCAAGGATTTCCATGGCGTAAGCTTCGTGATCTGTCGCAATATGAATTTCGCCACTGCACTTAAGTTTTTCGGCCAGAACTTTTATGAAATCCGGTTTGATCAACCTGCGTTTATGATGCCTTTTTTTTGGCCATGGGTCGGGGAAATTTATGTAAACTCGATTGAGTTCTTCAGGGGCAAACAAGAGAGGAATTTTTTCTTTTGCGTCACCATATACGATGCGGGCGTTGCAAATCTCATACTTGGCAATACGGGTAATGACTTTTCGGATTCCTTTGTGGTAAAAATCAATTCCAATAAAGTTTTCATTGGGTTCTCGAATTCCCATTTCAATGATAAAGTTTCCAACTCCAAACCCGATTTCTAGGTTCAATGGGTTGCGGTTGCCAAACAACTCTTCCCAGTCGGGTCTAGTATCGATGTCGAGAAAATTGGAGTTGTTTTCCGCGATTTCTTCAAATGAAATGAGGTTTTTGAATGACATTAAGTGCTTATTCTAATTAGCGTCTTTTGATTTATCGTGGATGGTATTTACGCGCATAACTTCGTATTCTATTTTTTTCTCTGGGAGAGAAACTATCACTTCGTCCCCTTTTTGCTTTCCCATTAAGGCTCTTCCAATAGGGGAACCAGGAGAAATTTTCCCAGCATCGGGATCTACATCCTCAGGAAACACTAGGTGAAAATTTTTTTCTTTACCAGTTTGAATGTCAGTGAGGAATAACGTGCTACCTAACCCGGATCTGTCCCTTGGTATTTTTTCTATGTTAAGCGACGTAACGTCGCTTATTCTTTTTTGTAATAGCGAAATTCTTGCTTGAAGAAATGTTTGCCTTTCTTTTGCAGCCTTGTATTCGGCATTTTCTTTTAAATCCCCATGCTCTCTTGCTGTTAGTATTGCCTTTGGAATATCTACCTGTAACTCTTTTTGAGATATCAAAAGTTCATCATCGAGTTTTTTAATAATGGCCCGCTTCATAACAGATTTTCTCCGATTAAATTATGCGATTTCTAGCATCAGATTATTTTCTCTATGTGTTCAGCGCGTATTCTAAGTACACCATTTCACCTTGCGCGAGATAAAATCAGATGCG
>AQTY01000031.1 GCA_000372225.1 Candidatus Nitromaritima sp. SCGC AAA288-L16 | reverse complement strand
ATACCGAATATTTTCCGCAGTCCGACAACGCCTACTAGCTACTCCAAGCAAGATCGCTCCTTTGGTTCATGCGGAAGAATCGGTTGGTGGTGCCAGGATTGTATTAGAGTCGGCGGTATTCGAGGTATTGAGTGAGTTATCAGAATTTATCCCCATTGAACCGAAGACTGCGAAAGTCAATAAAACGACTAAAGCCACCGCCAAAACAAACGGTCAGCGAATGGGCGGTTAAAAATAGAATATTAAGTTCCGAAGCTTCTGCGGAATCGGGCAAATACAATTTAGCCCGTGCTCCTTTTCAAAAAGGGATGGCAAGACGCAATAAGTAATCCAAGAATTCATACGATTGTTGGAATGACTTCGGCACAGGTTGGGAAGACAGAAACGTTTTTAAATAATCCAGTAGGGTATTTTATAGCACAAGACCCTTCTCCCATTTTAGTAATTCAGCCCACGCTCGAAATGGCTCAAACATGGTCGAAGGATCGGTTTGCTCCAATGCTAAGAGATTCACCTGCGCTTAAAGATTTGGTTCAAGATCCACGAGCAAGAAGTTCCAACAATACTATTCTTCATAAAACATTTGCGGGTGGTCATATCACTATGGCGGGAGCTAATAGTGCAAGCTCACTTGCATCACGCCCAATTCGTATTGTCTTCTTGGATGAAGTAGATAGGTTTCCAACATCAGCGGGGACTGAAGGTGATCCTGTATCACTAGCTAAGAAAAGAACCACTACTTTCTGGAATCGTAAGATCGTCATGACGTCCACGCCTACGGTCAAGGGCGCATCGAGGATTGAACAAGCCTTTTTAGAATCTGATCAGCGTAAATATTATGTTCCGTGTCCTAAGTGTGGTGAGTACCAAATATTGATGTGGTCAAACATTAGATGGGATCAGGATGAAAACCAGAAGCATCTTCCAGACACGGCTCATTATGTTTGTGATCATTGTGAATATAAAATGAAAGAGTCTGATAAAAGCCGTTTGTTGTTAGGTGGTGAATGGCGTGCTACTGAAGAATCAAATGGTATTGCAGGGTTTTGGATTAATGAAATTTATAGTCCGTGGGTTTCTTGGTCAGAAATGGTTAGCAACTTCTTAGAAGCAAAGAAATATCCAGAAACATTAAAAGTTTTTACCAACACAGCTTTGGGCGAGTCTTGGGAAGAACAAGGACATACGGTTGAAGGTGATCCATTACTTAGAAGGCGTGAGCTATATCCATATGATGCACCTGAAGGTGTTCTAGTTATAACTTGTGCAGTGGATGTTCAGGGAGATCGATTGGAATTAGAATTTAGAGGTTGGGGTATTGGTGAGGAAACTTGGGGGCTGTCTTATGAAGTATTGGCGGGTGATCCATCGACCAAAGCTCTTTGGGATACATTAGATCAACATTTAGAACGAACCTTTACACATCCATCTGGTCAGAAGTTAAAAGCGGTATGCGTAACAGTCGATAGTGGACATCACACACAATCCGTTTATGACTTTTGTAAAAGGAAACAACCAAGTCGGGTGTATCCAGTTAAAGGCGCAAGCACTAGAGGTGTTCCCATTGTTTCTAGAATGTCCGTGGATAAAAGAACCAATGTTCGTTTCTACATGGTCGGAACAGATACGGCAAAGGAAACTGTATTTTCACGATTACAGATTGATGAAGTAGGTGAAGGCTATTGTCATTTCCCAATTCACTATGATGAAGAATACTTTGCAATGTTAACCGCTGAACATTGTGTCCAAAGATTTCATAAAGGTGTGGCTAGAAGAGAGTGGGTATTAAAGAAAGGGCAACGTAGGAATGAGGCATTAGATATTTTTGTTTATAACTTTGTTGCATTGAAAATTCTTAATCCTAACTTTGAAGTGTTGGAAAAGAACATGAATGAATCAGAAATTCCTACATTGAAGAAGGTTAATAAACCTATAAGATAAGGCGTGAAGGTAGTTTTGTTAACGGCTTTAGATAATAGGAGGAGAAAATGTTAAAGACGTATCGAATCATTCCATTAGTATTCATTTTATTTTTATTTGGGTTCACGCTCATTACAGTGGCTCCAGTTTTTGCTTGGGACCCATCGATGGGGATGCGCCATCCTGACCGACCTTGTATGATAGTGAACTCGTGCGGTGTCGACAGGAGGTCACCAGCCGAAATTGCGAGTGACCCATTCGACACTAACAACCCTGTGAGTCTGGCAGCAGGCGGAGAAACAGTAGCGGATAGTCCAGTGCCGAGTTCCCCATCGCCGTCTGGGGGTGAAGTTGCTCAGTTGAATGATAGGATCACTGAATTGGAAGCCGAGAACGCTAGACTCTTGGAACAGCAAGGTGCACCCGCTGATCCATCTGGAGGTGAAGTTGCTCAGTTGAATGCGAGGATCGCTGAATTAGAATACAATTTAAAGCAACTATATTTGTGCGGTGAGTCCAGTCACTGTCGTACAAATATTTTTACAAGAGTTGGATCAGTATCAAAAAGAGGCCGACTCATCATTCCGTGAAGAAGGTCAATAAACCCTATAAAATAAGGCGTGAAGGTAGTTTTGTTAGTGGTTTTAAATAAAGAAGGAGGAGCCAAATGAAAATAGACTACAACAAAAAAGTTCTTATTGGGGTCGCACTAGTACTTTATATCTTGTATAAAATGATGGGAGGTTGATTAATGAAACGTTATCTATTCGGTTTAGGAGCAATATTAGTTGGTGCGGGATTGATGTTTGTGTTGACGCATGGGGAAGTTAATGCTGAAGATATGAGAAAAATTAAATGTGCATCGTATGAGACTGGTCAAGGTGATTTTACACTTTGTAAAATTCATCAACGAAGTTCACCAGATTTCATAAATGAAGACCTGACTTGTGTTTTTGTACATGCGCCAACATTTACATCATCTTTCCTAGGAACTAGTTGTATGAAGAGTTGAATGTTTAAATAAAGGAGGCTTTATGAAAGGTTATCTGTTTGGTCTTGGTGCAATGATAGTTGGTGCAGGATTGATGTTTGTTTTGATGCATGGGGAAGTGAGTGCTGAAAGTACGGAATTCACCTGCGAGACGGAGATAATAAAAATGCAAGCTAAGGACGGATCGTTACCTATGGCACTCACAAGTATCTGTACAGGTTACGGTTTAAAATGCGTATTCTCAGCGGGATCTGCTGCGTTTCCGAGCCGTGGTGTTTCCTGCGTAAAGACTGGAATGTTTAAATAAGACAGAAAAATCCAACTTGTTGTTGTGAACATCTAACAACAAGGGGTTGCATAACCTAAAAGTTGTGTATACCATTTTCATAGAAGTGTAAGTATCGACATTGATGGCAACCAAGTCGATTTATAAAAGCCGATGCCTCCTTAGAGGGGTTTCGGCTTTTTTTGTGGAGAACGCATGGCAATTACAATTCCTGAAACAGAACCACTAGATTTTTATTCGGGTGCTACGGCAAGGCTCTCATAATAAAAAAGCAAAATAGAGTGCTCTCAGAGGCTCGAATCTCTAAAAGTAGGGGCGAATTTTATGGTTAAGGTCAAAATAACTCGTGATTGCTCGATTGAGGGCAAGCATTAAGGAGTGGGTGATGTCGCTGAAGTCATTGAAAAAGATAGAGGTTTACTATTGGCTATCGAAAAAGCAGTGGCTTATGACGGGAAACCCGAAACAAAAATGGTTAAAAATGGCAAGAAATAGTGAATTAATCAGCAGATATTAGAGTCATGCTGAATGATTTTGGTGTATCTGCAACACTGAGTGACATGAGTGCATCAACATCAACAACCGTAAGCGGTTATTCTTTTCCACCATCGCATACGGGAATTGGTTAACCTTTAGAATTTTGGAAAAATTTTGGAAAGAAAAAATACATGAATAGTGTTCTTGAATACGCAAAGCTTTATGCAAGTTTAGGTTGGAAGATATTCCCTGTTAATAAAAGAAAAAGGCCTGCAGTTAAATGGACGACAGAGTGCACCACCGATATAAAAAAAATAGAAGATTGGTATAAGAAAAACCCTCATCTTGGAGTTGGTATTGCTTGTGGTCCAAGTAATCTTTTCGTTCTTGATATAGATATTAAAAAAGATGAAGACGGGAATATAAAACATAACGGGTTTATAGAACTAGAACGATTATTAGATCAACACGGGTCATTGCCAGATACGCTCATCTCTCAAACTGGCGGTGGCGGTCGGCATTATTTTTTTCGTTCGTCTGAAGGTGGAGCTAAAGACAGTGCAGGAAAAATCGCTCCAGCAATTGATGTTCGTTGCAATTCTGGCTATGTGGTAGCCCCGCCTAGTTTGCATGAAACTGGTAATGAATATTGTTGGCAGGATGATGAACCAAATGAAATTAAGCTTGCTTCTGTACCCGATTGGCTTCTTGAAAGAGCAAGAGGTAATTGTGAGGTTGCCAAAAATATTCCACCTGCGGGGGTAAGACGACTACAAGGATGGAACGGAACTACTGATGTGTCAGCAGGTGTGCGTCACGATTCAATGATTAGTTTTATCGGGAAGTTAATACAACAGGGTGGAACAATCAAATCAATTTATAGAAAAGCAAACCTAGCAAACACTAATCATTGTATTCCTCCTATAGACGAAAGCGAAATGACAACAATGTTAAATTCGGCAATAAATTCTTGGACACCCGAAGAAGCCCGTAATATAGGCGTAATTCAGCCTATTGAATATTATTTAACAGAAAAGTACAGGGCTAAAACGTTCAGCGAGAAATTTATCTCTGAAGTTAAATATATCCACGATCAAAATGTTTGGGGGGCGTGGGGCGGTGAGTGTTGGAACATTCAGTCTTCAACAAAGGACACGCTCGTTAAATTTAGATTAAATAAATTAAACGAAGAATTATGGGAAAGCATAGCAGGTATGGCAAATCCACTCAGGCAACAAATGATCCAATTCGCCAAGAAATGTGAAACCAATAAAAATATGGATGCTGTAATTGCAATAGCAAGAATGTTTATGAAAAAAAGTTTTAATGATTTTAATACTGAAGATTACTTATTTAGTTGTGCCAATGGGTTGATTGATTTGAAGACGGGGAAATTAATGGATCACGACTCAAAATATTTACTAACTCAAACAAGTAATGTCGAATTTAATCCCGAAGGTACTTGTAACAACTTTTTAAGTTTTCTTGACGACATTACAAATAGTGATGAAAAGCTTAAAGACTATTTGCAAAAACTTGTCGGCTACTGTTTGACGGCATCTATTTCTGAGCGCGCAGTTTTTATTTTCTACGGGCACGGTCGCAATGGCAAGAGTACATTCCTTCGTATTCTTCACGAGTTATTAGGCGATTACACAAAAGCAGTAAGCACTCAAACTTTTACGGACAAAAGAAGCGACTCTGTGCGAAATGATTTAGCAAGTTTGCATGATGCCCGATTAGTCGCCACTAGTGAACTTGGTCACAATGGTGTATTAGACGCAACGCTTATTAAAGAGCTAACAGGTGGCGACCCAATAACCTGCCGTTTCCTTTATCGTGAGAACTTTAGTTTTATACCCAAGTTTAAATTAATCATGGCGGTGAATCAAAGACCTTATCCATCCGTCCGTGATCAGGCGATCTGGGATCGCATTCACGAGGTTCCATTTAAAGTAAGAATTTCGGACGACAAATTAGTTGCGCAAGAGCAACTTTTAGCACTTTTTCATTTAGAGATGTCAGGCATCCTAAATTGGGCTTTAGAAGGATGTCTTAAATGGCAAAAAGAAGGGCTTGGAATGCCAGAATCGGTGGTCGAAGCCACTCAGGATTATAAAACGGCAGTCGACCCCACCAGTCTATGGGTGGAAACACGATTTACAGGAAAAGAAGAAGATACCGTCCCGACTGGATTGCTATTCGATGACTACATGAAATTTGCAAGAGAAAATGAAATCAACTTGTCAGACAATTTTGACTCTAGAAGATTCGGCAACACGACCATGAAAAAATTTAAATCGAAGGCAAGAAGGATCGATGGCTCAATAGCCAAGCATTATATTGGTTTTAAACTACCAAATTGAAATGACGGTTACAGATGTAACCATCTAAGTTGTTTTATTTATTAACCGTAACCATTGTAACCGTGAAATTACACTGTAGGACATATGTCAAAAATAATTATAAAAAAAATCAAAATATAAATAGGTATAGGGAGTAACAATAGGAAATGATGGTTACAACGGTTACACCTATATTTTATAAATATTTATATGGTTACACGCAGGTTACACGATTTTGTCCCGCTTTTAAAAAAGGTACAGAGATCGTGTTCGTTCATGGGCATGGTCAATGTAGTTTTTGCAAGACCAATATAGACCCCTGCTGTCAGGGGGAAACGGCTAACGATGAAAATAAAAGCGACACTAAAAAAACTTAAGCGTGGTGATGTAGTTTCAATTGATTGGATTGATGCGGGGGATCTTGACGATAGTCCGTCCAGTTGGTTCTCTGAAGATGATGCAGAAAAAGTCTTCAAAGAGATACCTGTGCAGACAATCGCAGTCTTTTTTGGTATGGGAAAACAAAACCTATTTATGGTGCGTGATGTTGAAAGACAAGACGCTAAAAACCCTTACTACAATGGAGCTTGCATTATCCCGATAGGTTGCATCCGTTCGGTTGAGAAACTAAGCAATTAAAAAATGAGTTTGCAAACCCAAAAACATAAGCGTATATACTTGCCTCGTAAATTGGATGCTTTGGTATATCTCCAAAAAAAAGGAGAAATTATGCCGAAGCACATGAGATTGCGTGGCAATATTTTTTATGCCAACTGCAAAGTTAAGGGAGTTTATCTTCAAGATAGTTTAGAAACTTCTAATCCAAAGTTAGCCGAAGACAAACTTCTCGATTTAAAAACTTTAGTTAGAAAGGGGGAATATAACAGTTGGAAAAAAACCTTTGAAGAGTGTGCCGATGAATGGTTAGCAACACGAGATATGGAAAAACCACATCACATATCTCAAGAGCAAAGAGTTCGAGTTCATCTCAAACCATACTTCGACAAATTAAAGGTTGATGAAATCATCAAATTTGATGAAGAAACAGGTAAAAGTATGGTCAAAGATTTCTTAGCTGAAATTGACCATATGCCGAAAGAATCTGTGAAGAAAATTCGGTATTGCTTACAAAGCATTTTAAAGAGGGGCAACCAAGACTACAAATTACCTCAGTCCGGATTTTCCAATCAGGGATTTTACCAAGATCGTTTTTTGACTCAAGAGGAATTGCACGAAATCCTCGCATTGTTGCAAGATCAATATCGTGAAGTTGCCACTTTTATGGCATACACAGGATTGGATATTTCTGATGTGTTGAAATTAGAGTGGTTGAGTGTGGATATGAAAGCCAAGATGATTAGAACGGAGAGAAGAAAAACCATGCACAATTCCGACACCATTAAAATAAAGATTCCGATGGTTAAAATGGTGGAAGACATTCTAAAAAGTCGAAGCAAAGTTCGCTCACTTCAAGATAGGCGAATTTTCCGAGTTGAGGGAGATATTCACGCTAACAGAGTGCAGAATCTTCAGCGACATTGGAGAAGAGCTTGCAACAAGTCATCCGTAGATTGGCACATTCGCCCCAAAGACCTAAGACACTTCTTTGGTTCGCATTTGCTAAACTCAGGAGTTGACCCATTGATGATTGCCAGTTTTATGGGTCATGCTTCGTTGGATATGCTTCTAAAAAGATATGGTCATTTCACGGATCAAACGAGGCGGGAAGCGATCTTAAAATTCGATACGGGGTATGCAAAAGGTATGCAACCCAAAAGTGGGATTTGCTAAGTCATTGAAAAATGGTGACCCCACGGTCTACCAAACTCTACCAAAACCCATTGGTTTATCAAGGGTTTCCCCTTTTGAGTATTCCTAGCCCCACACTGGGCCCCACATTATGTTGCTACTTGAACGGATGGGTTCGACAAAATAAATCAAGAATAACATATACTTAGTTCATGGTTTTAGAACTTAAGAGAGATAAAGCAAGTGATGTTGCTGTTGCCCAGACACTCAGATATATCAACTATGTAAGAAGAACTCTTGCTGTAAATGATGAGCATGTGAAAGGTTGTATTATTGCTACGGAAGAAGACAGAGGACTAATGAATGCAATTGAAGAAGTGCCCAATATAGATTTTTACAGATATAATATAAGTTTCTCATTGGACTTAGTGAACAGATAATTGAAACTATTCAATAAACCTAAATCCGTATTCAAACACAATCAGTCACCATTGAATTGGTAAACCAATCCCCCCTCCTCTCTGATTAAAAGAGATAACATTTTTAGAAAAATACTACGGCATCACGCCCAAGACCTAGTCAGGGGCAGGAGGTGTGTATGTCATGTGATTTGCTTTATGGCTTGCGTTCATTAATGAATTATCTAGTAGTGGGGATACGGGAAGAAATCAGTGGGGAATACTTATTTTTATAATGAGAGGCAATAATTATGGAGTGACTTGTTGGCAGTACAAGGGCAGGAATTCTAAGTGATTAATAATTACGCACGGGATATACGGAGAGGAAGATTTTATGTAGGAGTGAGGGCTAGTTTTTGCGGGCACTTGAAAAAGGCGGTAGGGAGGGGTGTGCCTTGCGGTTCCTTAGCTCACTTCGGGCCTATTCGTTAAATTCAAAAAACAAAACTCAGAAAGCAATAATTTCACTAATTAAACAACACAATAATATTTTCTGTTAAAACAGTTTAGTATTTTATGTGCCACAACTTTTAGAATCTAATTCTCCACAATCTATACTGTTGGATTGAGTTGAATCGTCATCTATGCTTTTATTCTTTGTGTTATCTTTCCACATTTTCACACAAGCCACATCATCAGGTTGAATAAGATTACCCCCAACAACAGCTAATAACTGCATCAAATCATTAGGACAATACAATTTTGACTTACACAATCTTTTAACCAGTCCAGCGGCAGCTCTAGCACTCATATTCTCCTGGTCCTTAAAGTTTACAATAGAACTCAAATTAGAGGATAATTTCGCTTGGTGATGTCGATTCTCTTGGGCAAACCCGTCCACTGAAAACCCGGATGCAGGATACTTTCCAACAATAAATAACGAAGTGGGCACAACCTCAATATCATCCTTAACCGTGAGAGAATCCATGACAAAATTACCCACTGGGACAGCAACTGCATTTCCTGTCATTCGGTATATGTCCTTTGGAAGAACTTTCTTGAAATTAGAAACCTTAAATCCCTGCGCCTTTAAAGATTCCTGCGGCGAAAGCTTCCTAACGCAATTTGAGAAATAAATTGCTGGTGGTGATGGAATCGACAAGGAGGATCCTACTTTTAATGTTGGTAAAAAACCCTGACTGTAGCAAATTGATTGAAGGCCAGCGGTCCAATAAAAACCATCACATTTCAGCTCATCCTTAATGTTTCTTTTTCTAGCCTTAGATACCAAGGGTCGATGAAGACGCAACGCAACTTTTTTATTTTTGGAGGCAATTATAAAAACTCGCCTTCGTTGATGCGGCAAACCAAGTTCTCTGGCATTGATTGTTCGCCATGAAATAAATTTGTATCCAGCATCTTCAAAACCAGACAATACATGTTGAAATACCGCACCATTATCCATACTAAGAAGGTTGGGAACATTTTCAGCTACGATTGTTTCTGCCTTAGCTTGGCGTGCAACCCTGAGCAGTTGGTAAAAAAGACCTGAGTTTTGACCAGATAGTCCGACTTGCTTTCCAGCTACGCTAATGTCCTGGCAGGGCCATCCACCAACTACAGCATCGGCTTTCGGTGGATTAAACTTTCCAACATCGCTAACTATCTTGACTTTTTCCATCCTTGAAGAGAGCACAGGGTGACAACTTTTGTCAATTTCGCAACAAATAAACGGATCACATGAAGGGTGCTCAAGCCCTCCTATCCCACTAAACAAACTTATATACTTCATATAATCCACCTCTTAATTCTTGCTTTTTCTATTACACCTATTATTTATAAGCTCTAATGAACTTTTATAAAGGTCATTCTTTTTGGAATCATCAAAATTAAGCAAGTCAAAAACAACATTATCTAAAGCCAAACGATCAGAAGAAATGCCCCTAAAATTATTGCCAAATACAGGGGTATCTTTGGAAGATTTTCTTAAACCAAACTCTTCATTGATACCCCCAGCCTCACGCTTTGAAATAATATTAAAAGCGGATATAAAATTTTCCCTTTGCTTAACTGATACTTTATCTGGGTTTATTATCAATAATTTCTTTATATCTACACCTTCTGTCTTTAACGCTCCTCCCCCAAGATTAACTCGCCCTACTAGCTCCCTGACAATATATTGATAAGAACAAACAAGAGAGGCAGCTACTATTATTGGGTCAATATTATTCACAGTAATTTCAAACAGGTTATGGTCAACTAAAATTCTTTCATTACCCATACCTATAAGCAGACGATCATTATGGGTCATGGGCCAAACAATATCAGGAGAAGTTCTAGAACCCAAATTCCACCACAGCGATCTCCCCTGGCAAGTTCTTCGACTGTGATAGCCTTTTCTTCTTCCCCATTCGATATATCTAAGTGCATAATTATGATTATGCTTTCTTAAATAGCCCATTGACTTAGGACAAATAAAGGCAAAATACTTACAGTCTTCTAATCTAGGAATTAAATTTTTTAAATCTTTCGGACTTGTTAAAATAGGTGCTAAATAACATGCTTCAATTTCCCCCTCCCACCCAGCCTTGTTATAAAGTTTTATCTTATGACCATCCTCCTTATTGTTGAGTGAAAACTTTTTGACTGCATCTTTTTCTTTGGGCCTGAGGTAAAAAAATTCATTTGCTCCTGTTTTAATCCCAAATTTGACATCTGCTACATCTCCTAGCTTAAGAAACTTATCACTGCCATGAATAAAATTGACAAAGACGTCTGGGGCACGCAGATATAATCCTCCCCACTTTCCTCCCAAATGAGCATTAGCGGCCTTATTATTTTTATCACCTGCCCCCAATAATTGTTTTTGAGTTAAATCTACCTCCCTTCGGAGATTTGCATCTATTAGGGCACTCTCAATATCACCCTTAAGGAGTACGAATTTAGTAATATCATCATTGACGGGAAGGGTTTTATGAATAAGGGTTGCAGTAGCATTTATACCCGTCGACGTAAACTGAAATCGATTTGTGCTATCAAAAATCGCCTTAATGTAGGATTTTTCAAGCAAATACTTTTGAAGCTTAAGACCATATTCGGTATCCAACCAACTATTCGAGGATAGTAAGACGGCTATTCCACCATCTTTTAGCAAATCAATTCCTCTTGGAAAGAAATAGCAGTAATAATCGGACCTCCGAGTAGTAGCATCTTTATATAGTGCAGCTAAATTATCTTTTTCAATCGAATCAACTCTTTCATGTCTAATAAAAGGAGGCGAAGTTATGACAATATCAAACCCAGAATTCAATACAAACACATCTGGGAAAGAGCTAACCCATTCAATTATTCCATTCCTATCAGAAAGACCCTGAATCTTTCTAATATTTTTCTCCACAGAAGATAACTTTTCTACCAGATCACTTACGTCATCACTGTTGTTTGAGAAATACTCTGATCGAAGCTTTTTATGTTTTAAGGCTAAATTACAAAACAACTCCTGATTGTCATTCTTCCGAACAGTGCAATTTCCCAAAAGAGAGTCACCGCATCTAATCACATAGTCTAGGTTAGGTAGTTTGGTGGGATACGTAGAATTAATAGAAATTGAGAGACAAATATTTAACCTTGCTAAATCAACAGCAGAAGAATCAGAATCAACTCCAAAAATATTATTTTTTAAGTACTCTATTTCAATTGAATTCCGGTAATTAGGATCAAATTTATTATTTAAGCCACCAATGTCAACTGTTAACCTTGTGAGTCTATTCAGAAAAGAAACAAGATAACCCCCAGAGCCACATGCGGGGTCTATAAACCTGATTTTCTTTATAGCGGATAAAAGTTCCTCTTTTTGATTTTCTGATATTTTTAGATTAGTTGGTACTTCTTGAAATGAATCAACTATACCTTCTGGCAAATCAGTACTATTTTTTAAATATTCACTTAGCCCATGACCACACATAAAATTAATGGTCTTCTCCTTCGTATGATATGCCCCAGAACCTTCTTGTTCAGAAACCAATTCTTCAAACACTTTTCCAAGCAATTCAGGGTCAATAGCAACATCCTTTTCTAGGGGGTCATCCTCTTTAGCAGTAAAGTTATAGCGATCAAATACATCAAAAATTCCCGTCCCCACATCACCCTCAGGTGATTTAATAGAGTTTGAAAATTGTATGTTCGAAATTGAAATATCAGAGTATGACAAAAACTTTTCTCCTGAAGAAGAAAATATACTGCCGCCAAGAAAAGGAATTCGGCACTTCAAATCGGCGTAATAATCTGAGGCTCTTTCCTTTGCCAATGCTTTGTAAAGTAGCGGGCTTAGTATTTCTGTGTGAAAGAATTTATATTCTTTAAATTTGCCCGAAAAAAGGAGCCTGATAAAGTTTTTTGGCCCACTACCCCACTCTGCATCACTATTAACACCAAGCCAGCCTTTTTTTTGAAGAAAATACAAAAAAGTAATTTGCCCTAAAAAGTTTTTTGCAAATCTATCCACTTCATGCTCATCGACAGAACCTGCTTTTAGCTTGGAGCCCATCGAATCCTTTATTTTGAAAAATAGGTCACGGTAGTTTTTGAAAAATTCCTTGGTTACTGACTCAATATTAAAAGCTTCTTCGATCTGAGCAAGGCTAGATCCTTGCTCATCATTTTCTAATAGTGGTAATAATTGAACTTGGGCTGTATGACTTTTTTCATTTTTGCCGACTAGATATGAATATCTTCGTGAAGGAGTAAGCTCTTCCTCTACCCTCAATCTCCCCTCATTTCCCCCAACCAAACTGTAATCCATTTTCACAAACGAGAATCGCCATTCACTTTCAGAAGGAGAAACAAATGCAACTAGAGATGCGTCTCGTAAGGCACCGCTACGCCCCCCACTCAAATACCATGAGATAAGGTTTCTTTGCATAGAACGTGCACGCTCAAGCGATGTTTCTTTTTTAAGCTGTACTATTAATACATCTAACCCGCTACCTTCAGCATCCTCATAACTCCCGACATACTCCAAGCTTTCTATATGAGGCTTGTAGGAATCCAGCAAATGACTTCCCTTGAGCACAGTTGAGCCAGATTCATCTATTTTATTTAATAAATTCTTTACAAAATAAATAAAGCGATCCCTTTTAAAAGACCGCTCAAATGTTTCTCGAATTAGTTTTTTCGCTGAGCCTTTATCCATATTATTCCCCAACCAAATATTCAGACAAAATCACTTCTCTCACGCCAGATGAATGACCAGAAACTTCCGAAACATGGCTCTCTAGTAACTCAGATGGTATGTTTTTCTGTAATATCCCCACCACCTTTATGGCTAATCTTGATGGCTCGATAGTACTACTCAGCTCCTCAGCCAACTCCCTATTAACTTTTTTCATTGTTTGCTTGGGCAAATCACCTTCCTCTAGCTTAACCCTAACTTTCTTTAGATAGTCTTCCTGATCCCCAGTCAACTTTCTTTTATCCTTAATGGCCTTGAGAATCTTTAATATTTTAGCCCCACTATCCTTGCCACCTTTTGTTTTTGAAATATCTGGCGCTTCCTCAGTAGTTGCAAATGTAAATGCGTCCTTACTCTTATCAAGAAACTTAAAGAACTCTTTCCCGATAGTCTCTCGCTCAGTATCAGGGTTAGTAGCCATTACTTTAGCGGTTGTCATAAAATCTAACTCCTCAGGTTCATCCTTTCCTGACAAGTAAAATTTCTCAATTTTCATTTTTCTAAAATACGTTATCAGTCGGTTCCCATCGCATTTATAAGACCTCGCTGTCCTAGATTTCCTCGGAAGCCTTTTAATGCTTGCAAATAAATCAGGGTCTTTGTCTCGAATATCTTTTATGACTTGCAAATACTTTAATTGACTTTCCTCTTCATCGTCTTCACCTAAAATAGTTTTCTTGGATATTAGCCGGTCAAATAATTCAAAAGACTCTACATCTTCACCCTCAGTTAGAAGTCTCGCATCAGAGCCTAAAAGCGATATGAACGCTTTAATCTTAGCTTCTGCGGCAGACTTCAGCTTTATTTGATCGTCAGCCTGTTTGGTAGGAAAGAAATTAAAAGAATATATGGTGTCAAATTCAGTATCTACCCTATTAATACGACCAACCCTTTGCATTATTCTGGTTGGATTCCAAGGAATATCATAATTAACTACAATATTCGAGCGATGTAAATTAACACCCTCAGCCAATACCTCTGAGGTTATTAAAATCCTATAATCATCCTTCGGCTCTCTGGCCTTCGCATCAAAATTAACAATAACCCTGTTTCTGGTCTCAGCACTAGAGCCACCATGGTATGCAAGAACACAATTCCCAAACTTCTCCTTGAGGTTTTTTGCCAAATACTCAACCGTTTCCTTGGATTCAGAAAACACGATAACTTTATTTTTCTTTAGAATCGCATTGGTCTGTAATATTTTAATAAATTCCAAAAGCTTAGGGTCACGATTTATACCTCTCCACAACAACTTTATTTCACGTAACATTTCCAAGTCAGACAACAATCCTTCTTTCAATCCTTCCTCAAAGTCTTCAGAGGGGAATACTCTTGCCTTATCTTCATCAATTAGTTTTTGAATTTTTTCTTCATCATCATTTTCAAGAAATTCAAAAATCTTCATAGCGTGTTTTTTGCTTAAATAAACGCTACCTTTTTCCAACTCTTCAATAAATCGCTCGTAAGATGCAATAAACCTATCCACAGAGTTTCTAAATGCATAAAAGCTACTTTCCAGCCTTTTGACCAATAGGATTTTCATAAAACGCCCCATGTTCCTCTGGGACTGAATTTCTTGTTGGTCAACATCATCACCTTTGTAATAAAGCATTGGGGTATATCGAGCGTACTTAAAGTCTTTCGCTATAATTTCTATAGTTCTATTAAATACGTTGTCTTCAACATCATCCAACTGGTAGTAAACTGAGACGGGATCAGCAACATCAGGGAATTTAAGGCCCTGTTTTTTCAAATCTTCCCCAAAGTAAGTTTCGATCTCATTTCTAGTTCTTCTTACCATTAAATGTTTAAGAACCTTCTCTCGAATCTCAATTGAATTTTCCTTAACAGCTTGCATATATTCGTCATGGTCATCCTGCCTATCCAACCCCTTCAAACGCTTTGCAAGTTCTTTAAAGAATTTATCGAGATTGGGTAGATTAGGAATAGTGCTTTTCTTGGAACTCTGGAAAAGCTTTATCTGGCTCATCAAATCCGAAGGAGTATTGTTTTGAGGAGTAGCTGTAACTAGAATTACTCTTTTCCCTCTACAGATTTGAGCAAGTTTTTCATAGGTAATATTATCATCGCTTCTAAACCTATGGGCTTCATCAATAATTACGTTGTGAAATTTTTCCGTTCCTCTTTTTATTAATTTATCCAACTTCCCCAGTGATTCAAATTCAGCAGGGATTTTGAAATCCATAAATACGTTAATCCATGATCCAGGATTATCTTTATCTAGCAGTACTGGAGGAGCGATTACCAAGGTACGCCCATCTATTTGATTGGCTAACATGGCAGACATGAAGGTTTTCCCTAAACCCACCACATCTGACAAGAACACCCCTCCATATTCTTCCAATATTTTTTTGGCATTTAAAACGGCCTGCTCCTGATAATCCAGCTTCCTAAAATCAATCGGTTCATATTTGTAAAACACCTTTTCCGACTGGCCTAGCTCACTTTTAAAGTACTCATATAGGAACTTTAGGTAGAGTTGATAAGGGGTAATCGTGTTATTCAGCCAAGTCTTATCATTGATAGTATTTATATACTGCTCTTTTACGTCAACGGCATCTTCCCAGAGATCATTGAACTTGTTTAAAGCAAAATCGTAGTCAGATTTATTCTTGAGTTCTACATTAAACTCTAAATTATCTATCAGCCCTGACCTTGTGAAATTGCTTGATCCTGTTATGACTCTTCCGACATCACGGTCGTCCTCATGGAAGGTCATAATATATATCTTTGCGTGGAGATTCTCAGTTGGATAGGCTTTAATTTCCAGTTTTCCACTTCTCAACCACTCTATAAACTTATGAACCCCTTCCTCAGCTTGCTCGCTATCTTCAGAGTCCTCTAGTTCATCTTTTACCTCACCTGAAAACTTATCCTTGGTCTCAGCGTGGGAGAATTGCAACTCTTGCTGATTTGCTGGCTTATTATTTTTGACAGCGTCTGCCGTGTGCTTATTGGTTCCTATACCAATTAAGATTCTTATTTTTTCAGTTTTTTCTAATGATTTGTATACTGAATAGAACCCACTGGTATAGAAGTAGCCAACTAGAACATCAAAATCACTTGTATCTTTTATAAGAACATTAAACCTGTCTCTAAGGGTCTGGTTGTCTTCATTGGTGATGAATGTAAGGTCAGAGGTCATGCTGGATTTGATTTAGATGTTTTTTAGTTTGGACGACTACGGCGCAAGCGAGTCAGATTATAGCAGGAAGATGCGAGGATAAAAATGTTGCAATTTAGGTTAACAAATAAACTGAAGAGGGATGCGGTATACACCTATCAAACCTCTTCCCATCTATCTTCCTCTGTGCGTGTGAATATTCGTCCCTTTTCACAATGAGCGATCGGGTTCCAGCCATCCCTTTCTAATTTCTGCAAGGCTAATTCTTGATGTCGTAATCCTAGAAAGGGTTATTAGGTGCTATTAGTCGGTGTATTTAACTAAAAAGAATCCTTTAGTTGATGATAGGGGGGGGGTAGGCTTCCGTTCCAATTGAACTAAGGGAATATACTGCCTCTTTACCTATTTGATAAAATTTCTTACGGGCTAATAAAAAAGTATTTAAATATATAACCAACAAATTCCAACATTAAAGGATGATAATTTAATTAAGTATGGCTAAGTTTAAATAGCACCATAAAGATCAGTTTCCCTAATTAGGCTGGATAGCTGGTGTAGAACAATGTTTATAAATACAATCCTATAAGGAGGAGCCAAATCTTAATTCCTATAAAGTGATTGATATGACATAAGTAAGAGAGCTACTAAATAGCTTATTATTTAGCTAAGAAATAAAGTTAATAAGGAATTAACTGGATACCACCCCCCCGTGAAAACGGGTAAAACCAAGAAAACCGGGAAACCTAGTATTTATGCGGTTTTCTCGGTTTATCCGGTTTTCTGTGTTTTCTAGGGGTGAGGGGATGTTGTTAGCTCTGCTATTAACTAAAATTAATAATAAGACATTAACTAATAATATTAGATCAATGGTATTAAGTTTATTCCGCCCCTGCGCCTACGCTGACGCTACGGCTAGGGACGGAGTATCAGTGTATTAGATAATTGAATAGATCTTTGAGTTGTTGAGGCCTTTTGTCATCTTCCAATGCTTTCCTTTTCACAGATCAAGAACGAGCTAAAGGCAAAGGGTATAGATCTCGAAGATGGGACAAATGCGGAAGCGATCAGCGTTGTTTTAGTACTGAAGGCTCTGACTGGAGATCTGAAAGCGATTGAGATGCTCGGCAAGTTTGAACTCGACCTAACAGATCCCGCAGACGATCCTACTCTCCCGTCCCAAATCAATGTTACGCTTGTTCAGGCTGTTGGTAGCACTGCGCCCGTGAAGAAAAGCATCACGATCAACGGGAAGCAGTATCCTGTTAAACTTTCAAATACAATCCAAACTGGATTAGCGGATTAGTGATTTGGAGGGAAAGGCGAAGGAAAATGGAGAGGTACAGCAGATAAATAGTAGAATGTGATAGCGCGAAGAAAAAATACAGAAGAGCTGAGGTGTTCTTGGTTAACCGCTAACAGTGCTGAGTTGATTGAATCGGCTCAGTGTATTGAGGAGCGCGGTAAAATGCCGGAATTTTCACCATCCGATTACTGGAAAGGCATTGTTCTCTACGGACTAAATGCTGCCACATACAAAATGGCTCTGGCAAAGTGCCTACTTAAATTTGCACAGGCTGGTCAGAACCGAGTTCTATGGGAAGAACTCGCTACTTCTTTTTACGATGAATATCGCCACCGCATTACAATCAACCCTACTCCCCAGATGGCAATACCGGGACGTTTGACGGTGCTTGAACGTATCGTTAAGGAAGAAGCACTGGGTATCATAAATCGAACTCAAGCAATCGAGAAGGTAGGTCTCAACGGCTTTAATGATGTGGTTCCACGGTTTCAGACTATTGGAACAGACGCAAATATAGCGAAGGGTGCTTTCTACGAGTTTGATTTTGGCAGAACGCTTGAACTTAAAGATAACTTGCTTCATTTGGGAGAGACTTCTTTCAAAGAATTAAACGATGAGGTTGAGGCAAGATGGTCTCTCCTTGAAGGAGCCTTCTCAATAACTCACTCTCAAGAAGAATATAAACTGGCAAATGATATTCGAAATATTTATTTAAAACAAGGATCAGACCGGAAACAACTAACAAAAAATATCCCGTTTCTTTCAGGTTATCAGGGAAACGTCTGCTTTTATTGCGGTGAGGCACTAGGCAGTGATATTCACGTTGATCATGTGTTGCCATGGCAAATTTTGAGACACGACGAAATTTGGAACCTTGTACTCAGCCATGAACATTGCAACCTTCAAAAATCTGATCAACTTGTCGGACCTCATTTTATTAAAAAACTGATAGCCAGAAATGAAAATATTATGGGGAGCAACCATCCGTGGAAACATAAAATTGAAATCTTATTAGGAAGAACCAGCAGAGAAAGAGCATCTTCATTAACACACCATTATGATCAAGTAACGAAGGTGCGAGGGAAAGTTTTTTGGGGCGGTTCTCAAGGGTACAATCCAGAATACGATTCGTTTTATCGTCGCTTGGTAACCGTATTGAACAATCGGTAGGGAAAGGTTTTAGTTTTGGAAAATCGCGAGTGTCCGTTTTGTAGTTTGCCGCAGAGTAAAATTCTTCGAGAAAGCGAAACCTGCATGGTCATCCATGATGGTTATCCCGTTACTCATTTGCATACTCTAATAATTACGAAGAGACATGCCGAAACTTATTACGATTTAAATGCAGAAGAGAGAAGGGATGTTGAGGTTCACTTGAAAAATGAGAGAGAGATAATTCTCGCTGCTGATCCCTTGGTGACGGGTTTCAACATCGGGATAAATTGTGGTGAAGATGCAGGGCAAACCGTCATGCATTGTCATATCCACCTTATTCCAAGGAGAAAGGAAGATATGGATAATCCTGAAGGCGGTGTGCGAGGGGTTATTCCAAGTAAGCAAAAATACAATTAGCGGAAATAAGTGCTTATCTGAGTGAATTGACATAAACCATAGAAAGAGGTATATTAAATAACAACGCCGATTTGAACAGCTTGCGGGCGTTTAATAAATTCAGCTAAAACGAGAATACGTTCCCGTCTTAGCAAAAGCTGAGTCGGGTTTTTTATTGCCCAATTTCACCGCCGATTTAATCAACAACTTGCGGGCGGAACACAACTGCTAAAGCGATGACAGGCTCCCCTCCCGAACCTGCCTCGCAATATCATTCGGGAGATATAGGAGTATTACCATGAACAATCTTCAAAGAAGACCC
>AQTY01000030.1 GCA_000372225.1 Candidatus Nitromaritima sp. SCGC AAA288-L16 | reverse complement strand
AGTTTTATCACCATTATCCTTAAATCTTTTGTCAGCGAACCAGACCTTAGGTCTGGCGAAGAAGCCCGTGAATACCTAACTCAATTAAAATCGATACTTGATTATGCGGAAGTTAGTGACTGTAACATGGAAGAAGGCAGTCTTCGTTGCGACGCTAATGTTTCTGTGAGGCAAAAAGGACATAAGGAGTTTGGAATACGTACGGAAACAAAAAACCTAAACTCATTTCGTTTTGTCCAGCGGGCTATCGAATATGAGTTTGATCGTCAAATTAAAATTCTTGAGCAGGGAGATTCTGTTGTACAAGAAACTCGTTTATATGATTCTAACAAAGGCGTTACTTTTACTATGCGCAGCAAGGAGGAGGCTCATGACTATAGATATTTTCCAGAACCTGATCTGGTCCCAGTTGAGATCAGTGATGAATGGATCAAAGAAACGATGGACGGACTACCCGAACTGCCTGAACAAAAAAGGGAACGTTTTGTCCAACACTACAAAATCCCAGAATATGACGCCGGTGTTCTAACTACTTCTCGAGAAATAGCAGACTATTATGAGAAATCAGTTTCTCTATACCCGGAACCAAAATTGATTAGTAACTGGATCATGGGGGAACTCCTTAGGGAACTAAAAAATGATGGGCAGAAAATTAATGCATCTCCTGTAAAACCTGAAGGTCTGGTTGCACTTTTAAAGTTGATCAATGAGGGTACTCTCAGTGCAAAAATGGCTAAAACGGTATTTGAAGAAATGTATCAAAGTTCTAAATCCGCTATAGAAATAGTTAATCAAAAGGGATTAGCGCAAATAACTGACTCATCGGCTATAGAAAACCTAGTCGATGAAATTTTAAAGTTGAATACAGATCAGGTAGAGCAATATAAAAATGGAAAAGAAAAAGTTTTTGGATTTCTAGTTGGACAAATCATGAAACAAAGTAAAGGCCAGGCCGACCCAGCTCTAGTCAACAAATTACTCAAGGATAGGATTAATTGAATTTATTAAAGAATATATCGTTTGTGAATGGTATCTCCTGGATAATGTTTTTAGCCTTAGCCTTGCTTTTATCTGGACAAGCTGAAGCGGTCGCAACCTGGTCTGCTGACAAAAGATTTAAGGATAATGGTGATAAAACTGTAACTGACACAAAAACTAGTCTGATGTGGATGAAAGAAGATTCGTACCTCCACTCCGGTCATTGGGTCAACTGGTTTGAAAGTATCCAGTTTATCAAGGAAATAAATAAGGAGGGATTTGCTAACCAATATGACTGGCAACTACCAACAGTGACGCAACTAACTACCCTCTACGAGATGAGCAAAACGAATAGCAAGGTTTTGGGGAAAGGTATGAATATTCACATTGATTCTATTTTTTCTAAAGAGGGAAGTGCCTCTTTATGGTCCATCGAAGAAAATGGAAATTATAATGCCTTTGGAGTTGTGTTCAATACTGGAAAACGATTTAACAAGTCCAAAAAATCTACGTTTCGAAAAGCTGTTCGGGCAGTTCGTCATTTAAATTAATTATCGTTCAGAGGTTCTAATGAAAAAAGTTTTATTCACCAGCTTATTGATACTATTGTTGAGCGCTGCGGTCCCTTTTCAGGCGCAGGCCACCTTCCCAGGAAAAAACATTGTATTTTGGGATCTTGAACAATCTGATGAACAAAAAAACAATACACTAATAGAAGCATATGACCTCGCGAAGAAAAATAACTACGAACAGGCACTTAAAGTAATCGAACAAAAAATCCAAACATCCCAAAAATTAACGACTCTACATGTGATGAAGGGTCTCATTTTAAATGAACTGCACATGTATATACCGGCAGTCAGGGCATTGAATGATGCTCAGCTGATCGAAGGCCGTCACCCCGGTATTCACTACGGATTTTGTGAGGTATATCGAAACCTAGGAATGTCCGCCCTCTCTTTACAGGCTTGTAGAATTGCCGAAGAAGTTCACCGCCTATCTCCGGAAGCTCACTACGAACATGCGCAAACGTTGATTGCAATCGGAGAAATGAAACTTGCTAACAAATCTCTATCCACTGCCGCTGAACTTGACCCCAACAACGCGCAGTACCATTACCAAAGAGGTATGAACTTTTATTATCTCAACCAATACGAAGCCGCAGAAAACGCCTTCCTGAAAGCTCTTTCAATTGACACAAGCGATGTCGACTCCGCATATCAATTGGCTTACATTTACGCAGCACAAAAAAAAGCAACCCTTGCAAATCAACAAATAGTAAAGGTTCTTCAAATACAAAAAGAACACCCTAAAATTCAATCCGCCAAATTATTACTAGAATACGTAAAAAAAAATGCGCTGGATAAACTTCCTCTCAAAATTATTCCCCATGATTATCATGTTGGGCGATCAAAATCATATTACCAGTCAGGGGACTATGGACTTGCTCTTATAGAAATTGAAACCGCAGCAAAATTAAAACCCAACGATTTGCAGACTAAGGAAATACTGATCGGTTTGACTAGTTTTCTCTTGCGCGTTAATACGACTGAAAAGACAATAAAAGAAATGATTTCAATTGCAGGAGAAACCGATATTATTACCGCAAAAGGCTATCAAGAGTTAGGCGACATAGAAGTTTTGCGAGGCAATCTATCCGAAGCACGCACATATTATGAAAAGGTATTAAAGCTCTCAGATCCTAATGGAATCGCACGACGAACTCTCGAAGAACTACCAGAAAAGGTCGTATCTAATACCACCCCACTTCTGCCGGCTGAGGTGTTTATAAATCCGAGCGTTGCCTTGAACCGGAAAGGAGAACTATTCGCGCAATATAAAATGTATAGGCGTGCAATCGCCATATATAGTTTGGCGTCTAGAATCAGACCAAACCACTTACCCACCATGTTGAATACAGCAACCGCCTATTATAATAGTGAAAATTACGGCAAAGCCATAGCTATTTTAGAGCGCCTCTTGTTATCGCACCCCCACCATGAAGATATTCTGGCCCATCGAATCCTTCTTGCACAAGCCTATGTCAAAAGTAATAATCGAGGGAAAGGCCTTAAAAATATTGCCATAGCAATTAAAATGAATCCTGCCGTAAAGGCTTCCATTAGAACTAACCCAGCGTTCGAGGTCTTACGTGAAATAAACGAGTACAAAGAATTAACCCAATAGAAACCATGCAGTTATAGATAAGTATTAGTAGTACCTCCAGAAAGTTCTCCTAAGATCACTCGTTTGACATTATGGTTTTATCTTGATACATATGACCGATCCGATAAATGTCTTCTTGCTATATTATTCACTATTAAAAGTTTAGACCGTTTCAGTTCTTGATTTCTTTTTTGAGGGCAACACTTATGTTGAGTTTAAAAAACCTACAAATCATTAAAACCATAAGCCTTCCAAAAGCACTTCTCACACTACTAATAGTGTTTCCCCTTATATTTCCCGCTATTGCATCATCAGAGAGTCATCCTTGCCAAAACGCTTCGGTACAACTAAGAGGCGACCTAGATGTGGTAATGAATAGAGGTGGGCTATGGGCTTTGATGGAACAAACGGAAGGGCTTCAGGATAAATCGATGATCGGATTCCAGGCGGACGGGAAACTCGCTCGGGCAGTGGGTCGTTTTGAGAGCATATGCGAAAGCGAAAAAAAACCGACAAAAAAGTTATTTGATGACCTTGGGAGACTTCTTGGCGAAGCAAGAACAATCTGGAACCCGAGCTCCTCGGGAGAAGAAATATTAAAATTAATAAACGGTTTGAATAAAAAGGTAGATTCAATACTTTCAATAATGAAATAAAATTTCTAATAAACATTTCAATAGGTATGTAATGGTAAAAGAAGGAAATAAAGCCCCTGATTTCTCAGGAAAAAATCAAGACGGGAAGTCAGTCAAACTCAGTTCATTTAAAACAAAAAAAAATGTTGTCCTCTATTTTTACCCAAAGGACATGACCCCGGGATGCACAACAGAAGCCTGTGACTTCAGGGATCAGTTTAAAAAATTCAAGAACACCATAATACTTGGTGTCAGTGTCGATTCGACAGAGCGGCACCGAAAATTCATCGATAAGTACGACCTCCCTTTTGAATTAATTGCTGACGAGAATAAAAAAATTTGCGAGAAATATGGAGTATGGCAAGAAAAAAAACTTTACGGGAAAACCTTCATGGGAATTGTCAGGTCCACTTTTATTATTGATAAAACCGGTACAGTACAGAAAATCTTTTCAAAGGTGAGAGTTAAAGGGCATGTCGATGAAGTACTCGAAACTCTTAAGAAAATATAAATACTTTCTACTTTAATCGCTTTTGGTTGCCATTAATTTTTCGATCTGTCTGACTGTCTTAGGTATCAACCTCGAAAGGTTTTCACAACCTGTTTTGGTAATCAGTAAATTATCTTCAATTCTAATCCCTATCTCTTCATCGTAGATTTCCCCATTAAAGCGAATTTTAAAAGAACCATACAACCCAGGTTCATTACTAATCAACCAACCTTCTTGCATGGGCTCGCTGAGATAATTTCGAAATGGGTCACCATCGTGCTCCTGCTCTCCCATCAGATGACTTACCCCGTGTGGGCGATCTTTATAACGTAGTTTCATTTTCCCACCTGCACTCTTGAAAATTTTTTCAAGATCTCTATTTACAGAATCCCAACAACAATCATTGAGCTCGTTCATAGTAACGCCTCTCCGAGCGATTCTCTGCACTGCTAATTGAGCTTTTAAAACGATCCCGTATAGCATTTTTTGCATCGGATTAAATTTACCAGATGCGGGAACTGTCCGACTAATATCCGCATGCATTGTCATCCAACGAACTCCAAAATCCATCAAGACCATTTCACCTTTTTTAAAACCATCATCATTTTTCATATAGTGGAGCACTGTAGCATTGTGGCCCGATGCTATTATTGAAGGAAAACTAAGACCATATGGAGACCCCTCCAACATTCGCCCCTCAAGAAAACCCTGCACTTGATATTCACTTTTAAATAAATTGAAATTTTTTAATGTTTCGATGAAACCTTTTCCAGTTATTCTTTCAGCAACAAGTGTGTTTTTTACATCATAAGAGTCAAGAGGAAGACGAAGTTTAAAATGGTTTTTCATTATATTACTTAATGACGACGAGCTGCCTTGTGAACGCAAGCATCGCGCCAACCTTTTTTTAAACATCCAATTATGATCTGTTTTAATTTCAACAACTTTTTTTCCATGCGTACCTTCCATCCATAGTGTTCCTAATTTTTTCTTTCTTTGTTTCTTGAATCGACCCTTAAGGACTTCATCAAAATCATCAATATCACGAATATCTTTTATTCCTGTTACTTGCTGAACTTCTCGAATACTTTTGGTATCTCCCACACCAAACCGAATACCATCCCAGAATTCCTTAGACAAGTCCTTTTTGCTAACGAATAGTATTTCATCGGATTCAGATGAATTTGGATCTAGTAAAAGGATGACATTAGCTTGATTAATTCCTGTCAAATACATAATTGCGGGCTCTTGATACGTAGGGCAATGAGCATATGCCCACACTGTTTCTTGCCCAGGACCATATGGTACGCCTGTAATGGCCATCAATATATTTTCTTTATCAATTAGTCTTTTTCGCCTGACACGGTACCTTTTCTTGGCTAATCTACCAACACCACCGTCACGAAAAATTCCAGAGTATGTATTTTTTAATTTATTCATAAAAAAAATAAGTCATTCATCCTTTTAGTTTTAACAGATCGCTTCCTGAATCTATTTTTTTAAAACAGCCAACCATTCCTTCTCAAGTCTTTGCTTAGCCGAATGTGGCGTCTTACTTAAAGATTCAATCTTGAACGAGCTGGAAAAATATTTTTCTATGTCTTCCTTGCGAGTGTTAAACGGTGGTCCGCCATCTTCATTTGTCTCGTAAAACAAACCAATCAGGTAGCCACCCGGCTTTAAAATTCTTTTAGCTGTTTTAACGTACTCTTGACGCATATTTGGATTAATTGCACAGAAGAAAGTATGTTCCAGCATTAATTCAAATTTTTCATTGTAATTACAGTCTAATTCAAAAAAGTCTTGCTGCAACACTTCACCCGAATAATTATTTTCTTCAAAAGCACTTTTAATCAATTTAATGGCACCATGCGTGTAGTCTAGCGCGGTCACATTAAACCCTTGTTTTGCTAAAAACATAACCTCGTGACCTGCACCGCAACCAGGAACAATAGCTTTACAAGGAGAAAATTTTCTTTCCTCCCACAAGCGCACAAACGGAGGAGCTACTTCATCAAGATCCCAGCGCAAATCTTTTTCCTCATAGTGACGCTCCCAGTCATCACAAGAGTATCCAACCCGAGGATCATTGACAGTATTCATTATGTATTCCCACTTAAAGACGAGTACGATTTTTATGGCCACCAGATATTAATATTTGATACTTCAACCACGGCAAAGCACAGAGATTGCTGAGATCTTTTAAAGCTAAGACATTTTTTTTTTATCCCAGTATTTGCTGGATGATAGAGGCGCCAGCCACATAAGTCCCAACGGCCGACCCAACATTAGCAAAGAAGAAAATGAGGAGAACCCTAACCACCCCATTTTTCCACCACATGGGAAATGATGCGATATCATCCCGTAATCGCTCAAAGTCTGTAACCTTCGGTTTGCGTAAATAAGATTCGACAAGTCCTACCACCATACCAGCCCCGATAGTAGGATTGAGGGAAGTCAACGGCGCAGCCAAAAAAGCTGCAAGAATTGAAACTGGATGTGCTAATGCCAGAGCAGCACCCAAAGCACTCAAACCACCATTTATCAAAACCCATGTCACCACCAAACTCCAACCAAGTTCCGGGGACTGCTGGTAACCGACATAAAACATCCCAAGTATAAAAATACAAATCCCCCATCCAATAAAATATCCAATCCGACTAGGCGGAAGCTTTTGAGTCAATTCATTTATCCGAATTTGATCCGAGGGTTTATCAAAACCTGGAACCATACCCACAAGATGCCCTGCCCCAACAATGGCTAAAATATTTTTGGGAGAATTTTCTGACATGGTCAACATTGATAACTTACCAGTCATAAATTCATCTCGTTCGTCAATCAAGACATTCTTGATTTGCGGAAGAGAATCTCCAAATTCTTCAATGACCGAATGAAGCATATCGCCTTTTTTTAAATTTTCGATCTGGTCACGATCAACCTCCTCTCCTATAAATATCCCAACAATCAATCCAGAAAATATTTTTATTTTTTGCCAAAATGAAACTTTGGTTACTAGGCGATGGAGAGTTGTACTAATGTCACGGTCAATTACCTCTAAACGAATATCATTCTCGGCTGCCAACTCTGTTGCCCGAATCATCTCTTTTCCTGCTTCCACACCAACCTTGTCCGCTAAACGTCTCTGGTATGCAGAAAGTGCCAAGTTGATTAAAAGTAGCGAGGCTTTTTTCTTTTTAAAAATTTCATAAATATCTAGATTTTTCCACCAAGACCTATTTTTTAAATTTTCATAACGCGCCGGACAAAGTTCGACCGCAACACAGTCGAAATCTTTGCTTAATATTTTTTCCTCAACCAATTCAACACTCTCTTTAGAAACATGTGCTGTCCCAAGCAGCGTTATGGTTGAACCATTCAATTGAATTGTACTCATAGCATCATCATTCATTGTAACCACGATAACATTTACCTCTGTATAGAAATTGACCTCGGAGTAACTGGAAGAAAAGCAATGGTCTCTGGAGAAAAAAACGTAAACAGTCCATATAAATTGAATTCTTAATTTAGCACATATTTTATGTTATTTTAACCTGAATTCGAGGACAGGAAAAGTATGCAACCCTTCAAAGTCAATGCGCCATTCAAACCAGCTGGAGACCAGCCAGCAGCCATCTCAAACCTAAAAAAATCTATTCTTTCGGGCTCCCCCCACCAAACTCTTGTTGGTGTCACCGGGTCAGGAAAAACCTTTACTCTTGCCAAGGTAATCGAAGAAGTACAAAAACCTACATTAGTTCTTGCCCATAATAAAACTCTTGCAGCTCAGCTTTACAGTGAGTTCATGGATTTTTTCCCTGATAATGCAGTGGGGTATTTTGTAAGTTATTATGATTACTATCAACCTGAAGCCTACCTTCCAAAAACTGATACTTTTATTGAGAAAGACGCGTCGATTAATGATGAGATTGACAAACTACGCCATGCAGCAACACGCGCCTTGTTTGAACGGCGAGATGTAATTATCATTGCTAGCGTTTCCTGCATATATGGGCTAGGTTCACCCGAGGCGTATCATGGAATGTTGCTTTTCATTGAAACAGGGATGCAGATAGAGCGGGAACATGTTTTACAAAAACTGGTACGCATACAATACAAGAGAAATGACCTGGATTTTCAACGAGGAACCTTTCGTGTCCGGGGTGATACCGTAGATATTGTTCCTGTCTATGAGAGGAACGAAGCGATACGCATAGAATTTCTTGGTGATAGTATTGACCGCATCAGTGCGTTTGACCCTTTAACTCAGAAGTATATTCGTGAAGTTGACAGGATAGGAATTTATCCCGCCAGCCATTATGTCACACCCAAGGAAACTCTAGAACGTGCCATTCAATCTATTCGCGAGGAGTTATTCGAAAGAATTTCTTTTTTTGAAAGTCACAACCTATTAATAGAAGCACGGCGCATAGAGCAACGAACCATGTTCGATCTCGAAATGATAAAAGAAGTGGGTTACTGTCAAGGAATCGAAAACTACTCACGTCATCTCACAAGTAGATTGGAGAATGAGCCACCACCGACACTCTTAGATTATTTCCCAAGTGATTCTCTCTTTATGATTGATGAAAGCCATGCCACTATTCCGCAACTAAATGGAATGTACCGAGGAGACCGGTCACGCAAAGAAAAACTCATTCGATACGGATTCCGACTTCCATCTGCTTTTGACAATCGACCTCTGAAGTTTGAGGAATTTAAAAATCACGCAAAACAAGTCATATACGTATCTGCTACTCCAGCTCAATATGAACTTGAAAAATCAAAAAATAACATCATTGAACTAATAGTTCGACCCACTGGTCTAGTCGATCCAATTGTAACGATTCAACCCATAAAAGAACAAGTCGATGACCTGTTCAAAGAAATCAAACTGCGAGCCAAAAAAAATCAGCGAACCCTGGTCACAACATTAACGAAACGTTTTTCGGAAGACCTGACAGAGCACTACACTGAACTTGGACTTAAGGTAAAGTATCTTCATTCAGATATAGAAACACTTGAACGAAGTCACATTATTCGGGAACTACGCTTAGGGGAGTTCGACGCGCTAATAGGGATTAACCTGCTACGAGAAGGCCTTGACATCCCGGAAGTGTCTCTTGTCGCCATTCTTGATGCCGACAAGGAAGGTTTTCTTCGATCCACGACATCATTAATTCAAACTTCTGGTCGTGCCGCGCGGAACATCGACGGAAAAGTTATTTTCTACGCGGACACTATTACTCAGTCCATGCAAAAAGCAATCGATGAAATGAATCGACGAAGGATTATCCAAACAGAATACAATACTACGAACAAGATAATTCCAGAATCCATCAAAAAGTCTATTCAGGAAGTTCTAGTTAAACAAGATAAACAGGCCACAACCTCTACAGTTAACAACGAGGAAGACGAACACTTTTCAAGGAAGGATGCTCCCAGGTTAATTAAAAACCTAGAAAAAAAAATGCATGAGGAAGCAAAAAATCTAGAATTCGAAAAAGCAGCAGAACTAAGAGACAGGGTAAAAAGAATACGGGAAAAGGACCTGTCTATTATTACTTAATTTAACTCTATTCTTTCCTTACCCAATCCAATAGTTTTCGAAGGTGGGTAATGAGAAAAGTAAGTTTTTAAAATTTTCCCGGCAATTGGAGCTGCAATAGCTCCTCCATGGCCACCATGTTCAATAATAACCGATACTGCCACCTCAGGTTTCTCATACGGAGCAAAGGCAACAAACCAGGCGTGATCTCGAAATGAATAGGGAATTTCTTCTTCTGGATCAATTTCATCAGAAGGTTTCATTCCCACAACCTGAGCCGTCCCCGTTTTCCCAGAAACTATAACATTTTTGAGCCTGGCTCGGTGCCCAGTTCCGTGAGCCTCATAAACAACCCCTCGAAGTCCTTCTTTAAGATGCTTTAATACCTCAGGGTCAATTTCTATATTTTTTATGACTTCAGGGGAAAACTCCTGAATCAGCTTACCATCAGAATCCTCAATTTTTTTAATCAAGTAAGGACGGACCAAAAGACCGCCACTTGCAATAGTTGAAATCATCCTTGCACTCTGCAGAGGTGTAACAAGGTTATATCCCTGACCTATAGAAGCCGAAATAGTTTCGCCAGGATACCAAGGCTCATTCTTGATTTTTTTCTTCCACTGTTTAGATGGAACCAACCCTGATTTCTCTCCTTTTAACTCAATTCCTGTAACTTCCCCCAGACCAAGTTTAGTGGCATATTTTGCTAAATTATTTATCCCTAATCGATGACCAAGTGTATAAAAATAAACATCGCATGATTGAACCAAGGCATCATGTAAATTCATATTACCGTGACCCCTTTTTTTCCAGCACCGATAGTCCCTTTTCCCTAAACGAAAATGCCCCGGACAAAAAATAGTACTTTCTGGTTTGATTATTTTTTCTGAAAGAGCGGCATACGCCGTAACCACCTTATAGGTAGACGCTGGAGGGTACTGACCATCGATCGTTCTATTTTGAAGAGGATTTTTCTCATCAATCACCAAGCTATTCCATTTTTTTCTAGATATTCCGGTGGCAAAAGAGTTTGGATCAAAGGAGGGCTTGCTCACCATGGCAATAATTTCTCCAGACTGCACTTTCATCACTACAGCAGAACCCTCAACAGCATTTTTTCCTAAAACTTCGTCCATTAACGTTTCAAGTTTACCCTGCACTCGGCTATCTAAAGTCAGAACCAAACTATTTCCTGTTTTTGGAGAAAGTTTTCGTAAGGCTTTTAGTTCTCTCCCAGAAACATCCACCTCGACCTCCTTAAATCCTTTCTTCCCCCTCAACTGCGACTCATATATTTTTTCTAATCCGTTTTTACCCACCATATCTCCCGGTTCATATCGACCAAATTTCGAAGCCTTTAACTCAACCTTAGAAACTTCGCCTAGGTAACCAAGAACATGAGAAGCAAAATCCTTGTGTGCATAATTTCTTATGGGTTCAATTTTAATACGAACCCCAGGAAGCAACATCTTATTTTCTTCTATATAAGCGACTTCTCTACGGCTAATATCCCGTTTTATCAACACATTTTTAAATGAGGGAGACCGACGAATATCGTTCCTTAGCTTGTCTTTATTTATCTCTATTAATACGGAAAGAAACTCCAACGATTCCGAAAGATTATCTGCGTCTTCAGGTGTTACATATAGACTGAAAGATGGTCGAACATTAGCAATAATATTACCAAGACGGTCTTTAATTTCACCTCGGTAATCTGCTAAGGAAATTTTTCTAACCCTATTCTGTTCCGACTTTCCCATAAAATCTTCCCCTTTTAGTATCTGTAGATACCAGATCCTCATCAAAATTACTAAGAAGGAAGTGACAACAAGAACAACATAAACTTTGATTTTTTTTCGAACAGAAAAAGACGATTCAAGGGAAGATCCCGTTGAAGACCGGTTGAAACTCATATCGATTCAAAAACCTGAGATGGGAATTTACGACGCAACAATTGCCTTATCTTATCTAAGATATAAAACAAAAAAGGCGCTATCACAGCATTACAAACTCCAAAAAGAATTATAGATGAAAATAAAAAATTGCTTTTGAAATGACCTCCCATCAAGCTAGTCATAGATACAAAATAAATCATACCGTCCACCAAAGAAGTAGCAAACATAAAAAAACCAATCGGAATAATACCTTGCACAATTATCTTATCTTTGATGGAACAAAAAAATAACCCGACTAGCCCTTTGGATAAAAAATTGACTCCCAGCAAACCCCCAGAAAGGCAATCCTGCAAAAAACCAATTAAAGCAGCCAACCAGATACCCCTATTTTTTTTTAAATGAATACCTGAATAAACCGCAACTATTAGAATCAGATCAGGGACCACATTCCCCGGGAAAATCACTCGAAGAAATGTTGTTTGTATGGAAAGCAAAAAAACCAAGGCAATTACAAGAACTAGATGGATCACCCCTCCTCCTTACCAGAAAGAAGAACAACGACCTCTTCCACGTTGGAAAAATCTACGCTAGTGGCGACTCTGATATCTTGAAACAACTCATGATCTTGTTTGACAATATCCACAACCGTCCCGACCATCAGCCCTTTTGGAAACACACCACCTAACCCTGAAGAGATCACCTTATCTCCGACACTAACCTTCGCCGAAATGGGAACAAATTTCATTTCGCATATATCTTCACCTGTTCCTACAGTTATCCCGGATTTACGTGTTTCTTGAAATAACGAATCAACCGCGCTACGACTGTCAGTAATTAGTAACACTTTAGATGATTTAAGAGACGCATGAATAACGTGCCCAACGACCCCTGCATCAGTCACTACAGACAGATTTTTTTCTACTTTATGATCTGTTCCTCTATTTATAAAAATCACCTTGGACCATTGCGTTGCGTCGTAACCTATAACTTTAGCAATAACAAAGGGTCTTTCGTCTTCACCTGCAAACTCAGTCAGATTTGCCGATCTTTCTAAAAACTTATTTCTTTCAAGCAATTCACTGTTTTTCTTTGACAGGTGATCCAATTCGAGATGAAGCCGGTCATTCTCATGTGATGTTCGAACCAAAAAAAAATAGTGGCCCAACACATCGGTTATAGAATTAGTTACAGTTGTGAAAAAATTTTGAGAAGGAGAGATGAACCAAACGACTATTGACTCAAAAAACAAGTTGGCCTTAGCATACCGAGCGTTGACGGTCATAAGGACCAAAGAAAGCATCAGGATGCCGGCAAAAAACCTGATGAAGTGTTTACTCTGGGATCGCCGGTAAGGCACAATTTAAATAGAAACTTTCTTTAAAAGAATTGGGTCACTCAGAACTTTACCAGAGCCTAAAGCAACTGCTGACAAAGCATCATTAGCTAAACTGATTGGCAAGCCTGTCGCTTCTCGCAGAAGTGCATCCAAACCATGGACAAGAGACCCACCTCCTGCGACCACGATCCCCTTGTCAACAATATCTGCAGCTAATTCGGGAGGGGTGCGCTCCAAAGCAATCTTCACAGCTTCAACAATAGTACTAAATGTTTCGGCTAGAGCTTCCCGAATTTCTTCATCAGAGATTAACAGTGTTTTGGGAATCCCTGCAACAAGATCACGTCCTTTCACTTCCATGGTCATGGCTTTTCCCATTGGATAAGCTGAACCAATTTCAATTTTCACTTCTTCGGAAGTACGCTCGCCTATCAAAAGATTATACTTTTTCTTTATGTAGTTTATAATAGCCTCGTTCATTTCGTCACCTGCAACACGAACCGACTTACTAAATACAACGCCCGACATTGAAATAACTGCCACTTCCGTGGTTCCTCCCCCAATATCAACAATCAAGTTTCCCGAAGGATCTTGAACCGGAAGGTCAACACCAATAGCCGCAGCCATAGGTTCCTCTATCAGAAACACCTCTCGAGCTCCAGCAGATAAAACAGAATCACGCACAGCTCTGCTTTCCACTTGAGTAATCCCAGACGGGACAGCGATGACCACCCTTGGACGAACAAGGGTAGTACGATTATTATGTACTTTTTTAATAAAATGACGGATCATCTTTTCCGTCACTTCAAAGTGAGCGATAACACCATCTTTCATGGGACGAATCGCTTCAATATTACCAGGAGAACGACCAAGCATCTCTTTTGCATCGGATCCAACTGCCTGAACTTCGTTGGTTTGGGTATTCAATGCGACCACTGAAGGCTCACGCAAAACTATCCCTCTATCTACAGCATATATCAGCGTATTGGCCGTCCCTAAGTCAATAGCCAAGTCATTCGAAAATAATTGCCAGAACAAACCGTCCTCCTTAGTTAATTTAGATCCCTAATCAAAGCACAATCCCTGAATCCTAAGTATTTTATATAACAAGGGGTATTAAGAAAAGCAAGGCAAATAAAAATAATGATTTGCATTGACTACTAGGCTCTTCATCAAACCGCCAAATCAACTTTAAAGGTTATCTTGGAACAATAACCTTAACAATCAAAACGGTTGCGAATAAAGGGAAGGTTCTATAATATGACCTTGCTCAACTCCTAAGATTAAATCAGATTTTTTCCGGAGAATGCTTGATGCTTAATGTGATTAGAGAACACGCCGACTCATGGCTTATTAAGACCATTATATGGTCTATTGCTTTCGCCTTTATAGGAACAATTTTCTATTCATGGGGAATGGGTGGTTCATCTGGCTCCTCAGGGGGAGTAGTGGCAACTGTCGACGGGTCTAAAATTAGTCAAGCTGAATATGAACGCACATTCAATAATCTCATAAATTTTTACAGGAAACAGTTTCAGGGTCAGTTTTCAGAAGAGCTCATCCAAAAACTGGACTTAAAAACACAGGCCTTAGACGCTTTAATTCAAAAAAAAATTCTTCTGCTTAAGGCTAATGAGCTAGACATTCAAATCAGTGACACAGAAGTTGTTAATCAAATAAATAGCCTTGCTGCTTTTCAAAAAAATAAAGTCTTTAACAATACTGCCTACCAAAATTACCTTAAATTCAAACGCTTGACTCCTCTCGAGTTTGAAGAGAGTCAACGTGAAGCACTTCTCCTTGAAAAAATCAGAAATCTAATCAAAACCAATGTCAAGGTTTCATCTAACGAACTAAATAAAGTATACATGCTTGCGAATGAAAAAGTTAAATTAGACTACATAATAATTCCAAGTAATCACTTCAAATCAGAAGAAAAAGTTAGCCGGAAAGAAATAAAATCTTTCTACGAAAAAAATAAAGGGCGTTTTGAAATCCCGGAAAAAATTAAGGTCCAATATATAAAAACTACCCCAAAGGATTATGAGAGCCTGATAGACATCCAGAGTGAAGATATAGAAGATTATTATAATACTAAAATAGCGGACTTCAGGGTCCGAAAAATGTATAATGCTGCTCATATCCTCATTCGACCTGAAACGGGTGTCAACAACTCAGAAGAATCTACAAAAAAAGCAGAAGAGCTGGCAAAAGATAAAGCAGATGGCATTTTGAAAAAAATTCTAAATGGAGCGAGTTTTAGTGAATTGGCAAAAAAATATTCCGATGACCCTAATTCTAGGGACAATGGAGGAAGCCTTGGTGAGTTTCCAGAAGGAATGATGGTTACCGAGTTTGAAAATGCATTAAAAAAGCTTAACCCAAAGGAAACCAGCAAACCTATAAAAACGTCTTTCGGCTTCCACATTATTCAACTTAATAAAGTGACCCCGGAAAGAATCAAACCGTTAGAAGAAGTAAAGGAAGAAATAATAAAAAAACTTAAAGAAAACAAAACTCGCCAGAAAATGAGACGCGTCGTTAAACACGTTTATCGCTCTGCCAAGGATGACCAAGACTTGATGCGTGCCGCCCAAGAGAATAACCTATCCACACAAACCACCCCATTTATCTCTAAAGAGGATCATGTTGATCCAAATATTGGAAGTAATCCCGAGTTCTTCAACCAGGCATTCTTACTGGAAGACAACAAAGTCGGGGAACCGGTAGTCACATTGGAATCCGCTTTTGTAATGAAGGTAGTGAACCGAGAAAAACCATATATCCCAGAACTTAATGATGTTGAACAATTAGCCCGATCAAAATCTCAAGAAGAAAAAGATCACACCTTTTCAACAACAAAATCCGAGTCACTTGCTAAAAATATTACCAATGGGACAATCGACCTTGAATCCGCTGCCAAGAAACTTGGACTAGGTCTGAAGCACACTCCATTCTTTAACCGGTCCGATTCTATTCCGGGAATTGGTAACCTTGAAAAGGTAAAAACCAAAGCGTTTGAGTTGGATAACAGAAAATCTGGGTGGACTCTTGTAAGAGAAAACTATTACCTGATTCGACTTCAGGATCGACAGAAAGCGAATGCCCCCGAGATAGAAGCTTTAAAAGAATTAAAAACAAAACTCAAACTAGAAAAAGGAAACTCTGCTTTTCAGGAGTGGATGGGAAACCTCAAAGAAAGATCTGAAATCCTGATAGACAAATCACAACTTTAATTTTCATGCCAAGATTTTCGAGTAACGTCGATGGATTTTTAATATTTTATCCACGAGGCTTTCTATATCTTCCGCAATCACTCGAATCATCTCTTCTTTTCGCATATCACCTTTGTCAAAAATAATATCTGGAACAAAACTGCATTTCCGAATGGAAGAAGCCGTACCCCATTCCAAAGATGACCCTTCAAGTGTTCTGATTTTTTTTGGCTCCATAGCACGATCAAAGGAAGCCAGAGTGAACTTTAAACTCTTACACACCTTAATTAAATCAGAATTATATTTTATATTCATTACTGCTCGTTTAGAAGGGTCAAATTGCATAACAGTCAAAACAATATCAGCAACGTGACGAGAGCCTCCAAAAATTGGCGGCGAGGGTATTACAATATTCTTTCCGCACTTAACAATGCGAGCAGGAAACCCAATGACATCATCTACTGTACGTGCATTCTCTAGCCCAAAACCAATGTTGGATTGAACCTCTGGAATCAATCCACCAATACAGTGATCCTTCAATACTTCAACAGCTCGAAAAACACGTTGAGACATATCATAGCGCTCGGAATCCTGATAGAGGCTGGCCAGAGGTTCGACTTGCGGTGCACCTTTCCCGGATTTAATAGCCCCCATAATTGCAAGACCGATAAATTCTTTTGCTTCTTTCACTGCTGCAACGATACCCTTACCCTTTGCCAAACCTGCCGTGATGGCCGATGCTAAAGTGCAACCTGTCCCATGAACATTGACGCCAGTCACACGATCTGCATTCAGACAAAGAGAGAGCTTTCCATCAAAGAAAAAATCCTGGGGCTCACCTTTTAAATGCCCACCCTTAATAAGGATATTTTTAACACCCATTTTTATCAAAACCCTGGCTGCCCGAATTCTGTCAGACGGTTGTCTAATCTTCACTCCTGACAAAATCTCAGTTTCATTTAAATTAGGTGTTAACAAGAAAGTAACAGGCAAAAGTTCCTTCTTCATCACTTGAATTCCCGGCTCTGATAACAATGATTTCCCTGACGAAGAATATATGACAGGATCGACAACAATTTTTTTAACTCGGTAACGGCGCAATATACGAACCACTGTTTCGACTATTAATTCGTTTCCTAACATCCCTGTTTTAACAGCACCGGGCTTTCCATCCTTTAAAATGGCTCTTAGTTGTTGCTCAACTACTTCTGGTGAAATATCATGAACAGCCTCAACACCTACTGTATTTTGTATGGTTATGGAAGTCGCAACCGATTTTCCACTGACTCCAAACGCTGAGAATGTTTTCAAATCTGCTTGGAGTCCCGCACCTCCACTTGGATCAAATCCAGCCACTGTTAAAGCGGTGCTAGTTGCAGTTTTCATGAAATTATAAAATGGCGAAGGAGAAAATAAGAGTCAGCACTCTAGCAGACCAATGAAAGAGATGGCAACAATTTAATTGAACAAAAAATTAGAACTGGAGTGAATGAATAAGTATATGAGATGAATTAACCGACAGTTACAGACTTGGCCAACGATCTTGGTTTGTCGATATTACGCTTGAGAGAAATAGCCGTAAAATAAGCTAACAATTGACCAATCACAAGCTGGACGAAAGGTGCAACAATAGGTTTTACATTGGGGAGGATAATTTCTTCACTAAACAAATCCTTGTTCTTACTACCCTCATCAAAGTGGACACCCAGAACAAACCCGGATCTAGCACGAATTTCTTCAATACTGTGAATTGTTGAGTCATATAGTTCTTTGTCAGAGCGTGGAGGAATGAATACAATGGAATTTACATCCTGATCAATCATTGCCAAAGTCCCGTGTTTTAAAAATCCGCCAGGCATTCCCTCTGCATGTACATAAGCGACCTCTTTCATCTTAAGAGCCGACTCCAGCGCAATTGGGTAATATATTCCTCGGCCAAGATAAAGCCAGTTTTTCACCTTAGAGTAATTGTTCGCTATACGATGTATAAAGCCTGACCGTTCATTTAATACATTCTGGATAACTTCAGGCAATTCACGAAGAGCAGTTATAGACGCATCGTATTCTCTTCGCTTTATTTTCTTTTTCTTTAGGCTTAATTTTAAAGCTAAAATAGTTAAGGTGATCATCTGCGCAAATGCCGCCTTGGTACTGATAACACAAATTTCGGGACCGGAGCCTTGAAGAATAACCTTGTCAACCAATCGAGAAATAGAAGACCCCATAACATTAATAATCGCTGCAGTCTTAGCCCCTTTAGACTTTGCAAACTTTAGAGCACGGATAGTATCAAAAGTTTCACCTGACTGGGAAAGAGTCAGCACGAGACTTTTGCTATCAACTTTAGCGAGCGAGACAAATTCATCTGAACTGATTGCAGGGATAAACCGATCCGTAAGGGAGGAAAACAAATACTCTGAAAATTTTGCCACATAAAATGTAGTTCCCACTCCAACAAAATATGTATTGTCGCTTTTATCAATCATGTCAACCACTTCATCCATTAAATTGGAGTTAAGTTCCAAAGCAGTATTAATAGTCTGTGGTTGTTCATAAATTTCTTTGAGCATATAATGCGGATAGCCACCTTTTTTTGCAGTTTCGCTATCCCACTCTATTTTTGTAATAGGTTTAACGATTTCCTCTTGAGTTAAAAAATTTTTCACGACATAGGAATCTCTCGATAAAATGGCATATTCATCATCTTCTATAATGACAGCGTTTTTCGTATAATCGATGAACGCGTTAAAATCTGACCCAACAAATTTTAATTCATCGCCAATCCCAAGCATCAGCGGTGATTCCCTTCTAGCGCAAAAAATTTGATCTGGCTGGTAGGTAGAAATCATAGCTATGGCAAAAGTTCCCTCTAGAATATTTAATGTCTTAACTAATGCTTTCTCAACACTCTTGTGTTTTTTATAATATTTTTCCAATAAATGGGGAATCACTTCCGTATCTGTTTCAGAACGAAATATATGTCCTTCGCCTATCAAGCCGTCTCTAAGAAAACGATAATTTGAGATAATCCCATTATGAACTAAAGCAAATGTTTCGTCGCAAGATGTAAATGGATGAGTATTATCTTGTGTTACCGTGCCATGCGTAGCCCAACGGGTATGAGCAATCCCTGTTTTTCCTTTTGCGGAAAGAATGTTCCCTTTACGAAAAAACTCTTCTACTCCCCCAGTATTCTTCCGTACCATAAGGTCCCTTTGATTCATCAAGGCAACGCCACAGGAATCATACCCTCGATACTCTAAGTTTCGAATCCCCTGAAACAAAACTTCTGAAATATTATTCAGCCCTACAACTCCATTGATTCCACACATATCAAATATTTAGTTAAGTTTTATTTGTAATTGTATAACAAGCAGGAATATTTTTCCCAGGCAAAACTACGGTTCCGGGTTGGATAGTATTCCCGGCACCTATAACCACACCATCACCAACAAACGCCCCTAATTTTTTCATATTCGTGGATAAGTTAGTTTTCCCATTTTTCACCTGTATTTTTTCCCAATTTGTATTTCTATTTACAGTCATACAACCAGCACCTATATCGACCTTTTCACCAATGACACTATCACCTACAAATGACAATCTTCCAATTCCTGATTTATCGAGTACCACGCAGTTTTTAAGCTCCACGCCATAGCCAACGGAACAGTTACTACCAATCGAGGTATAACTTCGAATCAAGGAATTATTTCCAATGTAACTTCCTTTGCCTATTGAACACGGACCTTCCAATACAGCCCCAGCTTTAATAACAACATTTTCTTCAATATTGACCACACCCTGTATTGTTACATTGGACTCCATAACAGCTGATTTGGCTATAGAAGACTCGTTCCATGAATCGAGAATAATTTTATTTGCCTGTAAAATTTCCCAAGGATAGACAATATCGAGCCACTCGCTTTCCCACATGGAGGCCATCAATTCACCCTCTTTGACCATCATTTTCAAGGCTTTTTCCATGGAATGCTTATTTTTTTTCAGTAAAGCAAAGAAGGATTCCGGTAAAACAAAAACACCCGCCA
>AQTY01000029.1 GCA_000372225.1 Candidatus Nitromaritima sp. SCGC AAA288-L16 | reverse complement strand
CAGTTATATCAATGGGATAAGGAGGCATCAGTATTTTTACTGATACTCCTTAAAGTAATAAAAAAACTAAATTTAGAGGTTAAATCAAAAATCTCTCACGCGCTCGACAATTTCCGGATGATCAATAAAAGGATTACGATTACCCTGGACCTGTTCAATTAAAGAGTTCCTTATCTCCTCCGTCTTATCTGGGGGGTCTTCAAAATGCCACGCTCTAAGATTTTCTTCCAACGTATTCTGAATCTGAATTCTATATAGGAAAGACATGTAAAAATAAGCTCGGGCTAGATTACCTCGAGCTTTGCCAGTAGGATTATTCGGGATAACACCTCCATTGGTACACACCTTGTATTCCCCCATTCCGCCAAAAGGAACAGGTTCAATAGGACTTTTTTCAGTTCCTGTAGTCCAATCAAAGGAGGGAATCAAATTGTGCATATCAGATTCCATAGATTTGAATTTAGGGGAAATGGAACCGCAACAGTTTGCTCCTTTAAACATCGAACCATCTGATTTGGTACAAATCAAATGATTCCAACAATTCATAGAACCTGCAAAAGCGAATAAAGGCATAACATGTACCCATTTCAAAATAATTTTCTTGCCATTGATAGGATGTTTTGAAGGAGTAATATCACATGAGTTTGGGTAGACCTGTTTTTGTTTATCAAAAAAACATCCACAATGTAGAGTCTTGGTCTGACCACTATCTAGATAGACTTGCTTAATTTCTTTTTTTGCTATCTCTAAGCTAACCATGCTGGAGCGTTTAAACAAACTCCTATCTAGTTCCTGAGATTGTGCACAAATGACAATAGAAATAAAAAAAGCGAAACTAAAAATAATTATATTTAAAATATACATATTAAAATTATAACAAACAAACTTGAACAATATACAACTCGCATGGATAACTAGGCTTATCAATATCCAAAGTGATACAAAAATAATGAAAAAATATGATTAACAATTTAAATACAATGCAATTATTATTTTCTTAAATTAGATTAAGATTGCCTCTATTTAGGAAAATCTTGCCGAGGTCTTTATTTGATGCCCATCCACTCAAATGTCTGTAATACCTTATATCTAAAAGATTAAAATATATTTTTATAATTTGGCATACCTTTTGCTCAAAGTAAGTAAATCCTGTTAGAAGCATGTAATAGGGTTAATCATTTTTTAACTTGAAAGTAAAAGGTATTCATCGTGGCCCAACTAGATATTTTAGCATTTTTCACTCCGCAGGCACCTGTCGAACAAGTGGTGACTCCTCAGAGGCATGACGTTAGAGAAGATGATGGGTTCCAGAGAATTATGGATGACGCGAGTCATAGGGTTTCGCCTGCGAATGAAAATAACAAACCGGCAACAGATAGACAGGATCATTCTCCTTCTCAAAAACCATCTGATAAAAAACCAATAGAAAAATCTAAGCCGAGGGAAGGCCAACCAATAGATCAAACCAACTCAAAGGAAATAGATCAAAATACCACACAAGAATCTTTGAGTGAAACAGAGTCCAATTCCACAGAGTCAGAAAATATTGCTCCTCAGGAACTTGCTTCGGTTGACAACTTTCAAGAAGCTATGGATTATTTAAAGGAATTGGGTTTTGATGTGCAAACCATGGAAACTCTACTTGAAATTTTTAATAATGATTCCGGGTTGGATGTTGGAGCTTTATTACAATCTTTAACAGCGCAAAATTCAAAACTCAAAGATTTTTCATTCCAAGATTACCTATCCACCAACAGCATGGATGAAAATTCATTTTCTCAACTAGAAAATAGAAAAGGATTAATAAATGACTTATTAAAGCAGGCTGGCTTTACTGACAAGGAAGCAAAAAATTTCATACAAAAATTTGAATCACAACAAAATAATAGATCAAATTTGAATGGCAAATTAGCTAAACAGGATTTCAGTGCCGTAGACAAAACGACAAAACCTGAAGTTGTCGGCCAAGCTTCTAAAGACTTAGTTAAAATAGAAACTGGGACAAAAAAGAAAGAGGAAACTACGATAAAAAAATCAGAAATTAAAAATAAGTTCAATCCAGATGGAAATAAACACCGTGATGAAGGTGCTTCCAAGGGAGATGAAAAGGTATCGTCAACAGGGGATAATCTTAAGGCCGAATCAAAAAATACAAGGCAAGAAAAAACGATCTCTCAGAGTACCATCGGCATGAAATACGCTGATGCGAACTTGGATGCGACAAAAAGCAAAAGCTTGGAAGCAATTAAAGCCAATGGGGAAGTTCAAGTATTGAACAACGTGTCAGGCGGGGGTAACAACAAGAGTATTTTGAATACAAAGGCAGCTATTTCTGAAAATACAATTTACAAGGCACCCATCGAAAGCAGAGTAATAGACCAAATTATAAATAGATTATCGATTCGCTCCAACGGTTCGCAAAGTGAAGTAAAAATTCAGCTCGATCCTCCATCCTTGGGAAGAGTCCGTATGAACATCATCACATCAGGTGATGGCGTACGAACTGTAATCATTGCTGAAAACCAAGCGGTAAAGCAAGTCATTGAAAGTAATTTGTCACAACTCAGGGATTCTATGCTAAGCCAGGGACTCAAGCTGGATGGTTTTTCAGTTTTTGTAGGCGGGGACAGCAATCCAGAATTTTCTCAACAACAGGATCATTCCGGTCAACCTGATACAAATGATTTTGATTATATAAATCCAGAGGGTCTGGAGATAGAAGCCGATCAAGAGTCTACCAGACAAACATCTTTTATATTTGATGATATTTCTCAAACAGTCAGCGTGATTGCATAAGCGCATTGCTTATTTTAGGAGATTAAAAAATGGAAATGATTCCAGGAGTTACGTCGATAGATAACAGTAAAACAGTAACGAAAATGGCTGATGATGGTGTATTGGGGAAAGATGATTTTCTCAAGTTGCTCATAGCGCAGTTGTCAGCGCAGGATCCTCTTGATCCAATGGGCGCACAGGATTTCAGTGCGCAACTTGCCCAGTTCAGCGGATTAGAACAAATGACTAACGTGAACTCAAACCTTGAAATCCTTCAGAAACTTCTGACAGCTTCACAAAACACGTCATCACTAAATCTCATTGGTAAAACCGTAGAGTCATATGGCAACGCTTTCAATCATTCTGCAAATTCTTCGGAGACTCTTAGCTATTCCTTAGCTAGCGATGCCGAATCGGTTCGAATTGACATTTTTGATATCGCAGGTAGTCAGATCGATACAGTAAAACTTGGTAGTCAAACACAAGGAAAAAATACGGCATCTTGGGATGGATTCGATAAATTCGGGAATTCACTTCCTACAGGCACCTATTCTTATACTGTGAAGGCTGACAATCAAGCCGGCGCGCCAATTGGGGTGGATACATTTTCCTCTGGTCTAGTCAGTGACGTTGTATTTGGAAAGGACGAAACGTATGCCATCGTAAACGGAAAAGAATTACCTATTAGTGCAATCAAACGAGTCAGCATAAATCAATAAAAGAAAGAGGAGAAGTCTAATGTCACTTATCAGCACACTTTTTACCGGAGTATCAGGTCTGTCCGGACAATCGAAAGCTATGGAAATCATTGGTGATAACATTGCCAATGTGAACACCGTTGGTTTTAAGGGAAGTGCCCCAGTATTCGGGGATATTTTCAGCACGGTCTTGCATAATGGTGCGGTTACCAGTCAATTGGGTGGTGGTTCGCAATTAAGCGGAGTGCTTCAAGTATGGGACCAAGGTGCGATTGAGCACTCTCCCAATGCTTTGGACCTCGCTATTGATGGAAACGGTTTTTTTATAACGAGTACATATGGTGATACCGATCAATATTTTACTCGAAACGGTCAGTTCCGTCTTAATGAGTTGGGCCTGGTACAAAGCATGACAGGAGAAATTTTAAAAGGATTTGATTATACCGCCGGTGTAATATCAACCACTATGGACGATATTGATCTGGCAGGTGTCCAGTCGACTCCAAACGCAAGCACCTATTTCAATTCAGGTACGCAATTAAACGCAGCATCAACAGCAACCTCAACTTTTATTACTCCTGTTACACTTTATAACTCTGTTGGTTCAATAGTCACCCTAAATATCACCTTCACTAAAGTTTCATCAGCCAACCAGTGGAGTTATTCAGCCATTCCTTCTGAGGGAACCATTACTGCTGGCGCGACGGGAACGGTTACTTTTGATACCACAGGCCAACTGAGCTTGGTGGATGGTGAAACCGCTGCAGACCATACATTTACATTAAACTTTGATGATGCTACTACCCCGGCAAACGAGATGAGCTTGAATTGGGATCTTGTAGACGCAGTCGGGACGACTCACGGGAAACTGACCGGGTTCGCCGCGGCTTCTAATAATAATTCGCTTGTTCAAGACGGATATGCCACGGGTACATTGCTTGGACTGTCAGTGACTAGTTTGGGCGATATCACGGGTTTGTTTAATAATGGACAAACCGAACTTTTAAACAGAATTGCAATGGCGGATTTTTTATCTCCTTCAGGACTGAACCGTTCCGGTAATAATAAATACACGGAATCTCAAGAATCTGGACAACCAACCATTGGTGTTCCTGATACTGGTGGGCTTGGTAAAATTCTTGGTGAATCGCTTGAACTTTCTAATGTAGATATTGCTCAGGCATTTGTTACGATGATCAAAACACAACAAGCCTATCAGGCAAGTGCAAGACTTATTACTACAACTGACGATTTACTTTCTGAGTCAGTTAACCTTGTACGTTAATTATTATATTTAATAGTAATTTTTTAACCCGGGCTTCGGCCCGGGTTTTTTTATGGTTCACTATCTTGAAGGTAGATTGAATTAGAGGTTTTTGTTACATTATTTTTAATGAACGAAGAACGGCATATCCAGGAAGTTAAATCCGCTACCAGCCTTCGCTTTAACGACCTCTGGAAACAAAATTTTCAAGCGAATCGAAACGCGATTCAAAAAAATCCAGGGGTTATTGCTTTGGCCCGAAAGTTCAAAGAGGTTCCCGCTATCATAGTCGGAGCGGGTCCGTCTTTAGACAAGAATATCAATTTGCTTGGTCGCGCACAGGGCCACTCAATGATCCTGGCCAGCGATGCTTCTTTAAAGCCTTTACTGTTGCAGGGAATACTACCCTCGATGGTGATAAGCTTGGATCCGCAGGAAGAAGTAGCAAAGTTTTTCCAAGGTGTTTCCCATCGGGGAATGACCCTGATAGCCCCTTCTATAATACATCCACGTGTTCTAGATCTATGGGAAGGCAATGTAATTTTTTTTCATAAACACGCCCCGGATATACCCGTTTTAGTAGAAATCGCAAATCAAATACCAGCGATTGGCCGTTTGACACCAGGTGGGAGTGTGCTGTCCATTGGTTACGACTTGGCATTCCAATCGGGAGCGAATCCCATTATTTTTACAGGGCAGGACTTATCGTATCCTAAAAAGAAAACTCATAGTCGAGACAGCGAAGATGAAAATATAGGTCTGAGTGATACGATTGAAAAACAACGGGAAAATATAGTTTACGAAACAGATGTCAATGGTCGTTCCCTACCCACATTAAAATCTATGTCGGTATCGAAGCAGTGGTTTGATTGGGCTTTCACGACCTGGAAGCGTCCCGGTCCAACCACGATCATCAACAGCAGTGAGGCTGGAATATTAACGGAACACTGTTCACTGATGCCCTTGAGCGAGGCGATTTTTAAATACTGCAATAAAAAAATTAATGTGGAGTGGGCGATAAAAAAAATTCTAAAATAATAAACCCAGATTAATAGATCAGATCTTTGGCACACCGAAACCCCTGCCAATTTTTAAATGCATCCGGTTTATCGTTAAATCGGTACGTAGTTCGCATGTAATAAGCTTTGTAATACCAATTACCACCGCGTAAAACCTTACTTGTTCCCGAGTCAGGACCTTTTGGATTGGCATAGGGTGAGTCCTCGTAATAAATATCCCCGTACCAGTCATTAACCCACTCCCACACATTGCCTGCCATATGATGAATTCCGTAGGGTGATCGTCCGGCAGGCATTGAATCAATTTTTTCTAGAGCATTAAATCCAAGCAGATTAAATTTTCTTCGGAAGGTCACACGTTCATTGGTTGGGAATTCATCACCCCAAGGGAAAACTCTACTATCGGATCCCCGCGAGGCTTTTTCCCACTCCGCTTCGGTAGGCAAGCGTTTATTGACCCATCGGCAATAGGCATCGGCACCGAACCAGGAGACACGATTGACAGGGTAATTGTCGAGACCTGCTCGTGGACGAAATTGGCTGCCAACCTTTTCGATAGTGACTCCCAAACCAGGTTGAAAATAGAGTGATGATTGTTTTTGATGTTGGTTTAAAAAATTTGAAAATTGAGAGGCGCTCACCTCATACCGATCGATATAGTATGATTTCAAAAATACTTTATGAACTGGCTCTTCATCGGTATCGCCCCACTCTTTTTTATTGTCAATATTGTATCCCATGGTAAATACCCCCTCGGGGATGAGAACCATTTCATCCTTAGTTTGAGTTATCAGTAAAAAACATCCGTTCAATATAAGAAGATATAAGATCAGGATAAAATATCGAACCCAGCAGAAAGACACAATCTTAGGGATTGAGTTCATTACAGGCTTCTTTAAATTGAATGGCCGTGCAATGAATTGGACAGGCGGGATCAACGATCAGGTTTGGTATTTAGGTGGGAACCATCGCAGAAAGGTTTATTTTTGCTTTTGAAGCATCTACATAACAGATAGGTTTTATCTTTATCTAGTTCAATAATTTTCGGCCCACTACCACCAGCGGTATGGTGGGTAGCATCACAATGAGGCCAGTGAGCTGATTGCATGCAGGTACAGTAAGCAATTTGCTTGGCTCCTTTGAGTTTAGTAGGCCCGGATGCTTCGTTCATGAAAAATTTTTATAGATGAAATTAAGCGTTATGACATGTCTTGCTTCATACAATAATTTCTTTATAATTGAAAGAATAACTATTTAATACAGGTGAACTGGTTAACCTGGTGCTGACAGAACTTACTCAACGAGTTGTGCGTTGATGGTAAAATTTGTGACGAGATCTTCTTTGTTTCCATTCGGAAAATTAATTGCCGTATCATTGAGTGTCAGGTCGATTAAATTTTTATCGCCAGCGTTTATGAGGTATTGTTTTTTCCCATAAAATATTTTTTCAGATCCTTTTGTGAGCACAAAGGTCTCGACTGGAGAATCATCCACCATTATATTAAACCAGACGTTACCCTTGATTTTGACACGTAACTTCAACGGTATATTACTTTCCTTAGGTGGGGCGGAAGCATCGCTTATATTTTCTTTACCTGCTATATCAATGAGTACACTTTGGTTAAGTTCTTCTTCGGGGTCCTCATTATTCACTGTTGCGGATAAATTCTTCAGATCACCAACAGGTTTTGTGAAAAGATTATTAGGTGGTTCTTCAATAGGTACCTTGGAACCGAGTGTCGAGGTTGTGGAAGGTAATTCGGATATAGTCAAGGTGGTCGATGTATCGTTGGTCTTAGCATTTTCGGAAGATAAATTATTTACAGGTTCTTCTATCATCTTGTCTTGTTTTTGCTTAGACAGTGCGGAGATAGATTCTGTTGAATCCTTATTGAACTTGTGAATTAGAATATTTATACCCCATGCGACCCCCGATAAAAATAAAACGGTAAGGCTCAGTACAAAAATAAATTTTGGGTCGAGCGTGGAATGTTTTTGATTTAAGGTGCTTGGATTATTGGTGTTTATGGAAGGAGCAGTGTTCTTTATGTCCATGTAGGTAGAGAGCACATCATCCTCTTGAGCCCCAATGACTTTAGAAATAGATTGAATGTACCCTTTTATAAACACCTCTTCGGGTAGTTCCTCAAACTGGTTGTTTTCCAGCGCCAGTAGATAACGGACGGGGATCCTGGTTTTTGAATTCAATTCTTCCAGGGTGACACCCCGGAGTTCACGTTCAGATTTTAAATAAGAACCAAAATCTTCTGCCATAGTTGTTTCCGCATTAAAAAAGTTCAGATATATTTTAAGGCATTGGTTGAAGTATGAGTCAGGCCTGAGAGTTTCAGAATCTTTGAGAAAACTTGATTTTTAGATTGGAGTGATCCCAACTTAAGTATGGTTTCGTTGGACCCACATTCTAATCGACGAACTTTAAAAAGAACCACACTGTTCAGTCGCTGGATTATAAACAATCTGGCCGGTTTTCCCAATTTTAAAAATATTTAACCGGCTGACCTGATCGATGGCAGGCTTAAATATTTGCAACCACCTAACCCCCACTCTATTTGGGTATTCTTAGAATTTTACAATCATGAGATGGTGTCTATTTTATCAATACTAGATAATATCTATTTTATCAATACTATACAGAATCTATTCTATCAATACTAATTGATATTTCATTAATTACGAAGCCAAATAATCTTTAAAGATAAGAATCAACCCAATATTATTCGGATGGTAGCGTAGGTTCTTCCATATGATTTGGAGGGGCCATTTTGCTAACCCGCGATGTCTGAATCATAGTGTCTGGGCTACGTTAATTTTAAGAATATATGAAGATATCAGACAGATCGCGCACCGATGCTATAGGCAACCGATAAAAACGTTAACAAATAATATAAATCTATAAAATTCAATGAGATAGATATCGGTGAAGGTTGGACTCTCTAAATCATTTGAAAAGTATTAAAATTTTTAAAAAAATAAGAGATAAAATAGATGCCCTAAAACATAAAAACCGTTAATTTTTTTTAAGGTATTGGCTTTATCAACCGATAGGATAGCTGACTAGTGTTATTTTATAGCTGAAGCATTGGTTTTTGCATGACGCCCCTTAAATGGTAATGCCGTTTAGGGATGTTGGTTGATCAATTACAATGTTTTTAAGGGAAAAAATAACGATTACTGTTTAATATTAACGTTTTTTTAATCAGAAAAGGGGGTGGTGAGAGAAACCGTGACGGTCGGTCAAAACGAATACCGTTTTTTATAAATTTTAATTCACTTGAATATATCAATTTGAATATACAGGAGTAGAAAACAATGAAAATCAATCACTTAAAGCGATATTTAATCGGTATCGTTATGACTGCATTTCTTGCTCTTTTGGTAGGCAATGCTTTTGGAGCTAATGCCGCCAGCGATAATGCAAGTAGAGATTTTAGTGATGGTGACGGGAAATATGCCAACAGTTATATGGTCGTTTCTCCATATTGGCAGGTCGAGGGTGGGGTTTCTTATACCTTCATCGCGGTTTCCCACTCATCGCTTTCGGGTATGGCTTCACAAATCGGTGTTACCATCAACGCTATCACTAGTGCCGGAACCGCGTACGACACTGCTGAAAGTTTCACCATTTCTGCCGGGGCTACCCAGCGTGTGTTTATTGTCCCGACGAACCACTCTACCATTAACTCAACGAATATCTCGTCGGCGGTTTTTTTATCTGGTACCACGAATTATACATACGGGCATCTTCGTATCAACCCGCAAACGTCTCATCCCGAGTTGAAATACGTCGGTTCAAAACCGCGCCAGAGCGCGGACATAGGCGGGGGTTTCAGAGATACAACCATGCTTGCCTACTGGGGTTCAATCATCGTCGAAGCGAACACTACTGGTTTTGCCATGGAATTTATCGGTGACATGAATGATAGTACCTCACTGCCATCTGGTTATCTGTACCACCAGTCGGCGACTAGCATTGGGGCTTCAGGTGTCAACCTTCATTAGTCTATGTTTTATCATTTAAATTTATGCCAAGAGATTGGCTTAAAGATATATTAGGGAGAATAATTGATGAAAAAGTTAAATTTATTTTTAATGCTTGTTATGCTTGGGTTTGGAATAATGACCGCCCAGACCGCTCAAGCTGCGTCTACAGTCACTGGGGCTCCATGTGAGAGCTCGCTTATGCTTGCGACTAATGATGATGGTAATTGTGGGATTGGTCCTAATTGGAATAATCGTATCGCCATCGCACCTTATGCGCAGGTGGTAGCTGATGACACTTATACCTTTATTGGTATCAGCCATCCGTCTCTTGCTACAGCTCATACTTCAATCGGGGTGGTTGTTGAAGCGATGAATATGACCACGGTCCCGAATACCGAAGCTGGAAGGGCCGCCGTGTTTACGGTTTCAGCTGGTGAGACTCACCGGGTTTTTGTTGTTAATCAGAGTCATGCCACCATTAACGTTAGTAATTCCTCATTCACCGATACCCTGACGCATATAATCACTACGTCAGATGCCAGCCAGTTTGGCAATATCAAGGTATGGGGAGTAGGTACGCATCCGGCTTTTGGTACTGGTACAGGGAGTCGTCCGGGTGCCTATACTAGCGGAAGTGTACAAAGATTCGATAACATCAGTCAGCTTTCTATGTGGGGTGTGGTTTACAAGACATCGAATGGTGCCGGTTTTGCCCTCGAGTTTGTCGGAGATATGCATGATTCGTCTGTGAGCGGGGGGACAAAGAATGCCCCTCTTTTTGATGCTACGGGGGTAGAAAGTGTAGCAAAAAATACCTCGGGTACAGGACGAGGTATCAACTAGAAAGTATCAACTAAGTTATTATAGGGTCAACCGCCTTGTGTGGTTGGCCCTATTTTTTTATTCTTCCCTGTAAACCGAAGGTTGCTCCAGAGACGACCCCTGCTAAAGAATAAAAAAGTTTTTTACCAATCAAAAAAATAATAATAATGGTGATTAAATTAGCGATCAGCAAGCAAAAGTGAATTGCAAAAATAGTTGGCCCGAGGATAAGAAAAGTCAATACGTAGATTATAAAGGCACCCGGAAAGTAAAGCGAGTATGCTTGAGTGTAAGGAAGGACTCCCTCTAAAAGTAATTGAGCCATATAGGCATAGGCACCCTCATCACGTTCGAGAGGAATTTCCAGAAAAGGGAATCTTAGTTTTGTTATGGTTAACAGGATAACGAATAAAGAGATTAGATCCCAGTGCCGTAAAAATATCCCCTCCCCTGGCTGATTTTCCAAAAAGTTTTTATGATTCATTGTTTTAATTTTTCATTAACCGCAAGTTCTTTCGCAATTTTAAAATGATCAACTGATTTATCAGACTGCCCGAGGATTGATAATGCTGTACCAAGATTTTGGTGGGCCTCTACATAGTGGGGGTTAATTTTTACTGAGGTATTAAAGTGCTTAATGGCTTGCTTAAAATTCCCTTGTTCTCCTAAAGCACTTCCAAGACTGTTATGGGCGATGGCATTATTTGGGTCCATTTTGATGACAGTTTCGAGGTGATCTGTAGCCGTTTTAAATTTTTTTTTCTGGCTAAAAATATTTCCAAGGACTAAATGTGGTTCAGATAAATTCGGTTCAAGTCTAATCGCTTCTTGTAGGTGACCAATGGCCTGATCGGAATCATTCCATTTATTTAAGGTTACTCCTAAATTGAAATGCGCTTCGTAAAATTCTGGTTTGAGTTGAATAGCTTTCTTATAGTGAAAAATAGCCTCCTCTAAATTCTCACGCTTTTTACTTAGAGAATTAGCAAAATTGTTGTGTGCTTCGGGATAATCAGGTTTAAGTCTTATAGCTTCTTTATAGGAAATATTAGCTTCTTGAAAACGATTCAATCCACTTAGGGAATTGCCAAGATTATTATGTGCTTCGGAATAGGCAGGTTGAAGTTTGACCGCATTTTTAAGATGGGCCATAGCCTCTTCAAACTTCATTTGCTCATTTAGAACGACACCAAGATTATTGTATATACCAACAAAACTGGGATATTTTTTGAGAGTCACCTCAATGGCATGTTCAAAAAGCTTTACACTATTTTCCCAGTATTGCAACTGGACCGAGGTTAATGTAATTAGTACAGAAAAAAATATTCCTGCTAAAACAGACAACAGTTTCTTTCTAAAAGGATAATTTTGTAAAAGGTCCGGCAGTCCCCATGCGATGATGATAAATATTCCAATTAGAGGGACGTATGCATATCTGTCGGCCATCATCTGCTGTCCAACCTGAACCAATCCAATAACAGGTATTAGGGTCCCAAGGTACCAAAACCAACCAACGGAAAGATAGGGAGCCTTTTTGATCAGTCGTAATATTATTATTGTTATACCTGTTAAAACAAAGCCACTCATCAGGCCCTTCCACATATATGATTCATTAATGGGGTAAGGATAAAAAACTGAAAAATCTTTAGGCCACATCATTTTTTCTAAATAAACTAAATATGAAACTAGTGCATTACTGATACGTGTTGTTGTTTGTACAGTTTCAATAGATACAATGGCCCCTGCCAACTTTTGCGCTGATAATGTAACAATGCATGAACCAACTACTAAAAATAGAAGGGGAATTTTTTCAAAAATCAAATTTAAAAGTTTCTTTTTATATTCAATTTGATTTTGCGTTTCACCCGAAAAAATTCTTTTAAGGTGTGCTATCTCGAAACGTTTTAAGGGCCAATAATCAAGTAAAAGTAAGACAAAGGGTAAGGTGACAAGCATGGCCTTCGACATTAAGCCAAGAGCGAAGAATAGAACGACCATACTGTATCTAGCTAAATTTCTTTTCTGGATATAGTGAACATAAGCCCACGTCGTCAACAACCAGAAAAAGGTGCTCAAGACATTTTTACGTTCTGCTACCCATGCAACAGACTCAATATTGATAGGATGAAAAGCAAACAATGAGGCAACAAAGCAGCTTCTCCAAATTGATCCCGTCATTCGCGCAAAGACTAAAAATAAAAGGAGTGAATTCGTTATATGAAGTGCCAGGCTGGTTAGGTGGTGACCTTTTGGATTTAACCCATAAAGGCGAATGTCAAGCATGTGCGATAACCAGGTAATGGGGTGCCAATTGGCGGCATATGAACTGGTAAACGCCCAGATAAAATTTTCTTTCGAAAAATCCTTTATATGTTTATTTTCTGTTATATAACGGCCATCGTCATAATTGATGAATTCGTGGTATTGAACTTTCCAGTACAAGGCCAAGATCAATACACCCAGTAAAACACAGATTATTTTTTTCATGTTTAGGCGGATTATTCTTCAGTAATCAATTTATGTTATATCAGTTGACAGAGATGAAGATTTAGATTGTAAGATTTTTATCTCACAAAAAAATTGGGAACTAGACAAAATTAGCTAAGATGTTTTAGCTTGGGAGTTGAATTTCAGTAGCTATTTGGTTTGCAGAAGGGCAACGGCGTAAGCGGCAATCCCCTCTTCGCGCCCTGCGAATCCGAGTCGTTCGGTAGTGGTCGCCTTAATATTAATTTGATTTGGATCAATATTAAGGGTTTCAGAGATATTTATAGTCATCGACTCAATATGCGGGCCAATTTTTGGTTGTTGTGCAACGATGGTGGTATCAATATTGGAGATTTGAAAACCGCGTTCAGCGACCAGTTCCCCGGATTTTTCCAACAAGACTAAACTAGAGACGCCTTTCCATTTGTTATCCGTATCGGGGAAATATTTTCCGAGGTCACCCGCGCCGGAGGCTCCTAGAAGTGAGTCACACAGCGCGTGGCACAGGACATCGGCATCAGAATGCCCATCGAGTCCAAGATTGTGTGGAATATCCACACCTCCGAGAATGAGTTTACGCCCTTTTATCAAACGGTGAACATCGTATCCGTTTCCTATTCTGTACATAGCTGAATGAAGTTTTTTTAGGTCAATGCGTTGTTACGGTGATCAATTTCCTTACTTCTTCGCGCGCCCAGCGGTCCGCGGATTGAACGTCTTCAAGTGAATCTATGGTGTGAGGCTTGTGATTATTCATGGTCATTCGGATTGTTTCAGCAATATCTTTGAAGGGAATATTTTCATCAAGAAAAGCTTGCACAGCAACTTCGTTTGCGGCATTGAGCACTGCTGGCATACTGTGGCCTGCCTCTAGAGAGTCCTGAGCCAACTTGATGCAGGGGAATTTATCATAATCCGGTTCTTCAAAGGTCAACTGCTTGATCGCTGCAAGACTTAAGGTTGGTAATGCGCACTCTATTCGATCAGGAAAAGTCAAAGCATAGGCAATGGGAACTCGCATATCAGGTATACCCAACTGAGCCATGACAGAAGTATCAACAAATTCAATCATCGAATGGATGATGCTTTGTGGATGAACGATGATTTCTACGGGAGTGTCGAGTCCGAACAACCATTTAGCCTCAATGTACTCCAAGCCCTTATTCATCATCGTTGCGGAATCAATCGTTATTTTTGCCCCCATTGTCCAGTTGGGGTGATTGAGCGCTTCCTTGACAGTGACGTTTGTCATTTGGTCTTTTGCAAAAGTGCGGAATGGTCCACCGGAACCTGTAAGAATAATTTTTTTAATGTGTTCCTTTTTTTCTCCGTTTAGTGCCTGAAGAATAGCGCTGTGTTCACTGTCAATCGGGATAAGATTAACCTTATTTTTCGCCTCCCGGAGTATCAGTTCGCCGGCAACCACCAGGGTTTCCTTATTGGCAAGAGCTAAATCCTTCCTAGATTGAATAGCGGCCAAGGACGGTACTAAGCCGGCACTACCGACGATAGCAGAGACCACCAGCGATGCATCGGGATGAGTTGCAACTTTAATGGAACCTTCTTCACCACAAAGAATTTCAACATCTTCCCCTTGAAGTAATTCCTTAAGTTTGCCAATCTTGGAAAGGTTGAAAACAGAAACGAGAGAGGGTTTGAATTCTTTAACCTGCTCGGCAAAAAGCTCAACATTGCTTCCGGCGACCATGGCCGCGACAGCAAAACGGTCCCGGTTTTGTCGAACAACGTCGAGGGTATTAACCCCAATAGATCCGGTGGACCCTAAAATGGAAATCGTTTTCATGAGCGGATAGTAAAACTTTGGATTAATTTCCCGATACTAACTTGCTATAGCTTGGATCGGGGAAGAAAACAGATTAAAGTACAAGTTTGAAATAACAATAAAACATGGGCCCGGCAAATAAAAGACTATCGATACGGTCCAAAATTCCACCATGCCCAGGGAGAACATCCCCGGAGTTTTTAATACCTGCATGACGCTTTAATAAAGACTCTGCAAGATCCCCGAACTGTCCGATGGTACCGCAAATAAGAGAAACAAGTAAACAATGTACCATCGCTATATGATCCAAAAACCAATATCCGGCAATGGCCCCAGCTGCTAAATTTCCCACAAGACCGGCAATGGCACCTTCCATAGTTTTATTTGGGCTTACAACAGGCGCTAGAGGTTTTTTGCCAAAATGTTTTCCCCAGTAATACGCTGCAATATCACCTAGCCAGACAATGAGAAGCAGGAAAAAAATCAGGCGTTCACCATCTCCAAAGTTTCGGATGAGGAGGTGGTATCCACCAAGACCCGCGACATAAAGAACGCCAAACAGGGTAAACGAAATTTGGTCTATAGCGACCTTAACGTTATCTTCATGAAAAAACCACGCTGCGAAAAGAGTTACACTCGCAATCAGTCCCCATTCCATCATAAAACTTCCATTAAAATAAAAACTAAGGAGGAGTAAAAAGCTCAAAATGGATCCATGGATAGGGAACCCACCGATGCCAATCCGGTCAATGATAGTAAAGTACTCACTTACTCCCATCAGGGTAATAGCCGCCACAAACAACAGAAACAATAGAGGAGAACCGTAATACACGATTCCCACAACAATGGGAAAGGAAACAATACCTGTTAGCACTCGCTTCAATGGCTATCCTCTACCTTATTCTATGCGGATAAAATTGGATTTTGAGAAAAAATAATCACGATTTTATAATCTGTTCTTGGGTCATGCCAAATCGTCGTTCTCGTTTTTGAAAATCAATGATCGCATGAAGCAAATCTTCTTCTTTAAATTCGGGCCACAGTACCTTAGTGTAATGAAGCTCGGTGTATGCTATCTGGTATAAAAGAAAGTTGCTGATTCGCATTTCACCGCTTGTTCTTATCAACAGATCTGGGTCTGGAAGAGACTTTGTTTGTAGAAATTTTTCTAAGACGGAATAATCAATGTCTTCTACGCGCAATTCACCGGTGCGTACCTTGTCTGCTATTTGCTGAACCGATTTTAAAATTTCCTGACGCCCTCCATAACTCAGCGCTAGGGTAAGTGTCATGCCATCACAGTCCTTTGTGTAATCAATTGTATGCGCGATAAGTTTCTGAATCTCAGGTGGAAGGTCCTCGAGTTGACCTATCGTATGAAAACGAATATTTTCATTTTTCATTCGTTCGAGTTCTTTACTCAGGTAATGGTCCAGAATTTTCATCAATGTATTGATTTCGATGGGTGGGCGACTCCAATTTTCATCTGAAAAGGAGTATAGCGTGAGGGCTTCAATATCGAGTTTGCGACACAAGGAAACGGTACGATCCACTGCTTTGACCCCTTCCCAGTGACCTTGTATCCTCGGAAGCGAGTTTTTTTTCGCCCAGCGCCCATTGCCATCCATGATGACAGCGATATGTCGAGGCATTGGAGTAAGGGCCAGTTCTTCAAGTAATGAGGAGTTTATCGAGGAAAGATCCATCAGACTAAATATAGTTATAAAACTTTAAGAATTGGTTTAGATTCGCTCATCGAGTTAGAAAGCACGTCAATATTTTAGTTTAGGCCGTTAATTGCCTTCCGTCTGTGACAAAAATTGTAGATGCCTATTATAGGGTAATCATCAAACATTAAGGACATCTTTTTCTTTGGTTTCGGAGAGTTTTTCGGCTTCCTTAATACATTTGTCAGTTATTTTCTGCAATTTTTCCAAGCCTTTTTTCCCCTCATCTTCAGAAACTTCATGATTTTTTTCCATGGTTTTGAGCTTGTCGTTAAAATCACGTCGCACGTTACGGATAGCCACCTTGCCTTCCTCTGCATACTTCTTGACGATTTTAACTAATTGCTGCCGTCTTTCTCCAGTAAGCGCTGGGATATTTAACCGGATGATTTTCCCGTCATTGTTTGGAGTAAGACCAAGATCAGATGACAAAATGGCTTTCTCAAGCTCCTTAAGAATTGAAACATCATAGGGCTGGATTGTGATGGTTTGATTGTCTGGAACACCCAGCGTTGCGACCTGGTTCAGCGGTGTCGGATTCCCATAATAATCTATCTTGATACCTTCCAGAATGGCTCCGCTGGCACTTCCAGTTCGTAACTTGGAAAGTTCTTGGCGTAAATGATCCAAGGAATTTTTCATTTTTCTTTCACAATCCACGAATAAATTTTCCATTTACGAATTAACTCCTACTAGGGTTCCAATTTTTTCACCCATCAGAACTTTTTTAATACTACTTTTCTCTCGAACGTTAAAAATAATCATCGGTAGTTTGTTATCCATGCATAATGATACCGAGGTTGAGTCCATGACCTGTAAACCCTTTTTTAAAATTTCCAAGTAGGTCAACTGATTAAACTTTACCGCAGAATCATCTTTCATGGGATCGGCAGAATAAACCCCATCCACCTTGGTTGCCTTGAAAATAACATCCGCGCCTATTTCCACGGCTCGTAAGGATGCGGCGGTATCGGTTGTAAAATATGGATTACCAGTACCGGCAGCAAAAATTACCACCCGATCCTTTTCCAGGTGACGTATTGCCCTTCGTCTTATATACGTTTCTGCAACCTGCGGTATCTCAATTGCGGTTTGCACACGGGTTTGTATGCCGACATCTTCCAGGGCATGCTGCAATGCTAACGCGTTAATGATCGTTGCAAGCATGCCCATATAATCTCCTGTTACACGCTCCATTCCCAAGTTGCTGGCAGTGGCTCCACGAAAGATATTGCCACCGCCAATGACAATCGCCATCTCAACACCCAGATTTTTTCCATCAAGAACTTCATTTGCAAGATTTTTAATGGCTTCAACATCAATACCAAACCCGCCATCTTGTTCAGCTAGGCTTTCCCCGCTCAGCTTTAGAAGAACTCGTTTGTAGACCGACTTACTCATCTTTTAATTACCAATTTCAAACCTGCAAAAATTTTCGACCAGTATATTTTCACCCAAAGTTGCGATATTTTGCTTGATCAACTCTTGAATCGTGCACTCCGAATCTTTAATAAATTTTTGTTCCAGAAGACAGTTCTCTTCATAAAATTTGTCCATCTTTCCTAGAACTATTTTATCAATTATTTTTTCCGGTTTACCGGAATCTCTTGCTTGGGCGGCGTAAATTTCTTTTTCTTTTTCCAACACATCCCCCGTTACTTCGTCACGGGATACAAACCTTGGTTTGGAAGCAGCGATATGCATACAAATATCCTTGGACAATTGTTGAAAATCTGGTGTGTTGGCGACGAAGTCTGTTTCGCAGAGTACCTGTGCCATGACTCCAACTTTACTTCCAGGGTGTATGTAAGAGCATACGGTACCTTCACTCGTTTTCCGGTCAGCTTTTTTATCTGCCTTGGCGAGGCCTTTTTTCCGAAGGAAGGTAACGGCCTCTTCGATATCTCCGCTGGTTTCCTTGAGCGCATTTTTACATTCCATAATGCCCGCGCCTGATTGCTGACGTAAGTTTTTGACCATTTCTGCTGAGACTTCCATTCTTCCTGTCCTTGTTTTTACGGGTTTATAATTTTTTTAGTGATTCTTGTGCAGAGAGTAAACTAGTCTTCTCTCGTAAAATCCACTACGCAAGCACATTAAAAGATCAAAGAAAAAACGACCTTTACTCAATTGATTTATAAAAATACTTCAAAACTAGGTATCCACGTTATCGTGAAATAACCTTACAAGAGTAGGTGAAATCAGACCGGGATCTTTTCTTCTTCGTTTTCAGAATTTGGATCAGGTTCTGCGCTAACCTTTTCACCTTGTTCATCTTCACTAGAAGATTTTACGGGGGGTTCCGGTTTTTGTTCTTCAGGCTTTTCTACGTCCTTGCGACTGGCTTGGAAAATTTCTTGACCTTCTAATGCAACGTCTGCAACCCGTGTTGCAAATAACTTGATGGATCGAACTGCATCGTCATTACCCGGGAAAGGAAAGTCAATTCCATTTGGGTCACAATTGGTATCAACCAAGGCAAAGGTTTTAATCCCAAGAGTTTTTGCTTCTGCCAAAGCGATTCTTTCTTTTTGTGTATCAATAATGAAAAGGGCGTGAGGGAGCTCGCGCATACTTTTTATTCCACCAAGAAACTTATTGAGCTTCTCTATTTCTTTCCGTTTATTGAGAGCTTCTTTTTTGTGCAGACGCTCAAACTCACCCTCCTCTTCCATTTTTTCCAGTTGCAGTAACCGATCAATACTCTTACGAATGGTTGAAAAGTTCGTCATCGTTCCACCCAACCAGCGTTGGTTTACAAAGTACATACCACTCCGTTCGGCTTCTTGCTTGACAAGTTCTTGAGCCTGTCTTTTTGTGGCAACGAAAAGAATCTTCTTCCCGGCCGCAGTTATTTTCCTGATAAATTCCTCAGCCTCGCGAAACTTCTTCAGGGTTTTCTGAAGATCCACGATATGAATTCCATTTCGCGCACCATAAATGTACTTCTTCATCTTGGGGTTCCAGTGGGTGGTCTGATGACCAAAATGAACCCCTGCCTGCAGCAACTGCTTCATCGTAATTTCTGGCATTACTACTCCTTTACTAAATTAAAAATGGTTAGTCCTCCGCAGCTGTCACCTCAAGCCTAAAACCTTGCGGTCACCATTAGGTTTGATCCGGCTGCGTGCGTGATAAAATACGGTTCTCGAAAATATTTTCCCTACAAAAAGCGGATTGTCCAGCACATTAACACACTGTTTTTAAGGTGACAAGCTTAGATTGAAAGGAATCAGCTGAACCTGAAAAATGGATTCAAACCGTCATTTCGTCAGATTAAAATGGATTAATTTTGAAGGGGATATCTATTTTTCTAATTAAAATAAGACCAATACCGATTAATTTGTCGTTTTCTATGGGCTGGCCCGTAGGAGAGATTGTCCTAACCAACCCTGTAAGGTTACTGAGAGGGGTTAGTACGAAGATCAAGTGTCTTTAGGGTAACCACCATGTTACAAAATTTTCTATTGGCGACAATTTTTCTAGCAAGGAAGCCACAACGTGTACTTGGCTGGTTATATGTAAAGTTCCTGGTGTCGATTAAAGATGAGACCGTCAAACCCATCTTCAATACCGATGATTGTCGAATCGTTCTGAATGGTAGGGCTGCGAGTGATTGCTCGAATTATGCGTTCAACTTAAAACAGCTGACACCTGTCAATATGCCCATACGATTAACTGGCATTTTTCATGGCTAAAACTATGTTGATATTTTTTCAACTTGACGAGCGACCAGATCGTAGTCCGTCGATCCGGTAATAAGCATCGGTGAGATTTGTCCTATTTCCACTTCACTTTCCTCAATGATAACCTGTCCATCAATTTCAGGAGCCTGGGTAGCTAGGCGCCCCGTTACCAGGTACTCTTCCTCAGGGTCAACTCCTTCAACCAACACGGGTAAAATTTTACCAATCCTCGCTTTATTTTTTTTTTGGTTGATTTCTTGTTGAACACTCATCAACTCATCCCGGCGTGAAGCGGCAGTCTCACCAGAAACAAGATCTCCATAGTCGTAAGCAGTAGTCCCCTCCTCATGGAAGTAAGTGAACACACCGACATGATCAAACTCAATTTCGCGAACAAACTCAAGAAGATGCCTAAAATGCTCGTCAGTTTCGCCAGGAAATCCGGTAATGAAAGTTGTGCGTAAAGCAATACCCGGAACTTTGGTGCGGAGTTCATCGATCATATTGCGGACGCCTTTCTCCGTTTCCTGACGTTTCATTCGTTTAAGCATAAAATCATGGGTGTGCTGCAGTGGGACATCGACATAATTGCAGACTTTTTCTTCAGAGGCGATGTATTCGATCAGCTCGCTATTGATAAAAGTAGGATAGCAATAGAACAAACGCATCCATTCGATCCCGTTAACCTTGGCAAGAGATTTTAGAAGCTGGACTAGGCCGTTCTTCATTTTCAGGTCCACTCCATACATGGTTGTATCCTGTGAAATTAAATTGAACTCTTTGACTCCATGCTGAGCAAAATGTTCGGCTTCGGAGACGATCGACTCAGGAGAACGGCTTCGAAATTGCCCACGAATTTTTGGAATGATACAGAAGGCGCATTTATTGGAACAACCTTCACCAAGTTTAAGATAGGCAGAGTAAAACGGGGTCGTCAATACTCGATTCATGTATGATTCAAAATATTCCGCCGGTTCGTGCACATGGTTTATGGAGGTATTTTCTTTCTGGGAATCGGATTCTTTTAAAATCTGTTTTAATCGCGGGTACTGGTTTACACCCAGCATGTGGTCTATTTCTGGAATTTCTTTAAGAAGCTCATCGCTATATCGTTCGGAAAGGCATCCGGTTACCACGAGCTTTTTGCATTTACCATCTGTTTTAAGAGCTGCCATTTCAAGAATGGCATCAATGGACTCCTTTTTTGAAGATTCAATGAATCCACAAGTATTGACAATGATGACATCGGCTTCTTTTTGGTCGGAAGTGATTTCGTATTCATCACCTTGAAGATCTCCGAGAACCAACTCAGTATCCACTGCGTTTTTCGGACAACCTAGACTGACCATACCCAGCTTCTGCATTAAAACCTTCTTTCAAAATATATACGGTACAAATGGACCGGATTTAATTCATTAAGTGTTAAATTAGTAAAAATTTGTGTCTTTGAGAATAGCCCAAACAAGGTATAAAACCAAAAGATTTTACAGGGCTTTATGAAAATTTAGGCGATGATCATGGATCTTTAAAAATGCAAATCAGCTCGTCTAGTGCTTCAGAGTCTGAGGCGCGGACCAGCTTTTCTACCTGGCTGACAAACT
>AQTY01000028.1 GCA_000372225.1 Candidatus Nitromaritima sp. SCGC AAA288-L16 | reverse complement strand
GGGGGGGTGGATATTAATTGGATGGTTCATCTAAAGGTAGGCTTTACACAAGCAAGAGCTAACTGATTCAGAAACTCTCTAACAAGACCAGTTTAGCTGCATTCAATGCTCCTTTGATATCTGGGAGTCCACCACCTGGAACAAAATCTACATAACGAATAATATTTTTCTCATCAACCACTAAAACGGTTCGCCTTAACATACCCATCTCCTCTATTAACAATCCTGTATTTTTCCCAAAATCAAAATTAGGATTGTCAGAAAGAAAAATTAAGTTACTAATCTTAGCTTTTTTGGAAAAACTATCTTGCCCTTGGGCCGTGTTTGTACTAATCGTGATAATATCAACATTTTCATCCAAGCCACCATTTTTTTCACTAAACTGATGTGTTTGCTTGTCGCAAACAGGTGTATTTAACTGAGGAACAACACTAATTATTTTAATTTTTCCCTTGAGATCATCAATTTGAATATTAGCTTGACGGAATCTATTTAACTGTGCGTTAGGAATTGTCTTCCCAATTTTTAAAACCTCGGATCTATTAATTTCTGAATTAGCATTATCCTGAGACCACAAAAAAAATATGCCAACTAAAAGACCTATTGTCATTAAATTTTTTTTTTTATTCATACATAAACCTCTATAAGCAAAGTTTAATATACTCTCATCTTACAATATCAATCCCCGTCTCTAAATCATTATCTAAACCATCATCGGCTTCTATATTACTATCAACTCCATCAAGTCCATTTCCCTGCTTTTTACGATGAGACGTAAGGCTACCCATAAAGGCATCGTGACATTTAAGACAAATCCACCCTTCTCCTGAAAAAACCCAGCACTCACTTTCTACCCAATCTTGTGCTTCTTCTTCGCTGTCAAAATATTCTCCCTTTCGAATGCAATCTGAAGCAATTTTCGAAACGCACTCCACAGCATATTGTTGTCTCATTTTTATAATATAGAGTTTTAATGTATTTATTCTAGTATTATAGACAAGATATACTTAGATGGTAAAAAAAATAAAAAAATTCCGGCTATCTAGCCTAATCAGATTTAGGGGAAACCTTAAAGGAAACTAGAAGACCACTAGGCCTTTAACCGGAATTTTCTATAATTCAAGAGTAAGCCTTATTCCACTTTTTAGGTTTGTGGAGTAACCTTATGTAATCCGATATCAAAATTTCTCTTTGCAAGTGATTCTACAAGCTTGCTGTATTTCAGTTTACCCATAGTGGGTTTTCTACTTAGAATCCAAAGGTATTGCCGTTTAGGCTCACTCACTACAGCATATTCATAATTATCACCTAAATTCACAATCCAATAATTACCATAAAATGGCCAAAAAAATGTCACTTTTAGCTTAGCATTAGTATTCGAATCGGCTATGTGGGCCATGCCCACCGCTTCCCTCATTTCTCCATTCAACTGCCTATCCTTACATCTATTAATAACTTTTATAGAAAAACCATCATCCGCTAATTCATAATCAGCCGTTACGGCATAACAGTTTTTCTGAAACCAGTTAGGATAGCGCGCAATTTCATACCATCTTCCAAGGTATTTATTAATATCAACTCGACTAACAACTTGAAGTGGTGGTTCATCCCGAGAAGGAACTGTGACACAGACCGAAAAAAAACAAAAAAAACAAGGAGTAAAATATTTAAATTAATAAATCTAAACATAGTCTTAAAATATCAAATTTATTTATATAAAATAAAGAATTCTAAGAATCTGGAGATGAGAATTACAACGGGAAATTGTACTTAGTCACCAAGTAGAGTTTGGAGAGAGTTTAGATACATCACGAAGTTCCTGAAGTTCCTTACCACTAATGCCCAAGAAATATAGAATAAGTTCCAAGTTTGATTGGTTGATTCCAGCATTAGCATGTTTCTGCACAATTGATTTAGCATTAAATGCAATACCAAGCCCTGCCCTTGCTAACATATGAATATCATTAGCCCCGTCGCCAACGGCAACAACTTGCTTTAAAGAAAAACCTTCCTTCTTTGCAATTGATGTAAGAGCACGTTCTTTAGCACGCGCATCTATAATGTCCCCAACAACCCGACCAGTAAGTTTGCCGTCTATTATTTCCAGTTGGTTCGAAATCCCATAGTCGAGCTTATAATTACTTTTAATACGGTCTATAAAAAACTGGAACCTGCCACTTACGATTCCAATGCGATAGCCTAGATGCTGTAAAATGCGGACAATATCTTCAGCACCAGGAGTAATAGGAATTCGCTCATATAGTTCCTCTAGTTTTAAAACAGAAATCCCTGCAAGTAATTTTACTCGCTCACAAAGGGCAATCTTGAAATCAAGATCGCCATTCATAGCGCGTTGTGTGATTTCTTTCATACGATTACCTGCGCCTGCTATTTTACCAAGTTCATCTATTATTTCACATTGCAGAAAAGTCATATCAGCATCAAATACGATCAATCTTTTATTACGTCGAAACATCGTATCCTCTTGCACCGCTATATCGACTGAAAATTTTTCCTTAAACTTAACTAACGCATTTAAGATGTCTACCGTGGAGTGATCTTCTTTACTCCCTATAACAACCTCGATTACATGGTGGTCACTGTAATCCAATTGTTCGATACGAAGAATATTAATATCACGACTAGAGAATGTTTTGGTAAGGTGAAGAAAAACTTCGGATGAGAGGTTGGAGCCAAGTAATGTAACTACAGAACGGTGCTTATATGGTGCTTCTGGGCGTAGTCTCTTTTCCCAAGGAAGAACCTGCAAGGCAATACCATTTTTAAGCGCCCATTCATCTAAAGACTTCTACAATCCAAAAATAGAATTAGACTTATTACTACCTAGCAATAAGGACAAATTAAGCAGTCCATTAAAAACGAATTGCTTTATATCAAGCACATCCCAGTCAAAACCAACGACGGGTTCTAAAACCTCGGCTAGAATGCCTGGCCGGTCAATACTTGAAATTTGTATATGAATTTGACAGGGGTTTACATCTTCCTGCATAGATCAACCTTGGGGATTATAGCGCCAACCATCCATTTTCTTACAAGTCCAACCATCGTGAACCTGAAACGTAGAAAGATCTTTAAGAGTTTCTGAATTAAATAAATCGTAAATGCCCAGACCTTTTATCAAGTTATTTTTGAGATGAAGGCGTTTAAGCTTGGAGAGAAATTTTGATTTTGAGAGAAAAGTCAACCCTTCGTCCGTAATACCATTTTGATTCAGATTCAAGTACTGAACATTCTTTAGCAAGTCACATTCGGCCAACTCAATCAAACCAACATCGCCCAATTGATTGTCTGCTAAATCCAACCACGTAACATCTACCATTCTTATAGAAGACCATAAATAACGAGCAGACTCTGGGGTTAAAGGAATCCCACTAGCCATCAACTGGTTTCCCCTTAAGCGACCTTCATAAATATCTTCAGCGGTACAAATTTCAGTTTTATTCATCACAGATAAAGTCGTTTTTTTGAATAATCCTTTTAACTTAAAATGAAGAATATCGCAAGCTCGCTCACAACTCACTTTCAAATATCTTTTGATTTAAAAACGTATCGACTTCCTTTCAGCTCGTCAGGCAAATAATTCTGTGCTACGTTACTATTAGGATAGTCGTGAGGGTATTTATACTCCTTTCCATAACCGTATTTAGCTTTAGCATCACTATAATGGGTATCTTTCAAGTGCTCTGGTACTGAGAAAGATTTTCCTTTTTGCTGAATATCATTCAAAGCGTTATCAACTGCAACAATCGCTGAATTATCTTTGGGAGCTCGAGATATATAAATTACGGCCTGCGCAAGAGGTATTCGTGCTTCGGGCCATCCTAGCTTTTCACATGAATCTGCAGCGGCATTGGCAACAATAAGAGCCATTGGGTCTGCATTCCCGACATCCTCTGCTGCAGTTACAATCAATCGGCGGGCTATAAAACGAGGGTTTTCACCACCGCTAATCATTTTAGCCAACCAATAAATCGCAGCGTCTGGATCGGATCCACGCATACTTTTTTGAAACGCTGAAGCATGGTCATAATGCTCAGTACCTCCTTTGTCATATAAAACAGAAACCGACTGAATTATTCCTTTAATATCTTGAGCGCTAACTGGCCGAGACTCTTTTTCACTAGAACAAGAAAAGTCACGGGCTGCCTCCAACAAATTAAGTGCTTTGCGTGCGTCTCCATTTGAATAGCATATGATCAGGTCACGCGCATCAAAATCAATCTCAAATAAATCATTTCCTAATCCGCACTCCCTATCAATCAATCCCCGCTCAAGCAAGGACCTCATATCATTTTTAGATAGTGGTTCTAGACGAAATAACTGACATCTAGAACGCAAAGCAGGAATGACCTCAAATGATGGGTTTTCTGTCGTAGAACCAATAAGACGAATTGTTCCATTCTCAACATGAGGCAAAACAGAATCTTGCTGGGACTTATTAAGTCGGTGAATTTCGTCAATAAATAACACCGAACCACGCTTTGAGAGGTTCCATGTTTTTTTTGCCTGAAGGATAATTTTTCTTATTTCAGATACGCCTGCGTTAACAGCACTGATTTCATGAAATTCAATGTCTGACAGACTAGCAACAAGACGAGCAATTGTAGTTTTCCCAGATCCCGGTGGCCCCCATAATATAAACGAAAAGTTTGATTTCCCTGTAATGAATTTAAGTAATGGTTTTCCTTCTCCAATAAGGTTTTTCTGCCCAAGCAAATCTATTAATGCACGGGGTCTCATGCGGTCAGCAAGTGGTGCTGGAGGAAAATCCTTTTCTTTAACTTGAAATTCAGGAAAAAGTTCCATTAAATTTTCATCGAAATAAAATTCAAGCACAGATTAAATATTTATCCCTGCTTTCCCTAACTCTTCACCGAGTCAGCAATCATAAAATCCATCCACCTATGATCACCCCAGGGAGTAGGCTTCCTAGAAAGATATCCCATGTGGCCACCATATTCAGGAGTGTTAAGTTCTATGGCATTGCTCATGCGAATTGACTTAAAAATAGATGGATCGATAAAAGGGTCATCCCTCGCACAAAGAATAGTAGTCGGCACATCGATATCATCTAAATAATTTTTTGCGCTGCACGTTGAGTAATAATCATCGGAATTTTTATAGCCAGACACAGGTGCTGTATAAGCTTCATCAAACTCAAGAATTGTACTCTTAATTGGAGGAATAAACGCGTCGGAAAAACATTCAGCCATGGCCTCTACCTGTAAATTAACCTGCCTCATATAATAATTATTAAACATCCTACCCCAGTTGGTTTTAGACAAAAAATAACTCGTCATTTTTAAATCGATTGGTGGATTAACAGCGATTGCCTTACGAATTTTATTAATTTTATCAACCTTCTCACCAAGATACTTCAAAAGAATATTCCCGCTTAAAGAAAAACCCACGACATCAATCGCAGTATTTGGGTAAATCTTCGCAATATAATTGAGGGTCATATCCAGGTCATCGCTACTCCCACCGTTCCACAATCGATCACTCAAGCCCATACCAATCCCACTACCCAGTTGGTTCATCATGAACACAGTAAATCCACGAATCCAGAGTTTCCGAGCAATACGACGCATATAGCTTGAATCAGAACAACCGCCCATCCCATGAGCCAGAAGAATTACAGTGGCCTCAGGGTTACTCGATGGCAATTCAAAAAGCGCCAATTTTGCCTTATGATCAATTAATACTTTATGAAGTTTACATTCTGGCAAATTCGTATTTCCAGAAACTATTGACCCTAGAATAGTTTGAATATATTTATTTCGAAATAAAATTTTCGATTGAAATGAGTAATGATTAAAAGTCATAAATTCTTTGAATTTTTCAAGCTAATATCGTATCTAGTAACGGTGGGATAATCTCATTATCTTCAAGTTGACACAACATAAAAGGATTGCTAAATTTAAAAAAACATTTAATTCCAACGAATAAAAAAATAAGGGCGATTGTGTGCGAATACCAAATCTTTTCATCATAACTAACTTAGCATGGTTCATCATATTCTCAGCTCTCCCTTTTGAAACGCAAGCAAAACAAGAGGTAAACCTTAAATCTCAGCGCTATTATTCCGACGGAATACAACTAAGCCGGGCTAAGTATTGGAAAGAAGCTGCTGATGAATTTCGGAAAGCTATTCAAGTTGATCCAGAGTATAAATTAGCCTACGCAAACCTTGGAGTCACCCTAAGTCAACTAGGAGACCATAAAGAAGCTCTATTTGCTTTCGACCAAGCGATAACACTTGGGTATGACCATGCCCTACTTCGCTACAACAGAGGACTTTCTTTTGCCAGGTTAAATTTAACTGAAGAAGCAATTCAAGAACTTAAGTTATCTCTAAAAATGGATCCCAGAAATGTCAAAGCGGATTACAACATCGGACTATTGTATATAAAACAAAATAAACAAGATGAAGCTCGAAAGCAAGTCAACAAACTTTATAAAAGAAATAATGATTTAGCCAAAAAACTTTTCGATTCTCTTCTCCCAAAGTATAAAGTTATGTCGGTGGATAATGGCGGTTCAATTAAAGGAAGAGTTAGCATGATTGGGAAAATACCTAGGCCAAGGTTTTTTCCACTTATAGCATCACCTAATCTTGAGTATTGCAACCGTATTTCAGATGGAAAAGGCCATCGGATTTTATTTGATTTTACTGTATCAGAATCTCGCGGACTTAAAGACACCGTAGTAAAATTAATTAGCATAGAAAAAGGGAAACCATTTCCAAATAAAATCCAAAAAATGGTAATGAAACGATGCCATACGCCCAAGTATGTCATTGGTGCTCGTAATGGCGAATCACTACTATTAGAGAATACTGACCCTGTAAGACATGAGGTTGTTGAATATGAATTTACAACCCGAGGAGTCAATCAAAGAAGCCATCGACCTGTGGATGCTAACACTTCCCAAGTGAGAGATATTTTCGTAAAAGATGATACTGTAAATTTTTTAATCAAATGTAACCTACATCCGTTTTTACAATCTCGCGGCGTGATAGTTGATAACCCTTATTATGCAATCACAGATGAAGAGGGAAATTTTTCGATCAAAGATATTCCGCCTGGCACTTACAAAGTAATTGCATGGCACCCCTTCATACCTAATCAAATTGGCACAATAACAATCGAAGCGGGAAACCAGTCGAGTCTAGGTTTTGAATTTGATGGAGTAAACGTTCAACGAAAGATATACAACGATAATTGGCAAGGCTATCGTTTTGCACCCGTTTATGATAGCAACGAAAATTTTTATGGAGGGCCTAGAATTGATGACCCCATAGAAATACTACAAGTGTACAAAGAACTGAAAAAATGAATCAAAAAATCAACTAACTCTTCTTCTCATAATATTTAATGAGTGATTCGATTTTTTCTGATTCTTTTATCTCAACAGCTGCTTTTTTAGCGTCTATTTTTTTTAAAAACGTGCCGACAAAAACTCGATGCAATGCCTGCCCCTTTTCTTCCACCCAAGTTGAAGAAATAAAAACAGGGTAGTCACTATTGATTAGTTTGTCTTTAAGATAACCAGCCCGTTGGAACTCCTGAAACGACCCCACTTGAAGAACATATCCTGCTGTTGATGGCTCAGTTTTTTTTTGACCTTTACGTTTTCTGGCACTAGAAATGGAAACATTTCCAGAAACCGGTTGAGTGACTTTTGAAGCAGGACTTCCATTCACTCTTTGGGTTAAATCATTTGACTTGTAATAATTTTCATCTTTCAGCGAAACAATAGTTCCATTTAATGCAAGGTATTTCTTCATAGCCGGATCATCCAGAGTATCAAAAAAAGTAAAGTCTTCCGGCGTGCTTATGCCAGACTCAACCAAAGCCTGCTTATCCTTCATATTCTTAGGTTTTGATGAAATTATTTTCCTCAGAAAAATATTTTCTTTATCTGAAAAAAAATCAAACGATATGGATGGGCTAAAAAACAACCCAACAACAGCTAAAATAATAATTATACAAGTAGAAAAAAAATTGGCAGATGATTTCATTTGTTTTGGCAATTGTCAATGAAAATAAAAATCACGAAAAAAAACATCCACTACATACGCTCAGGTGAAGATACGCCCATTATAGAAAGACCATTACAAATTGTGATACGAAGACAATTCATTAGAAATAAACGCGCAAAAGACAAAGCACGGTCATCGCTAATAATGCGGTTACGAGAATAGTACCTATGAAAAGTACCGACAAGATCCTGCAAATAAAATGCGACCCGATGAACCTCTAATAGCTCCGCACTTTTTTCAATAATTTCCGTAAAAGATAGTATTTTTTTTATCATGATAAATTCTTCTTCATTTTTTAAAGGCGACAAGTCAATATCAGCGGAATCAAACAGTTTTATACCCTGTTCAGTTGCTGTGCGGAAAATACTGCAAATACGTGCGTGAGCATATTGAATATAGAAAACCGGGTTATCTGCTGATGCTTTTTTAGCTAATTCAAGATCAAAATCAAGATGGGTATCGGAACTTCTCATGAGAAAGAAAAATCGGGTTGCATCTACTCCTACCTCCTTAATAACATCAGCCAGAGTCTCAAATTCCCCTGACCTGGTAGACATAGATAGTTTTTCTTCGCCGCGCTTCAAAGACACAAACTGAACAAGTATGACTTTAAAAACATTTTCATCGTATCCCATCGCTTCCAATGCCGACTTCATTCGAGGAACATAACCGTGGTGGTCGGCTCCCCACAGATCAACAATCCATTCAAACCCGCGGTCAATTTTATTCTTGTGATAGGCGATATCAGAACAAAAATAAGTTTTCTCACCGGACTGCTTGATGAGCACTCGATCTTTTTCATCATTAAATTCCGACGACTTTAACCAGACAGCCCCTTCCTTTTCATAAATATGTTTCTCTTCTCGAAGCCAGTTAACAGCGGTATCAACTAGCTGTTGATCGTATAATTTTTTTTCGCTAAACCACTGGTCAAAACTTACACCAAAATTAGCAAGATCTTCTTTGATTCCATTTAAAATGGAATTAAGTGAGTATTCCCGGAAAAATGGTAGAATCTCACCCTCAGTTTTATTGAGAAATTCACTCCCATGCTGTTCATGTATATCCATTGCAATATCTTTTATATATTCGCCCTGATAGTAATCCGATGGGAAATCATTCTCTCTGCCTTGTAATTCTAAATAACGAACCCACGTCGATCGTCCGAGAGTATTCATTTGATTTCCAACATTATTAATGTAGTACTCTGTGCTCACATTATATCCTGCTTTATCAAGAAGTCGGCCTAACATATCACCCACTGCTGCTCCGCGACCGTGGCCAACATGAAGAGGACCTGTAGGATTAGCACTCACAAACTCAAGGAGAACTTTTTTCCCCTTACCAGCATTAGAAGAACCGTATCGATCGGGTTGTTCTACAACCTTCAATAAGCGCTCTAAAAAAAAAGACCGCCGCATTGTTATGTTGAGAAATCCAGGCCCAGCTATTGTAACTGAGGCTATACTGTCATCGCTGCATTGAAGATGGCGAAATATGATTTCAGCGATTTCGTATGGTTTCTTTCTTTCAGACTTTGCAAGGCCCATCGCTAGTGATGTAGAAAAATCACCAAACTTTTCTTCCTTAGGTTTTTCTACAACTATTTCAGGCATAATAGACAACTCAAGGTCGCCATCATTTTTGGCATTATCTAACGCACTATTGATCAGTTTACGTACAAAATTTTTCATTTGTTTTTTTTAGCTACTGGGAAAATACTTAAAACTTAGATCTCGCCAGGAAAGCAACGATTAGGACCGGAGGGTTCAAGGTTGAGGTCGGTTTATTCAATGACGAATAGATTCTATTTCTTTCTCCATTTTATCTTCATAGGCTTTCTTTTCCTCCGCAAACTCCTTTTGCAATTCTACCGTTGCATGTTGCATTTCTTCGAGAGGAATTCGGTCATGGAGTTTTCTTAGCTTATCCTGCAACATTACATCTTTATCTGCAATTTTAGCCTTATACTCCATGCGAATATCACCAATTTTTTTCTTTTGCTCTTCGGTAATTTCTTTTTTATTTTTTAGCTCAGGAACAAGTTTTTCGGATCTCTCAAGACTAAGCTCCCATGCGCTTTTTAGACCAGACATATATCATTCACCTTGATAAGGTTGAGTTAATATAGTTCATCATAAACCAAGCGACCCAGAGACTCAATATCAAATATATTCGTATTTTAATTCTTAAGGGTTACAAAAATATTTTTTTAATTTTTCTAACCGTAAATTTAACCCCACAGATAACCCCTCAATACATGTTGTTTTACATGTGACCTTTTGATATTCTCGACACAGATATGCCGATACTAACAAGATCCATTTTACTTAGAGATTTGAGAAATTATCTAACGTTTCTAAAAGATCATGGTTTTTCGGAAATCCCATCCAAGTCAGGTGTAAGCCTAGAATTTCAATCAGACACAAAAGGACTCCCCTACACCTCTATTGATACCGACAAAACCTCCCATATGAAAACCAATAAAAATATCACAACAAAACCCAGCATCACCATCGAAAACGTGCGCGAAGAATTAGGAGATTGTACTCGCTGCAACTTGCATAAGGAAAGAAAAACAATTGTATTTGGCTCAGGAAACCCACACGCTGATCTCGTTTTTGTAGGCGAGGGACCAGGAGCAGATGAGGACGAACAGGGATTTCCCTTTGTAGGCCGAGCAGGAAGAAAGTTGACGGAAATAATAGAAAAAGGGATGAATCTAAGCCGCGAAGAAGACACATATATCTGCAATATCGTAAAATGCCGCCCGCCTAACAACAGAGATCCAAAACCGGATGAAATAGCCTCCTGCAATCCATTCTTGATAAGGCAACTGCAAGCCATTCGACCCAAAGCCATTGTGGCATTGGGTAAACCTGCCGCAAGTACCTTGTTAGGAAGAACTGTCCCTATTATGAAAGAACGGGGCAACTGGTATGAATATGAAGGAATTCCTCTCATGCTGACGCTCCACCCGGCCTATCTTTTGAGAGCCTATACAATTGAAAACCGACACAATGTCATGGCTGATATGCATAAAGTTCTGATAAAGCTGAAAAAATAAAAATAACAGAAAAAACATTATTAAACTTTGGGTAGATTTAATGTCATACCGCTTATTGACTACCACAAAGCTACACTATGCTGTGTTGAAGAATGGTTTCTAAGATAATAAGATCTGCATACTTAGGATCAAAAGATTATATGGAGCAATTAAAGGGTGAATTAGATGGAATTATTGATGTTCATAATCAACTAGCCTTATCTTCCATCGCACCAATAAAGTCATTATGGTCAATAAACACTTGGCATAACCCGGAAGTCTTAACCATAGACTCCATCAATGATGGTGCAAAACAACTAAAAAAAATACAGCGAAATTGGTGCCTATATTCATATCAATTTCACCGACGTGCAAAATTGATTCAAGAAAAACTACCACATGTTTCCGCAAAACCTCTAAGCTTTCCCTGTACACTACCCATCTCTCCTATCGGCTCATGGACCCTTCTTGCCGAAAACAAAATCTTAGCGTCCTCAAAATGTTCCAGCCTCTTTAAGAACGGGGAAATACTATTTGAGGAAAGTAAGGAAGGCCCCCCAAGCCGCGCCTACCTTAAGCTGTATGAGTCCTTAACGAGAACAGGAAAGACCCCTCGATCTGGTGACTTCTGCATTGATGCGGGGGGAAGTCCAGGCGGATGGACCTGGGTAATACAAAAACTTGGAGCACGAGTCCTATCGATCGATCGGTCACCCTTAGACCCAAAAATAGCTTCCCTTACAAATGTGGAGTATCAAAAAGCGGACGTTTTCTCCATAAAACCTTCAGATTACGATAAAGTAGACTGGCTGTTCAGTGATGTTATCTGCTTTCCAGAAAAGCTTTTTGACTGGATATCTCTATGGTTCGAGTCGGGAAAATGCAAAAATTTCATTTGCACAATAAAGTTTCAAGGTTCGCCAGATTATAGTTTTGCTAAAAAATTTTTAAAAATCGAAGGTAGTCAGGTCGTGCATCTATATAACAATAAGCACGAACTCACATTTATGCATATACACAAGAGTAAAGCAGGATAGATTGAACATAAAACAAACTAATTCATTTGAAATAATAAAAACAAAACAATAATCAAAGTTAAAAAACCAATTAACGAGCCTAAGGTGTTTTTTAAAAAACTTACATATACAACCTGGGGGGTTGCTGGTACTTGCGATCACTCTAATGCTTGTCACCCTCAATAATGTCAAAAAAGAAAATGAATATGACTGGGTACAGCAATTTGAGCAAGAAGGAATCAAAAATACTCGGATCCTTGAGGAACAATTAGAAAGGATAGCGCAAGAACTAACAGGGATTGCTTCCCTATTCCAAGCATCAAAAACTATAACTAGGCTTGGGTTCAAAGCTTACACTTCGCCGCTTTTAAAAAAGAACAATTTCATCAAATCTTTCCAATGGATTCCGCGAGTTCAACAAGACCAACGCTCTGCGGTGGAATTAATGGCTCAAAAAGACGGTTTCCTTAATTTTAAGTTCACTAGTCTAAGTAAAAACTCGACCATTATTACAGCTCCCCAAAAGAACGAATATTTTCCAATTTACTACATGGAACCCCACTCCAGCGACGAGTCGTTTTTAGGGTTTGACATCAGCACGCAACCCGATCTACTGAATCTCATGAACCAGGCTAGAGATTCAGGTAAAATAGTTGCAGCAAACACATTGAACTTGATTCACAAGGACCCAAAAAAAATGGTCGCGTTATTTTTTCTCCCATTTTACGAAGGAGTGGATACACCCAAAACGGTTGAAGGTAGAAGGAATTTATTTTTGGGAGTCGTGCTAGGGACTTACAAAATAAAAGAGCTAATAGAGAATATAATCAATCCTTATCTAGAGCCAGGAATTTTTTTAACGGTCTTAGATGAAAATCGTAAAAACGAACTGTATGGCAACCTTAATGAAAACGCGCTTATAAAAAAAGAAATGGTTTTGGGGTATTCTCAGATTCGTTGGTTTTTAGTTTGGGAGGGAAATCTAGAGTTTCAAAAAGGCCCTAACAGGCTACATAATTGGCTTTCAGCGGCAGTCTTAGCACTCATAGTATTTATTGCAGTGATTTTTCAAATACTTTCCTCACGAGCAAGGCGCATCGAAAGTGAGGTGCGCTTGCGAACAGATGAACTGAAAAATTTAAAAAATGAATTAGAACAAAAAAACCTGGCTCTACATGAGTTAATTAAAGTAAAAAACGAGTTACTGGGCATGGCTTCTCATGATTTACGTAATCCTCTGACATCAATTAAAGGTTATTCAGAGTTTCTATTGAAAAAAGGGGCTACATTGAAAGAAGATACCCGCACCGACTTCATTAAAATTATCCACTCCGCCAGCGGAAACATATTGGGACTATTAAATGATTTACTCAGTTTATCTACCATCGAAAGTGGGCAACTCGTACTAAACCTAAAGCCAGGAAATCTCCGCTCCCTTATTGAAGATCGAATTAGGCTGTACACCCATCTCGCCGCGGAAAAAAATATTCATTTTAAAATTAATTACCAAGAGACCTCGGTAGTTTTATTTGATACACCTAGAATCGAACAAGTCCTAGACAATCTATTGACTAACGCAATAAAATTTTCTCCCATAGGTGGCGTTATCGAGATAATCATGGAATCAGGCGAAGGATATATATGCGTTACCATAACAGACGAGGGCCCGGGTATAAAAAGTGAAAACCTAGATGATTTATTCAAACCCTTTAAAAAAATTGAACCCGACTCAACGAAAGATGAAAAGGGAACTGGGCTAGGTCTAGCAATTGCAAAAAAAATGATCGAACTTCACAACGGAACCTTGACATTCAAACCATCTAAAAACCAAGGAGCAAGTTTTAGTTTTAAACTCCCAGCAAACCCCTCATCTTTCCAACCATAATTTTTAAATCTATCTCTGCACCGGGTCCGAGCCAAAAGAGAAGGAGGCCTTCGACTCAGACATAAGGTGCAGGCGGGATAGGAATATCAAGCAACAAAATTTTGTCCATATTTAAGGTCCATGGTGATTATGTAAAGCTAAACCCTAAACTAAACTTGGGTCACTATTTGACTTAAAATGTGCATTAAAACTTCTTTTCGCTTTATGTTTTCTGCCCGTTTTGATTGAAAACGACTCCCAATATTTTTGACTCAGTAATTTTTCTTTTACTACCTTTTTCAGAATCCAGTTTTTATCTAGAATACGAACTGAATAAAACATGAGAGGTTCTGGTGACAACATTTCTATGAGTAAGAAAGCAATACTTGTGCCGGATAAGAATATTTTCTCTTGGTTTTACTAAAGCATTAATTTTTAAAGATATTTTTACTTAATAGAGTTAAAAGAGGAATACAAAATATCCCATAAATGGAATTCCGATTTAGGGATTCTAATAGCAAATATATTATCAAGGTATATGTTCGATATATAAAGCGGGTTCAAACCATTGCTATGGCTTAATTCTTAGGGACTGGTTTTGTAAGGTCGTATTTTTGGACCATTCTATAAAAGCTAGATCGACTTAATTTTAACTTTTTTGCAGTCTCTGGAATATCTCCATTGGTAAGCTCCAAAGCTCTTTGCAGGACTTGTCTTACTGACTCTTCAAAAGGGTCAATAGAATCTTCTTTACTAGTAAATTGAGATTCATTCTCTCCATGGATCTTTTGGTACGTTTCATTCTTAACATTGCTTGGCAGGCTATCGATGTCAACACAACCAGACTCTGTCATTATCATTGCTTGATAAACAACATTTCCCAACTCGCGCACATTACCCGGCCAAAAATAATTCACTAGCGCATTCATTGCCTCAGATGTAATTGAAAATATTTTTTTTTCAAATTCTTTTTTATATATATCAACAAAGTGCGCCGCAAGACTTGGAATATCTTCCTTACGTTCTCTCAACGGTGGGATGGTAACTGGGAACACAGCCAGTCGATAGTATAAGTCTTCTCGAAAAGATCCATCCTTTATCTTTTCGTTAAGATCTTTATTGGTAGCGGCTATTACTCGAGTGCTAGTGAAAATCTTTTTTATCCCCCCTACTCGCTCAAAACTTTTTTCTTGAAGGTAACGCAACAATTTAACTTGGGTCTTCAATGACATCTCGGCTACTTCATCAAGGAACAGGGTTCCTCCATCAGCTAACTCCAATCTCCCCTTCCGAGTCTCAGTTGCACCCGTAAAAGAACCTTTATTGTGTCCGAAGAGTTCACTTTCCTGCAGGTTTTCAGGAATCGCTCCACAATTAATATCGACAAAAAGACCCTTAGAGAAAGGGCTGTTCTCATGAATAGCACGCGCCATCAATTCTTTTCCAGTCCCACTCTCACCAAGAAGTAGAACTCCGGCATTACTGGCACCAACTTTCTGAATTTTTTCTAGTGTGTCAGTCAAGGCGGGACTTTCACCCACAATAGTCCTGACACCCTGCATCCTACTTAATTCACCTTGAAGATAGCGCACCTGTCCGACCAAGGAAGTTTGCTCAATCGCCTTATCCAAGACTGAAAAAAGACGAAGTTCATCAAAAGGCTTAACAATATAATCGAACGCCCCAAACTTCATTGACTTAACAGCAGAAGCAACATCGTCAACACCTGTTACCATGATGACCGGCAAGTCACTTTTGGAATTCTTTATAGTTTTTAATGCTTCCATACCACCCATCACCGGCATGGCCACATCAAGAAAAATTACGGAAGGGTTTTCATCGAGTCGGTCAAGGCACTGCTTTCCATTCTCCAAAGCCACGACTTCATGACCCCGGTCTTCAAACAAAACCTTAATCAGCCTTCTAATATCAGAATCGTCATCAACAGTAAAAATTAATGCCATGAATCAAGTAAAGACTTTTTTACTTTAAAACGGAGAAATAGAATTCACAGTCAAACTAGAGTCCTCCGCCAACTTGCGACATTGTTGCTTTGAGCCGTCACATCGCATAAAACAACTAGCCCAGTAGTCACACTCGACATCAACCCACCAGCGACTAATCGAATGTTTGTCCTCTCCCTTAATCAAAACTGTGTCATTAAGATCAATTGAATCTAAAATAATCTCATGGTCTAGATTAGAAGTCATTTTACCTTCCAATCGTTCTGCCTTCGGATACCAATTGAGGACACTACCAGGTTTACCACAACCAGTGGTCCCGGTAAAAACGACTACAACAACAAACATCATCAAAACATTCTTAATCAAGCTTATCTTTTTATTCATTTACCAAAACTCCATTAACTATTAAAATTACATCAACAGACGACTTCACAACTATACGATAAGTAAATCAATAATTCCAGCACGATAAAACCCAATAAAACAGAAACGTTTTCAAACTAATACCAGTTAAATAGTCACACCCGATTTACAAATCTAGCTTTTTTTATTTTTATATTCAATTTTTCAAAAGCCATCCGTCGGTGCGAAATAGCATTTTTCTCATTAAAGTTCATTTCAGCGAAAGTTTTTTCATGATGCTCAGGAATAAATATAACATCCCATCCAAACCCATTTTCACCTCGAATGCTGCGCGCAATTTTCCCCCTTCTCTCCCCCCTAGACAAGAGCATTTTCTGTCCATCAAAAACAACCGCCACACAAATCGCAAAAGCCTCTCGGTTTTCAAACCCTTCCAGCATTTTTAACAAACCAGGACAACCAACACTAATCTCAAAACATTTTATCAGTGGTCCGGGAAGGCCATTCCATGCTGTAAAACTCAGGCCGGAATCTTCAACCAGCACAGGACACCTAAGCTCATCAAAGGCCTGTTGTGCTTTGTGAGTGACTATCTCTTTAATATCACTAGCCTGTATTTCATCTATACTTAACCCTGAAACCTGATCGAGCGAGCACTCCAAAATATCCGAAGCTTCTCGAACTTTATCTGAATTACTGGTGACAAACTTTAACTTCTTCCACATTCTATTTCTCCCATGCTTGCCTGAGCAGTGAACGCATGCTATACAATCTTAGATTTTCATAATCTAGATAATATAAACCTTCGATTTAACCAGAACTAATTGTGTTATGCATTTTTTTGCAATAAAAAAAATACTGTTTTTGTCTATGTCTATGTTTTACCTCATATCATGTACTACGATTTTTGAAAACAATTACGATGTAATGGCGCGCCAGGCACTTTTTGATTTAATGAAATCTCAGGAAACTTATCGCGCAGAGAACGATAAATATGCAAATGAATTGTCCCAGCTTTCAAGTTACGACCTTAAATATCACACTGGGATTGTTTATATTGAAATCCAATCTGCTACCAAAGACGAATATCGAGCCGTATCTCTTCCCGCTGAATCAACCACCGCGAGAGTTTTTATCTACGATACTACAAAGGGGGGATATTACGAAGCGGATGAGGTGGAAGTTTCAAAATACGTCCTTGGGGCCCTCAATTTTATCCGCGGGGAAAAGGAAAAACAAAAAACAAATCTTCTGTTAGTTTCTATTCTTATAGGTTCCCTCATTATTCTAGGCTTTCGTTTTGTTTCTAGATATAAAGGAGAAGGAAACAACAACGCTCTAATCTCCTATTTCGCCAGCCTGCCCTCATTAGGATGGGCTGTCGCTACCCTTAACTATGTAAAAAGCGATATCGTTTTTAACTCGACGATCCTAATACCTTCCTGGACCGCGATCGCAGTATCCCTATCATGCATTTTTATTGCGCTTCAATGGTTGAAAAACAGGAATCTTTTAACGACTCCAGCTCCTGTCTTGGGACTCGCAGGATGTTCCCTATTCATCTCATTCATTAGTATTGGAAGTGTGGCCTACACCCTACTTAAATATTATCCTGCATAAAAATTTTCACCCCAACAGCAGGCCTATTATTAAGATCCTTACCCCGACAACTAATATTGATCATCTACCACCTCAATCACTTTGAAATTAAAAATCTAGGAATAAACAAAACAAAGGCCTAGCTTATTTATCGAACATAAATTATATTGAACCGACACACATCTATCAGGCGACTTTTTCCTGCACTTCATCTCAATAAAACTCTGGATTGATCTAAACGATATCCTTTTTCAGAATTCGAATAATAAAGATGCAACCAAAGAATTTAATTGGCTTTTCCTATACACACCTCCAAGAATTTTTACTCGAGCGCGGAATAAAACCCTATCGTGCCCACCAAATATTTATATGGCTCTATCACTACAAGCTTTATGACTTTGATCGCATGTCTAATTTATCCAAAGTATTGCGCGCTTTATTGAAAGAATATTTTTATATCTCTTTACCTTTGATACGCAGCAGGACCAAGTCGCAGGATGGTTCGATCAAATACCTATTCGAGTTAAAGGATGGTTTGACAATTGAAAGTGTTTGGATGCCCTCAGATCAGCGTAAGACCTTGTGCGTATCAACCCAGGTTGGATGCCGCCTTGCATGCACATTTTGCATGACCGGAACAATGGGGTTGAAGCGAAACCTTACAAGCGATGAAATCATCGGACAATATCTTGCGGTAAATGATAGCCTGTCTGAGGAAAATCAAGTAACCAACATTGTGTTCATGGGGATGGGTGAACCGCTTGACAATTATGATGCCACCATTAATGCGATACGACTCATGACTATGCCAGAAGCCTTACGCCTATCTTCTCGGAAGATTACCTTGTCTACTGCCGGGCAAGTAGATCTCATTCAAAAGTTTAAAAATGAAGATTTACACGTGAACCTTGCAATATCGCTAAACGCTACGGATAATAAAACTCGGGAAGAAATTATGCCAATCAATAAAAAATACCCGATAGAGGAATTGATAAACTGTTTGCGAGAATACCCACTCAAACCATCCCGGCGGTTTACCTTCGAATACGTTATGCTAGAGGGGATCAATGACCGAGACGAGGACGCTAAACGTTTATCCAAGTTGCTTCACGGCATACCCTGCAAAGTAAATCTAATTTTGTTTAACAAGTTCTCCCCTTCTGAATTTGACCCTCCTAGCAAAGAACGGGTTCACGCATTCCAGCAGTATCTCCTGTCAAAAAATCATACCGTTTTTATACGGCAAAATCGTGCGACAGACATCCTAGGCGCGTGCGGGCAACTGGCTTCGCAACCATTATCACCTGCGCCTGTACGAATTTAAATAATTTGGTATGATAAACTCACCCGAATCAACTGAGTCCAAAGCGTTAGAGATTTCCATCGTTATTCCTATTTATAATGAGCGCGAAAACCTGACTCTACTTGACGAAAAAATCACTCAAAGCATTAAACCACTTAAAAAGGAATATGAGGTCATCTTAGTTGATGACGGAAGCGTGGACGGCAGTGCCGACCTCATACGTAAACTAAAAAATGGAAATCCCCATCTACGGCTGATCCGGTTTGGACGCAATCATGGTCAAACAGCGGCTTTCGCTGCTGGGTTTAGCAAAGCCCGCGGTAATATTATTGTTACCATGGACGCCGACTTACAGAATGACCCTGCTGATATCCCTCTACTACTCGAGAAAATAAATGAATATGACGTTGTATGTGGCTGGCGGCATAAACGTAACGATCCTTGGATCAAAAAACTCTCTTCTAAAATAGCTAATGCAGTGAGAAATGCCCTGAGCGAAGAATGCATAGCCGACACAGGTTGCTCGCTCAAAGCGTTTCGGCGAACCTGTTTCAAAAATATTAAATTATACAATGGGATGCATCGCTTTTTCCCAACATTAATGAAAATGGAAGGTTTTAGCGTCACGCAGGTAAAAGTGGGGCATTATCCCCGCATGCATGGTTACTCAAAATATAACATCCGTAACCGCCTATTCGCTTCATTCAAAGATCTTTTGGCGATTCGGTGGATGAAAAAAAGACAAATCAATTATGATATTATCGAGGAGGATTAATTAATGACCACAACCTACTGGCTGGTTATCGGTTTTATTGGTCAGATCGCCTTTGGAGCACGATTTGTGATTCAATGGCTAGTTTCCGAAAAAAAGGGAGAAAGCACGATCCCTATTGCGTTTTGGTATTGCAGTATTGCAGGAAGTGTTATCCTGTTGACGTATGCAATCCACAGAGAAGACCCGGTTTTCATTCTCGGGCAAAGCCTTGGTTCAATTATTTATATCCGCAACTTAATTCTCATTGACCGAAAAAAAAGGTCCCTTACAGAGGACAACCAGAACAATGAATAGCTGGAAAATTAGATTTTTAGGGATAGCGCTCATGGTAATCGGAGGATTTTTGTTTGTCTGGTCTGTGCGCGATATAACCGCTGAATGGCCACAGATCTTTGTCGGACTCCTTTCTGTTTTTAGCACAGCAATGGGATTCGGTCTGCTCATTATGCCACTAGAGGACTTAACCGAAGTAGAATCAAAAAATAATCTAGAAACAAAAAAACATCTATAACGATCTCCTCCTTGACCAAGAAGACTTGCATTCTTCCTTCCCCCAACACACAAACATACCCATAAGTCATTTGAAATAAAAGACTTTTAAAGCTCTTGACATTAGAAAAACCGTATGATATTTCTTTCACCTTTACGTCTCAATTGGGTTATTATGTCCCGGTTTATTTAGCGCTGAGTTAATCTATTCATGCATATAAGAAACGACCAAACTTCTCATCTGTTCCTGATTATTAAATATAACTGAGTCTGGTCTTTCATTAAGACTTCCCTTGATATAAATAGAGGCCTCGATGCATCATTCTTCTGAGAAACCAAAAACCAAAAACTCGATATTTACGGTCCTCATTGCCTTGGTATTTTTCTATGGAATGGGACATTTGACTCCTGCGTTCATACCGGCTTCAACGTCATCTTTATTTAGTTTAAATGTACCTTCTGCTGCCTATGCGGAAGAGGAGGACGAGGAGGACGAAGAAGACGAAGAGGACGAAGAGGACGAAGATGAAGAAGGTGATGGAGAAGAAGCCGCTGAAGGTGAAGAAGAAGGAGAGGATCTTTCCTACCTCACAGACATTGGCCCCGCAAAAGACCATGAATTTGAAGAATTTTCTTTCTTTGGGCTAAGCAACCGCAAGTTCACCTGGGCTGCAGCACAACTTCATATTTTGTTCGCCTCATTTATATTGGGTTGCCCCATGTTCGTTGTCATCATGGAGGTTATGGGGGCACGCCGTACCCAAGGGGTACGAAAAGCCATCATCCTATCTAATGTTTTTCTTGGTGTACTTATAGGGGTAGTTATAGGGATAACATTTGAGGTGATTGTAGGAATTCATCATGGCGTTCTCTATGGTATGTGGGCCTGCGCCTTTGGTGCCCTTGTTGTTAGCTTCCTCAACTATTTTCACAGATGCATGAACCTGAAAGTTTCCGGGGTGGTCGGCGCCATATTTGGCACGATCATAGCCTGTGCCTTGACCCCAGTTGAAACATACCATGCAGATGGCGTTACCCTTGCTGCAATAAACGGTCTGGTTGGAGGACTTCTCGCTAACGGTCTTATGTTCGCCCAATCCGATTTTAAATTTGAGCGACTGGCGCACGAAGTTACAAAGGTCATCGGTTTTGCCTATAGCTTTACTGCCCTAACAGGTGGTTTATTCCTCTTCGTAATGTTGGTGGCATACAGCGATTTTATCTCCTATCTTGTGGCAACATTTCCCGTGCTATTCATGGTGGCCTACCCCACCCTGTTTATATTGGAAACTATCATAATGTATGTCTATGTGTACTCATGGGACCCGCTCAACAAAAGCAATAAAAAAGGTCGCCATATTGTCTTGGGAGTTCTGCTCAATGTATTCGGTTTGTCCCTTTTGGTTGCCTTGGACGGACCCGCCACATTCATGCAGACACCGCCTCTTCCACTGGACCAGCTAACTAATATCAGTGAGTGGGATCGCATAGCAACCGCAACCTGGATGCCGCTCAACTACCATCGGCTTGTTGGGAATGGTACCTTCGGCGGATACATGGTTTGTATCATCGGTGCGTACATGTACCTGTGGTCAGAAAAGAAAGAAGAAAAGGAATATTACGATTGGGTTGGATACATCGGCAATATCATAGGTGTTGGAATAATGATTCCCCTCCCAGCAATGGGTTACATCTTCGTTCGTGAAATTTATCAGTACGATGCAACCATCGGCATGTACATCATGTCCGATCGCGAGTCCATGTTCATGCTGGTTCAGGGCTTGTTGGTGGGTATCATGTTTAGCACCAGCAACATCTACATGTGGATCAGTATGAAGCGCATCGAGAATGCAGAACGCTTCTTCCCTGCTATGAAGTTTGGGTTTCTCCTGATCGTGATTGCAGCTACCATCTGGTTCACGCCAAGACGTTTCTTTGCCACCATGATGCCGGAGCCGGGAATGAACGCTGAAATGGTATTGCCAGACAACCTGGCTTTCCTCTCTTTGATGATAGCGAAAAATACAGCCGCCTTCGCGCTGGTTACAGTGACCCTCGTCAACTACATCTTTTACACCATCGCCACTAAGACAGGAAAAGTACATTACGGCAAAATCAACCCGCTTGGGACCTACTGCCTGGTATTTCTCGGATTTGCCGACATATGGCTCATGAGCTGGATGGGGACAATCCGCGAGTTATCCCGCATGAACTGGCATGTTTATAAGGTCTTCAAAGATGTGACGCCAGAGAAGTTTGCGCCCACGTTGGCCGAAGCTGGTTTCCATGTAACCGCTATTGTTTGGACATTCTTTCTTCTCATGACATGTATCATCTGGCTGGGAATAAAATATCCAAAATCGAAGAAAAAGGCTGAGGAGGTTGCTCCCCAGGCCACGCCACAGATGGCGGAATAACATTTCAGGAGCGTTAAAATGCAACAACCGTCTTTTTTTAAAACCTTGACTCAAATGTCTTTAAAGTTTCTGCCGTTGGCAGTCGTTATTTGGTTCATTGTTGCCTGGTTTGAGTTACCGCGCAGCGCCAGTTGGGGTTTTGCTGGAGTGGTGATGATGTATGCCTTTCTCTTATCACTTCCCCCAAAGAAAAAAACAGAAATATCCTTCGGTAAAAATATAAGGTTCAAGCTACCAATCATATTTATTATCTCGGGGCTTATATGGGTTCTAGCCGGGAAACTTGGTTTTCCTGTCTGGTGGCAGATAGAATTTGTCGCCTTCGCTTTTGTGGGGCTTGCATTTTTTCTCCTTCTCGATATTCGAGCTCTTAAACCCGAAAAGTCTAAATTAAATTGGATCTTTCGCCTTATCACAACTTACGCTTTGGCATCAGGGCTATTTATCACAATAACTGCTCAGCTTCCCCAGTTTGACCCGCAGCATGAAATAGAAAAGTTAGAACGGCCTCCTCTAAAATTAAGTGGTCTTGCCGGACCCGAAGTTATTGCGGCCGGTCGGGAAGTATTCGCCAGCAACAAGTGCTTCAACTGCCACAAGGTTTTTTGGGAAGGGAACTCAGACCGCGGCCCCAATCTGGGCACCAGGCAGATCGGTCTCTATTCAGAAGATTATATCAGGGAACAAATTTTGGATCCGCGAAAGGACCAGGCCCCCGGGTTTGAAGACAAAAAGTCGAAAAAAGCCATGCCAACTTACTATGAAGAGGACTTAAGTGAAGATGAACTCAGCGCACTTATCTCCTATTTGAAAACCTTGCGTGATCCTACCCACATGCCGGTGGAGGGCAAATTCCCCAACCAGTGGACCTGGTGGGACGACCCAAAAATAATCGCAGAGGGCAAGGTGGTTTTTGAGGGCTTTCAACCTGCAACGGAAGGACTCAACTGTGCCGTGTGCCACGGCAAAGAAGGAATTCCCATGATGACAGGAGCCCTGGACTTCCGTAATGCTGAAAATATGGACACTGAAAAAATGCCGGATCGACTTGACGGTGTCAAAATGAAAGACTGGCCGGACGCATTGTGGTACAAGCGGGTCACCCGCGGGATAGACGGTACTCCGATGGCACCATGGGGAATGATATTCCAACATTTGTATCTATGGAAAGCTGAGGCTTACGTCAGGACTTTTCACGATCCCCTGGATAAACGTACGGAGAAAAGACCTGTCCCTCCCATCCCCACCAAGGAGGAAATCGAAAAGTGGAAGACGGACGGACTTTTCCTTGATCCGCTTTTATAATTTTTTAAATATA
>AQTY01000027.1 GCA_000372225.1 Candidatus Nitromaritima sp. SCGC AAA288-L16 | reverse complement strand
TAGAATCTTAAGCGCACGCCTGTTAAAGATATTATACAGGTATTAGTGGCTCTGTAAAAAATTGCGGTTCAGTCGATTGCGCGTTGTTTGATTTTAGATTCGGTAATAACCCGCATCACAAACAAAAATTGACTAAAGAACAGCGAAAAAAAAGAGGGGAGCGGTTGAGAACGAGTCTTTCTCACGACGAGCGGTCGCAAAAAATTACCTGATTTTCTTTATTCCTCCCACTCCATACCACAAGCCACGGCAACAGCTAAAAGTGTCTTAAAAATCTAAAAACTAAAGGAGAGCATTCGAGGCAAAGTGGTCAATTTCTTACTCTTGGAATCTGGCGAGCGATGTGGAACGCATCGCATTTCCTGGACTTGTGTCTAGGTGAACTTAAGGGAAATGGTGTGCAATCTTACCGCAGGGTATTTCCACGAGGGAAATATCAGAGTGCGAAGGCATCCGCGAGTCGATTGCTTAAGAAGCCGAGTGTGAAACAGGCAATGAAACACAAGTTAGATAAGATGGAAGATGTTAAGGAAAGTTAAGGTCTTGGTAGGTAGATGTTAACCACTATCAAACGCTTAACGAATTAAAAGTGGAGATGCATCCTGATAAGACTTTCATAGGTCAGGAACTGGTGGCGATGAGTGTTCGTATTTAAAACGATCTCGAATAGTGAGTATGATTCGGACATACTACATTCTTTATTACTTCCGTTACACTCTTCCCCCTGATATCTCTAAAGTTGTGGGTAAACAAGGTCTGAGGTATTCTCTTAAGACTGGTTATATAAAACAAGCTGAAAGAAAAGCCAGGAGACTCGCTGGAACTGTAGAAAAGTTTATCTCTGACATCAGAGAGGAGAGACATATAATAATGAAGCTTTCTGAAGCCCAAATACAAGCCCTCCTAGATCAACATCTAAGACAATCCCTAAATGAAGATGAAGAAAGACACCTTTCAGTAGGTTCCATTAATCCTGATGATTTAGATGATGAACTTGAAGCTATAAGTTATATAAAGTCTGATTTTAAAGAAGCGTTAGCCCTAAATGACTATGAAGGAATAAGCTCTCATGTAGATGATCTCCTTAAAGAGCTTAAGGTCAAACCAGATAAAAAGTCTAAGAATTATAAGAAGCTTTGTCGTGAACTACTAAAAGTTAATATCAGAATTCTCGATATTACTAAAAAAAGAGCTGTAGGAGATTACTCGGATCAATTTTTCGGGAGCAGGTTAGGGCTAAGCCACCAGAAATTTTTTGAAATTAAAAGCAGGTATCTTGCATCTCTTACTTGCTTATTGTACGGTATAGCCCATTGACTGGTTTCTCGCTAGGTCAAACTTTCCACCTGTTATTAGATTGTAGGCCGATTACTGTTTAGTGGTTTTCCAAAAAAATATTGCTCCTCCAACTCTTAAAAAAAATCTTAAGTCACCCCGTGAGGTTTTGATATGAATTATCCCACTCCTTTGTTGTTTCATAGATTGGGTGCTATATTTTTTTTAAGCTTATTTCTGGCTATTCTCAAAGGAATCTGGTTAACGCCTCATGATGCTTTGCATTGTGCGACAGCGTGTGCGGGATATGATCTTATAATATCGAAAGGTGTTGAGGGGTTATGGACGAACCTCGCTTATGATTTGCATCCTATTTTTTCACATGAATTTTTTACATTGTTTGGATTGAAACTTTTTCCTATTGATTGGTTTCTCTCTCCTATCTTTCATGTCATATCAGCGGTAACCATGATTTTTTTGGTTGCAGGTCTTGTGACTCAGCTTCTGGTACGAAGCGGATGGGACTTTTGGATGGCCCTTTTCGGATCAAGTTTCATCATTTCCTTTGGGCATTCCATACTTTCATCGGTATTCGATTTTATTACCCTTGCCCCAGGTCTACAAATATTTTACGGTTACTATAACCCCAGAACTTTGGTGACCCCATTGGCTTTGGGAGGAGTACTGGCCCTAACCCACAAAAGAATGTTTTTGGGGGGATTATTAATTGGGCTTGCCACAATACTTCATGGAAAATTTGGGCTTCGTTTTTTAGGATTAACATTATTCTGTTTAATAGTATGGAATTTCCTTGGTGCAAAGTATTCAGGTGTTAAGCAGCATTTCTCTAGAGTAGAAATCCTGAAATTTATACTTGTTTGGTTTGTTTGCTTTACAATAGTTTTTCTGGATATCAAAGCTGTAGAAGGTTTTTTGGCAAAATTTGATCAACCTAGAGACGCCAACCCTTTCCTTTCTCCCTTAAGTTTTGCTATTAAATCTGAACCTGACGATTATTTTTTCTCGTACTATTTTTTACAACAACCATTTAAAGTTTTTGGTTTATTTTTTTCTGTTCTTTTTTCGTTTTTTACTCTTGAATATTTCCGACGCAAAAGCAGCGGGTTAAAACAAGCCATGCTTTTGGTCTGCATTATTGCCCTTTGTTACGCAGTTTTGACTTCTCTGGCCGGACTAATTTTCGAGCAGGCAATAATTGATTACATCCCTGCAAATGTTCAACGGTTTATTACCTTAAGCAGATTCTGGGATTTGCTTTGGGTAATCGCTTCATTATTTTCTCTAGCTGGTTTTATGATTGGGAAATATCTCATATTTTCAATGATTCAGGAAAAACAGAAAGCACGAGTGGTCTTTTTTTCGTTGGCATTTTTAATATTTTGGTCCGCGCAAATAGCCAAGTCTCTTCATCATAATGAGAATTGGCAGTGGTATTATGAGAAACCCTTATTCTCTTTTAAGTACTTTTACACTAAGTCCTTTGTTCAAGTTTGCAATAAAGATGTTGATAAATATGATGCTGAATGGAAAAAAGCTTTGGACTTTGCAAAACAAAATGATCTCGAGAATTTTAATAAACAGCTTCATAAAGTGAAGATTCTTTTGAGCAAACTTCAGGAACAGGGCGGTATCACTTTTGATTCGAGGCCTTATATAATCAATTTAAATATTTTATTCGATTTGAAAAATGGGAATTTTAGCAAAGCAATTAGGTCTTTAATATCATTTCCTAAAGTAGATAAGCCTATTCTATGGAGTTGTCAAAAAGTTTCAGGAAATGGGATTTTCAATTTCGATATAAAAATTCCTATAGATGATTATTTTGATGCACTAAACTGGCTCAAGAATAACTCTTCAATAGAGCAAGGAATAATTCAACCGCCTTATATAGCTCAATTTTACATGCGTTCCGATCGAATCGGTTTTTGGGACCCAAAGCACGACCAGCATATTATGTCCTTGCTGCCCGACTATTGGCCGCTCGGGCAAGCTAGGCTAGAACGAACTGCGGGGCGATTTGCGATCGAAAAAACATTGGGTATTGTTAATGGGAACATAGGGCCTCATGGGCGAATGCATTACATTACCTTGAACGAAAAGTCTATTTTGGACATTAAATTTAGTTATCCTCAATACGAATTGATATTAACTGAAAACCAAGAACTAGACTTTCCAAAGCTTTTTACTAATAATTCATTTTCAGTATATAAAATAGTCGAAAAGTAATTTATAAAAAGGATAAAATCGTTTTCTGTAGTAAAGGCCTCTAAATAAGAAACACACTAGTGAAAAAAATATTATAAAATCAATCTATTACAAATCATGAGGAATTAAAAAAACTATGGCCTCAAAAAAAGCTTTTATTACGGGCATTACTGGGCAAGATGGGTCTTATCTCGCCGAATTTCTTTTAGACAAAGGCTATGAAGTTCACGGAATGGTACGCCGATCAAGTAGTTTCAACCGAGACCACATCGAGCATTTGATCACAAAAGATGGCACTGCCTCAAGCTCTATTGCTTTGCACTATGGAGATTTAACAGATCATCAAAATGTTGATAATCTCGTAGCCACTATTCAACCTCAAGAAATTTATAACCTTGCCGCGCAGAGCCATGTTGCAGTAAGTTTTGAGACTCCAGAGTATACCACTCATGTCAACGCACTTGGTCCGCTTCGAATATTACAAGCGCTCGTAGCGAATAAACTTTCTAAAACATGTAGATTTTACCAGGCATCGACCAGTGAAATGTTTGGAAAAGTCATTGAAACTCCTCAGACAGAAAACACACCATTTCATCCAAGAAGCCCTTATGGAATTTCTAAAGTATTTGCCTATTGGACAACCATCAATTACAGAGAGGCATTTAATGTTTTCGCCTGCAATGGAATTTGTTTTAATCATGAATCCCCACGCCGTGGAGAAAATTTCGTCACTAGAAAAATCACTCTCACCTTAGCGGATATTATCGCAGGAAAGCAAAATACATTGCGGTTAGGTAATATCGACTCCTTACGTGACTGGGGATACGCCAAAGATTATGTCCAGGGAATGTGGGCGGCCCTGCAACACGATACCCCACAAGATTATGTTTTTGCTACCGGACTGCAATATAATGTGAGAAAATTTGTTGAGGAGGCCTTTGGGATTTGTGGGTATGATATCGAGTGGAGAGGTTCAGATACAAACGAAGTCGGTTTGGATAAAATAACGGGTCGGGTTTTAATAGAGATAGATCCTTTATTTTATAGACCATCAGAAGTCGAAACACTTATTGGGAATTTTGACAAAGCTAAGCGGGAATTAAACTGGCAACCTAAAACCTCATTTAAAGAATTGGTATATATGATGGTGGAATCAGATCTAAAAGCCAATAATTTGGATCCAAAGAAATATATCAAGAAAAAATAAAAGAAATCTATTCTTTCGATGAGCCGCTTTCCTTCGGCTTCTGATTTCCGGGAATTAAAAAATCTTCACTCTTTCTCAAAAAATTCTATCCCTGTTTTCAATAAGCTGAAATATCGTATCTTTAGGTTTTATGTTAGAATTTTTCTTCTCTGACCCAAAAAAAGTCAGCTGAAATTTGATTTATTTGAATTCTCTTTTCCATTTGAATTTGACGTTCTGAAGGGATGGAGATTATCCTACTTATTTAATTAAAAAGTTAACCCAGAGAAACAAATAATGAAAACTGTAACAATTGTTGTTGCTATTATTAATGACAATTCGGAACAGATTAGAAAATGCCTATCTTCAATCGACGAAAACCTATTTGAAGTTATTATTACTTGCCCAACCTACTGTCATACAAGCATTGGGGAAATCTGCGAGGATTTTTCAGTCTTTAAACTTATAACTCTTAATCATACTTCAATTAGAAGTTTGTGGCAGGAAGGGGGAAAATTATCTACTACGCCTTGGATAGTTTTTATACAATCTTCAGATATATTGACTGTTCAATTACAAAATAACATTGATCAAGGTTGCAGAAAATTTACACCCTATAATAATTATAAATATGATTTGAAGCGTATTTCTATCTTTTTAAAAAGAAGATTAAAGTATTGTCATTTTTGGACGGGAGAGCCAATCCCACATATTATGTTTAAACGTTCAGTCAGCAGTGAAGGCAATAACCATGACCAACCGTTTAAGGAAGCTTGGCCTGTTCCGATGGGAAACTTAATCCACTATGGGCCTGAAACTCTTTCTAAAGCGATCACCACTGCCATTTTTTTTATGGAAGAATGGGCAGAAAATGTTTTTCAGAAATCCCCTGATCTAGACAAAAAAACTATCTTTATAAAAGCCACGAAGGAATCTTTAACAAGTTTATTCAATGGTCTTTTCTTAAAAAAATGGATAAGAGATGGCTTTGAGGGCTTTGTTTTTTCCTTGGTCGATTCACTTATAATTTGCCTTGGTTACCTAAGATACCACGAAAAGTATATCAGAAGCGGGGCCCAACTTTCGTCCCAAATAAATTCGATTCAGAATATTTTACTATTGCAAGTTAACGGCATAGGAGATGTATTTCAATCAACCCCTGTTATAAAAAATATGAAAACCCGTTTACCTAATGCCAAAATTGATGTTTTGATTACAGCATCAGCTAAAGCAATGATTGAAAACAACCCTTATGTAAACCGTATTTTCACACTACCCTTACAACCACCTAAAGAAAAAATAAAAGAAATAGTTAAAGTTTTAAAACCCTTTAAATATGACCTTATAATAAATTTGGCATCCAGAAATTCTACTGAAAAATTAGTTACAAGTTTAACCAGTAGATGGAAAATTAATATGAATCATTTTTATCGAGAAAAATTAACAGACGTGATGATTGGGTTTAAAAAAAACGACTCCTCTTTTATTCAAAATGAATTTGATCTTTTACAAAAAATTGGTTTTGAACCAAAAAAATATATGCCTGAAATATTTTTTAAAAGTGAAGAAATTAAAGATGCCCGGCAATTCCTTGATAATAATGGTTTCCGTGTAAAAGAAAAACTTGTCATTGTTCACCCTTTTTCATCCGATTCCTTAAGGGAGTGGGGAATAGATAAATTTATTAACTTGACTAAACGATTAGAAGAAGAACACAAATGTAGAACTTTGTTGGTTGGATCAAAAAATGAAATTGACAATATTCGATCCAGAGTCAAATCTCAAGTTCCACAATGCCTTATCTATGACGGGTCGGTCAGAAAAACGCTTGGTATAATTAACGAATCAAGCCTTCTTATTGGCGCAGATTCGTTGTTCACCCATGCTTCTGCCGCCTTTAATATTCCAACTATCGTTATTCAAGGGCCAATTTGGAAACCTTATTTAGGTGCTTCTTGGGATAAGGATCTACATCTTAACCGTGATAATTTTTTCGTTTTTTATAAAGATTTACCCTGCCGAGATTTACTGAATACTGGTTGTGGTTCTTGTTCCGATCAAATTTGTTTTGATTTTTCGGTTGATTTAATTTCCCAACAAGTTTTAAAAATGATGAATTAAATATAATCCAGACTAATTTTACTTTTATTAGGAAGATATTGGTCACAAAAATAGTTTTCCGGAGTTTATGTCTCTTTATAATGAAATTGATAGCTGTCGAATTTGCGTAAATATCGAATTAGATTTGATTCTCGATCTTGGGGAAATGCCTCTTACAGGAATCTTTCCAAAAAGAAAGGTTTGAATACCATCAAGCCTTACGATAAATTTAGAAGTAATGTGTTTGAATTTAAGTCATACATATGCCAACTGCTCGAAAAAATTTATACTGAAAAAAGATTACTCCTAGGATATGGTTCGTCCACAAAATGAAATGTTCTTTTATAATTTTCTTGAATAACTTCAAGCGATATACCTTTTATTGGAGAAGTAAATAAAGACAAGTTTGGCTGTTATACTCCGGGAACAAAGATTCCTATAATTTCCGAAGAGGAGGCACGAATAATGAATCCCCACTATTTTTTTGTTTTTCCGTGGCACTTTAGAGATTTCATACTAGCAAAGGAAAAATCAAACCCAAAAAAAAGTACATCTTTATTGTTTCCACTTCCCTTAATAGAAATACTCAATTAAATATAGCCACTTACACTAGAAATAGCTAAATATCGTAGATGATATCTTGAATGATTAAAAAATTCTTCAAAAATACATTTATTCCATTGCAATATATTCGCAATAAAACTCGACCATGGCGAAGAAAACGTCATTCATTAAAAAGAAAGTTAATTGATTTAGAAAAGATTACTTGGTCGATGGTAAAGCTACACGCCTGGGATATGCACAAAAAATTATTGACTGAACCAAGATATAAGGATGAAAAACGATTATTAAATTTTGGCTTTAAGGGTTATTCCCAAAATGAAGAGGACGGAATAATTCAAGAAATTTTTTCCCGTATTGGAACCACCAATAAAATATTTATAGAAATTGGAGTTGGCAATGGACTAGAGAACAACACTTTGTATCTTTTACTTCAAGGATGGCAAGGATTATGGATTGAAGGTAATTCAAATTTTGTTGAGCAAATAAAGAATAAGTTTAGTTTTGTCATAGATAATAGATCCTTGATAGTTAAACATGCCTGGGTAAAAAAGGATAATATCAATGAACTAATATCAGAAAATCAAAAAAACAGTGAGGAGTTTGATCTTTTGAGTTTGGATATTGATGGTAATGATTACCATGTTCTTGAAGCCATAGATCCTCTAAACGCAAGAGTGGTAGTACTTGAATACAACTCTAAATACCGTCCACCTGTTAAGTGGGTAATGAAATATAATCCTAACCATGCATTCGATGACTCTGATTATTACGGTGCTTCGCTAAAATCTTTTGAAATTTTATTATCTAAAAAAGGATATAAACTCGTTGGTTGTAACTTGTACGGGGTTAATGCTTTTTTTGTAAGAGAAGATTTAATGAAAAACAATTTTCTTGATAATTGTACGGCGGAGAATCACTATGAACCTGGACGCCTCTTTTTAAGAGCTTGGATGCTACCATTGCACGTTGAAAATTTTGGTCCCTTTGAAATAAAATGACACACACTATATCGACAAATTATTTGTAGTTACTGACGAAGAAGTTCCAGAGATTTTTTGAGGACATCCTCAACAGAGTGGTCCAGACAAATTTTATTCTGACATGGGTCTGGCGGAAGGCATCGAGACCAAAATGTGTCCCGACAAGGAACATTCTTATAGAACAAGAAACTACCGTCTTTATATATTTCCTTATCTCTATATATATTTCTATAGTCAGCTCCGAGCAAAACTAATGTTTTAATTTTCAAAGCTGATGAAATATGAGAAGGTCCAGAACAATTATCTATCATTAAATCCGCTTTAGATATTAAGGCTATACTTTGCCTTAAAGAACCGACATGTACATAAATTCCCTTTAATTGATCGATAAGTAATTTAGATACCGATTGTTCTTTCTCCGGGAAGCATGCTAAGACCTGATGACCATGGTCATTTATTAGTTGGGTAGCAAGATTGATAAATCTATCCAATCCCCAATCTGTATAGCTATTTTTAGTTGTTGGATGTATTACTATTAGTTTTTTTGAAGGATCAATTCTCTTTTTTACCATAAAATGCTCGGCCCATTTAACTTCTTCGTTTGTTATGAAAATTTCTGGATTTTTATCCTGGGGTTTAATACCAATAGCTCGCAAACAATCTAAATCGCGTTCAATCGACGACTTATCAAGTTCATGATCGGATCCAATTAATATATCTGAATATCTTTCTCTAATAGAATAACTTCTATTAATTTTCCATCTAGCCTTAATTTTTTTTATTATTTTTGATGAAAAATTCCTAGCATGTAAATTAATTACGAGATCATATTTTTTTGCATTTAAGTATTTTATAATATTCTTAAGTTCAGTGGGTTTCGGGTTTCCAGGAATTCCAATGATTTCCTCAACACGAGGGTTATTTTCAAAAATAGGCTTGCTGAAATTAAAGGTAACGACTGACAAGCGAACACCTGGCATTAAAGTGCTTATATTTTTTATAACCGGTGTACCTAATACCGCATCTCCTAATCCTCTAAGTTTGATTACCAAAATATTTTTAATACTACCCAAGTTATTTTCTATTTATTTACCGCTTCGAATATATTTTTCGTAATACCTAATATATCCTAAAACCACCGTTAGGGTATCAAGCAGAGAAAATACTAAACCTTCAAACCCTTCACGTATTCCTCTATGTAAAATCCACTTATTAAAAAAATTTACTGGAGCATGTACAACCGCTTTTAAAGTAAGTTTAAATATTCCTATATCTGATTTAATTCTGTTTAACTGCGCTGCAGCTTGATCTGCCCTATGAATACTATTTATAATAGCCTCTCCTACCGTCTTTTCTGAATAGAATATTGATTTCCCTTTTAGTGGTTAATTTTCTATTTTGTCAATATTTATTTGGTTTAACTTATCAGTTCCTTTGAAAAATAGTCCAGGTTTTGGATCATAAGTCCATTCCAACGGATATTTTAGGCGTTGCTTTAGAAAAAAGATTTCTCTTTTTATAGGAAACCAATTCGATTCGATTAATTTTAAATTGCTCGCCTCCACTATAGACTCTTTCAACACGGTAGAAATATACTCGCTGCCCTCCAACAAAAGATACCAATCAGAATGTACTGATTGTATTCCTTTTTCCCAAAGATTTTGAACACTGCATGATTCCGTTTCTATCCACTTTCCACCAAGAGATTTTATTTTCTGTGAATTATTAGAGTAATTAGGGCCAACTATTGTGATTTCACTGAACCATAATTTTAAATCAACAAACATATCCAACAAATGGCCTCCCGAATTTCGGTAAGCCACAATGACAGATATATTTTTAAAAACAGAAGAGGAGTTCATAAAATACTTGGTTTAAGAAACAGATCAATTGATTAGGTTTTAACAGGCTAAAGAACCTTCTAAAATGTTTATTTTATGGGCAATAAACTATCAATTGATAGTATTTAATTAATTTAATATTTAAATTAAAAATTTATATAAAGGAGGCATCAACTGAATCGGTTTTTATTACTACGAGGATGATTTAATTTATCAACCCAATCAACCCAATCGACCCAACTAAATATATATTGTTTCAGAGATAATATTAAATTTTTATTAGGGCGATGTCTGTTGCTTATTGATTGATGGTGAATGAAATTAAAAAATATTTTTTATCGTTTTATAATATTTGTCAAATAGTCAGCATATTTTTCTGGCATATAATTCATGTGATAACAATTATCGTAATAGTGATTCCGCTCAACTCGATATAGGTTTGATAGCGTAAATAGATTTTTAGTTTCTCGTTTCTTATAATATGCAACTGCCATTTTTGCTGCCAACACTAATCCATCAAAAAGATATAAATAATAATTTATAAGATTTTTATTTATCTTTTTAAATTCAATGTCCGCTTCTTTTGGATAAGCATATTCAAAAAAGTCTTCTAGCATTGCTGGTTGTATGTTTGGTATTAAACCGCCTGTTGATGTTTGATCAATAGGCTGCATCAATGAACTTTTATCTGATATAAATCTTGAAAAAAAATCTAAATCCAGTTCACCTTCCCTGTAAATAAATGAACTCATTAGGTCTTTACCATTCTTGAAATGCGAAAAATAATTAGATGTCAAACTAAAAGCAACCTGTCTCTTTGTAATTAATTCCGAAAAACAGTTCAGACCACTTTCCGAACTGAATAGATACGCTTTGGAGGCTGTCTCATCAATTGAAAAACCGGCTTCTATTGAGTAATCCCCTAATGGTGTTCCCGGAAAGGGCGAATATATTGCGTTCCAATAATAATCTTCTTTACGAAAATAGGAAGAACATACAAGATCAAGGCATTTAATGGATTCTTGTAAAGGATCTTCATAATAATGTTCTTTGCCGTCGCTATCAACAAGTGATACTTTACTATTAGCCGGATTAAATTCAATTGATGGCTTCATAACAGGTAGCCCAACAATTGCCTGAGTTCGCAAGGGGATACCAAAACTTTTAACATTCTTTATAGCATCTTGCACAATCTTGTTATTTTCATGCCGATCTAGTAATAACTTGCGCACATTTTGATCTCCTGATTCTATAGCCATCGAAATGCCTGAGACCAATCCCCTATTAGATATCAATGCAACCCTCTCCATTCCTTTTTTACCTGCTAGCATTGCCGGTCGTGCTTGAATATAAAATGGTATGCCGATATCATGCATCCACCTCTCACCCAATTCGTTCCACCATTCCATGTTGTTTAATGAAATATCAGCCTGATCAAATACGGCAGATGTTTTTACTCCATAATATTCATCAAGTCTTAGAATATCTTTTCCTTCCGCAAATACTGTATCAATAGGCCTATCTTGAATAATGCTCGGAGGTTTAACACCTTTATCTTCGTAAGCTTCCTTTAAGTTATCTATCATCGAGCTGATATAACAATATGAACAGGTATAACTGCATCCAAGAGCACTCAAAACAGACTTTATTCTACTAAACACATAACTTTTTGTCTTATCTGAAAATTCATACATATCACCGTAAAAGGATTCACGGTCCATACGTGGAATATTTGCATAGGGCATTGGGTCGTGATAAATTCCCGGCATAAAAAGACCGAGCAGAATATCCCTCAAAATATTGATACCTTTTCCTCTTACAACATAATCTCCACCTCTGACGAAAGATTCATTAAAACTATAGTTGTTAAAGTGACCTCCGATAATGATCGGTGCATATAAAACTTGATCTCCGTCGTATACAGTGCCCTTGGCCTCCTTGACCATATCTTTTAAGGCCTTATCAGCAGTATCGAAGTCCACAATATTTTTCTTAAGAATATAACTAGCTCGTTCTATTTTATAACGTTTAATCCATTCAAAAACAAAATCAGTTAACCCTGTGTAAAGATTAAAACCAATCCATTCAGGTTTTTTATTTTTAATAATTTCGTCTAGAGTATTTATAGTATTACTACCAACCAATGCATAATTAGCGGTACCATTCATATGTTGCAAAACACCACCCAATGACATAAGTGTTATATTTTCTATTTCACTAGAATCATGCCCAATAAATAAAACATGCGGATGAAATTGAGGTTTAACCTTTGACAAGTAGTCTTTATATGAATTCCAATTAACTGTAATGTCTTTAGGAGCATATAGGGTATTTATATACTTTCCCGATATATCTTCTATTAATGGAAGTTTAAATTTTTTAGGATATCCAGCAAGGTTATCTAATGAATCGCCTCTTTTAGGCAGTAAATTTTTTTTTGCCACATTAAAATCGGGTTTATTCATACCTAAAATATCCTATATTCACTTTATTTTTTAACAAAATTTGTTTTAGGAAATGCTCTTAACGTTTAGCTTTCATCATCACTTTTATTTATATTAAGCACTCTTTGAATTTATCATATAGATAACCCCAGACCCTTCTATTCTCACAGAATTTAACAAAAGGAAAATTAATGCATATATTATTTTTAATTCCTAATATAAATCCTTTTTTAAATACAACCTGAGGTGGTCTTTTGGGTAACTAGCTTTTAATATGTCTTTTTTAAATGATTTAAGACCGTTTAGCTCTTAATTTCCCCAGAAAAGGGTCTTACAGTCTTTTATTCGATCCCTACGTGTTAATTTAAAAATATATTGGGATATTCTTTCATTTACGCCCCCGATCCCATAGGACAATCTGAGGACCTGCGTTTCATCTTAATCTGTTTAATCCGCTGGAACCAAATATCCCTTTCCTTTGTGTGTGACAATTCATATTTCATTTGCTGTTTCCGAAACAGCTTAATATGGCTGTTAATATTACCTTTATTTAATAGTACCCCAAAATCGTCTGGAGTATTTCTGCTATCATCTTTGTAGTTATAAATGCGGTCAAGAACCCGATCCCCAAGCTTATAATTATAGTGCATAGCTTCCCAATACCATTTCATTGTAGGGACTAATGACTCCAGAGGAGTTTTATCCTCTGTAGTAAAAATATTGTACCCACTAAAATCCCAAAGTTTTATTTTTTGATTCTGATCCAATGTTTGTTTAGACGTTATCTGTACTAATTTTTTTTTCCAATCTTCAAATTCGTCCCATAGCCCTGTGTACTTAATAATTTGCTGCAATGAAGCATGGATAGGATGTATAAAAATTCTTAAGTCAATTCTTTTTTGGTTTGCTAAATTTACAAGCTTTTTTAGGGCTTGCATTTGTGGGTTTTCTCCATTTTGATCGTACAAACAAAAATGGTATCTGGGGGGAGGATATAAAAAGACTGATAAATAATTTTTCTGATTGTGTAAAAATGATTTTCCAGGAGGGTATCGCTGTGTGTATTTGTAAAATTCAGTTGACGAACCGTTAAGAAAAGAGGTTTCTTTTCCCATAGATCCCATTTTCTTTTTACTCAAATTGAATGAGGTTAGTGTAAATAAGGAAATCATTGTCTCTCTGAAATGACTAAGCAGTTGACTGTCACCCTCTTTGAGTAAAAATGAATCGTTGAACTCAGTATTACCTTGATAAAAAATATTAAAAGAATAGAAGTCAATCCCAACTATTGCCTGTTTGATAGGGTTTAATTCATTGGAATGCTCAAGGAAACTTAACATTTCATACAAGTTTGAAGCCGGAACTCCAAAGTTATAACGCGGGGATACCGATGGATCGCCTCCTGGATGTTCCGCCTCGAGACCTATCATCGAACGGGACGATCCTAATATAAGAGACTGGGGGGCAATTTTTCTAACATTCATCGCTTTAAAAATCCATACTTTTTTCATGAAAATCTTACGGTGTGGTTTGTATTCCCCAGTCCAATAAATTTCAAATGGATCAATAAACCAGTTGAATGTTCCAATTAACAATAGAACAAAAAAGACGATACCAAAGATATATTTTAAGAAACGGATACTGTCTTTCACTGGATTTTTTTTAAAATTGAAAATACAAAAATTCGTTGATTTTTGTAAGATTTAATAGAGCGCTAACCGCAAGAATTGCAATAAATACCGCCCAATATCCATTGGGGGACCATTGCAAATTAATTCTTGAAAAATTTGAACTTAGTTTTACATCATAACTTTCTGGAATAAATTTAGACATAAATTGTTGCGTATTTGGAGCAAACCAAACCAAGATAAGACAAGCAATCAACCGGTCAGAATTATGTTGGATACCTGTCTCAATGAAAGGCGCTTCTAAAGAATGGTTAAGCCCGAACATTATCAGCAATGGTGATAAGGATAGCCCGTGTCCCCCTAGCATTGCTGCCAGCATATTGCTTGCTCCATCCATACTCTCAGCGCGGAATAGCACAAAGGAAAGAACAACAGCTAAAAAAGTAATGACTCGTCCAATTAAATTGGCTACCACAGTTGACCTTATCGCTATACCGTCAGGAATTTTTTTCTTGATCTTAACCCATACACTGTAGATTACAATATAAGTGCCATGGGCTAGCCCAAATAAAATAAAGTTCCAGCCCGCCCCATGCCACAATCCTACCCAAAAAAAAGTAAACATTGTAGGTAATAACATCGTTAAAATGAACAAGCTGATAGAACCGTAGTTTCTTATGAGTGCATATCTAGTCAATGATAATGCGATAGGGTAGAACAAATAATCTTTTATTAGGCGTGATAATGTCATATGCCAGCGTTGCCAGAATTGGATAATATTATGCGCTTTGTAAGGAGAGTTAAAGTTGAGTGGTAGCCAGATGCCAAACATACACGCTAATCCAACTGCCATATCTGCATAACCCGAAAAATCAAAATATAATTGAAATGTGTAGGACAAAGCACCGCTCCAGGCCTCTATAAAATTGGGTATCGCCCCAGCAGCGACTTGGTCAAATGTTGAATTGGCGTACTTAGAAATACCATCGGCTAAAATAATTTTTTTAAATAAACCTATTAAAAAAAACGTCAGTCCAGTTGCCAAATGTTCTGGACAAAACTTCCAAATTTTCTCTCTATCATATTGAGGAAAAATTTCTTTATGATGCACAATAGGCCCAGCAATAAGTTGAGGAAAAAAAATTACAAACAAGCAATATTTTAGAAATCCTTGCCCTTGAACTTCACCTCGATACATATCAACTAAATATGTAATTTGCTGAAACGTGAAAAAAGAAATTCCAAGAGGGAGGATGATTTGCTCTAATATAATATTATTGCTAGTTAGAGTATTGATATTATCGATGAAGAAATTGGCATACTTAAAATATCCCAGTACCCCGAGGTTTCCTGCTATACCCAAAAACAACGTCAACTTGTGAGGCTTGCCCAGTAATGAAAAACCTACTGAATAATTAAACAGAATTGACCCAAGTATTAGTCCGAGATAGGCAGGGTTCCACCAGCCATAGAAAAACAGTGATGCACCTACTAACCAACTAATGGTAACTTTATGGTATCCTTGTTTCCCTATCAGATGAAACCCGACTAATGTAACGGGAAGAAATAAAAATAAGAATACGTATGAATTAAACAGCATATTGGGGGATTAAAGTAGATCTATTGGAAGGTCTGGGATCTTTATATCATCTAAACTTTTTGACCATGTAGTAGCTCCTGAAGTATCATTTTTCAATGCTTCAAAACCTAATTTAAGATAATGATCACGAACAATTTCATTTCGTTCGGTTGGTATATACACTCCAGTTATTTTTTTTACGCCTTCTAATTTTGCAGACTTTACTATTTCATAAAAAACTATTTCTTCGAGTCTTCTACCCACAACCCGACAACTCATAAGCCAAGTATCTATAAACCATTCTTCAGTACTTTTCTTGCAGATAACAACACTAACCATTCCATTATCCCCAAAGGCATCTGCTAAACGCACTTGAAGAGTGAAGTATTGATCGTTCTTCATGAAATCACGTGTCTGACTTTCATTATGACGATATGTAGTTAGATTAAATTGGTTAGTTTTAGAAATCAGTTGTACTATGCGCTTGATACCGTTTTCATCAAAAGGCTGCAAAGCCGCCTTCATCTGCAAAGTCTTTAAATATGTGTTTAGGTCTGTTGACGTCTCACGAAGAGCAACACGCTTGGCGTTGGCCTGATAATTTTCCACACGACTTTTGTCTTCATCTGAAAAATATACAGCTTCAAAATATCCTGCCGCAAGTAAAGTGCGCGGATAATATGCTGGATCCTCGGGTAATTCTGGTACAGCAACTTCTGGTAGTTCGTAGCGTACTCGGTCTCTCTCTACAGGATTGTCATCAAAAAAAACAATTGATTCCAATCCTAGATTCAGCGTTTCAGCAATAAACTGAATATTAGGTACCTTGTCTTCCCAGTTAGCCCGAAAAACCGAAATATGACTTTCATTCAGCAACATATCAGGGTGCTCGCGAAAAGGAATACGTGCTGTAGTATCATTGTTCTTGGAACAAACAGCTAGAACAATCCCTCGCTGACGTAGTTTTAAAACTGTATTCTGGACTGCCAAATAGGCCTCGCCCAAAGCATTGCCTGGACCGAGTTCTATCCCACTCAGGCCATCATCTCCAATCACTCCACCCCATAAGGTATTATCCAGATCTAATATCAAGGCGCGCCTTGCCTTACCAGACATAGCGGAGATAATACGGCAAACCTGTTCGGCGTAAAACGGCACCAACTTTTGAGCAAAGGGTAATTTTGCCATGTGATACATTACCGGATCATGCCAGTTTGCCAGTCCGACAGTTTCTGCAATAGCAGCCACATCCAACAAAAAATCATCTGTTCCAACAACTTCTCTCACCAGACCGGAATTAAATATATTGATGAAGTGGCGTGATGTGTTGTTGACTTGGGTGTCAAAGTTGCCAAAAAAACTCTCTGGCTCATGGGCACATGTCTGCATGATGCAGGGCGCGCCATATCTCTGCTTAAGTTGAGAGCGAATCATATTTAAATGATCTAGGGCCTTATGTGTATCAGTATCTTTGCCAAAGGAGGGTATATTACTCTGACCAGGTAGCCCTTTGTAGTCAATAGCAATGAGAATGACATCCATTGCCACACCTTTAAACGCTTCTACTTCCCCTATTGCTACTTGCGCCGCTTGGCCATAAGGGGCTTCATGCACCATTAATGAAAAACCATAACGTGCAGCTGTTGTTACTAATGCCGGGACAATAATAGATGTGGTGGTATTGGAGACAATACCTAGACTAAATGGCTTTAAAGGTCTAAGATCCTTATTATCCTTTTGTGCAATGGCAATGGCCTTTGCTATATGGTGAATCTGGTTAATACCCAGAGCATATCCAGCCAGCTTACGCAGGAGACTACAAGGTGACTTTTCGTGAGTTGCAGTTTGCAATTGTTCATTAAAGTCATCCGGCACGCGAGGCAACCATTCCAGATTGACATAGAGTTCATCACTCATCATTAAATACCAGCTTACCTATCCCCAAATAATGTAATCCGATCTACAATTTCTTGTCCGACCACATCAGGACTGCTTATTTGACCTGAACTTCTTAACGATTCTAGAAATCTTTCATCAAAAGCTTCTAACATACCTGTTTCAGTAAAATTTGGTGAGACCGTTATGACGTCGAGCCAACGATGTTCAGCTTTTAAGACGGCCAGTAAACCTTGTAAACCATACTTAGCAGTGATATACGCCCCGAGAGAGGTTAAATTAGCTTTTTCAGTTGTCCCCATAGCATCGGATAGTATACCAACGACAATTCCTTGTTTGCGCTTACTAAAGACTTTACGGACCAAGCCAGCCAGCAAACGCTGGTGTCCCAAAACATTGACACGCCATTGATTTTCCATATCTTGCTCACTAATATGCCCAAAAGATGTTATCTTCAAGGGAGCTGATGCTCCCAGAACGACACCCGCCAGAACAGCATCACTTGCAGCTAGATTGTCCACAACTCGATCCACGGCATTCAAATCAATTAGGTTTAACTCAATTGCTTCTCCGTCGACAGCTCTGGCAAGGTCCTCTGCTTTTTCGCGGTTACTCTTATAGACTATAAGTGATGTATAAGAAGTTTTTATCAGCTTATGGGCCAAAGCTGACCCGATCCCGCCACTGCCTCCGGTAATTAGAAACGTTTTTTTTTGCATTTTAGTAATTATTCACTGCCCATCAGGCTTGAGAATCTGAACACCCGCACTTCCTTTTGCCAGTTTCTTACCTTGAGATGTAATCTTGAATTTAAATTCGATAGAGGATGTTGCTTCTGAAATATGTTCAACTCGCGCCTCCAATTCAGCCGTCTGTCCAACCAGAAGAGGGTGCGCAAAATAAATATTGAGACTACTCCATAGTGCATCACGGCCTGGAAGGTGCATGCCCACCATTCTTGATATTTGAGCTACCAGAATCCCGCCATACACGACCACACCATCAAAGCCTCTTGATGTCGCAAAGTTTACATCTGTATGTAATGGATTTATATCACCAGAGATTTTCACGAATGATTGCATCATTTCATCCGTAGCTTTAAAGACGAATCGCTCGACTAAGCCTTCATGCAGGCTGTGTAGTGAGTGTATTTTGGGTTTATGAGACATTAGTCTAATTTAGACTTTAAGAGATCAATAAAATTCCCCACATTTTTGAGGCCATTGAGTTCTATTGTCTTAAATTTCACACCAAATTTAATTTCATGAGCAACTATTAAACGAATATGGGATAAACTGTCCCATTCTTCAATATCGTCAGCTGTCATTTCGGGAGTAACCACAAGACCATCATCATCAAAGACCTCGCGAAAAATAGCGTTTATTCTATCGATAAGGTCTGTTCTTTCCATAGCTACTCTCCTGATCTTTTTATAGGATGATCACAACATTGGAGCGCAGTGTGTCATTTTCCAAAGGCTAATTCTACACAAATCTAATAGACAAGAAAGCAGTTTTAGACCCATGGGAAGGATGGCAAGGGGTATGATCACATTCCAGGTTTACGTGGAAAGCTTCCTCGAAATTTTACAGAACAATATTTCCTTCGGTAGTGGAGAAAATTATACTCTCTCGTTTCGCCATGATATGCATCGATCAGGTAGGTAATCTGCTGAAACGTGAAAAAAGAAATAGCTAATGGTAGGATAATTTTTTCAACTGATAAATTTGTTGATAAAAATTCGTTCAAATTATCGATTAAAAAATTACTGTATTTGAAATAACCCAGCAATACTAGATTGAAAATTACTCCAAACACCAATATAGCCTTGCGGGTTTTAAGTGGCATATCTGGTTTGGGCCGCAATAATTCCCCAGAAAAATAGTTACAAAGAATAGAAATTATAATGAGTGGAATATAAATCCACTTCCACCAACCGTAAAAAAATAGAGACCCTACCACAAGCCATGCGATAGCAAAACGATGATCTTGTTTCCCAAAGATAAAAAATATCGCTACAGATAAAGGAAGAAACCAAAAAATGAATTCATAGGAATTAAATAACATATAGATAGAGTGTGATTCGTAAAGGAGTAAAATTTAGGCAGGTTAAAAAAAATTATATTATCTGTATTCAGTAGATACCCAAGCAAAAAAAATAATTACATTTAAAAAATATATAGGCTAACAACATTATTCATCTCATTTTTAATGCTGATATCTTGTTTTTCGACAAAACTAATTAAAATTAGATGATTTTTATCAAGCATCAAAACTTCCCGGTTTACTTAGCCATTAACTGCTTGGGAGAAATAGAACATTCACGTAATATGCGAATTCAAATGGCTCCTGTAGATTTATATATTGAGACCAGTTTACTTCGACAACACCATCTTGAAGGATAATTCCTACTATTTCGTAGTTTACTTCGCGAAGTTGATCTGCGATTATTTGCCGATCTTCCAACGTTTCCGCTCCGACCTCAAAAACCAAAGCAGGTTTAAATGTTCTCAAAGTTTGAATTCCTCCTTCAACCACATATTTTTCATGCCCCTCCACGTCAACCTTGACAAAGTCTAGTTTTTGAATTCCTTTATCTGAAATATAACTATCGATACTGGTCGTTTGAATTTTGATAGTTTTTGTTGTCGCCATTGCTCCCCATGATACTACTACATCTTTTGGTGGTGGCTCGTATTTGTTACCCACTTGAGATCCAAAAGGTAGAGCTTGTCCATCACTTGTATAAGGGATAGTTAGGCCTGAATGGCCTGTTTGATTACTCATAGCCCCTTGAAAAATTGATACCTGTGATAAATTGTTTATAGCCACAGTTTTTTTAAGAGCTTGAGCCATAGATGGATTAGGTTCTATTGAAAATACTCTCCCTGTATCACCAACCATTTTTGCCATGTTTAAGGTCCACTCTCCTATATTTGCCCCAATATCCATCACTATACTTCCAGACTTACAAAACTTTGGAATTATTTGCTCAGGCACATACGGTTGAATAAGTCGTATTTGGTGTCCCATTTCCTTCAAGGCTGGAACATATAAGTAATCATCTGACTCTAAATGTACATATCCGCCTTTCCAAAATTTTTCTACAAACTTTTCAAGACGTTTTCTTCCAAACCTCCTTTTGATATTAGAGTGGAATTTCTCCTTTCTCGACAATCGTAATTTTCTAAGTTGTCGTAATCCTCCAAAGACTTCTATGTAGTCTTTTATAGAAGCAATTGTTTTCATCTTTTCTCCATAATTCTTTTAACTTTATGTCTATTTTATAATAAAATGCACCGTTCTTTGTTTTACGGCCCGTAAGTTTGTAACCTTTTTTAATTAAAACTTCTACTTATTTTTTTATTTAATCTGTTACTGTCAGTAGTCAAAGACGTTAACACTTTTCGTATTCTTTATTTCCAATTTATTCGCAATCTTCTAAGGATATCCAAATTACTATTTAAACTATATTTAATTCGGTAATAATCGATTTTATAGTTTTAGCTTTTACGCAATGAAAACTTAACATAATGCAAATCATATAATAATATTTTATGAGGGACTAGCTTGAACTATATATATAAATTTTTAAAAGAACTAAGACCCTATGATCAGCTAAATAGTAAACGAATACGTTTAGGTTCTCAAGAAGATGGCGGATACGTAATGCTCGATAGTGGGTTGGAGGATATTGAAGTTTTATATTCGTATGGAGTTGAGGATAATTCTGACTTTGAACTTATGTTTTGTGAAAAATATCAGGCAATAGCCCGGTTATATGATCATACCGTAGATGAGAGTCCGTTAAAGAGAGATTTTTTCTTTTTTAAAAAGGAAGGTGTTGGCCCTAAAAAAACTAAATACCTCGATACGATAGAAAATCATATTAAAAAAAATGGAGATGGGGAGAAAAAATTAATTCTAAAGATGGATGTTGAAGGAGCAGAGTGGGATACGTTCACTCATATCCCTAACTCGATTTTGAGTCTATTTGAACAAATAGTTGTTGAAGTACACTTCTTCCATAGTATCCCTCCACATTTCGTTGGAGACCGTCTATCCCCCTCCAAAGTAGAAAAAAAAACTCATGTCATTAAAAAAATAAATAACTTGTTTTATCTCTACCATGTACATGCTAATAATTACGATCCATTATACTATATTGATAGTTTTAAGTTACCTAACTCAATGGAGTTAACTTTTGTAAACAAAAAATATTTTCAAACACCAGAATATTCAAAAACTATATTCCCAACCGAAATCGATTTCCCATGCTATAAATCCCGAAAAGATTTAAAGCTCCATTTTTGGCCTTTTTATCCAGGTATAATCCAACACATTTCAGATATAGTTGTTCAGAAAGGTTGGACCAAGTGGGGCAAAATAGTAAGATTAGCATGCGAAAACTTTTCAACCAAGTGGAAATCATTGGCAGTAAAGTTAAGACTGAGACGCCCTACCTCTTATAGTTAGTTATGAGGACTGCTAAAAATGTTTGATCTTTCTGATCACACGGGATGTTTATAAAACCTTTTTTATGGACGAAAGAAAAATAAATTGATAAACCTCCCCTTCCTCCTCAAGACTTTTTTTAATTTTTTCTTAAAAAAATATCCAGCCCCCCCTAGCTTAAATTGAGCGATAGAAATAAACCACTAAAGGTTTTTCACCGCTTGTATTTGATATAAATTGTTTATCAATAGTATAGCTTTATGTGAATCTCGCTAGGGATATGTTCCACACAATAAAGAAGGGAGGGTCGCGAATATGGATAAGGGAATGTGTTAGGCTGTCCTAAAAGATCAAATAAGTTTATCTATTTTATTCGATACTACTTTTAGGGGTAATTTAATTATTCGTCCATTCTGGGTTTTTAATCCATGTGCCCTTGTGATCTTGAATGAATTTAGGAATTGTTTCTGAAATTACTTTAGGTACAACTTTTTTTTTCTTATCCTCAAGAGATATAATCTTATCGTCCCGAAGAACTTTCCCGCTAAAAGTAATTTTCATATTCAAATTTCCTTTCCTCAGGTTTCAACCTCAACAGTTATGTTCGATAGTTATTACCTTTTAAAACAATCAAAAAATATCTTTTTACTTAGTGAAACTAACTCTAAATACAATTCAACGGTTTACGAATAAAGAATCTTTGACAAACACCTCTTTGCTTACTTTTAATGAAAAGCTATCACCTTTAAGGTAAATTTTATAAACTGAGCTTTCTCTCTTGAATCTCTGCCCTTCTTGTCTTTGCTAATTTACCGAGTTCTCCCAGGGCTTTTCGGGCTCTAGCTGCAGCAGCTTTTACATTTTTTGTTTCAAAACTCTCATTTTCAGCAAGATAGCTTTCATAAGCCGATATAATTTGATCGTGGGTCATGCGCGCATTCTCCTATTTTTAAATATTTTGCTAAATTAGGTCAAAAAAATGAAAATATCACAAATATTTAGATAAATCCAAGTAAAAAAATTTTATCAATAAAAAAAACCATTATGATAAATACTTCAAGCTACTTTCTGTGTTTTTGCTGCCCGTTTTCGTTCATTCTCGTCCAAGTGCCTTTTACGTAGGCGGATACTAGTAGGAGTGATCTCCGCAAGTTCGTCATCATTAAGATAACCAAGAATCTGCTCGAGGCTCATTATTCTAGGAGGTGCAATACTTACAGTATCATCTGAGCCAGAAGCCCGCACATTTGTAAGTTTTTTCCCCTTGCAAATATTAACAATAAGGTCATTACCTTTATTGTTTTCCCCAATAATCATTCCTGTATAAACTTCCTCAGCAGGTCCTAGAAACATAACCCCTCTCTCTTGCAAATTGAACAAAGAGTGTGTAGTCGTACTTCCATTCTCAAGTGATATTAATACTCCGTTATTGCGACGAGCCAATTCTCCGCAATACGGAACATAATCATGAAAGTTATGATTCAAAATACCAGTTCCTCGGGTAAGGGTTAACAACTGCGATCTAAAACCAAATAACCCACGCGTTGGAACGACAAATTCCAGCCTAACCGATTCCGTTCCCGTGTGAATCATATTTTTCATTGTACCTTTACGTTGACCCATGGCTTCCATCACGGTCCCCATATACTGTTCCTCAACATCAATTATTGCAAATTCTTCTGGCTCCATTATCTTATCTTTAATTTTCTTTAAAACAACTTGTGGTCTGGAAATAGAAAATTCATAACCCTCCCGCCTCATAGTTTCTATAAGAACAGTAAGGTGTAATTCTCCTCTACCCGAAACTTTAAATGTGTCATTTGAGTTTCCTTCTTCAACTCGTAAAGCTACATTTTGTTTAATTTCTTTAAATAACCTTTCACGCAATTGTCTTGATGTAACAAACTCCCCTTCTCGTCCAGCAAATGGTGAGTTATTAACAAGAAAGTTAATGGATAATGTTGGTTCATCAATTTCTATTAAAGGCAACGCTTCTAGGTTGTTTCGATCAGTAATGGTTTCCCCAATATCCACCTCTTTCATTCCAGCGATACCAACAATATCTCCTGTTACAGCATCCTGCACCTCTTTTCGTTGTAAGCCTTCAAAAGTGAATAATTTAGAAACTTTAAAATCCTCTTTATCGCCTGATCGTTTAATCAAAGTGTATTGCTTGCTCGAATCATAATAACCTCTTTGAATCTTCCCAACAGCAATTCGTCCCACGTAGTCATTATAATCAATGTTGGAGACCAACAATTGAAATGCCCCTTTTGGATCACCTTCATGTGGTGCAACTTTATCAATTATCAAGTCTAATAAAGGTTTCATATCCCGGTCTTCTCCACCTGGTTCCATTCGACAAAAACCCTGTTTTGCAGATGTGTATATCGTGGAAAAATCTAACTGGTCATCTGATGCTCCTAAATTAACAAAAAGGTCGAAAACCTGATTTAGCGCGTTTTCTGGATTGGCTCCAGGGCGATCAATTTTATTTACAACAACAATAGGTTTTAGTCCTAAGTCGAGTGATTTTTTTAATACAAACCGTGTCTGCGGCATGGGACCTTCATAGGCATCAACTATTAGCAAGACTCCATTTACCATTTTAAGAATACGCTCAACTTCTCCACCAAAATCGGCATGGCCTGGAGTATCAACAATATTAATTTTATAATCATTATATTCAATCGAAGCATTTTTTGAAAAAATGGTGATGCCTCTTTCTTTTTCTAAATCGTTGCTATCCATGATGCATGACCCTGCCAATTCATTAGCTCTAAACATGCCACTTTGCCGTAAGAGACAATCAACAAGCGTGGTTTTCCCATGATCGACATGGGCAATAATTCCAATATTTCTTATGTGTTCGTTTTTCATAATGTTACGAATGTTCTTTCCCTATGTTAAATTCTTTAAAAACAAAATTACTTGTTATAGCAACTATCCGACCGATGATTATATCTAATTTTTAAAAAAAATCAAAATTAAAAGACTCCGCAAAATT
>AQTY01000026.1 GCA_000372225.1 Candidatus Nitromaritima sp. SCGC AAA288-L16 | reverse complement strand
ATGGTGGTATGGATACTGCCAAGCAACTTTTTTGGCTATTTAAAAAATGCGGTATCTCAAATCTTATTGCTGGGATTACAGCTTTTTTCAATATGCATACCCCTATAATTCTAACATTAAAAAAAATATCTGATTGAGATAACAAAGATTAATACTACGAGAATTGAATATTTAGTTTCACTTTTATTTAGATTATTGCGATAAATATATATATAGCTTCTTTAACTTACATTTTAGAGTTTAGGAGGTATCCTTTGCGCTGAGGTTGGTGGGAGAAGTCACCCACTTCAGAAATAAAGAATATGGAAGCATTTGTTGATTGGATTAATCTGAGCTAGTTTTGAAATAGTTTGGCTGTACTTTTGCAACCCGGTTGATTCAAAAAAATCAAAGTATCCTAAACTTATCCATCCTCTGAGGAGTTACCCAATCTAGGTCACACCGAGAGACGCCCGCTGAGGGAGGACCTTTTTGGCACCATTTAAAAAGCTTATCCAGTGAATCGCGACTTCCTTCCGCATGAACTTCAACTGTTCCGCTCGGTAAATTGCGAACCCACCCTGTCAAGCAGAGCTCTAAAGCCTTAGTCTGGGCCGACACACGAAAACTCACTCCATGAACCTTTCCATAAATGATGATGCGCACCGCTACGTCAACCATAAACTACTCTGGCTATTTTTTTGGGGTTGCATTGTGAAAAAGATGTTGAACTTCACGGTAAACTTCGAATTTTGATCCAGCAGAAATCTTAGGACCAAACTTTCCTAGATCACGCATAATACGTTGAAACTCTGACGTGTCACCAGAAAATTTTTCAACTAGTGGTTCAAAATAAGCTTGCTCATCCAAGTCCAGCAACTTATTAATTTCTCTTAAGCGTGTTTTTAAAGGTTCAAAATCTTTTTCCATGTAAAGCATCATACCATGATAAATATCAGGTATTCTTCATTTGCGCACGAAATGAACCTATTCAAAGTGATTCAATTCGTAGAATCACCACGGCCTTCCATCAATGTGGTTATTTATGTTTTAAAAATCTGTATTTTTTATTTAAAATTTTCAAATACCTACGTACTTGACGTGCCCGGCGATGTTTTCGCTTCTCACCATACAAAACCTCCGCTTTTCTAGCATGACTTATAGCAGCCTCGCTATTTTTTTATATATCGTAAGCCATGGCTAAATTGAAATGTGCTTTTGCGTAACTGGAATCAAGGCGTATCGCCTCAAGGTAAGAATCAATTTCTTGCCTGTGACGCCCCATTCCCATATAAGCCAAGACAAGATTAAAGTATTAAACTGCACACAGAGGATCTTCTTGGACAAACCTTACTTGATCTTCTATTATCCTTTACTGCAAAGTATATTTTTATTTTTTTAAAAATTTCTTTACTTTCTAACAAGTAAGTTGAAGCTGGAGCAGAATAAATGGGCATGAAAAATTCTCAAGTATATTTATTTTTTTTACTAGTATTGCTCCTATTTAGTTTTTTGATCCGGTTGATAGGGTGGGATGACCCTTTCTTTGGACATCATATTGTTAGACAGCTTTCCACTCTAACAACCATTGAAAATTACGTGCGCGATGGTGTTAAATTACTTGAACCTTCCACATATTACTTTACTTATGGAGGAGCTCATCTCCAAGAACTCCCAGTTTATCAGGCATTATCAGCCTGGCTTTCAGGTTCCACTGATGCAATTTTATCAACCTCCCGAAGCCTCAATCTTTTTTTTTCCCTACTTACACTGCTGGTCGTTTTTCAGATTGCCGCGACCCAATTTAATCGCGAAATAGCAATCTATTCGGTTTTATTTTTTGCATTTTCCCCTCTTAATATGATTTACCAGTCCGTAGTGTTATTTGATATTTCAACGGTCTTTTTTGCTTCATTGGCCTATTGGATGGTAGCTAAATATATTCAAGGAAAGCGCAGCAAAACACTTTTTTTTATATTTCTTTTTGCGGGACTATATTCTGTATTAACGAAGGCACTTTACTTTCTTCCTGCAGGTGTATTACTTGCAACTCATTTCCTTCAACAGTGGGCAAGGCCTCGCACAAAGAACCTTTTAGACTATATCATTCATCACCGAGTAATAATTGGGTTGTTCGTTTTGATCACTTTAGTCATGTTTCTTTGGGTAGGTATCCAATGGCAGGTCAACTCAGGTTCTCATAATTCATTTACTAAATTAGGCAAGAGTTCAATTGAGTTCCTATCTCCTCAATATCTATACTTCAATTATACTTCAATTGAGTTCCTATCTCTTCAACATCTATACGATGTAATGTTTTATGTGGGCACTTTGTTCCGATGGATAACTATGGTTTCAAACCCTATAACATTTTCTCTCTTTATATTAGGAATTTTTGTGCTTTCAAGAGATTACCGGGGAAAGGAGCAGATGGCCTTGATTTATTCCATCATTTGGTACCATTTAATTTTTGGATCAATAGTTGGTGCCCATGAATATTATGAACTAATTATGGTTCCTCTTACCTCAGTGATTTCAGGTTGTGGGGCAAAGTGGCTTGAAGACAGAATGCGAAGTGAATTTAAAATTGTTCGCATCTATATGCTTTCAACTGGAATTATTCTAGCGACAGCATTGTGTTCATTCTTTCTCTATTCAATTAATTTTATTGGAAACCTTAGCCTAGAACACAAAACCGATTCTATTAAGAAAGAAATGCGAGGTCTCCTTGACCCACAAAATTACGCTTATGTTTATATTGATCAAACAAACTTCCCTATATCCGATTATGTGGTTCACAATCGAACTGCTAAATTATTGTACTTTTCTGGATTGCTCTCAAAAAATGAAATCCGGTCGCAAAGTGACCCCTTGAGTTGTCAAGAATTGATAAATGCAATAAAACAATATGGCGTTTGTGAATGGGTTATGTCAGGGAAAGCACCTGAAGTAAATATTCAAAAAATTGAATTTTGGTATAAAAAGAACCTCCGCTATTTAATGTTTTATCGTTTTACTGAAGAAACAAAAGCTGTAATCCAAAACCGAGTTACAGACTATAAAAAGATTTATGACTCTTCAAACTGGCTCATATACGATTTGGGGCTCGAGTGATATAAAAACTTAATAAATGTCAAATATTAACTATCGTCTTTAGATAGACCTTCAAACAATTAATGAAAAAACAATTATTTATCAATGAAATCAGAAACTTCAAGGTAGGCTCGTATTAACTTAATTTGAAAAAAAGATTTGATGAACCGTTCATTCAAATTTAACCATTTAAAATCGGCAATTATTCTTTTATTGCTTGGAAATTTGCTTCTAGGTGCAAGCTACATAGCTATACTACCGCTTTGGGAAGGGTTTGATGAGACAGCCCACTTTTCCTACCTCCAGCAGGTTGCGGACAATAAAAAAATTTATCTAGATGGGAAAGATACAATTTCCACAGATATCAAAAAATATTATGACTATGCACCTGTACCTCGCGCACTTTCCGCAGAGTTCACATCAAAGAAAAGATTGAGCTATCGTTTGTTTTTTTTAAAATCAGATGAATTTCTTTCACGCAGTAAAGAATTGATTCATTCTGCTGGTAGTCCTAGAAAATACTTACCAAGTAAAAGTTATAATTGGGAATCTCAGCATCCTCCATTTTACTATATTTTACTCTCACCGATATATTCAGCGACTAATCGATTAAGCTGGGGGAAGCAAATATTTATTCTCAGAATGGTCTCCTATATATTTGCTTGGTTAGGGTTGGTAATAGGAGTTTTTACATGTCTTGAAATCGCAAAAAATCAGTCGTCCCATAATAAAATATCCCTATGGAACTGGGCTACCATTGCAGTTGTATTATGGCCAATTCTTTTCCCTGCATGGTTCTCAGATATGGCTCGTATAGGTAATGACTCCATTTGCTGTTTGTTATTATCCCTGGTTTGGTTTGTTTCTATAAAAATGACTACCCTAGAGATATCCTTAAAACACTTTTTATTATTGGGATTCTTACTTAGCTTAGGTTGTTTGACTAAAGTTATTTTTATACCCATTACCTTTGGAGTTTTGAGTTTCTGGCTATTTCGCGAATGGAAACTACGAGGAAGAATCGGTTTTTTAAAAGCCATGAGGCTATGTAGTTTTGTTCTTTTTAGCATACTTGTCTCCAGCGGTTGGTGGTATTGGAATAACTATTTGCAGTATGGGGTAATTTCAGGAAACATTGATCTTAAGCTTTTGAAACAAACTGGAGGGCTATGGAATGGTCTTGAGTTAAATTTTTCTTTTTACCAATGGGTTAGGAGTCATGCTGCTCTTTTAGTTACATTTGGATGGATAGGTAGCTGGTCACTTGTCAAACCTCCGTTAATATTTTTGTCCCCAATAGTTCTTATCCTCTTACTAGTGTTATATGCCTACCTGCAAACCATTCGACGTAGTAAAATAATATCTGCAAAGTGGCTTCCCATCTGGTTAGTACTACCCATACTAATTGGGCTAAGCTATCATGTATTGGTACGTATTGCTTTAACAGGGGAAGGACGAGGCACACCAGGTTTTTATCTCCATATTTTGGCAGCCCCTTTAAGTACCGCTCTCGGATTCAGTCTATATGAGCTATGGTCTAAGCTTTTTTTTAGAACACTGATACAGATATTTTTTAGTTACATTATTTTATTATCCATATGCACAACATGGTCTCAATCTTTGTTTTTTTCTGGATTAATCAGCGCAAGTAAAAAAGAAATGATCTATTCTTTCCCTGAACAATTACCGCCTTTTTTAGGACTGGTGGAAGCATACGAAAGACTCCATGTTCTAGTCTATCCTAACGTAGGTTTGTTTTTGTTGGTCATTGGGTGGGGAACTATCCTAATCGGATTGGGCTTCACCAAGCAGTTCGCTCGCCAACCGAGTTCAAAGTAGAAATCAATCACATCATAATACAGACCACGCAAATCGCCCAAGCATGGGGCTATTTAACACGATTTCATCCCGCGACTTAATGACGCCAATACCAGAGGGGGTTCCTGTATATATCAGATCGCCAGGCATTAATTTCCATACGGTACTTAAAAAAGAAATGACTTGGGGAATAGAATAAATCATGTCTTTTGTGTTTCCTTCTTGTCGTTTTTCCTCATTCACAAAACATGCAAATGGAATATCGAATAAATCAAATGATTCATCATAAGAACGCATTAATCCCAGGGGCGAACTGTAGTCAAAAGACTTTGAAAGCTCCCAAGGGTGCCCTTTTTTTTTCACTTCGATCTGCACATCCCTCAATGTGATGTCCAACCCAAGTGTCACCCCCGCAACATAAGATAACGCATCATTGATTAAAATATTTCTGCCGCCACCATTCAACAACACGACTACTTCGACTTCGTGATGCAAGATGTTCCCATGCATAGGAACATGAATCGATTCCCCAAGCGAAACAATGCTCGTTACTGGCTTCATAAAAACAACTGGGTGTTGCTCATTTTTTGTTTGGAACTTCGCGTCAAAATCATCCAATTCTCTAATGTGCTCTGCATAGTTTTTTCCTATACAGAAAATTCGGCAGGGTTTGATTACTCTTTCACCTACAGCAATCGAATCGGTTGTCAAACGAAAGATCCTTTATTTTTTTTGCTTGCATAAAATGGCATTGCGGCATGACCCACGAAAAAAACCTCCCATGTCTTTTTCAACGTTTTTCATACTATCGTTTATTTTTGCAACTTCTATCGCAATGACGTTAAGCAGATTCTCTATACTTTTAATTTTTGCTTCCAAATTATCTAGGCGTTTTGCCGACAAGTGTGCCTCAGCAATCGTCTTCTCTGCCTGCCTTTTTACAAAGCGAACATCCCCTTCAATCTTTATAATAGAACTTTCTATTACCGCAGCAATCTTAGAGATATATGACAATCGATTTTCAACCTCCGTATCTTCTCCTAACGCTGCTTGGGGAAAAAACCATAATACTATCCCAACAAAGGCGATAATAACTTTAACTCCTCGATTACCCAGCATAATCACTATCCTCTCAAAAACCATCTTTCCCCTAAAGGAGCATTTCTCAATATGTCTATGCTTTCAGATATAAACCAACGCTATCAGTTGGTTAAGAGGTAAGACTGTAACCCGTCGTAATAGTTCTTTCCTTTTTGGATTCCAATCCGCTCTTGGAAATAATGCCTCCCTTTGGACAAAGGAGATAAACTATAAAAAATATTCCAAACATCATTCTGCCCGGTCACCCGAAATATTCCCAAAGATGGATTTAAATACCCTAAAGTTGGAGGCCAGGTTTTCTTTTCTGCAAGATGAGCATATACTTTTTTAAGTGGTTGAAAATCTGTAATAAAAACATATAAAAGGTACGCATGGTCTTCAGTGATATCTACCCCTTTGACGATAGGAGAAATTATATCTATTGCCTTTCCAGAATTATTCTCGATATGAAGGGCCCTTTCCCCCACAACTCTGGGTCTTTCAATTTGCCGAATATTGACTTTCGGTATATTTACGTCTCCGATTTTACCCTCATAGTCCGGGTCAAAAGTAGGAGGAATTAATTTTTCCACCTTCAAATTAAGTTCATACACACCAAGGTTACCGATCGAGTATGTTTTATTAAACAGGCTCGAAGGGAGCTTGAGCATACGGTCTTGAACCATAGGAACAAACGGATATTCATGTGGAGGCATATCCTGATGAGCAATAAAAATAATTTTCTTTAATTCCCCGCCGCGAGAAAAATAGGTCATTCGCTCCAGAATTTTTTTCTTCATATATTTAGTCAACACACTTGATTCTGGACCGCCAGCACTGATGACAACAAGATTATTTTCTGGAATATTTTCGTCCACCCAAACCGCCATCTTAGTTGCTTCAGATAAGGTTGCATTGGGTCCTGCCACGACTAAAGAACCATTGGTCCGAGCTTCATAATATTCATTAATTTCCTTTGCTGGAAAAAAAACTAGTGGGCAAATAATCACCACTCCTAATCCATAAACTAGGTTTCCTTTCTTTTCTTTTAGCCAAGAAATTACTTCGGTCATTCCATAAGCGGAAAGAAAAAGCACAAACGGAAGCCAGTAAACATAAATTCGAGCATACCCTACAGCTCCTGTTATAAGTGTCAGAATCATAGGAATAAAAAAAACAGAGGCAAAAACAACTCTTTCTCTTATCCTTTTTAATCTCCAGGTGCCTATAGCAAAAAACAGATACAGCCAAAGCCCCCACGGAGCGACAAGCAACTCGGCAATCTCCTTCACCCGCGCTCCATCTAGAGATTGCGGTTGGATATCCTTCCCGTATTTAAGCTGTTCATAAATGACAAAAAAGTAGACAGCAATCAAAGCAAACATGATTAGTTGGGGAATGGCGAGCCAAAATAATCTTTTAAAATTGAACCTGCTTTTTTCTGAATCAAACCATCCAACTATTACCGTAAATACCGTCAACCCACCTAAAAAAAATAAATTGCTTGGAAGAGCCATCGTCATCGCGAATCCTGAAACTATCAAAATGCTACCCCAAACCCAACATGAGCGATTTAGAAACTGAATAGCTGAATAAATCACTAAGAGGACTAAGAATATTGTTATTCCATAACCTCTACCCTCCATCGAATACTTCAAGTGCGGCCAAGATAAGGCCATTAATATTGAGGAAAGTAATGCGGAAGACCATGGGAACTTCATTGTCATCCCAAGTCGATATATTAGAGGAATTGATAAAACACCAAAAAGAAGAGAAGGAAATCGGTAAACGATTTCCGTTTCACCGAAAATCCAAATAAAAAATTTTGAAATCAAAAGATAAAGCGTGTGTTGATTCGTATCTTGGTAAACAAGAATCAACTTTTGCCAAGGCACATCTATATAGCGATTAAAAGAGATCGCCTCATCCTCAATGAGAGGACTTCCAAAGGTAGGTATCCTAAAGGCCGAAGCAAAAATGATTAGACCTAAAATAACCTTAAATTCTTTATTAGATAAAAATCTCATCAACAAAGGGAATCCTAATACATTATAAAAAAGAGTTTCTGCTTCTAAATTTTAAAGCAGTCATTACAGCAGCAATGATTTAAGATTTGTTAACAAGGTTATACCTGATAAAGTTTTGAAGTTGCGCCTACTGCATAATTATTTATCGACTGTGCTTAAGATTTCCCTGACACTAATATCAGTTAATTTTAATTACCAACATATAGGATACATTCTTGGTTTGATATCTATCGTTACAAGACAACTTATAAAATGAATAAGATATTGATCAAAAGGGAGATAGCGTTTTTAGCATAAAATTGTTTGCATGCAATGCGTTAAGAAAATTAGGTTTCAAGCAAAACTTTGCCCCTAAAAACTAAAATATAATGGGTTTTTAAGACTTGCAAGCGGAAAGAAGAATGGTTTATTCTTTAGAAACACACGATTTGCACTATCGTTTAGTCCGAAAAACTTAAAGCCTACGTTAAGGAGGAGACAATGAAAGTTGGAATTAAAGCGCAGTTACTTATAGTGTTCCTCGTATCATGGGCACTTGTGCCATCATTATGGGCTGCTGTAGAGATTCCAGACCCAAAGCTATGTGATGCGGAATCAGTAGAAGTCCGACAAGGGCGACCAGGTGGGGCAGAAATTAGAACCGTAGATGGTGTGGGCCCAATGGGAAAAATGTCACGAGCGCAAGAAGCATGGTCATCAGCCGCAAAAGCAAGTGGGAAAATACCGGCTCCAGATAAACGTCACCTTTGCCTAGCTTTAAACCCGATCAAGAATCCTGAGAACCGCTTCAAACACAAGGATCATAGCACATTCTATTGTACGCAAATCCTAAACCGAGATATTCAGAACTATTGTTATGCCGTGGTGGAAAAGAATTCGAAAAAATGTGATTTGATTGTGAGCAAAGAACTTGAGAAGGAGTGCCTGAAGAAATCCGACAAGAATTATATAGCAGGAGAAACAAAAAAGCAGGCAAGAACCCCTGTAAAGAAAACTACCACTGAAAAATCCGCTAAGAAAAAGGATGCCCCCGATCCTAAAATGAAGGAACTACAAGATAAAATGGATCTAATGGAACGTCAGCGAAAAGAGCTGTTGGAAAAAATGAATGCTATTAAAAAGGGGAAAAAAGGGCAATAACGAGAAGGGTAAAGTCAAAAACATCAACACACCCAGCATTTGGTTTCTCTGTAAATCGGTCGAATTTTACTTCTGAATCAGAGAATTCTTCTCCGCAACAAACACGCGTGCAGACGCCAAGGGAGTCGCAAGCGTGGATACGGTCCCCTTGGATGAAAAGGAGGTGATCCTTTTGTCTAATCATTTGATAAAGGGAGCTTCCGAAGGTTCCTGCTAGCAGAAACTAACGGAAACTCCCTGTCGTAATGAAAAACCCCGCTTTAATAGGCGGGGTTTTTTAGTTGTGTTAATTACTACGGTTTAAAGATGCAGGCTAGTTTTTTTGCACAATTTTAGCTATTTTTTTCCCTCTCGCCTATCTTCAATAAAATCGATAACCGCTATAAAGCACCTGAAAAAACCAAGGGTTACAAAAACTCCCAGCAACAGTTGAAGTAAAGGCGGCAAAGTATTCACGAAATCAGTAATGATTTGCACCAGGGTAGTAGCCAATTAACGATCTCCGCAGGGCAAAGATAATGGTTCCAAGACTGTCAGGATTCTAAAGTCTAGACCTCCTTATTGCAAATATGTTTGTAGTAATATAAGGGCACTATTCGTGGTATTTGATTATATATATTTGTATAATCAGTAATTCAATACATCATAAATTACTAGGTCACTATGGTCGTGCCGAAGCAGAAAAAAACAATTTTTTTTCTTAACAAATGAAAATCCTATTTCAACTGAAATGCTTTGGGACAATAATTGCCGTTGTTATTATAACGGGCACAACATTTCTAAATTCAGCGTGGGCAGCTCGATACATTGACCAAGGAAATGGGACCATCGCAGATCAAAACTCTGGCCTATTATGGCAACGAGCCGATTCATACCACGAGCTTAAACAAGGGATGAATTGGTATCAGGCGCTTGAGTATATAGATTTAAAAAATGCTGAAAAATTTGCCGGTTTTGATGACTGGAGGCTCCCAACACTAGAAGAATTAAAAAGTTTGTACGATACATCCCGCCCTATCAAAAGTAAGGATGGCGAAAGAATTGGACTACCAGAATCATTCAGAAACGGTGGAAGTTATTATTTGTGGACTAGCACCGAAAGAGGGCTCGAAAACGCCTGGTATTTTGGACTTGGATTTAAAGAAGAGTATTTCAACCTTAAAGACATGGGAGATTTGGATCAAGGCGTTAAAATGGTAAGAGGGAAATTTAATAAAAATTAATAATTTTTAAAAAATCCTTAAAAAAAATCATACATCTAAGACACACGTAAGGTGTAAATACAATACCCTGTGATTTAACCAGCATGGCGATCCATAATTCGGCTAGAATTTATAAATCTTAGACGGACCGCCCTGACCCGAAGGTACCCGTTATGGCGCTACTTTGTAAAACACGAATCAAACTGAATCGGTCTATAAGTTTTTTTCCCCCCACATTAGCCGTACCTCTACTTTTATTGCTCATTCCGAATTATGCCCTATCACAAAGCGGCCATGAACATCACAGTGATAAAGCCCCTCTATCAGGCAGTGAGTACCGTGTTGACGAAAAACCCATGGAGCACCACCACCATGATGACGGCGATGGCGACTTATTCCGCACCCGCGGATCTCATAGCGATTTAGGGGCAAAGAAGCCTGAAGCGATGCAAGAAGAAGGTTTGCTTGCCCGAGGACGCAATATCTATCTCCACATGTGTGTCTTCTGTCACGGGAAGGACGGCAATGGCGGCGGTACCGCAACCGACTATCTTTATCCTTGGCCACGGGATTTTCGAATGGGGATCTTCAAATTCCGATCCACACCGACGGACACTCTCCCCAGGGATGAGGACTTGTATAGGACCATTATCAAGGGAGTGCCTGGAACTTCTATGCCTGCTTGGGGTGATGCTTTATCAGCCCAGGATACCTGGGCTCTTATTAATCTAATCAAAAACTTCTCACCGAGATTTAGCAAGGAACCCCAAGGTGAAAAGATCACGATAAACGAACCGCCCCAAGCAACTCCACAGTTAATAGCCAAGGGTAAAGAACTTTTCACTAAACATAAGTGTGATGCCTGTCACGGTAAATCATTACGCGGTGACGGACGACTGGCAGAATCGCTATTGGATGCCTGGAAGCATGCTGTCTTTGTGCAAGATATTACCGTTCCCGGTTATTATAAAGGTGGTTTTGAGGCAAAAGACATCTTTCGAACCGTGAGCACTGGACTTGATGGCACTCCGATGAGTTCCTACGCGCACCTGCCGGAACAGGACCGCTGGGCATTGGTTCATTATATTCGTTCCCAATTCACCCGAGAATTTAAAAAAGCTGAATTTGAAACGGATGTCTATTCATTCCGAAAAGACTTCGAGTTGAACACGGATGTCAACAGCCCAATCTGGGATGGGGTCAAATCGACGAACTTGGTATTACGTCCCCTATCAGCTCGTCGTGACGCAATCGAGGTCATCAACTTCGCATCTGTAAACAATGGCGAGCAACTTGCTGTCCGATTAAAATGGGAGGACCCAACTAAAAACACATTTTCTGAATTGAACCAGGATTTTTTTCGTGATAGTGCAGCGGTTCAATTTGCCCTTGGCAATGTCACCCTGCATACCCACGGCCACAATGAACCTTTTTTTGGGATGGGCAATCGTGGCAAACCGGTCAATATCTGGCACTGGAAATCCGGCCTAGAAGAAACACTAGAAGCCGAAGGGGACCAAGAATATGCGGGTGACGTAGATATGGATGCTTTAATCTTCGGTGGCGTCATGTCCAATCCAGTCACAAAGCTTAACCTAACTTCAGAAAATGCTGTTGAAGAACTCAACGCCGAGGGATTCGGTACGATCACACCCCAACCTACTGACAAGCAAAATGTGGAAGGGTATGGTGAATGGAAAGATGGTGTTTGGACCGTTGTGTTTCTACGCGATATGCTGAAAACAGGGAAATGGGACACTGAGTTTATCCGCAAGGACCCAACCATGATTGCCCTTGCAGTCTGGGACGGAATCAAAGAAGATCGTAACGGCCGTAAAGTAATAACCGTTTGGCAACGTTTGAATATTCTAGATAAATAATTTTGAAATTCATTTGCTAAAAGCCCCCTCATGACCAGAGGATTTCTTATTGCCCCTTATGTACTTATTTTCTGGCTTTGCAACCCACCCAACCTCTTTTCCCAAAGTGTCCTGATAGCCACTGATGTAGGAGAGCTTAACAGACTCATTCAACCTCATCTTCCCCATTCACTTCCAGACGAAAGCCCGCCTACCGACAAATTCAATGTATCGATCTCACTTCATCAAGAGGGAACCCCTGTTGTGTTTTCAATTCCGGGGTTTCATTCACTGGGATGTAAAAAATGCCATCAAGGAGAGTCACTCCATTTGAAAGCCGCAGAGCGGATGCGCAGGGTTTTAGCAAAGCTCAAAAAAATACAACCGGAACTAACTGAAATACCGCTTCGGCAATATATTATTCAATCTTGGTCTGACAAGTTACTCGCACCCAACCAGTTAGCCCATACTACCTTTGATACCATTCGTATTTCACCCGCTGCTATTTTAATTGATAGCAAGGCATACCAGGACGCTACACACCTTCACGAATCTATTCATCTAACCCAAAAATTTATTGGCCTAGCCAACGAATTGGAAGCCTACAGTCTAAATATTATTTCCGATCCCCGTTTTTTACTTTTAAATTTTCCTTATTTTGAGGACACAATCAAAACCTTTTTCATTGAAGATTTTTCTGAAATGCTGAATAGTTTTTACGCACGTCCTATCCGCGAACAACTCTTTGTCCCCAAAGAAACTCAATGGTTTTTGGCTCCATTTAATAAAGATCAACTAACGCACCTAAGGCAAGCGATTAATATGATTGCCCCTTTATTAAACAAGGTCTCACGATTAAATCGAAATTACCCAAAAGAGCTTGCCTACCTCAGTGAACAAACAGGCAACCCCGCTCTACTTTTGGAAATCGTTGCGGCAAAGCAGTTTCCAATCCCCGATTCGGGGGTATCGGAGGAAACCCGACGAAGAGCATTTAGTTTTTTTGATCTACAAATGAATAACAAAGACAACATACGGCTGGGTTACAAAATTAATCGTAAAAAGGAAGCTTTTTTATTCATCCAAAATCAATTGAGGATTAAAGACCCAGTAATCCATCTGCGACTTTACTTCGAATATCTTAAAAAAAGTTTTATGAAATCGGACGGAAAAATTAATATGCAAAGCACAAAAGGAGAAGATTTCAACTCTTACGTGTTGTCAAAAATTAAGGGTGTCCGAAAAATGATCCGCTATAAGGGTATGAGTAAAATTGAACGAGAAGCCGCTAGGAAATGGATTAAAAAGATTCTCTTTCTAGACCAAGCAAAAAAGAACCCCTGACCCATCATCATTAGGTGGAGGAAAGAAGTTGAGAAAAACTTTTAAACTCAAAGTCGCGCCGCAGGAGTTACAGGCGAAGGACCTTTTACATGATCTTGTAAAGTCTCCCCTTGAACCTTCTGCTGGAGGTTGATCAATCCGTCAATCACCATTTCGGGACGTGGTGGGCACCCTGGGATATAAAGATCCACCGGTATAATGGTATCTATCCCCATCACAGTGGTGTAATTGTCATAAAAACCACCTGAGACTGTACAAACCCCGTAAGCGACCACCCACTTAGGCTCTGTCATCTGGTTGTAAACTTTAACCAGAATGGGTGCCTGCTTGTGGCTGATAGTCCCCACCACCATTAGTAGGTCTGCCTGACGTGGAGAAAACCTAGGGAATGCTGCACCAAAACGATCTAGATCGTATCTTGGGCCGGCCACAGACATAAACTCCATTCCACAGCACGCGGTAATGAACGGATAAATAAAAAAGGAGTACTTCCGCGCCCAGTTAACCGCCTGAGTCATCTGTGTCACAATCACATTGTTTCCAAGACTCATTTCCAAGTCGGATTGATATAATTTCCCCATCCCAACTACTCCCTTTCTGACGGTTAGCTTAACGCTCCGAATAGCACTAATCATAAAATATTCCCCAATAAAAGCAAATAAAATCCGTCCTTCAGGACCTAATTTTATATTTTCTGAAAATCAACAAACGGTAGACAAACTTCACAACTGAGTATGATTGTTGCCCCAGTGGCAGGCGAGATGTATAATAGCGTTATCGCAAAAAAATATAACGCTGAGGAAGTTAAGATGCATTACGAAGGTAATAAGGAAGCTAAAGGTTACACCAAGTCTATTTCTGAAACTGAGCAGCTAGTTCGAGCAAACTTAAGTAAGGATGCAAGAACTCTTGATATAACAGCTGGTTATATTAAAGAATACGGGGCCAAAGATATTTCTCAATTTGAGTTTTTAAAGGACCTCACATCTCTTAATATGGGGACTAACCTCATAGGCCACCAGGGAGTCAAATTCTTAGCTCAGTCTAAAGTATTAGTGAGCCTTACTTCATTAAACCTTTTCTACAACCAAATTGGAAATGAAGGTGTTAAATACATTGCAGTCTCTGATAATCTCCTAAGTCTACAAAACCTTAATTTAACCGATAATGACATCACTGACGAAGGAGCTGTATTCTTGGCGAAGTTCCTGCCACTTTTCACGAACCTAACCAGGCTCGATATAAGGTATAACAAGATCAAAGAACAGGGAAAAGAAGCACTCTGTACAGCACAGGAAAAGACAAATTTAAAGCACTTGCTTTTGGATAAAGTTGAAGGTTTTCAGGTCAAAGCGTAGTACCAACTGCAGTACACACCAATAATTAAGCCAAAGACTTTATTAAAGTATATTTAAACATTATTTAAATTAACACAGTTGGGATCAAACAAACTTCTGATATCGGTAAAATCGATTCCTAGGATTGTTAAACACTGCCCCAACGGTCTTTGGTTGTAAACAATAGTCCACAGCAGGTTTCCTAATTCCTGAACATTTTCCCTCAAATTGGCAAGACCACCCTCACGAATGACTTGGAATAGATCGATCCCGATAGCTTCCCAGCGTTTGTTCATTTCACTGCATTTCTGATAAAACTCAATTTCTTTTTTCACGACCGGCAAAATCTTACGTAAGGGACCCACTTTAATCGATCCAGGAAACAGATTCTCAAAATTACGCTCAATGGATTTTACTTTACCCAGGCTCAGTAGGTACCCCGTTAACCTTCCGTTAAGCTTTTTCATAGAGTTTATTTGTTGAGCCACCACATCGATCAATTCGGCGCGCATCTCATTGATTAGTAAAAGAGCTGGGTATTCATTCTCCAGTCGACCCTGAATCGATTCTAGGTTACGGTAGAACTCTCTTAGCACAGCATTGAGGTTACCAACAGTAACTGGATCATCTAAGTTTCTAGTTTCTTTGAGGGAAAGGGTATCTACTTCCAGCATACGGTTTGAATTTTCTATAAAATTGATCTGTGGTATTTCAAGCAGACGGCTAAAAGTTACTGGCGAGACGACAACATCAATGCCGTAATTATCAGTGATCCATTGCTGTGCGCGCCGACACCTAACCACATCACGCAGGATCTCGGTCAACTGTTCAAGTGACTCACCGGTTTTTTCAAGTCGATCAAGATCCCTCCCATCACCAAGAATTTTTTCTAAAATGCGTTTTGGATCACGCACATTCACCCCCAAGAAAAACCGTCGTCTCCAATTCCTAATTAACTGCTATTGGAAAAACTTTATATTGTGTTAGAATTTGTCGCGTTTCAAGCTTCACAATATGCCGGAGTGGCGGAATTGGCATACGCACAGGACTTAAAATCCTGCACTCGCAAGGGTTTGAGGGTTCGAGTCCCTCCTCCGGCACTCCTACTGAAAAGTTACCACCTCCTAAAGGAGGTTTCGCTTCTTGTTTCATTTCCAATGAATTTTGCTAAATTATCTCAATTATTAAATATTAAATTCCATCAAATCTTCAGCCAAGAATAGTTCGCCACTGTACTCGCCGAGGCATTTTCTTCGCACATCTTTCTGGTCGCAAACAGGGTAAAAATGCGTGAGGCACAACTTTCTGCAATTTGCTTTCTGGGCTAATTTACCGCATTCACTGGGTGTCATATGCCCTAGCACTTTCATATCATCTGGCATTGAACATTCCAGGATCATCAGATCTGCTTCCCTTCCCAAGTCAATCATCCCATCGCAATAATCTGTGTCCCCGGAAACCACCAGAGATTTTCCATCGGAAAACTCAAACCGATAACCACGGCTCATTTCTATATGTTTCACTTTTTTTGAAGTAACGATCAGTCCGTCATAAGGTTTTATTTCCTCATCCTGCTCTAATATCTCCACTTTATAGGTAGTCGGTATCAACCAGCCATTGTAGGCCTGCATGAGGGTATCAAAAAATCGTTTAAAGCCCGGACCTGCAATAATTTCCAGATCTTTTTTTCTCGGGTCCTTCGGGTATCTCGAAGCAAAAAGAAAAGGAACCAAATCACAAATATGGTCAGGGTGATTGTGGGTAAAATAGATGCGGTCTATATCGTGATAGGTAAGCCCTTTTGTAAGCAAGTTGTGCATTGACCCATAACCAAAGTCAACCATAGAACAGGTGTTTTTATATTCAATAAGAACCCCGGATGAATTTCTTTTATTCGAGGGCACCATTGTACCCGAGCCCATGATAGTAACTTTCATACAAAATACCTGCCAGGAAAGATGGTCATAGTCTTATCCCAGGATAATATATGTAACTACCCTTTAGAACATCATTGTAACTAACGCCTTGGAACCCTGTTAGTAGGTAGGATGGAAAATGCCAAAAGAACTGGTATAACCGTGAAGAAACGTGGTTTTCCCTACTGGCCCAATTTCACCGTTGCAAAAAAACCCGCCAAGTGGAATATCCCCGAGTTGATCACGAAACATGTCAGAATCGTGATTGGGTTTTCCATACAAATATTGACCGCGACCCAGACAAGAGAATAACAAAGCTCCCGCGGCTTTCTTAGAATGTTCCTTTGCTTTGTAACGGTTTAGTACCAACCTTAAATCTTCTGAAGACATATCCTTATCTCGCAGGTGAAACTGAACCAATTGCCCTTCACGTAACATGGCCCCTACCTGAATCCCTCCCGATTCTCTATCGGCCCCCATGATATTGCGTATCAGAAAATCTCCCTGTTGTGGATTATCTTTAAGCGGATCCATCTCGATCCCCAAAAATAACGATGTCTGCATCAGACTCTGATCATTTCCGTCCAATCCTTCATATACTTTTTGTAATAGGTCAAGAGATGGCTGCCCGTCCATTTCGGTAAGAAGGGTTCCATTACACTTAGAAATCTTAACTGGTTCTCCAATCGGACGGCATCCTTGTGCAACAATAGTATCCATACTAATATTTCCGCTTAGTGCCATACCAACCAACCCGCTACGATGAATCTTATCATCAAGGTAAAGCGCGTTTTCTCCCTGCATCTGAGCCCCACTGGCTAATCCTCCTACCTTACTACTGTTGGGATAGGCAAAGTCGACTCCTGAAAGAAACTCCTCGCCGCGAAACGAAAAAGGGTCAGCAAGGAAAATAAAATTTGGTTGTTTTTCTACGCTGACCCCCAGCCATTCTCGCCAAACATCAGGTGCCGTATCCTGATCAGGTAAGGTCGTTGTATCAGAACAAATATTCTTAATTTCAACATCCGGCAAATTCGCACAGGTTATGCTAAAGGCAGACTGTTGTTCTGCTTCCTTTCCACCTCCAACAATTCCACCACCAGAGCAACCCAGAAAACGCCCCGGGTCCATACGTTCACGAATTAATTTAGGGATTTCGTTGTATTTATCCTTAAATTGGGGTGACACAAAAATAACGGTAAGGTGAACCGAATCTCCTCCCATTTGGCTGCGGATGACTTCTATGGATTCATCAATACACGCTTCAATATTTTCCTTAGTCGATAAATGGGACGCCCACTTCATGTGCTCTCCTAAATAAATTTTAAGAATGAAAATTTTAACTGCTGATTTGTTAGATGCTGAGCCTAGGTGTTGGTTTTATTTGCTAGAAATTCTATTGCCTCTTTTGCCGCGTTCATTCCATCTCGAATACAGTCGGGGATACCTATTCCTGTGTATGCACTTCCTGTAACAAAAAGACCTGGAAAGGATTGGAGCTCTTCTCGAATCGATTTGATCAGCGAGGCATGCCCTACTTGGTATTGCACATTCGATTTTTTATATTTGAATACTTTCAGAAATACTGGCTCGCAATCGATTCCCATGATATCAAGAAGTTCCTCTCGAACCATGGTAGCTATTGCGTCTTCATCCAGTTCAGCCAATTCTTCCCTCATCGCTCCACCCACAAAACACCTCAACATGACATGTTTTTCCGGAACCCTTTCAGGAAATTTCGAAGAAGTCCAGGTACATGCCAGAATGCGTTTCCGTTCTTTCTTGGGTACGACAAACCCAAACCCATCGAGCGAATGCGGAAAACCTTCTTTTTCATACGCAATAGAAACGGTGGCCGTTGAAACATATCGAATCCGATTGAGCAAACTGGCTACCTTGGAGGAAGTCTTCTCTATAAGATACGCTGAAATTTTTGCCGGTGTAGCCAATATGACGGCGTCTGCATTAATGAAACTCTTGTCATCTAGAGTCAATCTCCAGCCCTCCTCAGCACGAGAAAGGTCCATTACCTTGGTTCCTGCTCGAAAGGTAATATTAGTTGCTTTTTTAACCAGCGTTTCTACCATTTCATCCAATCCATTTTTAAGCGTCATAAAAAGGGAGAAAGGTTGTTTGCCCTTTGGTACCTTGGCCTGGTGGATCATCTGTTGCCGTTTCCGCGCCAGCATTCCAAGAATGAGAGAACGATACTTTTGTTCTGTTTGGACAAACATCGGGAAAGTACTGTTGATGCTCATAAGCTCAGGGTCTGAGGCATATATCCCTGCCAACATAGGCTCTGCCATTTTCTCAAGTGCCTCTTTGCCCATTCGCCTTCTCACGAATGATGCAAGGCTTTCATCATCATTGTTTTTTTTTTTTGGAATAAATAAATCCATTCCCATCCGAATTTTTCCCAACCAGCTAAACAAGGGGCTAAAAATAAAAGGCATGAACTTGGTTGGAATCATAAGGCTCAAACCATCGGGCATGGTCACCAGTTTGTTTTTCAGACAAACGTAAGTGTTTGGATGGTCTGGGCTTGTACTCGTCAGTCGATCTTCCAGGCCTAGTTTCTTGCATAGTTCAATGGCCTGCGGTTTTTGCGAAATAAACGAATCCGGACCCCGCTCGACAATGAACCCGTCAAACCTCATCGTAGAGATTTTACCACCAAACTTTTCAGATGATTCGAGAAGGGTACATGCTACAGGTGTGCTCTTGGAAGTTTCTTCATGAATATGGTAAGCCGCTGCTAAACCAGCTATACCGCCGCCTATGATTACGATTTTTTTCATAGAACCATTATGATGTTTTTATAGAACAATGCAAAATCAGAAACGAACGACTTCTAGGTTTTTAAAACGAGGCGAATCGGCAAGAAAAATACAGTCTTCGTAAAGAAATTGATTTCTTCTGAGATCTATTTTCTTAAGAGCGCATAAGTTTGGTGTGTCTTGTAAAAAATCGAGACCTTCCCGCGTTATAGTATTTCCATTCAAACGTAGTTCCTCCAAGTTTTTCAAGTTCTGAGATAAAACCAACGTTTTTACGGCCAGATCACCAATGGAAACATCGCCTGCCATAAGGCTCTTTAGCTTGGCAAAGTTTTGTGAGGCGGCAAGGTGTTGCAACCCCTTATCTTTTATATCGTTTTTATTTAGAATGATTTCCTCTAGGTTCTTCAGGCTAGATGATTTTGCCAACGCTAGAATCCCCGCAGGCATAATTCCGCAGTTCTCAATATTTAAATTTTTCAAATCAGAAAAAACCTCTGACTCTGCAAGAATGATCGCGCCCTTGTTTAAGATCGCATTATCCATCAAATTGAGTGACTTTAGCGATGGTAGATGTTTACTCTGAGCCAATGCCTCGAGTCCCACATAGTCAAAGTAATTATTTCTCAACGACAGGGTTTCTATTCCTGATAACAAATCGGACCGCGCAAGGGCCTTGAGTCCCCGGTTCTCCAACCGTTTCCCATTCAAATTTAACTCAGTCCCTTTCAGGTGCTTTTTTATAAGAATACGAATACGCAAATCCATCAGCGCCTTTGCGGTAGACTGATCATAGTTATTATCGTGAAGTTCCAGTACCGTCAAAGATTCGAAGTGTTTTGATTGAGCGATGGCATTCGCTCCCGCATTACCAATGGAGTTGGAATCAAGCATCAATTGCTCTAGACCTGAAAGCATTGGAGATTTTGCAAGAGCTGCTGCACCTGTGTTTTTGATCTTATTCCAGCCCAGGTTGAGATGTTTTATCGGGATAAATGCCCCCGTCTGCAACCAGTCTGAAATCGTACTATCTTCGATTTGATTTCGACGAAGGTTGAGTCGAGACAGTGAGGAGATCGCGGTACCATCAGGAAATTTAGTCAACCGTTCTTTCCCTATCTCGTTTAGTTCCAAATCCAGCGTTGATAATTGGCTTAAGTTAGGAGACTTGATGAGAGCCAGCCCCCCCGAATCACTAACCTGGTTTTTGGTCAATGTTAGAACTTTTAAACTCCCTAACGTTTTCGATTCGGCAATAGCCAGCGCACCCTCGTCGCCAATCTCGTTGGAATCAAGAATCAGCGTGGTTAGACTACTTAGCGAACTGCATTGTGCCAAGGCTTCGAGACCCTTACTCGTAAGCTCGTTCCAGCTCAAATTCAGTTGCGTCACGTACGACAAGTCTTTCCTACGCGCAAGAAACACGGCCCCGGCATCCCCCAACCGTTCGTAACTAAAATCAAGGCACGGGTTTCCCATTCTGATGCTTTTTTGAATCAACTCCACAACATGCAAGTCTTTTTTGTTCGAATTCATTTTGGTTCAGCCTTCGCGAGGGTCGTCATATTTGAGTACTCGCTCGGCGTTGAGCTTGGTCGATTCATGTAACAACTCTAATCCTTGCGGGTCCATTAGATTGTACTTCATGTTAAGTTCTCTTAAGGCAGGAAGACCCTTTACGCTTGCCAAGGCACTCATTCCCTCAAACCCGATGCGATTGGCATCAAGGTGCAGTGTCTTTAGTTTTTTTAGTTTTCCAGTGTTTGCGAGTGCGCACGCCCCCCGATCACCAATCCGGTTAAAAGAAAGATCCAGTGTTTCCAAATTGTATAGCGTGTCAGATTCCGCCAATGCAACCGCCCCGTCATCGGATATCCTGTTGGTGTACAAGCTTAGGTAGCGAAGTTTAGTCACCTGCTCTGATTCTGCTAGAGCCACGACTCCCTCATCGCGGATAACATTTTCGTACAACCACAACTCTCTTAGCGGAGCAAAAATTTCCGCCTGAGCCAATTCCTCCAGACCCAAATCCTTGATCTTGTTGCTATGAAGATAGAGGATCTCAATATCAGGCAATGAAACATTTTCTGCCAGTTCCATTGCGACATCGTTATTGATACCTCTGTTAGAAAAATCGAGAGCTTTTCCGTCTTTACTCAGGCCTCGCTTGATCCACTTACGTATGAATGAAAGGTCGTCTGCCATCTTTTTTTGGTTAGGGTTAAGCTGGTTATTTTAGCGATGTGCATTGAAAAGTAAAGAGGTAATTCGATTAGTTTTGTGCCAACAGAAACACTAGTACCAACCTTGAAACATGCTATTCTTTCCTTCCTATGGTAAACTTTCACGCTCGTTTAAAAACTAGCCGTTTGTGCAAACTCCTTTTGATAGGGTTATTCTTTAGTCTATCAGCATCTTGCTCTGGCGAAAAACTAGACAGCGGTCAGTTGTTTCGCATGCCTATTAGTAACGAACCTCCAACCCTTGACTGGTCTCTGGCTACAGACAGCGTCTCTTTTGATATTTTGACGAATATCATGGAAGGACTCACCCAGTATGATTCCAATATGGAGCCTGTCCCGGCGATTGCCAAACGATGGGAGATTTCCAAAAATGGAAAAATGATCACCTTCTACCTGCGTGATGATGTCTTCTGGACCGATGGAAAACCTGTCACAGCCCATGATTTTGAGTACTCCTGGAAACGATTGCTCAACCCAGCCACCGCCGCACAGTACGCTTATTTTTTATTTGATGTAGAAAATGCACAAGAATTTAATTCTGGAAAAATCTCCGATCCCTCCAAGGTGGGTGTATCCGCAAAGACCGACCATATTCTAGAGGTACGTTTGAAAAAGGCGGTGGTTTATTTTCCTAGTATCACCACGTTCATGGTGACCTTTCCCCAGCGGCGGGACGTTATAGAAAAATTCGGGGACCACTGGACTGACCCTGAAAATATAGTGACCAACGGTCCTTTCAAATTAAGCGCATGGGAGCATGAATATAAGCTTACACTCACAGTAAACAAAAAATTTTACGAAGGTCGACCCCAACTCGATACGATTCTGGCGTACGTTGTCAGGGAAAAAACCACTGCCCTCACTCTTTACGAAACCGGAGAGCTCGAGATGGTGGAACTTCCCCCCGTTGCCATCCCTCACTTCAAAAATCACGAGGAATATGAAACCCTGCCGCAATTACGTGGTTATTACTACGGGATCAATGTTCTTAAACCTCCCTTCGATAATCCCCTAGTTCGAAGGGCATTCGCTCATTCTATCGACCGTTCTCGGCTTCCTTTATTGCTCAAGGGAGAAGAAATCCCAAGCTCCTCGTGGATCCCTAAAGGAATGTTCGGGTACAACCCTGATATTGGAGCCAAGTTTGATCCTGTCGTTGGCAAAACATTACTCGCAAAAGCGGGTTACCCCAAGGGGGAAGGGTTTCCTGAAACTATCGCAATGTACAACACGAATGATACCAACCGCCTGATCGGAGAATTTCTACAGGCCCAGTGGAAAGAGCACCTCAATGTTGATATTCAGTTGGAAAGCCAGGAGTGGAAAGTTTTTTTAAATAGGCTCCAGGTTGACCCGCCCCAGGTTTTCCGATTGGGATGGGGGGCAGATTTTCCTGATCCAGATAACTTTATGAACCTGTTCATCTCCAGCAGTGGGAACAATCGATTGCGGTGGAGTAATCCCCGTTACGACGAACTAGTAGCACTGGGGGCAACCCTCATCGACCCTAAAGAAAGACAGCTGGTATATGATGAGGCCCAGCGCATACTGACCGAAACTGACGCTGCGATGATTCCATTATTTGTCGCCACACAGAACTTGTTAATCAAGCCTTATGTGAAGGGATTTGAAATGAATTCCATGGAGTTGATGTACCTTAAGAAGGTTAGCATCGCAGCGGATTCTACGGCATAAATTTTATATGAACGTTAGGGAGGAGAAACCCGAACCGTTTGTTTCTTTGCTATAGTTAAGAAGTTAGCTTAGGGAGCTCTCTCACAGATCTATTTCTACGTTAAGAACAATCCGTTCAAAAAATTATTCCATGCACATCTGAGGTAATTCCGTTTTCAGAGCAACCATATTGGGAGAGTATCAGAGGGTCTGCTCAAACCGTTCGAAACAAAAAAAAGACCTGCGAATCCAACCGGATCCACAGGCCTTTAGAAACTAGAGATGAGCTCTCTATTTTTTTACTTAGAATAAGCTATTTACATCAAAGAAACTGTACTGAAGACCAATACGAGCATTTGTTCCACTACCAGTTACCTCTGTATCGCTATTAACAGTATTGCCCCTGGTGTCCCCGAACCCATTCCCCGAACCCATGTACCCTCCAAGTCCGGAAACAGGTGCAGTGAGGTAATCATCGTAAGTTGCTTCTAAACGAACGCTAAGATTAGGATCGATCACAGCAAGTCTGGACTCTAATCCTACCCCAAATTGCCATCCTCCAGCATTAACTTCTTCTGAATGGCCTCTTCCATCATTTACGTCAAATTGACTTGCGTGAATTCCACCCTTGAATGAAAGGAGAGTGTCGGCATTAATATAATATCCTAGGCGCCCTGCTCCACCACCCCTCCATTTTCTCTCCGCTTTGACTGAGGTGACTGTGCTATAAGTACCGTCCAGTTCTTCATCGACTTCAATACCTGAGGTTGAAGTCAATTCAAACTCCTCACCGGAACCCGCATAATCCAGGTCCAATCCAATGTAAAAATCGCCCATCTTATAGCCATAACCTATCCAGCCACCGCCTTGGGCGCCAAATAGAGCCAAACCACCCTCTGTTGCCTCAAATGTGGTCGTAGTACCATCGCCAGAATTTAATTTAATCGAATCAGTCGTAGCCACTTTAGGTTGAACAATGCCAGTACTCATACCTCCAAAGACACCCAGATAAAGACCTTCACCCGGTGCGAATCCGTCTGCATAGGCCACAGAGCTTGAAACCAAGCCAAGCATGGCGACCGCTGCAAGTATTAATTTCACCTTTTTCATTAGCTCATCTCCTCCTAAATGTTAAAAACATATAAACACAAGTCAATCATATAACTCAATTATTCCAACTATATAAACTATATTCCACTATATAAACTATTTCGGAGAAATCTATCACACATTAATCATGGTCGTCAACAAAAAAACAACTTAATTCTCGATAATATTGGTTTTTGGTTCAGACAACCCCTTACTTACCAATAATATATCAAGGTCATTGACCCTTCAAAACCCAATATAATGAAACAAACGGACTGACAACATCTCTAATATGATGCAGTGCATACTATGTTAATCCTTATTTCTTTGCAACATTTTTCTAATTGTATTTTTGCAAGGATAACTTCTCCTAGTCAAATCCAACGGAAATACAATTAAATCTATTTAAATCAAATAGAGCGGTGCAAAAATATCCCCGGTTAACGGTTTCTTTTTTTGTAGCCTTTGTCATGAAAGTAAAACGATTTTAAGTGAGGTGCTTTGAACCGACAGTTGCGTTTTTTTGCTACATCAGCCAGATAGTTATGGCGTGCCCGCTTAGCATTCGTCTCTATCTTGTCCGCATCACTTAAATCCAAAAAAAACCAGGGTACAATCAATAGCCCTCCTGATACCATGAGAAGAGTCCTCTTCTTGTCTGCTGCCTTGACAGCCGGAATCATTTTTTTGATATCTCTTCTATATCCTTTTATAGCGTGTCGAAGTTCGTTGCATGTTTTTTTCACGTCACCGGATTGTGTGACCTTTATCGGGTGCGAAGCTCTACCCGCACAGCCCTGGGCAAAAAAAAGGACTACAACAACCAGAACAAAAACTGGCTGAAATTTTCTGTAAACCATAAACGAGTACTCCTGATTATTTCAGGCCTCCTGATAATTTCTCTAAAAGACTTATCTCACACGCTATGGCCTGACTTAAGATAATGCCGGCACCTCAAAAGGGTCTGCTTTACAAAACCTTAGCGTCAAAATCCAGCGATTGATAAAGACAAAGTATCGATTTTTGAATATCTTGTCAAAGACGAAGCACTTGCCTGCCTAGTCCTAGGTAAACAATTTGTCATGGGACCTTTGCAATGCATTAAGAGATCAAATTATTTTTTTAAGCTAGGCAGCGCTGATTCCAGTTGCTGCCAGACATCGTCCACGGTGACTGAGGTCAGACACCGAATGTGTGAGCACTTTGGAAACGTCTCATCGATGAAGCAGGGGTGGCATTCGACGGGTTTGATGACAACACTGCTGTTTTGATCAAGCGGAGCCCATTGATGAGGATCAGTCGGACCAAAAATCCCGATACTGGGTATCCCCATTGAGGCGGCAATATGATGTGGCGCGCTGTCGTTACCTATGAAGAGATTACACCGCCGAAGAACAGATGCCATATCACCGAAACTCAAATCCGTGGCATCGAGGCAATCCGGAGAGATCTGAATAATGTGGTTTGTAATTTCCCTGTCACCGGGCCCTCCGACTAGAATAACCCGACTAGATCTTTCACGTTGAAGTCTTTGAATCAACTCAATGAAGTTTTGCACCGGCCAGCGCCTGGTGAGCATCGTGCGCTTGGCGCTCTCCCCACCGCCTGGAGCAACGGCAACGACCTGTTCTCCACTAGCAATGCTATGCCGCTCTAAAAATAAATCCATAAACTCTTTTTCTTCATCGCTCAAGTAGTAGAACGTTTTCTCAAAAGCTGCAGGAATATCCAACTTCCGCAGTAAATCCAGGTATGATTCACTCTCGTTTTGTATCTGGTGATTGGAAACTGAATGCGTTAGAAAAAGATCCTTACGACCACGACCAAATCCCACCCGAACGGGCACACCCACCAAACAGCTGAGCAAACGAAACGCTATAGCACGCTGGAGAACAAATGACAGGTCAAACTCCTCCTTACGCAATTTAAAAATCAACCGAAAAAATTCAAGCGATCTTCTGATCAAACCTCCGTGATAAAGGTCAAGATCGTCCGTAAGAATAAATCGGTTAATATTGGGGTTATGCTCAACTGCCGCATAGGACGAACGCCCAACCACTAGAACAATTTCAGAATGGGGAAAATGCTTTCGTAATTGGTCAAAAAAGGGTGAGGCCATCACCAACTCCCCCACTGCCCCAAGCTTGATCAAAAGAATTTTTGGGATGTCCGTTTTATTACCAACTAAAAACTTGACCCTGGAGTGAACCTTACCAAGTACAAACGGCTGAGCTTCTGTCAGGGGCATGGTGTCTGAAGGTCTCTTCAAAATGAGAGGAAAACAAGCTAATTGGATTATATCTTAAATTTGAAAGATATCTAGATGGGAAAGTTCGGTCGTTCTTGGATAAACAGAAACCCGTTGCGCTTCTTTAAAACAATCATTTGACACTGGATTTTATAAAATCTGCCACAGGTTGAAACCTTAAAAAAAACTCTTTTTCACCATGAGAGGCCACCCGAAATGATGCTGCACCGGAATGCCCACCACCACCCATATAGTACCCGTCAAACGCTCTTTTGATAGGATCTTCCACCTGCCTCAAATCAAAACCATCATACTCGGTTGATCTTCGCAGTTTGATAAAAATACAATCTTCCCCTTCAGCGTTTTTACCATTGTAACAAACCACGCCCACCTTTCCTGTTTCTTCAGGAACATGATTAAGAAGAAATCCCAGTATATCCGCAAACCAATCCGAATCGCTGGGTTTACAAATATTCTCGATCTCTTTGTATGTGGAGTTCATCAGATTTAGAAAACCCAAGCCATCTTGACTGTCAATCCTGTCAACTAAGACAGCAAGATACTCCTCCTGCTGAATTGTAAGGCAATCCAAGTATTCTCTGATTTTTTCCGGGGTTTCAAATTTAGAATTTTTACCATCACCGG
>AQTY01000025.1 GCA_000372225.1 Candidatus Nitromaritima sp. SCGC AAA288-L16 | reverse complement strand
TCACCGATCCTATAAAAGGGAAAGGCAAACTATTCAAGAAGGCTATCAGAGAAATTACCAGTCAGCCGATTAAATTCATGATTTATTCTCATTCGCATATTGATCATATTGGGGACGCACACCTTTTTGCAGGCGATGGGGTGCAGATAGTTGCTCAGGTGGAAACAGGTAAAGCCCTCAAGAAATATAAGGATAAGAAACGTCCTCTGCCACATATTAATTTTGGGACAAACTATAGTCTTTCGATAGGCGGCATTACCATCGAGTTGATATATCCTGGAGAAGGGCATGGGGAAGGTAACTCTATAATTTATATTCCCTCTCGAAAGATTATGATGTATGTGGATACAGTTACACCCAAGTCAGTTCCATTTAAGAATTTTGCTTACACTGCAGACATTTTAAGCCAAATGAAAGGGATTAAAAAAGCACTCAAACTTGATTTTAATGTTTATATTGCTGGTCACCTCCACCGCCCTGGCTCGAAAGAGGAGATGAAAGAGGTCCTTGAATATTACCACGCGTCAAAAAAAGCTAGTATTGAGGCTATAAAAAAGGTGTCATTTCTTGATGTGCGTAGCAGATCAAAAACAAAGGATGTGGAACGTTTGTTTGGAGAATACTTAGATGCTGTGGCAGAGGAATGCTACCGCATTTTAAAACCGAACTGGAAACAGCGCTTGATGGGGTTTGAAGCATTTACTAAAGGACATTGTGATATATGGATCGCCTATCACCGTACGCAAAAAGCGTCATAATCATTAATGATTAACAACGTTCATTTTTAAAGCTTCTGGTATTTTTGGATAATTTTTTCTGCGTTAGCGTCTGAACCAACAGGCATACGCCCACCCATATGGGAAACAACTTTGGATGCACAGTAGGACCCTATAATAGCCGAGTCTTTCAAACTGTAATTTCTAATGATTCCATATAATGCTCCTGCTGCAAATAAATCGCCTGCTCCAGTGGCATCGATCGCCTTTGTTGGGAATACATTCACTATAATTTTTTCTTCAGTTGGGTTGGAAGCCAAAGATCCATTTTCACCCCTGGTAACAAAAACAGTTTCGACTATTCTTTTGAGAGCATCAAATGCTTCTTGTGTATCCTCAGTTTCTGCCATAGTCTTAGCCTCTATATCATTGCAAAACAGGATGTCAACATTTTGTCGAATAAAGTCGATAAGTCGTTTTTTAAAACTATTGACAATAAAGGCATCGCTTAGGGTAAACGCAACGGGAGTTTTATTCTTTTTGGCGATTTTACATAGTTTTTCGGCCGCATTGCATGTGTCCTCTCCGGTCCAAAGGTATCCTTCGATATAAACCATCCCAGCATTTTTAATAATTTTTTCATCAACATTATCAGGGTGTAATAAAGAGGATGCTCCAAGGTGCGTGAGCATGGTCCGTTCACTGTCAGGGGTAACTAAAATGACACAGGTTCCAGTTTCACTGAGGCTATTTCCAGTTCCTGAAAATGAGACACCACAAGAACGCATATCCTCGACATAGTGTTTTCCATAAATATCATTGGCAACCCTTCCAATATAGTAGGTTTCCCCACCAAGGATACTTAGCCCATGGATTGTATTGGCGGCAGAGCCACCCGATGAAATCTTTGTTGAGAGGCCATGAAGTTCTTTTAAAATTTTATTCTGTTTTTCTGCACTCAGCAGAGTCATCCCGCCCTTGGTCAGAGAGTTTTGTTTTATGAATTCGTCGTCAACGCAGACCTCAATATCAACTAATGCGTTCCCAATTCCTAAAAGGTCGTATTTCATGGATAATTTAAAAAAAATGGGTTAACAATAAAAAAAGATATTGGTTTGCCAGCGAGACAAAATTAATTCCAAACAGTATCACGCTGGGAATAAAAATGGTCTAGATTTTTCTTTGAGTTAAGATTTGACCTCATTTTTTATAGTACCCGAGTCCAAGTAAATCTACAAAAAAGTAGATGGTAAGGTCCAACTATTAGGAATTTTATATAATCAAACTTCTATCTTTTGGTTTCGGTGATTAGTTACTATCAACATATAGTACTTAAAACTATTATTCTCGCATATTTTAATTTGGTGTTAACTTGACTAAAGAAAATTTTTTTGTTTAATGATGCATGATATTTGAGTTCTCATAAATTAGGCGTTAGTATTTTTTAATGGTTAAGACGATATCCAAAATGAAAATAATTTTTACAATTGCTTTTCTTTTTGTTATTTGCTTGTTCCCAGAAAAAATTCATGCGCAGAAACCAGAGTCGGCCGAATCTGTTTTTGTCAAGACTGTGGAAGCTATTTTGGGTAACTCTTGTTTGCGAAAAAAAAACTTCGGGATAAAAATTCATTCTCTCGAAAGAAATAAAACTTTATACTCTGTTTATAGCGATCGCTTATTTGCGCCAGCTTCGAATGTAAAGCTTTTGACAACTGCTATAGCTTTGAAACGATTGGGACCGGACTACAGATTCAAAACTGGCTTGTATGCCACTACGCCAGTGGACGGAGAAACTCTCAGAGGTGATATTTATATCAAAGGGTTTGGTGACCCAAATCTTGTTAGTGAACAGATGTGGCTTTTGGTAAAAGAGTTGAAAAATATTCCTCTTCGTAAGGTTCATGGAGATATCATTGCTGATGAGTCGTTTTTCGATAATAATCTGCGTGTTAAAACGTGGAATAAAAAAGGGGGAGTGGAGGCATACAACGCCCCCTTGGGGGCTTTATCGTTCAACTTTAATACCGTTACTGTTCATATTACTCCTGGAGAAAAACTAGGCGATAGGCCAGTTGTGGTAGTTGACCCAAATATAGAGTTTATACGGGTGGACAATCGGGCCAGAACAGTCTCAAAGTCAAAACGCAGTCGATTGATAGTTAATCGTATCGACCGGGGTGGCCATAATGCAATCACCATATCTGGGGTTATATCAGTAAATCATGTGCGAGAAACATACTACTTGAATATAACCGAACCTGTGTATTACGCAGCAAGTGTTTTTAAGGAGTATCTTCGCCAAGCAGGGGTTGAGGTAACGGGTAAGGTTCGAGTGGGTTTTGTTCCAGAAGGTGCCTATGAATTATTGAGTCATTCCTCAATGCCTCTTTCTCTGATTCTTAGAGGATTAAATAAGTTTAGCAATAATTTTGTTGCTGAACAGATTTTAAAAACTATTGGTGCTGATATCTATGGTCCTCCGGGCACTACTCTAAATGGCTTACGCGCGATGGATGAATATATGCAGTTCCTAAAATATAAACCGGAGGGATTTTCCATTTTAGATGGATCCGGTTTGTCGAGACAAAACCGACTGAGTTCAGATCAGATTGTATCGGTGCTTCAGGATATGTACGCGGATCTTGGGGTTTACCCAGAATTTATTTCTGCTTTGGGGGTAATGGGTAGGGACGGCAATGTTTTAAAACGAATGAATGGACACAACAGTGCAGAGCGTGCACGAGTGAAAACAGGGACGTTGAATTTTGTTAGCGCGTTATCAGGTTATTTCCAGTCAGCTGATGGAGAACGATTTGCGTTTTCTATGTTGATGAACGATTTAAAGTGTTCTAACAGACAGGCTAAAAGATTGCAGGATAGGATTGTGCGCGAGGGATTAAAGTTTAAGCGTATGAATTAAGGGGCAGATTTTAATTAAGATTTTTAACTGACGGTGGGTTTAAAGCTACCGTTGACCAAATGTTTTTGCATTTTCTTTTTTGTCGTCCTCTAAAATCTTTTTCCAGTCCCTTTTTTTTATCGGGGCTTCTAAGAAATCCTCGAAAATACTTCTCCCCAATTCGGTACGGTTGATTCCTTCCGGTGCAACCTGAATGTCAAGTTGTGCAAGGGCCATATCAAAGTCTCGGTCAAGTAAAGATGCCGAGTCCATTTCATACTCTTTTAATATTTGTCGAGTCGTACCAACGTCAATTTTAAAACGGTTAGCAACATCATTAATATTTGATGGGCGATACTGATTTTGAGATGTAATCCCTAAATGGTAAGCGCAAAATAGTTCAAATGGGTCTATCCCAAAGGTATTTGTTTTAGATTTAGAAATTCCATTATGTTCGATTTTTTCTCCTTGTGCCGAAGCATTAGAGGTAGTTTGTGCTCTACTGGGTGATTGTTTTATATTGGCTGAATTAGATTTATTATTAGGGTACCTTTTATTGGTGTGTTGCTGAACTCCGTCTCGGGTGCGCCCATTTTTTTTATGGTTAGACGGCACTCTTGGTTTTCCGTTTGACCTTCCTGACCCATCCTGGTTTCGTCTATTAACCATGGAGAGGTGGGAGGTCAATGTTGTGGATGAGGAAGCGGACGAAGCCCAAAGATGCGGTTCGTGTGATTTCCTTCCATGCCTAGTATTTCGGTTTGGGCTTCCATTCACATTGTTATGGCTTTGACCATTTCTCGATACATTCGAATTACCTCGTTTCCGAACGTTACCTCGGTTAGGTTGCTGGTTGCTCCCGGGTTTTTTTAACATTGTATTCCTCTACATAAATATAAATTGATAAAATGATCAGTTAGTTAGCATCTCAAGCTGATTCACTAGAGTCGAAAACTTTTTCAGAGCGGTGCGAACTGGTTCTGGAGAAGTCATATCCACCCCCGCACCTTTCAGAAGGTCGATAGGGTACTTCGATCCTCCTCCTTTTAGAAAATTTAAATAATCGTTTAATTCAGTTGTCCCTCCCTCCGAAACCATGTCTGCTAAGACATAAGCAGCCGAAATTCCGGTAGCGTACTTATAAACGTAAAAACTAAAGTAAAAATGTGGAATTCTAAAACATTCGAGGGATAGGTAATCATCAAGAGTAGTATTTTCACCAAAATATTCTTTAAGCAGTTTTTGGTAAATATCCTTAAAAGCATCCAGAGTCATGGGTTTGTCTTTTTCTGCTGAGGCATAAATCAGGTGTTCGAATTCTGCGAACATGGTTTGTCTGTAGAGAGTCCCTCGCAAATTATCTATTTCTCTGCAAGTGAGATAAATCTTCATATTTTTATCAATGTCCTGTGAAAAAAGATATTTTGTAAGAAGGGCTTCGTTGAATGTAGATGCCACTTCAGCGACGAAGATGGTGTAATCAGCGTAAAGGTAGGGTTGTGTCTTTCGTGAGAGAAACGAGTGCATGGAATGTCCTGCTTCATGGGCTAAGGTATACATACTGTTTATATTATCTTCCTGGTAATTCATCAGGATAAAAGGATTTGAGTCATAACACCCTGACGAATAGGCCCCACTTCGTTTGCCTTTTGACTCATAACGGTCTACCCAACGATCTTGGATAAGCCCCTTTCTTAGCACTTCTGTGTAGTCAGACCCTAGGGGTTGGAGGGAGTTGAGAATTTTTTCCACTGAGTCGTTGTACCCGACATGCCAATGAATACTTTTTACCAGTGGTACGCTCGTATCGTAGATATGAATTTGATCAAGTTTAAGAATCTTTTTCCTTAAGAAAAAATATTTGTGTAGAGGTGCCATGTTTTCGTGAACCGATGCAAGGAGGTTATCGTAGACCTCAACGGGGATATTTTCGCTAAACATGGCTTTTTCTCTGACCGAAGCATGATTTTTCTGACGTGCATAGAAAATATCTTTCTTGATACTACTGGAAAGAAGAGATGCGAATGTGTATTGATGGTCAGAATATGCGCTATAGAATTCTTCAAAAGCTTCTTTACGGACTCTACGGTCTTGGTTTTGCATTATGCTTTGAAAGTTTCCTTGCGTAATAACTACTTCATTCCCGTTTTCGTCCATAACGGTACCAAGTTTGAGGTCTGCGTTATCGAGCATTTCAAAGGCATCCCGTGCAGTTCTAGCGATTTCTGCAGACGAGGCGAGAAGCTTTTCTTCTTTTTCAGAGAGGGTGTGCTTCCTATATCGTAGTATTCTCTCTAAGTGTAGTTTGTGAAAACTTAATTCCTTATCCTGCAAGTATTGGTGCATCCGATCTTTTGCAATAGCCATGAGTTCGGATGGAATATAGCTACTCGCTTGCGCTGCGAGTGTATGCAAACGAACCATTTTTTCAAAATTACCTTGGTTTTTGGCGTGGGTTTTATTTTCGTCGTTTCGAAGGTGGGCATAGGTATAAAGCTTTTCTATCTTTCGAGATATACCGATGTCAAACTCAATGCATGCTTTAATGGTCTTTGCTGAACTGGCAAGGGTTCCCTTAAAAGATTCGTAACCTGCGAGGTCTGCTTCTAATTTTTTAAAGTCCTCCTCCCACAAGGGTTCCTGCAAATATAAACCGTTGAGATCCCACTTGGCTTCCTCGGAAATATCTTCTCGTGTTATAGGCTTTGTCGTGGCTTCCATAAAATAAAAATAACTTCAGGGTTGTTTCCCAACATAATCTAAAGTCTGTCAGGGGAGCGCAATATTAACAGTTTCCAGGTGGATTCTCAGTCGCGCTTGTTTTTCAGAGAGGAATTTTTTTCTCTGACTATCTTTCTCGATAACCTCTGAGGGCGCCTTATCGATGAAATTCTTATTGGAGAGTTTCTTATCTAAGACTATGATATCTTTTTCAATTTTTTTCAACTCTTTTTCGACGCGTTTTTTTTCTTCTGTAAAATTAATTTTTCCTTCGAGAGGAATGAAGATGTCCATTTCGCCGCAAACGGATGAGATGGAAACCCTTGGTTTTTTTACTGTGGAGCCCGATTCGATAAGGTTTGCCCGCCCTAAACTATTGATATATTTTGTGTTATATTTTAGTGTTGCAACCTCATGATCATGCTTAGTTCTAATGATAAGATCAAGGTTGAGGCCGGGGTTTAAATTCATTTCTCCGCGAACATTACGCACACAATCAATGACATTAATGACAGTGGAAAAGGTTTTTTCTGCTTCTAAATCCACATTATTTTCTTTGTGCTCCGGGAATGAGTTTTCCATAATGCTGCCGCTTGTTCCTGGCAGTTTGCTGTGTATTTCTTCCGTGATAAATGGCATAAATGGATGGAGTAAGCGCAGGCAATTTTCCAGTACATAGACAAGTATATTTTGAGTTTCTTTGCGGTCGTCTCCACCATACAAATGAGGTTTGGATAGTTCCAAAAACCAGTCACAGTATTCGTTCCATATAAATTTGTATATGGAAGAAGCCGCGTCATTAAATTTAAATTCCTCAAGCGCATGATTAACTTCGTGGCATGCTTCATTTAAGCGGCTTAGAATCCAACGGTGTGCTGCGGGGCGCTCTCCATTTTGGATTAATTTATAGGTTCCATTGTAGTCATCTAGATTCATCAATACAAAACGAGAAGCATTCCATAATTTATTACAAAAATTTCGGTATCCCTCGATGCGTTCTTCTGAAAGTTTTATGTCGCGACCTTGTGCGGCAAATGCCGCTAATGTGAAGCGGAGAGCATCTGTGCCGTACTTGTCCATCATGGTTAATGGGTCGATTACATTTCCTTTTGTCTTGCTCATTTTCTGCCCTTCAGAATCGCGAATTAGCGCGTGGATATAAACAGTGTGGAAGGGAATATTGTCCATAAATCTGACCCCCATCATGATCATTCTTGCTACCCAGAAAAAGAGAATGTCAAATCCCGTGCAAAGCACTGAAGTGGGGTAAAACTTTTTCAGAGTTTGAGTTTGTTCTGGCCAGCCTAGTGTTGAGAAAGGCCAAAGCGCAGAACTAAACCAGGTATCAAGAACATCAACTTCCTGAATCAGATCACCTTCTTCGCAGTGAGAACACACCTTTGGAGTTTCTCGAACAACTGTTATTTTCTTGCATGCTGGGCAGTTCCATGCAGGAATCTGGTGGCCCCACCAGATTTGTCTTGAAATACACCAGTCGCGGATATTTTCCATCCAGTTAAAATAGGTATTTTCCCAAAGTTTAGGGACTATATGTATGCGGCCACTTTTAACAGCTTCGATCGCCGATTTGGCGAGAGGAGCAGTTTTAACAAACCATTGAGTGGACACGTAAGGTTCCACTACTGTATGACAACGATAACAGTGTCCTACGGAGTGCGTATGTTCTTCGATGCTTTCCAAAAAATTTTGTATTTTTAAATTTTCAACTAATTTTTGTCGGCAGATAAAACGGTCAAGCCCTTGGTAGAGTGGGCCAGCTCCTTCGTTCATAGAACCGTCAGGATTCATAACATTAATCAGTTCTAGATCATGGCGTCGCCCAAGCTCAAAATCATTAGGGTCATGTGCGGGAGTTACTTTTAGTGCTCCCGACCCGAAAGAGGAGTCAACATAATTATCTCCAATCAGTGGGAGTTCTCGCCCCAGGAGAGGAAGAATGAGCGTTTTACCAATCATACTTTGGTAGCGTTCATCTTTTGGATTCACTGCGACAGCGGAATCGCCTAGCAAAGTTTCAGGGCGTGTCGTCGCTATAGTTAATGAACTTTTACTGTTTTTGAATTGATATATTATGTTGTAAAGGTGTCCTTGAGTCTCCTGGTGCTCCACCTCCAGGTCCGAGAGTGCTGTTAGGCATCTAGGGCACCAATTGATTATGTAGTCCCCCTTATAAATTAATCCCTCTTCGTAAAGAGAGACAAAAACTTCTCGTACTGCTTTTGAAAGACCTTCATCCATCGTAAACCGATCTCTTTCCCAATCCAAAGAACTCCCCAGTTTACTTAACTGGTGGTTAATAGTTCCTCCCGATTCTTCTCGCCACTTCCAGACACGCTTGATAAATTCTTCGCGACCTATTTCTTGACGGTTAATTCCCTCCGCATGTAATTGACGCTCAACGACATTTTGCGTGGCGATGCCAGCATGGTCCGTTCCCGGTTGCCATAGAACTTCAAATCCCAACATACGTTTCCAGCGGGCAAGAACATCCTGGAGTGTGTTATTGAAGGCATGCCCCATGTGCAGAGACCCGGTGACATTTGGAGGTGGAATTACTATTGAAAATGGTTTTTTAGTTGATGTTTCATCACCATGAAACAATCGATTTTCTTCCCAGTATTTTCCCCAACGTTCCTCAACTTCTTTTGGGCTGTAAATTTTTTCTAATTGATCCATGAATAGATTGTTTTCATCAAGCCAGTTTTTCTTGTAATTAAGGGAAAGGTTCTTCCGAAGAATTCAACTCTGATAAGATATGGAATAAAAAACAAATATGCGCAGATGTATTACCACGCAGATATATAAAAAATTAAAATAGTTTTATTTTGAGAAATAGATTGGACCGGAGAAACGACTTAGGCTTCTCATGAATTTTTGATCTTGTCGACTTCTTCTTTAACAATTTCTCTAACAATTTTTGGGGTAATTTCTTGAACTATTTCTCGTACAGATTGAGTGATGCTATTTGACAGTTCGGAAAGTTCTTTTTCAATAGAAGTATGAATCATATCTTCCAGGGGATGCCTGACTTTGTCTGTCGCGGTTTGGTTCTTTTGCGTAGCTGTGGCTTGCTGACTTTTAATTTCATGGGATACTTGTGAAGGGCGAGAATGATTTTTCCCCATCGAACTCGGGACAGCTAGTCTTTTTCCCCCTTCCGGCGTGGAGGAAGTTATTTTCCCCAATAGATCCTCCGGTTCAGGGATAATACCCCCCATGGTGGAGGATCCACTTATCGGTTCAAGTTTGATGCTTGAAATATTATCGGGTTTTTTTGGAGAGCCAAAATTTACTATCTCCTGGAAAGCCATGTCCAACTCATCCCCGACGGCATCTTCGTGTGTAGGGGCTACTTCTTCGCCCAGTTCGTCATAGCCAGTATCTGAAGGCTCGACTTCTTTTTTTAAGAATTCGACATCCTTGATCATTGCGTCGAGCGTATCTTCGTCAACTTTCTTTTTTCCTACCTCTTCTACAAGGGGAGGATTTATCGGTTCTTCAAGGTTTGCCAAAGAAAGATTGATAATAGAGTCCTCTTTTTCGACCATGTCTTCTGTAGAAAGTTCAATAGGTATTTCCGTGGATTCAACAGACACGTCTAAGTCAATTGGAGTTAAGTTGATAGTTTCAACAATGGATTCAGGCGATTTTTCTGAAAGTAAATCGTTAACTTTTTTTATAATGTCTTCTGATTTAAAAGGTTTTGAAATGTGGTCGTCAGCGCCGGAACTGTCAAATAAATTTATATTGAAGGACTCAAAGTCACTAGCCAAGAGAAGTACTTTTGTGGAGTTAAATGTTGGGTCACTTTTAATTTTTTTAGATAATTCAAACCCTGGCAAATCTCGCATATCAATATCCGCCAAAACGATGTCTGGTTTAAAAGTTTTCATTTTATCGAGTGCATCTTTCCCCTTACTAATACCCTCAACAACAACATCTTCATGTTCAAAGGCCATGGCTACGATCTTTTGTATAGTGATACTGTTGTCGGCGACTAAAATTTTTTTTATCATCGAAGGTTTTTCCTGAACGCGGATCCCATAGAATGATAATCAAGTCTTTTATTTGCTTGATCAGCTTTTAGGTCTCGCGGAGCGGAAGGAGTTGTTATGAAATACCGCATCAGCAGCATCGTACCATATATCTAAAAAATAAATCAAACAATGGGGATTATATGTCTACTGGGCAAACAAAAATCAAATGAATTGTAAAGAGAATAAAGGTTTACCAATACTTAGCTAATGTCTTTGACTCCCCCCTAGGGAGTTGTTACTAAAAATGATACCATGTCCTGCGAGTTGGTCTGATGGTCAATGAAATTCTTAAGAATAATCAAAGATGAAAAATATAGAGTGAATTATTATTTCACAAAAGAACCGTATCGCTTTCAGGTGCCTTTTGTTTTAGTCGGAGTAATAGTTATTCTGCTGGCATCGACGGATATCATTTTTGCGGGTTTTATACAATTGGATGGGGTTGCCGATGTGAAAACTCGCTTTAGTCGTGGGTGCTCGACACTCCAGGAAGTAGCCAAACAGGCCCGTGCAAAGGGAATCGATACGGTGATTTTTGGTGATCAAGCTCGTGATGCATTGGAATATGGGGTAGTCCCCCTAGAGCGTATCATTAGAAAACGAAATGAGAGTTCATCAATTCTTACCGTAGGTGCACCGGCTTATATTTCAGAAATCAATGATAATGACAAGCAGTTTGAAGAGACCCTTCTTATTTCTGGTGCGGAGGTTGCCCCATTTTACTATTGGACGGGGAATGTTTTTAACGGCAACCTTGTTGCTAATAATCTGGACAAGCACCTCTTCGTAGTTGGGTTTGATAAGCCGGAGTTTTACGAGCAATTACCTATTTTGGATAGTAATTTTTCCAAGCGGTACTTAACACATTATCAGCAGTACTTTGTAGGATGCGTTGTATTTTTTTTACTGTTCCTCGTTGCTTTTTTGAAAGGATATAAGAAGAAGCTTACCGGGTTGATTGCAGGAATCATGTTTCTTTTTGCTCTCAATAATATGCCGTTTAGAAGCTCTCCATTTAGTCAGTATAAAGGGGACTTGGGTATTCAACCCTATCAAGAATTAATTAATTATGTGAATAGCAACGGCGGGTTGGTTTTTTGGAACCACATGGAAGCTCCTAATGAAATAAAACAAAAAGGACGGGTTGCTTACAAGACCGACCCCTATCCGAAAGACTTAATGTTAACTTTTGATTACACTGGTTTTCAGTCCATCGCCGATTTTCCAGTTATGCAAATTGAACCTGGAAACGAATGGGATAATGTATTGGGTGAATATATTCAAGGCCAGCGAGAAAAACCAGTTTGGGGTTATGGTGGGAACAATTATTTATGTGAGGACGGAAGAACCAAGTTTGGTGAAGTTCGAACTATATTCCTCGTTCGCCAAAAATCTCGTGACGATATTCTTGATGCTATGGCCAACGGACGTATGTATGCAGTGCGCCAGACAGGAGATGAAAGAATTTCATTAGATGATTTCACGGTAAGTGATGCTCTGTCAGGCCGTCAAGCTAACATGGGTGAAGAGCTAGTATCAAATGATTTCCCTGAGTTAAAAATTAAGGTTCGGATGACAAATGGAACAGAAAAAACGGTTCGTTTGTCAGTCATCCGTAACGGTATGGAAGTAAAAAAGGAAACGATAGCACTTCCATATGAATTGACTTGGCGTGATGTGAATTTTGATAAAAATGACGGTCCAATATTCTACCGGCTTAAAGTGGAAGCGGACCCAGAAAATTATTTGGTGTCCAATCCAATTTTCATTCGTTTTGATGAAGGGGTGGGAACTCAATTTAACCCAGTTGCTGAAACCAAGAAGGAGAAACTAAGTGTGGCTAATCTTACTAAGCCAATTATACAAGAGCCACAAAAACCAACTGTCCCCAGGGTTAAATCTTTAAATAAACCGACCCAAGATGAGGTGGTAACTACACCCTCTGAAGTAACAATAAATAAATTGTTGTACACTCCCGTCGAAAAAAAATAAACTTCTGGGGCAAGCTGTTTTATTAAGTAGCCTTTTTTTCCTATAGACGGGAGAGGCTCGTAATAACCATCCGGTTCAAAGTTATCAACATGAGAGTTTCCAGGTGATGTGGCGCAACCGGAAAAAGCCCATATCATGATAATAATCAAGGGTCTTGAGATCTCAAAAAAACGAATTCCAAACAAAAAAATCATTTTTTTCTCCAATTTTTTCAATCAGATCAAAGTTAGTGATAAGTTTTGATAAAGCCCGTCATAATAGGACTTTCCCAAATGCCCGTTCTGACATAAACTTATTTATATAAGTCATTATTTTAGTCTATGAAAAAACGTTATGCTTTTTTGTGTTCCGCTAGACTGGTTTTTGGATTGCAAATTTGAGCGAAAGATGCCTGGCTCATCTATGTGTTACCAACACTACCCTGCTCTCAAGGAGATTAACAAATGAAAAAAAAACGATTAAATACTGTAATGTTTCTTATTATCTTCTTGGCAAGCTGTTACGGAACTGTGGGTAAAAATTTTGACAGTTCGGAACTAAAAAGTATTCAAAATAATGTGACCAGTCAAGAAGAAATCTTTGAGAGGTTCGGAGCCCCATTTAAGAAGGGTACCGAAAATGGTCAGGCCATCTGGACTTACCAGTTTGACCAATGGAATGCCGTTAGACCTACACACTCTAAAGACTTGGTCATCCTTTTCGATAAAGAAAATATTGTAGAGGCTTACCGCTACACCACGAGTCATCCTTAAAAACCTTAATTATAAACTTTGAAAAAAATCTCTCTTTTTGTTTACGATTTCGACGGGACCTTGGTAGATACATTCGAGGATATCGCCAACTCAGTCAACCGCACTCTAACCGAAATGAACCTTCAATCTTTGGACCGGAAAACGATTCGCCAGAATATTGGTAGCGGAGTGGTCAACCTTATGACTCGCTCCTTGGCCAGTTCCGGATGTAATAATATTAAAGCAGCCGTTTCTCTTTTTCAAAAACACTACAATCATCATTTGTTAGATCAAACTAAACTCTACCCAAATGGAAGAAAAATTGTGGAGCATTTTTCGAATAAAAAAAACACCATCTTATCGAATAAACCTATCGCATTTATTGAAAAAACTCTTGAAGCAATGAACTTTCTGCCCTCTTTTGATTCAATACTAGGTGGGGATAGTCTGGATGAGCAGAAACCTAACCCAAAAGGACTTCAGTTCCTTATGAAAAAGTATAATTGCCCCACGGAAAAAGTTGTGATGATTGGAGATAACGCCATCGACGTAGAAACAGGGAAACGTGCGGGGGTAATAACCTGTGGTGTTACCTACGGATTGGGTAACCCAGGTTCTCTTCGCGACTCCAAACCTGACTACCTTATAGATAATCTTTCTGACTTAAAATCATTATTTAACTAACTTCAAAAATTTCCAAGTTTGGTATATAGAAGCTCCGTTATTTTGGTGGAAAATTGTCATACTTTTTTAACAAGTACAAGTTGTTTGTTTTCCAGCGCTGAAGAACACCGAACCCATTGATATAGATTGACTTTAAGGGATTCGGAGCCTACAATTTGCCGGAATGGTCTCCAACGAAAAGATTAAATCAATTTACCTGATTGCCATTTGCGGTACTGGGATGGCCTCTCTTGCCGGTCTTCTTCAAAAATCTGGTTATCGAGTCACTGGATCGGATACAAATATCTATCCGCCTATGAGCACACTTCTAAAGTCATCCGGAATAGATATCAAGCCTGGTTATCAACGTAAAAATATTAGCGATGACATTGATCAAGTTATTATCGGTAACGCTGTATCTAAAGATAATCAAGAGGTCTTAGCCGTTCAAGAAAAAAATATTCCTTATATTTCCTTCCCAGAAGCTATAAAGAAGTTCTATTTAGAAAACCAAAAGTCACTAGTTATTGCAGGAACACACGGAAAAACAACCACAACAGCACTCTTAAGCTGGGTTTTACATTCTGCTAAACGAAAACCAGGCTTCATGGTCGGGGGTTGGATGAAAAATTTTGATGGCAACCACGCCATTTCGGAAGGAGAATTTTTTGTAAGCGAAGGGGACGAATACGACACAGCATTTTTTGATAAGGGACCCAAGTTTTTACACTATAGTCCATTTGCATCAATCTTAACAGGAATCGAATTTGATCACGCTGATATTTACCGTGATCTTGAGCATATAAAAGACTCTTTTCGAAAATTTGTAAATATCATTCATCCTGGTGGGTTCCTCTTAGCCGCTTTTTCTGACAAAAACGCAAAAGATATTTTAACCAATGCTTCTTGCCAAGTCGAAACTTACGGTTTTTCTTCTTCTGCAGACTGGGTGATTGATAACTATAAGTTTGTAGATGGAAAAGGGTGTTTCACTTTAATCCATCATGGCGTAAAGGTTTCAAGCTTTCACCTTTCAATGATCGGGCGGCACAATATTGAAAATGCCACATCAGTAGCTGTCATGAGTCTTAAACTTGGACTCACAACTCAAGAAATTCAGAAAGGATTCCAGACATTCAAGGGAATCAAACGTAGACAGGAAGTATTGGGAGTAAAAAGTGGGGTGACCGTGATAGATGATTTTGCGCATCATCCAACAGCTATTCGACTTACACTGGAAGCAGTTCAGGAAGCATATCCTGAGCAGCGCATATGGGCTATTTTTGAACCTCGTTCTGCGACCTGCAAAAGGAAAGTTTTTGAAGATCAACTACCGAAAAGTTTCGTCCCAGCAAATAAAGTTATAATAGCAGGTCTATTCGCACCAGATAAAATTGACCTAAAAGACAGGCTGAACCCGGAATTAGTCGTCGAACGTATTAATAGTGATGGTGGTGACGCGTACTTTATTCCGGACATCGAGGCTCTGGTGAACAAATTGATTACCGAGTGCCGCCCAAAAGACGTACTACTCATAATGTCCTCTGGTGGATTCTCCGGAATTCACCAAAAACTGATTAATCGATTATAACCGAACACGCAATCATTTAACAAAGCTATGGAAAGTTACGGCCAATTAAAGTTGGAATTGATCCGCAAGGGACTGGTTGTTCCCGATGAAGTCCGAGACGTCTCGGAAGTCACCGGTGGATACTGCGACGGTCGGCCCGGTGATGAAATTGTATTGAGTCTAGCTGAAAACTTTATTGTCAAAGTACCAATCAAAGAAACTGGTCAGAACCAACCTGCCCTTAAACTGGTTAATGGCAAAGTAAAACTAAGTTCTATGGACGAAGAAATTGAAGTTAACATTGTACCCTTACCTAACTTTGTCAGAGAACAAATGAAAAAGCGTTCCCCGGTCTCAGAAAATGCGTGTATCGACGGGTATTGCATGAATTTATTTTTAAGAGCGGTTGGACAAAAAAATCGCCTTAACTTAACACAAGAAACTATCCTTTCTGTAATCAAAGCAGCCTTTGAAGAAGGTGCTGCTGACCTCATTCAACTCAACATGGATTATTGTCGTGAACCGGACCGCGGTCTTACTCGCCTGGCACCCCTGGTACAAGCTATCAAAAAAGAGTTTAGTACCTTCATAGCTCTACGTGGATTCCCCCCCAAAGACAAGAAAACTTTAGACAAAGTTTACGCTGCGGGAATAGATTTATTAAACTTCCCGCTCGAAGGTTTTGTCGGCTTTGCTAAAAAAGAAGATGTTATATCGCAGCCACTGGTATATGGTTCGTTAGAATATGCCGCTAAAATTTTTCCGCCGGGAACTGTTTGGACAGAGCTTTTCTTAGAAGCAGGCTCCATTGATCCCCTGAAAGATAAAATCGCTTATCTTACAGAAAAAGGAATCCTTCCCTTATTAAGGTTGACAACCCCAAGCATCGCAACCGAAGAATATTCCCGCAATGTCACTGAAGTTGCTCGCTACTTAGAAACAAATGTTCAAAATTCCAGACTTCCACTCAAGTGGCTTTTCCCTCACTGCCGCTATATGTCCCCATTGGACACGCGGTTTTTTCTTGACCCAACAGACAAAGCAAAGCTTAATGCTAAACCCGTTTACAAGTCTCTCCTGGGACGTAAAACTCTCGAGGGATACACCAAACTTCGCCGAAAACTGCGAATCAAAGACGTAAGTGATTCCTATGAGTCAGCCGGCTTGTAAAACGGGGTTATATGTTTAGTGACTTTTTGCTTGACTAGTTTATTCAAAACACATCATTTTAAATCTGACAAATGCCAACCAGTGGACTCTTTCTTAACTATCTGTTAGGCTGAAACTATGCATTCAGTAGATATGAATTCGACGGATTACGAAGTCAAAAAGTCTAATTTTCCTGAAGTACCTCTGGTGAAATTGAATACTTTGTGGTTACAGGTCGGGGGGACCCTATGCAATCTTCAATGCACACATTGCTTCATCAGTTGCGGTCCACAAAATCATACGCACGAAATGATGACTATGAAGGACGTACAGCAACGACTATTAGAATCTAAAACTCTAGGGGTAAAGGATTACTATATTACAGGCGGTGAAGTTTTCATGAATCAGGAGATTTTTGAAATCTTAGCCACTATCCTTGAATATGGCCCACTTGATGTTCTGACTAATGGGACACTTATCACTTCCGAAAAAGCTGCCCGTTTAAAAGAAATTCAAAACAACTCTTCGCATAAACTCCAATTTCGTGTGAGTATGGAAAGCTTCGATGAAAAGTTAAATGATCGGACTCGGGGAGAAAATTCTTTCAGCAAAGCCACAGAAGGAATTACCAACTTAAACTCCTTTGGATTTTCCCCTATTTTAACTGTCACCCGTAACTGGGACGAGGCAAAAGATAAAGAAATGGAGGAAAGTTTCAAGAATTTTCTAGAAGCACTAAACATTTCTGACCCACGAATCAAAATCCTTCCAGAATTCCTCCTCGGTCAATTGGCGGTAAATACTCGCAACTACTTCGACCACGAACATGTCACTGAAAAATGTTTTGAAAATTATGATATTACAAATCTGCAATGCTCTACATCCCGCATGGCAACCAAAACAGGTGTTTATGTGTGCCCTATTCTTGTTGATAACGATAAAGCAAAAATGGGAGATACCATCGAAGAGACGCTACGTCCTTTTCCGCTCGCTCATTCCGCCTGCTATACCTGCCGTATTACTGGGATGACCTGTAAAAGTGACTAAGATTACTCGCCTTATTGAGAAAATCTTTATTATTTTTAAAATTATCTAGTATTCTTTTGTTTACATGTTTAACCTGTTGAGCAACTCATTGATTTTTTTCCCGGAAAATCTTTCAAAATCTTATTTGTTATTTAATGCTTTAGGAAAATACTTATGGCACTTCTTGAGTCAACCATGCCTCCACTGGGAACTCCCGCTCATAACTTTTTACTTGATGGAATAGATGGTAAAACTCATTCACTAGAGAGTTATTCAGAAAAAGAAATCATAGTGATTATATTTATGTGCAATCACTGCCCATATGTAAAGGCTGTCCTTAAACGAATTATTGATCTGCAAAACGAGTTTATAGATTATGGGGTACAATTCATTGGCATCAATCCCAACGACGCAATACGTTACCCGGATGATTCGTTAGAAAATATGAAAATCATTGCAAAAGAAAATAATTTTTCGTTTCCTTATTTGGTTGATCCAAGTCAGGAAATAGCTAAATTATATGATGCTGTTTGCACCCCTGATTTATATGTCTATGGTAAAGACCGTAAACTTGCCTATCGTGGCCGAATCGATGATAACTGGGAACACCCGAAAAAGGTAACACAACAGGACTTAAAGTTGGCTTTGGAAAACATACTTGCCAGACAATTGGTTGCCAAAGAACAGATACCCTCCATGGGTTGCTCGATTAAATGGAAAACAATCTAACAAGGAAACCTTCATGAACTTGCAAAAAAAATGGCTATTTATTCTATTCGGAATTGTTGTTGTTGGATCAATATTTGCCGAGAAAATTGTCAAATTCTATTTTGATTGGATCTGGTTTGCCAATCATCAAGTTGATTCTGTTTTTTGGACTATTGTTCTGTCTCAATGGGGGTTTGGTTTAGCCACCGGGCTTTTCTTTTTTATTTTCACCTGTTTTCCTCTAAAACTAATCTTCGACCGCAGCTCTCATATGCCAGTCGTGTTGTCCGACACTGTTCGTCGTGAGTTACCGCTCCTTGATTTTATTTCCGTGAATCTGAAACACCTTATGTTTTTTGGTCCACTTGCACTAGCTGTAATGACAGGATTAATTGTTGGACAAAAGTGGGAGCTTCTTCAACTTTATTCCAATGCTGTTCCTTTTGGCAGTGAAGACCCTATTTTTGGGAACGATTATTCCTTTTACCTTTTCACTCTTCCACTTCTCAACCTTGGGAAATCGATTCTTTGGGAAATTTTAGTTATTCTCGGCATTGGAACAGGTCTCATATTTTTCCTAAAGCAATTTGTTTATCTTGGACCCAGTGGAATCGTAATGCAACGAGAAGCCAGACGACCATTATCTTTTTTGGCCTTTTATTTCCTTGTTCTTATGGCCATAGAGTTTCATCTCCAGAGATTTGGTTTACTGGTAGGGGAAAATGGTGTGGTAACCGGCATCGGGTTTGCTGACTATTATGGGCAACTCCCAATACTGCATACAATGTCTATTTTATCCCTAATTGGGGCTGGGCTTAGCTTTTTTATTGCAACTGGGCGTGGCTTAAAAAAAGTCGCTCTTGCTCTTACAGGAATAGGTGTGATTTATTTAGCGGGCAGCTTGTATCCAAAGATTCTGCAAAACTTTGTGGTCAACCCAAATGAACTCATTAAAGAAACTCCCTTTATTGAACATACCATTTCTGGCTCACTTCTAGCGTATGGACTCAATAACACTGAATCAAAAAAACTCACTGGAGCAGAATCATTAAATGCCGAATCCATAAAGGCTAATAGCCTGACAATAGAAAACATAAGACTTTGGGATCAAGAACCCCTCCTTGATACCCTAGGCCAACTTCAAGAAATAAGAACTTATTACCAGTTCAATTCGGTAGATCACGACCGCTACACAATCGATGGGAAATACCGTCAGACCCTGCTTTCTCCTCGAGAGTTAAAATCTGAAAATTTACCTAATCGAACATGGATCAACGAACACCTTACTTTTACCCATGGTTATGGGGTGTCACTCAGTCCAGTTAACCAAATAACACCTCAAGGGCTACCTGTTCTTTTAATAAAGGATATCCCTCCACGTTCTAACGTAGACCTTAAGGTTGGCCAACCAGAAATTTATTTTGGTGAACTTTCCAACGACCATGTTTTTGTTAATACGGGGACCAAAGAATTTGATTACCCGGAAGGAGAACAAAATGTATACAAAAACTATGAAGGGAGTGGTGGTTTCCCAGTTGAATCCTTAGTCAGAAAGGCACTTCTCGCCGCGCGCTTCAAAACTCTTAAAATTCTTTTTTCGCAGGATATTAATAACGAAAGTAGAGTACTGATGTATCGCAATATTACTGAGCGGGTTCTTAAGATTGCTCCATTTCTTAGGTTAGATAGCGACCCCTATCTGGTTTTGACCGAAGGAAAGATGAAATGGCTATATGATGCCTATACCATAAGCGATCGATTTCCTTATTCGCAAACCATCCCACGTTTTGGTAATTACGTAAGAAACTCTGTCAAAGTTGTAATCGATGCCTACGATGGTTCAATGGACTTTTTTATTTCTGATCCGAACGATCCTATTATCCAAACTTGGAAAAACGTTTTCCCTGAATTATTTAAAGAGTTAAATGAAATGTCTGAGGATTTAAGGAATCATATTCGATATCCGTCAGATCTATTTACAATTCAGGCATTCATATATGCGACTTATCACATGAAAACACCGCAGGTGTTTTACAACAAAGAGGACCAGTGGGAAATCCCAGAAATAGATAATAAAATGATGGAACCTTATTACACCATCATGAAACTTCCAGGAAATAAAGCAGAAGAGTATATTCTCATGTTACCTTTCACGCCAAGTGGCAAGAGCAATCTTTCGGCATGGATGGTGGCTCAAAGTGATGGAGAAAACTATGGGAAATTGATCGCTTATACATTTCCAAAACAAAAACTGATTTATGGCCCCAATCAAATCGTAGCGCGAATCAATCAGGACGCAGAAGTCTCAAGACAAATTTCCTTATGGGATCAAAGAGGCTCAAAAGTTATTCAGGGCACCATGCTTGTTATACCCATAGAAGAATCTTTGATCTATGTCAGACCTCTGTACCTCAGAGCCGATGCTGGAAAAATTCCGGAACTTAAACGCGTCATCGTAGGCTATGAAGACACAATCGCTATGGAGCGAACACTGGAAGAAGCGCTTGCCAAGATTTTCGGAGAGGATGCCCTTCAGTCCGTAGCTACTTATAAAGAAGGCATAGAAAATAAACCCGTAAAATCTCGTGAGTCAACGAGTAACATGCTTTTAAAGCAATCTGACTATAAAACTATCAAAAAAATGTTTGAAAGAGTCGTGAAACGGCAGGAAGAAATGAACCAGAAACTATCATTTCACAAGAAGGACTTGGAAACTCTCGGAAAAGCTTTAGAGTCAGCGGTCGCCGCAGATTAAACTATCAGCAATTTTAAACGTAATTACTGTTTTAAATGTAAGGCCCTAGAATAGACCTAATTGTTTGGTACTTCCATCTGAACCCGTCACATCAACAGGATAGCGACCATCAAAACAGGCAGCGCAAAAATCATTTTTTTGCTCACCAAAGATCTCAAGCATCTTTTCTAACGTTATGTAATGTAGCGAATCAGCACCGAGATATTCACAGGTTTGATCAATATCCATATTAGAAGCAATTAGCTCGCCTTTGGTGGGTGTGTCAATTCCATAAAAGCATGAGTGTGTGGTAGGTGGCGAACTTATTCGGACATGAACTTCCTTGGCACCTACCTCGCGTAGCATCCTAACGATTTTTTTGCTCGTTGTTCCTCGCACAATAGAATCATCGATAATAATTACTCGTTTGCCCTTTATGACAGGTTTCACAGCATTCAATTTGATTTTTACGCCAAAATTACGAATCTGAGATTGAGGCTCAATAAAAGTTCGCCCGACGTAATGGTTACGGATCAATCCCATTTGAAAGGGAATTTCAGACGCTTCAGAATAACCCATTGCAGAAATTACCCCCGAATCGGGGACAGGAACCACCACATCTGCCTCCACCGGTTTCTCCCCTGCTAAAACTCTGCCCATGAGCTTGCGCACAGAGTAAACCGACCGACCAAACAAATAGCTGTCTGGTCTTGAGAAATATATGTGCTCAAAAACACATTGTTTGGTGGCGGTTTTCGGAAAGGGGTAAAACGATTTTATCCCGAATTGATTAATGAGAATTAATTCACCTGGTTCAATCTCACGAATAAACTCTGCCTCCAAAAGATCCATCACACAAGATTCAGAGGCCACGATATAAGCCCCGTCAAGCTTACCTAAACACAAGGGCCGAAATCCCTGCGGATCGCGTGCAGCGATTAGTTCATTCTCGCTCATCAGTACGATTGAATAAGCGCCTTTAACTTGTGAGAGTGCCGCCACCGCACGATCAACAAATGAATTACGCCCCGATTGTGCCATTAGATGAACAATCACTTCGCTATCATTCGTGGACTGAAAAATTGCTCCTGCGGCCCCTAATTCATTCCGAATTTCTGAGGCATTAACCAAGTTCCCATTGTGTCCCATCGCCATGGTTCCGCCCGCATATTCTATAAGGCAAGGTTGAGCATTTTTTATCCTGCTGCTCCCTGTCGTTGAATATCGATTGTGTCCTATTGCGATATTACCAGGAAGTTTTTTAAGACGAATATCGCTAAAAATATCTGCAACCAAACCCATTCCCACCTCTAGATGCATGCTCCCATTATTGGAAGCGACAATACCTGCACTTTCTTGGCCTCGATGTTGAAGAGCATAAAGACCCAAATAAGCAAGATTAGCAGCATCTAAGTGGCCGTAAACACCCACCACACCACATTCATCGTGGAACTTATCCAACATATGTTTCTAAGGCTCCAAACCAAAGTTGTTTTAAATGCGAAACCTCTTCACGAATAAATTCTTTCCCATTAATGTTCACAATCAAAGAGTCGCCTCCCACCTTTCCTATGACTGCAAAAGGTACCTCCATAGCCTTTGCTTTTGCCTCCACCTCCAACCTGTTCTTTGCTGAAAAAGAAATCAGAATACGTGATTGAGACTCACCAAAAAGAAAGGCGTCATTTCTAACCGTAGAGTCAATACCAAGAGTCGCTCCCTTTGGGGCTCGAGGGTGGCTCATACAGGATTCGGCTAATGCTACTGCCAAACCACCTTCCGAGCAGTCGTGCGCTGAAGCTAAAATTTTTTCTCGAATCAATTCCAAACATAATTTATTAACAGATTGGGCCAAGCGAAGATCCAAATGTGGCGGCTTCCCCTCCACGCGGTCACACATAATTTTCAAGTATTCACTCCCACCAAATTCCTCCATAGTAAGACCGATAAGAGCTATGAGGTCCCCATCTTCCTTAAACCACTGAGTAGTATGGAAAGAGCGGTCTTCCAGTAACCCAACCACGGCTACAGTAGGTGTAGGGTAGATTGCTTCTCCCGAAGTCTCATTATAAAGACTAACATTTCCACTAACTACTGGAATATCAAAAAACTTACAAGCTTCCCCCATACCCGAAACCGCTTGTTCAAACTGCCACATAATTTCTGGATTTTCCGGGTTCCCAAAATTAAGACAATTTGTCAATCCGATCGGATCACCGCCAGAACATGCGATATTACGAACGCACTCTGCCACCGCTATTTGCGCGCCATGAAATGGATCTAGGTAACAATACCTACTATTGCAATCAACCGACAACGCCAAGGCTTTCTGTGACCCTTTTACTCTAAGTACAGCAGCATCAGAACCCGGCAAACCTAACGTATTGAGTCTCACCATATGATCATATTGCTCATAGACCCAGTGTTTATTTGCTATGTTTGGCGATGAGAGAAGCTTCTTTAAAATTTCTTCACCGCGCGCTGGCTCTGAAATGAACCCAAGATTAACGTGGTCAACTTCTTTGAGATATTCAGGTTTTTTAGTTGGGCGTTTTAGATCCAACGCTCCATCAACAACTAGTTCAACAGGTAAATTAACCACTGGATTTCCATTATCAAAAATACGAACCATTGGTGTATCCGTCACTTCTCCAACAACCGCCGCGTCAAGATCCCACTTGTCAAACAGAGCCAAAGCATTCTGTTCCATCCCTTTGCTAACAACCACAAGCATTCGCTCTTGCGATTCTGATAACAGAGTTTCATAGGGAGTCATGCCCGCCTCCCGCATAGGCACTTTCGAGAGTTCAAGGTCAATGCCGGTACCAGCACGACCTGCCATTTCAAATGTAGAGCAGGTAAGCCCTGCTGCTCCCATATCTTGGATCCCAACGACCCAATCTTCCTTCATAAGCTCAAGGCAAGCTTCAATTAAAAGTTTTTCTGCAAACGGGTCACCCACCTGAACGGTAGGTCTTTTTTCTTCAGAGGATTCGTCAAACTCTGAAGAAGCCATACTTGCACCATGAATACCATCGCGTCCCGTCTTAGAACCAAAGTAAATAACCGGATTACCAACTCCAGAAGCATTGCCCAAAAAAATCTTGTCCGACGGAATCAACCCAAGGCAAAAAACATTAACCAAGATATTTCCATTGTAACAAGGGTCAAAATAAATTTCTCCACCAACAGTAGGAACCCCAGTGCAATTACCATAATTAGAAATCCCGTCAACAACTCCGTTGACTAAAAACCGGGTACGTGAATGATCGGAAGCCCCGAATCGTAGAGAATTCATCAACGCAATGGGACGCGCTCCCATAGTAAAAATATCACGCAAAATTCCCCCTACCCCTGTGGCAGCTCCTTGACGCGGTTCAATAAAAGAAGGGTGGTTATGGCTTTCAATCTTAAATACCGCTGCAACTCCATCCCCGATATCGACTACCCCCGCGTTTTCTCCTGGCCCCTGCAACACACGTGGGCCAGTGGTTGGGAGTTTCTTTAGATAATAACGCGAACTTTTATAGCTGCAGTGTTCACTCCACATAACAGAAAATATCCCCAACTCAGTAAAATTAGGCTCTCGGCCAAGAAGATCCTCAATACGACTAAATTCCTCAAGAGTCAGGCCATGCTGGCGCACTATATCTGGAGTAATGGTAATAGAGTTGCTATTTTTCACAGCAAAACCCCATGTTGCAGAGAGTAGATTATGGATTTAAAAATGAGCTGCCCATCAAGATTGGGCCAAGCTGGATCAGCGCAACGTTCAGGATGTGGCATTAAACCCATTACATTCTTATCTTCATTTACTATGCCTGCAATATTGTCAACCGAACCATTCGGATTATATTGATCTATCACCTCTCCTTCGGGACCACTATAACGAAACACAATCTGCTGATTGTCTACTAGTTGGTGTAATCCGTCAGAGTCGATGAAATAGTTTCCTTGATGATGAGCAATGGGAATATCCAATACTGTCTTTCCCACGCATTCGCAACTGAATGGAGTGGAAACGTTTTCCACTCGAATAGACACTGTCTTACAAACAAACTTCTGCGTATGATTTTGAATAAGAGCACCTGGAAGAAGCCCAGACTCAACAAGAACTTGAAAGCCATTACAAATCCCAAGAACCATTCTTCCAGAATTAGCAAATCGTACCACTTCTTTCATGACGCTAGAAAATTTCGCGATGGCCCCCGCTCGCAGATAATCGCCATACGAATACCCTCCAGGCAAGACGACGAGATCAAATCGTGAAAGGTCTACATCACCTTTGTGCCATATCCATTCAGTATCTATCTTAAAAACGTGCTTAAGGATATGAAAACAATCGTGATCGCAATTGGAACCAGGAAAAACGACAACGCCACACTTCATAGTTTAATCTTTAGGAAAAAGTAAAGGAACCTAAATAAAGTTTGTTTCCTGAAACATACAAAAAATAATCACTTCGCTGTTTCTAAAGTGAATCGGTAGGATTCGATAACTGTATTGGCAAAGAGCTTCTCGCACATCTCTGTGACTCTATTTTCTGCTTCTTCTCTAGAAACTCCATCCATCTTCAATTTCAAGTATTTTCCCATTTGGATCTCAGACACCTCATTATACCCCAGATCTTTTAGGGCGTGGTGCACAGCCTTGCCCTGAGGATCTAAAACACCATTTTTGAATGTGATGTGAATTTTAGCTATCATTTTGGGGTGAGATTATCACAAAACTCAACCCTTTTCACAAATGCTTTTAAAAAAATAGTGCCTATAAAAACTGTAAAACCCATCTTTAACAACTGATAATTTTATCTACCGAGTGAATTTTCTTGAATCCAACCTTAGCAACCGCTATATTTTTTGCTTTGGTTTTCAAATTTATGCTGGGGAAAACGTATGCAAAATCGTTGGAATGAATCTAAGTCCAAGGCAGCAATAGAACAATACAAGAGTGTATCAAAAGATATTGCCCTAAGAGTATATACCTCTAGACTGATAGGAGCTGACTCCAGTTTAGTACTCCATGGTGGCGGTAACACTTCTGTAAAATCCGTTACCACAAATGCCGTTGGCGAAGAGATTAACGTTCTTTACGTTAAAGGAAGTGGATGGGATCTCGATACATTGGAACCACCTGGCCTTCCTGGAGTACAACTGGACCATCTGATCAAACTAAGAAACTTGGACCGTCTTAGTGACGAAGATATGGTTAACGAGCAAAGAACCCACCTACTCGACGCTACATCCCCAAATCCATCTGTCGAAACTTTATTACACGCTTTTTTACCTCACAAGTTTATAGACCATTCCCACGCAGACTCCATTTTAGTGATTGCCAATCAACCAAATGCTAAATCACTTTGTGAAAATATTTACGGAGAAACGATGGGAATCGTTCCTTATATCATGCCCGGATTTGATTTAGCTAAAGCAGCCGCAAAAGCTTATGAAACAAACCCTAATGTCAAAGGCCTGGTACTGATAAATCACGGGCTGTTCACTTTTGGGAACACAGCAAAAGAAAGTTACGACCGTCACATAGAGGCAATACAACAAGCCGAGGATTTTATAGCCAGTCATGATGAAAAAAAACTATCGCCTATCAATGCAAAAATTTCTAGTGACGAAGGGATACTCACATCGATTGGCCCTTGTTTACGTGGATTATTCTCAAAAGAAACGGGCCAAAACTGGTTAGTCCACTACAGGGAAGATCCCGCTGCCTGTGCTTTTGCCTCAAGTCTAGAGTGCGAAGACTGGTCACAAATTGGGACCGCAACACCGGATCATGTAATTCGCACCAAACAAAAACCTCTTCTACTAAACCCTAAGCATTTAAATAACTCGGAAAAACTCCGGAAAGAAATTTCTAGCGCTCTCGAAAAGTATAAAAACAATTATCATAAATATTTTAAAACAAATATTCAAAGTAAAGGAGTCGACAAAAAAGAACTTGATCCTCTGCCACGAATTATACTAGTCGCCGGCCTTGGATTAGTCACCATTGGAAAGTCGGTCAAAGAAACAGAAATCGCTGCAGATATTTACCAACATACAATCGGCATTATCAGAAAATCATTCAACATAGGCCAATTCTCACCACTAAAAGATAACGACCTGTTTGATATGGAGTACTGGTCTTTAGAGCAAGCAAAGTTAGGCAAAAACAAACCCGCTACGGCGCAAGGAAAAATAGTTTATATCACGGGAGCAGCATCGGGGATTGGCCTAGCTACTGCGAAATTGTTTGCAAAAAATGGTGCTAGCCTTTTTCTGGTTGATCTAGATAAAGAAACCTTGATTTGTGAGGTAGAAAAACTGCGCAAACAATTTAAAACCGGAATCGCGTTTCACGTAGTAGACGTTACAGCGGAAAAAGAAGTGAAAAAATCTTTTGAATATCTAACAAAAACATTCGGGGGAATTGATATCTTAATCTCCAATGCTGGTAATGCAATCAGAGGCAAAATAGGCGAAGTGGATTCTGCGACTTTGCGAAAAAGCTTCGAGTTGAATTTCTTCTCTCACCAGACACTGGCATCTCAGGCAGTTCAACTGTTCCAAATGCAGAATACAGGCGGTGTTTTAATGTTCAACGCATCCAAGGCGGCATTTAACCCCGGAAAGGATTTTGGCCCCTATGCTCTGCCAAAAGCAGGAGTAATCGCCTTGATGAAGCAATACGCCATCGATTATGGCAAAGATGGTATTCGTTCGAATGCAGTCAATGCAGATCGTATCCGCACTAAGCTTTTCACCAAGGAAGTGCTCGCCGAACGGTCGACCGCCCGCGGTTTGACCCCTGACGAATACTTCAAGAGTAACCTACTTGAAACAGAAGTATTCGACACCGACGTCGCTAAAGGATTTTTTGATACCGCACTGGCTGAAAAAACAACGGGTAGTGTCGTTATCGTTGACGGCGGTAATATCGCTGCGAGTCCTCGCTAAACTCTGATTTAAAATGTTTAATTGAAAATTATAGTTCCCAACCTTTAACAGCGCAGAGTTTCAACATGGCAGGTAATACTGTAATACTGGCCACAAGACAACAACCAACACCCAAGGTTAAAACAAGCCCTAGGCTATAGACACCCTGATAGTCGGCAACCATCAGACTACCAAATCCAATCATTGTTGTAAGTGAACTAAGGACCACTCCTTGTCCTGTACTTCTTGATAAAACATTTACGTTTTTGTCTGTTTCCTCTCGGTAACGGTGAACTAGATGCACACCATTGACAACCCCTATTCCAATGATCAATGGCAGAATAACCAGATTAGCAAGGTTAAATGAAATTCCTGCCAAGTCCATGACTCCAACCGTCCACATTGATCCTGCTACAACCGGAAGCAAAACGATTAGCGTGGCACGAATATTTCCGAAGGACACAAGAATGTATGTAAAGATAGCGACCATCGCGTAAACTCCCCCCTGAAAGTATCCATCCCTCATTAAACGGGTTGATTCAAACATGTGTATAGCGTTCCCTGTAACACCGGAATCAACCTGCCTCAACTGCCCCACAAACTCCTCCCTCTGGGCAATATCCCATATGTCCACGCTGGGGTATACAGTAATCAAATACACTCCATTCTGACTAACATATCTTTTTCGCAAACTTTCAGATATTTCTGCAACACTGACAGGAGAAACATCAAC
>AQTY01000024.1 GCA_000372225.1 Candidatus Nitromaritima sp. SCGC AAA288-L16 | reverse complement strand
GCGATGTAGCGTAAAGATAATCTTCTACTTCTATGATGGCCTTTTGGGGGTCCATTACCCGAAAGTATATAACTGCATTAACTTTAACCGTCACATTATCTCTAGTAATAATATCTTGCGGGGGGACGTCCATGACTACTGTGCGCAGGCTTACCTTAACCATTTTTTGAATACCGGGAATAACGATGATGAGTCCTGGACCCTTCACTTTCCAGTATCGACCCAGCATAAAGATAACCCCGCGCTCATATTCTCTGAGAATATTAAACGCGCTAAAAAGAAGCAGGCCAAGCAATATTAAAATAATTATGGTAGCGTCCATTTACCACCTCCTACATATGTTTTTATAGTTTAATGTTAACAGTTTTTCCTTTTAATAAACAGAGAAGCGTAACAATATTGCTAGATTAATTTTTAATGGTACTGATGCTTTGAAAAAGGTGATTTTTCTTTTGTTGTTCATGTTTAATTTTATTCCTTTGGTTTTGGCGGATAGCCAACAGCTTGTTATTGCCACTAATACTTTGGTGACGGAAGAAGGCAAGGTTCGTATTCATTTGACTTTACAAAATAATGGGCAAAGGACCCTTTATGATGTTCAACCAATGGTTCACTTTCATCACACTATGGCTATGATGTCTAAGATCGTCCAACTTGAAGCAGGGCAAGAAATTATTCTTGAAAATGATGATCATCCTCCGGTGTTAAGGAGCGGACGATACCCCCTTATTATCATGACTCAATATAAAACTTATCTGCATATGAAACCTTATACGCATATTCACACGGGCTCATTTTATTTTCGCGAGGAGGTGGAGTCTGCTATCAATGGGAAAATCAGTACGACCTTAAATGGCAATGAATCATTACTGGATATTTTTCTGAAAAATAATTCTGCATCATTTAAAAATATTAGATTAATGCTCTTGTTACCTCCAGGACTTGTGGCAGATGAGTTGGTACAAATGATGGGGATTACGATTCGAGGTGGACAGGAGAAAAACATAAAAGTGGCCGTAAAACGTCAGAAGGGAAGCCCCGCTGTTATCTACCCTGTGCACCTTTTGGTGGAATATGGCGAAATGTTGAATCATTATACCGGAGATATTAGTGGTGAAGTTGACTTTCGATCCATTCAAGAACGAACGGCTATAATTCCAGCATTGGGCGCAATCCTTGTTTTGATAGGAGCCATTCTTTTGCGATCTTATTTCAGAACAAGTAACCACTCAACTTTTTCCAGACAGTGAAGGAAGTTAAGAGATTTGTTTAGGCATCGACTAACAAAATTGCATTTTATGAAAGTTTGAGGGCGAACGTTTGAGGGAATATTTAAGAAGGGTTAGTTTTGAAATGTTTAATAATCACGCCAGCGAATATAAACCAGCCTAACATGAAACAAAGTCCACCTAACGGAGTTGCCGGACCAAAAAAACGAGGTCCATTAGAAATAAGGATGTAAATACTACCCGAGAACATCAATATTCCAACGGTAAAAAGAATTCCAACTTTTCTAAGTGCTTTCGCACCATTATCGCTAAGTTGCAAAGAAACTATGCCAACAAGGACTAAGGCTAGTCCATGGTAACCCATGTAGTCGGTGGCTGTTTGAAATGCGCTAAGGTTTTTTTCAGTTAGAATATTTTTTAAACTATGTGCTCCCATTGCACCGAGCATTACACTAAGTCCGCTGAAAATTGCCCCTGTTGAAATCCAATTCATAGATTTAAAGAAAAAATATTTACGAACAATTGTAAGTTAATAAGTTGGTGTTATACTTTGCCATCATAGAAGTAGAAGATTATCTTTACGCTACATCGCAGTTAGCACAAACTACACTGCGAAGCATTCTGGGCCAGAGTCAACTAGATGATCTTTTATCTAAACGAGACGAGATCAACTCCCAGTTACAAAAAGTGATAGACGAGCAAACTGAACCATGGGGAGTTAAAGTTGCTAATGTTGAGGTTAAAAATGTTGACCTGCCTCAAGAAATGCAAAGAGCGCTCGCCAAACAAGCGGAAGCAGAGCGGGAGCGACGTGCCAAAGTAATCAATGCTAAGGGTGAATTTGAAGCAGCGGAAAAACTAGGCCAAGCAGCAGATACCATAGGCCAACACCCGCCTGCATTACAATTAAGGTTCCTGCAAACAATTTTAGACATCTCGACTGATCGCAATACAACTACCTTCTTTCCACTCCCCATGGAACTGTTTGAGGGATTCTATAAACAGAGGAAACCTGAGAACAACAGTCATGATGATTAAAATGAGCTGAGCTTCAGCTTGTCACTTACTTTCAAGCGAAAGCAAATGCAGTAGAACTCCACGCGGATCTGCTTTCATAAGTTTACAACCATGGAATCTCAAGCGATCATCCCAGACTTCTTACATAGAATAAGGCGGCTACGTTTATATTCCTACATCCTCCACGGAACATATATTCTCCTAACATATATTGTCAGTTTCTCTCTTTTAACTTGTCTGGCGGCACTGAGTTTTAAACCGATTGCTGAATGGGCTTTCCCAGTAATAGGAATTTTTTGTATGGGGTTAGCCTATATAATTTATAGTCATTTCATTAAAATCTTAACCGCACCGTTTTCTAATGATGATGCAGCGTTACTTACAGAGGCACATTTTCCGGGAATAAACAACTCTCTAATAAACTCCAGCCAGTTAAGTCAGCATCTCAATGATTCTCATTTTAAAAATACCGCTTCCCTGGACTTAATCAAGGAGTTGCATAGAAGGACAAGTAAAGAACTAGATAAAATTGACCCATCTTCAGTAATCGACCAAAGCAGAAAAATTCTTAGTCGAAACTTGTTTTTAGGTGCATTAGGATCGCTGCTATTAACAACCATTTTCTTTCCCGAACTTCTCACAAAGGGATATGAGCGTTGGACCACTCCAGAAAAATTAACTCAAACTTCACAAGAGAAAATAACTAATAAAAATCAAGTAAAACCATCACTAAGTAATATAAATTACTCAATTGAGTCTCTAGGTTTAAGCTTTCATTTTCCATCTTATACTGGGAAAAATCCGGAATTCGTAAAACCTTCCGATGGGTCAATCCATGTCCTACCGGGGACTGAGGTCCATATATCAGCTAAAACTAACATTCCGGTAATGAGGGCCAACCTAATCTTTAACGAGCAAGATATGTTTGCTATGAAAAAAGAAAACAACACCTCCTTCAATTCAAGCCTTTTAGTTAAAGAAAAAGGATTTTACCAATTCAAAATTAAGAACACAGAGAGTAAGGAACGCCTAATCTCAAAAAAATATCCGGTAACACTTGCAAAAGACCTGTCCCCTAATATTGTTTTATTTTTGGCTAATCCTAAACCTGTATATTTTAATACAGATAAAGTGCAGTTATTTTATGAGGGAACTGATGATTTTGGTATCAGTACCGTGGATTTAGTATTTTCCATAAATGGCGAAATAAATCGGATTTCGGTAAAAAAATACAAAAATCAAGAAAAAGAGGTTAAAGGAAGCTACCCATGGTCTCTAGCACAAATAACTATAAACCCTGGTGATGAAGTTAGTTACTACCTAGAGATAAATGATAATGACAATATTTTTGGTCCCAATAAAGGACAGTCTGAGACTTACAGTTTTAAAATCTTTGACTCGGAACAAGAGATGGAAAACCTCGTTGAGATGCAAGAAGAACTTACTGAAAAAATGATTGCTCTTCTCGCTACAGGATTAGTAAAAGGAGCCTCTCTTAAAAATCAACCAAACAACCTGATAGGCTGGAAACAATTATTAACGACCAATATTGACGAGCTAATCAAAATAGTAAGCCTCACCCAGAGAATTTTTGATCGAGGAAAAACAATAGATCAGTTTCCTCAGCATTATTTAGATTTACTTAAAAACATCACAAGAGGATTATCAAAAATTCGGAAAAGTCAGATAAAAGATCTAAGTGATCTTCAAAGCCAGATAAATAAGCCTAGCCAAGCAACACTAAAACCCACATCTCCATATTCTCCCGTCAACAACCAAATGACAGAACACCTCGAAAAAGATATTTTATTCCTGGTTAAAATGACTAACCAGCACAAACTAAATAGAACAAAAACTCTAGAAGAAGAACTAAACGATCTTACCCAAGCTCTACGGGAAGACCTGGAAAAATCTAGCAACGAGAAACCTTCTAAAACCTCAAAGGAATTAAAAAATAAAATAAATAAAATCCAAAAAGTCCTACAGGAGTTAATGAATCAATTGTCACGCCAGACGCAATCGATGCCAGATGAGTTTTTAAACCTAAATGCGTTTAAACGATTGGACATGGGAATACTTTCTGAGGCTCTAAAAAAGATGCAACAGATGGTAAGCCAAGGGAAGTTTAAAGAAGCGATGGAAGAACTAAAACAAATGGAAGAGGACCTTAAACTTCTTGCGAACAAGATACACCGTGCTGACTCAGAAAAAGAAAGTTTGCTTGACCCTGAAACAATGAAGACAATTGACAATGGCATTAAAGATCTCGACCAATTAGAAAGGCGACAAAAAAATCTAACAGAAGCAACTACTCAGATGAGTCAGAAACTGAGGCAGCAGCAATTAAAGGAATTTGAAGATCAAGTGGACAAATTATTCAAAGACCTCCTACATGATGTAAATACTATCCGCAATCTTTTTAAAGGAGATAAAAAGTTTCTTGCAAATCATGAAGTAATGAAACAAATGGAAAATTTAATCGACAAAGAAATTGAAATAAACAGAGCGATAAAAAAATTAACCCAGGCAACAGTTGATTCTTTCCAGTCACAAAAGCTAGACCAGAAATTCAGCAAACTTAAAGAGGCACGTAGAGACCTCTCTCAGTTAATCGAACAAAAGAATTTACTTCACGCGAATGAGTCCCAACGGTTCAAGGAAGCTCTACCTCAGTTACTAAAAAAATACGACTCTTTGAACAAACTGGTCCAACGACAAGACCTCAATGAATTTGCAGACGTTTTCAAACAAGCGTATCCAAATGTATTGAAATGGCAGCATAGATTACGCACAGCACTCAACCTACGGGAAGAACTGTCTAGCAAACTGGAGAAGGACTTAACTCGAGCGTCACAGATAAACAACTCGATATCTAAAAAACTCGGATCAATGATACGTTCAATTAGAAAAAATTATAATTCACCGATAACGATGGACCAAAAAAAAGAATTAAAACAAATGGAAAAACAAGAATATGAAATACGAAAAGAATCGCAAAAACTATCTCAACGGTTTAATGAATTGAGCAAAAAAAACCCAATGATACCGTCAGAACTCTCACAGAGAATGAAACAAACCGAGCGTTACATGAAACAGGCGGAAACAAACCTTAGAGAACAGAACATGCGGAAAAGTATCGAATCTGAAAACCTAGCTCTCAAGGGACTAAACGAGACTCGCGACCTATTAAACCAGATAAAAAACTTTAAAGGAGAAACCAAGCAAGCAAAAAGACAAAACCCCAGAAAACTTGGTACGGGGAGCAACCCAGATTCTCGACGCGGAGGCGCCACAAGAATGCAAAAAGAACGCGTGCTACTACCAGATGAAACACAATATAAGGCTCCAAAAGAATTCCGCGAAGAAATACTAAATGCGATGAAAAAACAAACACCTAAAGATTATGAACGCATGGTCATGGAATATTACAAGGACTTAGTGAAGTGAAACATATCTTTTTGACCATAAGTGCCTGCTTGGTTGGGTTGATCTTAGCTTTTCCACCCATTACGTCAGCGATTGAATTACCTCCAGGAAAAGTATACGCGGGACATAAACTAATAGATGACTGGAATACTGAAGCGGCAGAACATTTCACAAATACCCTGCTTAATAAATACCCTAAATCAGGAGATGCCTATTTTCTCAAAGCACGCGTGGAGTTTTTAAAAGGGAACCATGAACTTGCCACAAAAATTCTAAAACAAGTAACTGGCAACCATAGTGAAGTCCACGAATTCAAGAATCTCGTATACGAGACATATGAGGAAACAAAATTATTTTCAACCAGCGAGTCAAAACATTTTATCTACCGATATCAAAAAGGATCAGATGAAATACTGGTACATTACGCAACCAAAGTTCTGGAGAAGTCCTATAAGGTCCTAGGGAAAATTTTTAATTACTACCCAAAAGAAAAAGTCCTGGTTGAGTTCTACCCCAACAGAGAATCCTTTTCCAAAGTTTCCCCGTTAACTCTTGACGATATTGCCATCTCCGGCACCGTGGCTCTCTGTAAATACAACCGAATTATGATGATCTCGCCAGGATCTCTGGTACGCGGCTATAATTGGATGGACACCTTGAGCCACGAATACACCCACTACATACTCACTAAAAAAAGCCGAAACAACTTGCCTTTATGGATGCACGAGGGAATTGCAAAGTATTTCGAGACCCGATGGCGAAACAACTATGTATATCTAACACCTATCATGGAAACAATGCTTGCAGGAGGACTGCAAAAAAACTATCTAATATCATTAGACGGCATGATGCCTTCGTTGGCAAAGCTAAAAACAGCCGAAGACGTCCAACTCGCGTATGCTGAAGTTGCTACAATGATTGAATATCTTACCCAAGTCCATGGAGATGAAGTAATTTCAACTCTTCTCGAAAAATTGGCTAAAGAAGAATCTTTTGACTTGGCAATGTCTGACACTATAGGAATAAACTTGGATATCTTTCAGAGAAAATGGAAGAACTTCGTAAAACAAAAAAAACTCAAAACTATCCCGGGGCTCAAACCTCCAGGGGTCCATTTCAAAGCAGACCGTTTATCTGGTGAACCAAGCAAAGAATATCGTGAGATTGATGATCGAAAGAGCCGAGACCTTACATTTTTAGGCGACATTTTACAATCAAGAAATTTCTACAAAGCAGCTCTTATCGAATATCAGCGCGCCATCGACCAATCACAAGCATTCTCCCCCATACTCCATAACAAGTTAGCTAAGATTCACCTAATCACCAAGGAATATAACAAGGCCGAAGTTATCCTGAATAGGAGCTTAAATTACTATCCTATGTTTCACTCTACTCTAGCAACTATGGGCGAATTATATTTTGACACAGGCGACACAAAAAGATCTCGTGATTTCTATGAACGGGCTATTCAGGTGAATCCATTCAATCCTTTTGTACATATACGGCTAATGACGATCTACCAAAAACTCAAGTGGAAAAAAGAAAAAGAATTGCAAACAAAGCTATTCGGATATATAGATCATTAATCATATCTTCTACCAGAGATTAGAATGACTGAAAACTTAGAGCTAGCAAAAGAGCTAGTAGATTCAAAAAATCGCATAGTGAATGAAATTCGCAAAGTAATCATAGGGCAAGACGAAGTGTTAGAAGACTTACTAGTAGCACTTTTTTGCAAAGGACATTGCCTTTTTGTCGGCGTTCCCGGTCTGGCAAAAACCCTACTCGTAAAAACTCTAGCAAGAGTACTTAACCTTAGTTTTAGTAGAATTCAATTTACTCCTGATTTGATGCCATCAGATATTACTGGAACGGATATACTTTACGAAGACCAAACAACCAATAAAAGAGAATTTCGCTTTATCAAAGGTCCGATTTTTTCAAATATTGTTTTAGCAGATGAAATAAACCGAACCCCACCAAAGACCCAAGCCGCACTACTTCAGGCGATGCAGGAACAACAGGTAACCGTCGGGGGGAATACCTACGAACTAGATAAGCCTTTCCTAGTTTTTGCGACACAAAACCCAATTGAACACGAAGGCACTTACCCCTTACCTGAGGCGCAACTTGACCGTTTCATGTTCATCATAAACGTTGCCTACCCTACCCTGAAGCAGGAAGTGGAAATCGCAACAACCACTACTTCTGGAGTACGCCCGGAAATGGATATGGTGTTAAATGCGAAACAGGTTCAGGAATTCCAACGACTCGTACCCAGTGTTCCTGTTTCAAAACATATCGCAGAATACGCGGTAAGACTGGCGCAAAGTTCACGCCCAAACAAAAATGGGACCACCCCGGATTTTATAAACGAGTGGGTTGACTGGGGGGCCGGGCCACGCGCGTCTCAATACCTCCTAATGGGAGCAAAGGCGAGAGCCCTGATGGACAACCGGGTCGCTGCCACCATCGAAGATGTTAAACGCGTAAGCCGTCAAGTGCTGGAACATAGAATCATACTCAACTTCAAGGCCGAAGCCGAAAGTATCACCACCAATGATATTATCGAAAAACTTTTGAATTTCATAAAACCATGAGCTAGGAAGAACTTATTAGGCTGGCTCTTTCCCAATCTACTTTCAAGTCTTTAGCTACCCCTGAGCGAGTAGAATATTTTACGTAACCATATGATTCACCATAGAGAAACAAATCACGGGTGATTTCTACATCCTGTTTGCAATACTCAATGACCTTATCTATCTTCCCTTCTTTGTACCATTGTAACGAGACCAAACCATCGGCGCTTTTTGCAGCATTCAGTGTATTTTCTGCCAAGTGATTCAGACTGAGTCGATGACCAAGTTTTTTATTCACGTCAATAAGCATATCGAAAGTGGTAATTTCATCAAGATCAAAATCAGCATATGGTTGTAGCACTCCATAATCGAATTTCTTAACATTGAACCCCACAACGAGGTCAGCTGTCCGAAGTTTTTTTACCAGTTGTGAGGCAGCGCCTTCTAGATAGCTGAAATATTCTTGTTCGCAGCTATCCCAAAGCACGCCGACTGCCAGTTTCATATCATGAATATTTCCCCATCCGCCAACATCATCGGCGCTTTTTTGAGTCTCCAAGTCGAAATAGAGAATGCGGTACTCATTTGAAGCTTTTGGAACAATTTCAGAGTTTAATTTATCTTTTTCAGGTTCTGCAAATAGATCTAATTGCTCTGACATAGCACTCGATCTCCGAATATTAAGACCACTCCCCTTAGACCACCATTTGGACCGAATTTGACAACTCTAGCACTCCCCAGCACCAAATCAAGGAAAACAACTCAACATTAGATAAAACATATATTTATCGAAAGTCACTTTAAATTCTTTATGACCATGATTAAATAGTTACAAACAATGGCTTAAACTCTTTAAATCTATTAAAGGTATAAATTTTATAAGCCGATAAAATTATGAAGAGATTTGTGAAATTATTCCCATCCTAGAGATCTAATTCATCTAATGGCACAAAACGCAGTATTTGGCATTAACTCTAACTTAGATACCCAAGACATCATCAACAAGATGGTTTCTCTAGAAGCTCGATCAATGGATCTGGTCGAAGCCAAAAAACAAATCGAGCAGCAAAAGCTAGCTAGTTTTCAGGAATTAAAAAATAGGTTGCAAACATTCAAAAGCGTTGTGACCACACTGAATACCGAAAGTCGCTTCATCGTCAATAAGAGCGTTTTTTCAAACAATAGTTTTTCAGATAGTAATAAGGTTGTAGATATTACTACCACTAGTTCAGCAACATCTGGAACCCATTCTCTCATCGTAAATAACCTCGCCACAGAAAGCAAACTCATAACAAGTGGGCATGCAGAAACCACATCATCAATTTCTTCTGGAACCGTAACAATCGTTATTGGATCATCTGCTTCCTCAACAGTAACTATTGATAGCACTAACAACACGCTTGATGGGTTAAGGCTAGCTATTAATAACCTAGGACTCGACGTTAAGGCGTCCTTTCTTAATGACGGTGACGCCACCAACCCTTATCGTCTACTTATTTCAGGTACCCAAACAGGCGGTACGGGTGCTGTAACAATGAGCACTAATATCACAAGCGGCTCTGTAACAATGGGTTTTGATACAACACAAACGGCACAGAATGCAAGCTTGACCCTAGATGGGGTTTCCATTACCAAATCATCTAACACCGTTACAGACGTTATTACTGGTGCAGCACTTAAACTTCAATCAGCAGGTTCAGGTACCATTTCTCTGTCAACTAACACAGAAGCCATAACAACAAAGGTGTCGGACTTTGTTGATGAATATAACGATCTATCATTATTCTTAGGTGAACAATTAGCCTTAGACTCAGAAACTGAACAAACCGGCGTATTATTTGGTAATTTTGCAGTCCAAAACCTGCAGCAAATTCTTCGAAGTTCGATAAGCAGTAAGATCAAGGGGATCAGCGGTGACTATACTTACCTGTCACAAATCGGTATCACCACTCAATCAGATGGGACGCTCATCCTGGACACCGATAAACTTTCTGATGCATTGGTAGACGACATAGAAAATGTAAGCCAGCTTTTTTCAAGCAACGGCAGCGTGACAAACTCATCCGTAGCCTATGTAGGGTTTACAAGCGATACAGAGCCCGGAACATATGACATACGGGTAACTACGGAGGGACGGATAACGAGAGATGCCTTCGGGCTTGACAGCCCCGGGTCAGGAGCAAGTACTTTTGTTCAATTAAGCAATTCAGGGGCAAGTACTTTTGTGAACGCTTCAGGATCTGGAAATTTTTGGGCAGGTTCCTCGGGAGACTCAACTGGCCTTAATTTTCGTATCAGTAGTTTAACTGACGGGAGTTATGGACAAATTACCCTTTCGATCGGGGTAGCAGAAATTCTTAATCGCGAATTGGAAAACTTGGTTGATACATCCTTAAACGGGCCATTAGTCACAGAACTCGACACTATAAAAGAGACCGTCGACGATTACAACGAAACACTTCTAGATCAGGCAGAACGCCTGCTTGAATTCGAGGAAACCCTAAAAGCAAGATTCACAAACTTGGAAATTGTACTGGGAAGACTTAACGCACAAAAGGATACTTTTAACAGTGCTCTGGCAGGAATTCAAAATATTTTCCAGAAAAAATAATAACTATTATTTTTACTCTTAAGGACGTCTAAATATGGTTCCACGTAGGTTTCACAACCAATACCGTCACAACGAAGTAGCAACTTCTAGTCAAGGGAAGCTAATCATAATGATGTACGAAGGGGCCCTGAAGTTTGTCACTTTGGCCATAGAGGGAATTGACGCTAAAGACCTGTCGAAAAAAGGAACATACATTAATAAAACTCACGATATTATAAATGAATTGTCATGTGCTCTAGACATGAAAAAAGGTGGCGATGTGGCTCATAAGCTGGAGTCACTTTATCAGTTCATTCTTCAGCAATTAACCTTAGCTAATATTAAATCAGACCGCAAGGCTCTCGAGTCGATAGTAAATGTACTCACAACCTTGATGGAAGCTTGGAAAGAGTTATTAGCCAAAAACAACAACGATAACGCAAACAATGACCACAAAAGCCAAACTGACCACCCACACAAGAAAATAGCCTCCAAGTGTTGACTGAATCTAACTCTTTGTAGTTCCAAAACTTCTCTTTTTGCCTTTCCGTTCACCCAAACTCAATTTTTTTTTACATCCATATCCAGCAACTATTAGTACTAAATGCCAATGGATTATTTTTGACAAGCCATGCGAGCTATGATAAAAAATCCGACTTGCATACAGTTTTTTTCGGTTATAGTCCCCTAAATTTCTTTATTTTTAAAATCATGAACATTCACGAGTATCAGGCAAAGGAAGTCCTTGCAAAACATGGTGTCGCCGTCCCCAAGGGTATGGTCGTCGACAATCCGGATAAAGCAGAGGCCGCTGCTCGCGAACTGGGAACAGATGTTGTAGTAGTTAAGGCACAAATTCATGCTGGTGGCCGAGGCAAAGGCGGGGGTGTAAAACTCGCCAAAAACCCGGGAGAAGCTAAAACTCATGCAAGTAAGATTATCGGGATGACCTTGGTAACACCACAAACTGGATCAGAGGGGCGAAAAGTCAAAAAAGTTCTAGTAGAGGAAGGCATGCCTATTGCCAAAGAACTGTACCTCGGTATCCTTCTTGATAGGCAAAGCAGCCGGGTAATGATCATGGCCAGCGAAGCGGGGGGCATGGCAATCGAAGAAGTCGCCGAGGAAACACCAGAGAAAATCATTAAAGAATTAGTCGATCCCATAATCGGAGTTAAACCTTACCTCGCTAGAAAAATTGCCTTCGCTCTTAACTTAGAAGGCGCTGCGCTCAAGCAAATGATCCCCTTGATAATGAACCTCTACCAGGCGTTTATTAAGGAAGATTGCGATATGTTAGAAATCAACCCCCTTGTCATCACTAAAGACGATAGAGTTCTCGTCCTTGACGCAAAAGTTAATATTGACAGCAATGCGCTGTATCGCCAAAAAAATACCCTCGCTTACCGCGACTTAGCTGAAGAGGATCCGATGGAAGTGGAGGCCAGTAAGTTTGACTTAAACTATATCAAGCTCAATGGGAATATTGGCTGCATGGTCAACGGGGCTGGGTTGGCTATGGCAACAATGGATATCATCAAGCATTCAGGTGGCGAACCTGCAAACTTCTTGGATGTTGGGGGTGGAGCTGATGAGGAAAAGATTGAAAATGGATTCCGAATCCTGCTCTCCGACCCACATGTAAAAGGAATTTTTATTAATATTTTCGGCGGTATCTTACGTTGCGACATTCTAGCTCGAGGTGTTGAGATCGCGGCCAAGAAATTAAAAGTGAAGATTCCCATCGTGGTAAGAATGGAGGGGACCAATATGGAAGAAGGTCACCAAATTCTTAGAGATTCGGGGATAGATGTTATTGTTGCAGAAGGCATGAAAGATGGTGCGCAAAAAATTGTAAAGGCAATACGATGAGCATTCTGGTTGACGAAAAAACAAAATTAATCGTTCAAGGTATTACCGGACGCGAAGGGCAGTTTCATGCCGAGCAATGTATGAAATATGGCACTAAATTAGTCGGTGGGGTTACGCCTGCTAAGGGGGGGCAAACGGTTCTAGGGAAGGTTCCGGTATTCGATACTGTACGAGACGCAGTAAAAAAAACGAAAGCCAACGCAACAATGATTTTTGTGCCACCCGCTTTTGCCTCCGATGCCATTCTTGAAGCCGCCGATGCAGGAATCGAGCTGATCATTTGTGTTACAGAAGGTATTCCTGTATCAGATATGGTGGAAGTTTATCGCTATATCAAGGCTAGTAAGTCGCGGTTGATCGGCCCCAATTGCCCTGGTGTCATCTCACCTGGGAAATGTAAGATCGGCATCATGCCGGCCCACATTCACAAAAAAGGGAATGTCGGTATTATCTCCAGGAGCGGAACTCTCACTTACGAAGCCGTTGGTCAATTAACGGCATTGGGCTATGGTCAGTCAACATGCGTAGGTATTGGTGGAGATCCAATTATCGGCACAAAGTACATTGATACTCTCGAGCTTTTCCAAAAAGATCGGGGCACAAAAGCGATCTGTATGATTGGTGAAATCGGCGGATCAGCAGAGGATGAAGCTGCCTACTACATAAAAAAACATGTCACAAAACCGGTCATTGGATTTATTGCCGGACAAACCGCTCCTCCAGGACGCCGAATGGGTCATGCGGGGGCAATCATCTCCGGCGGAAAAGGAACGGCTGAAGAAAAAATGAAAGTCATGCGCCGCTGCGGTATCAAAGTTGTTAAAAGCCCCGCTGACCTAGGAAAAACCGTTGCAAAAGTTCTATAATTTCTTGCATTATCATGCGATAAAGTCCAATCCATTAATCTGAGTTTCATAAGCTAGGGCATCGAACTGCATATCTCTCCGCGTGCTAGCAAAATGCAGGTTGGCATATATAGCTATGATCGCATGCAGGGCTTCATGTGATTCCATACCATGACTGGTTAAACGTTGATAGGCAGCAGCAACAAACTCCGGGGCTTCCAGTTGTAGTTGACGATCAATTGTCACATGCAAAACAGTATGTACAAAAGGATTCACGATCATACCGTTGACCTCTCTGGGAATTGATGCCATCTCACCCTCTTCCCATATAGGATCGAACTCAGGATGCAGGTCGAGAACTCTAGCTATTTGCCCATCTATTTCCTCAATAGGTCGCCCTTCATTTTTATCAGCAGCAACTCGAAGGATGCGTTGCTGAGACTCCTTATCAAACTCCATTGTGTAAACAGTTCTCCTTAAGTTAGGGGATCCTCAAGATAATAAAAAAGGCCTCATTTCTTTCATATGCTCAAATAGGATGCTTTAAAACAGATAGGGCTTCAGAAAACCAATGTTATTAGGGAGTTTCGGAAAAATGAGAGCGCCTTTTACCTCCAGAACCTCCATAAATCATAAATACGCGCTTTCCTTGACGAATATGATATTTAGCCCACGCGGGTGAAGTTCCATCATAGCAAGCAGCAGAATCATTTCCCTCAGCTTTCAGAAAATCCGGATAATCCAGACCGGCATCGTAGACATCCATTAAAAGGCAGTCGGAGTTAAACCCCGGACCTGATAAGCTGACTTTACTCAAAAATGCTTCAATCTCGATTGGGTCATTCAATTCTAAGTTATTCATACATTTGAGTAAATTTAAAAGTATTGCCCTGAATTAAAAATAGTTATTTTTAATTCAGGGTGGAATTCATGTATGCCTAAGTTACTTGATTTGATAGAATAAAAAAAGCTCTTTTTATAATAGAACTTCTAAATTAGGTTGTCACAATGTTAATTCAAGAAAATCTTCACTTATCCCGAAGCTCTTCAGATGGACAAGGAGGCCATGAGTTTTTATACAAGTTGAACCAGTATGGGGTATCTGCGAAAAGTCGTCCGCAAGAAGAACTTTCTCAAATTCACTGGGAAGTAGAGGTTATAAAATACCAAGAAACAGCAGCTGTTAAATTCGAAGTATGTCACGACACCGAATTAGCCAACAAAACGTTGATTTTCCATAATGACTCGTCTCTCAACGAATTTCTTGAGAATGCTTTTAAATACTTTAAAGAACTAGGTGTATTAGAAAATATGGCCAAAAAATAAGCCTAATTTGAAGAAATTTGATAGCCGTTAACCCTTGACAAAGTGAGGGTTTGTTTTTACTATTACACTCTTCAGTAAGTTCGAGAATAGCGTCCTCGCTGACTGTGGTTTCGTCAGGAGAATTAGCTAAAATCATTGTTTATTACAGCTAATATACTAAAAAAACTGCGGGATTAAGTTGTCCCCGATTAAAATTAATTTCTACAAACGGAGATAGTGAAGGATGTCACCCCAAACTGCCGAAGCAAAATCAAACAGTACAAGTAAGCATGTAAATGTCCCAGGAAAACCCGAGGGCTGGGTTCCTGCAGGTGACCTTCAGGAAATAGTTACTCTTGAAGAAATGCAGAAATTGCCAAAGGAAACTATATTCATGACAGGGAGTGAAGCGGCCCGCGAATCCATCCGTAGAGCCAATGTGGATATGGCAATTGCCTACCCTATAACTCCCCAGTCAGAAACAATGCAACAGGCAGGGTACTTATTCGACGAAGGCTATATCAAGGATTACTACCGTGCAGAAGAAGAGATCGGTACTATGTCCGCCATAAGTGGAGCATCTCGTGCGGGTGTACGGAGCCTTACGGCAACTTCAGGTCCCGGTTTGATGAGAGGAACAGAGGCAATTGCTTCGTGGCCAGGGGCACGAACTCCTATAGTAATGCTTAATATGTGCCGAGTTATTAATACACCTCTAGCGATCCAACCAGATAATACAGAAATTTCATTCCTGCTTAACACAGGAATGTTGGTCATGCATGCTGAAAACCAGCAGGATTTTTTTGATTGGCCGCTGATAGCCTTCATAGTCAGTGAAGAAGTTGATGTTACACTGCCTTGTACCGTATCGGTGGATGGTTTTTTTGTAACCCACGCTCGTGGCAACGTTGCTATGTGCGACAAAAAATATAAAATACCACCTCGAGATGGCTGGAGAAATGCGGTTCCTTCAATGGATAATGAAAATCCACCGGCACGTATATCCCGTGACGCCCCAATCCAGAAAAGTAATTTTATTAGTTACCACATGCACGCAAGCTGGCAGCAAGAAGTATTTTCAGCCGTGGAACGCTCGGCTAAGTATTTTGATAAATACCTTGGCGGCCTGATCGAAGTCGTGAACCCAGATGCTGAGGAAATGATCATCGCTTCAGGTGCGGCAGTATCTCAGGCACGCGAAGCAGTCCGCCAAGAAGAAGAAAAAGGCAATAAAGTAGGCCTTATTAAGGTTAAGACGATACGCCCTTGGCCTAGAGAGCAGATCATTGCCGCAGCCAAACATGCAAAAGTCATTTTAGTCCCGGAATTTAATCAGACAGGTTGGTTGCACAAAGATGTGTGCACTACCCTTTACGGGAAATCTACAGCGAGCATTTATCCTGGCCCCAGAGTTTTTGGTGGAATGACAATGCCCACTGAATTGATCCTTGATTGGCTTAAGGACATAAGAGAAAAAAATACATCCAGAAATCATTTTTAATTTTATAGCAAAGAAGTTTAGAGAGTTTGAATAAGGTAGCCTATAACGTTTCGTAATCGCGGCTAATAATTTGTAATCACGGTTTCATTTTGAAATCGAAAAAAATATATAGAATTTTAATAAATAACAAAATGGAGGGGAATCATGTCCCTAGATACAGTTAAACCAGCACCCGGTTACTTAGAGCACTTACCCGTTGAGTACCAAGATCTTGTGAAGCATGGTCAATATGGTAAGAAGAAAAAAGTAAGTGATATGGGAAAGTTCAAGGAATTAATTGAAGAACACCCCATGTGCGCAGGTTGTGCAATGACTCTATTTATCAGGCTTGTATTTCTTGCACTGCCCAAACCTGAACACACCATATTCGTTGGAACAGCAGGCTGTGGTCGGCTGGCCATATCGCAGGGAAATGTCCCATTTATTTATGGCAATTATGGAGACACCAACGCAGTGGCTTCAGGATTGAAACGTGGCCTAGAACTTAGATTTCCTGAACAAGATAAAGACGTAATCGTCATGTGTGGCGATGGCGGCTTGGTAGATATTGGATTCCAGGGTCTTATGCACAGTTGGTTTCGTCATGAAAAATTTTCCACTTTTATGCTTGATAATGAAATTTACGGGAACACTGGTGGACAGGAAAGTGGCATGACCACAAAGGGGTTAGTTGCGAAGATGTCTCCCCGTGGAAAAGTAGATGATAAAATGGATATGTTGGGTTTAGCAAAGGTAGCCAAGTTGGACTACGTTGCTAGAATCGTTCCCACCAATCCCGCACGAGTAGTTCGGACCGCTCGACGTGCAATTCTAGTAGCACGCGAATTTGGTTCAACCTATGTTCAAGCTTATACGTCATGCAACATTGAGTATTCGATTCCAACTCCAGATGTTATGCAAGATGCATTTGATAAGGAAAAGAAGGACTACGGATTCGAAGAACATATTTCAGATCGTGCTAAAGCGTACCTGGATGATATTGAGAAAAAAGAAAAAGCGGCTGCTAAAGCTGCTAAAGCTGCGAAGAAATAACAAGGAGAGAAAATCATGGGAGTAAAACGTTATAACGTCCGCATGGCGGGACTCGGAGGTCAAGGTGTTGTTACCGCCTCCCATATATTGAGTAATGGAGTAGTTATTTCAGGCGGACATAGTTCTCTAGTTCCATTTTTTGGATCAGAAAAACGAAACGCACCAGTTGAAAGTTATGTTCGGATTTCGGCCGATGTTATTTATGAAATCGGTGAGATCATCTATCCAAACATTATCATGATTTTTCATCCATCGGTTATCACCCTGGGAAAATCCTACACCATGCCATTTTACACAGGGCTGAAAGAAGGAGGGGTTTGCGTTATCAACACTGGTACTCCAATTCCTTTTACTGCTGATGAGCAAAAGGGATTGGATGTTAATGATACCAAGGTCTACAATGTACCTTGTACGGAAATAGCGAATAAGGTTGCTAAAACTGACTTAGCTACAAATATGGGTATGTGTGGAGCGATTGCGGCAGTGCTTGGAATGCCAGACCTAGTTTCTCTCGGAGGCTCTGTTAAGGACCGCTTTATCGGAAAAGGAATCGTGGTTTCTGGTGGAACGGCCGCGTTAGACAGTGCGATTGAGAAAAAATTTGCCAAGAAAGCCAAACTTCTCGAAGCAAATATGAGAACTTTGTATGCTACCTACAAGTATGTGATAGATAAAGGTTGGGGTCATCCAGATGCAAATCTTGTTGATGAAGAGGAGCTTGTTGCTAATGCCTGTGGGACAGTTAACGTTTAATATTTTTTACCGGAGATACTATGTACTACGTAGCAGATGTAGATAAAGATATATGTTCTGAAAAAGCTTGCTCCCTATGCACTACCTATTGCCCAGAATCAAACTGTATTAATTATAGCGAACAAGATAAGTCTGCTTATGTGTCTGTGGACAGATGTAAGGCATGTGAGATTTGTGTGTATATATGCGACGATATAGCAAAAAATAATGCCATCAAAATGAAGTGGGTTCAGAATCTTGAAGAAAAATTCGTGATAAAGAGGACCGGTATCGTTTTACGATAATCTCGTTTTTTTGTTATTTAAAATAGGTATTTGGGCGCCATCAAGCTCAAGTACCTTTTTTATTTTATTTAATCTTTTACCAGAAATAAAATTCCCATCATGGAACAAACTTTTGCTATCATCAAACCAGATGCAGTTGAACGCAACCTGATTGGAAAAATTTTAGAAAGAATCGAGGCTGAAGGGTTTCGTATTACCTCGATGAAACGAGTCCTCTTAACCACACCCATCGCTGAAGGCTTTTACCACGTTCATAAAAAACGACCTTTTTTCAAAGACTTGACAAAGTCAATGTGTGTAGGTCCTGTTATATTACTGGTGCTTGAAAAGGAAGGTTCTATTAAAGCATGGCGTAAACTGATGGGAGCCACAAATCCGGCAGAAGCTGATGAAGGAACTATTAGAAAGGAATTTGCTGTTAATTTAGAAAGAAACTCGGTCCACGGGTCAGATGCACCAGAAACAGCAGCTTTTGAGATTTCCTATTTTTTTAGTCAAACAGAAATCATATCTTGATTTTTTTAAATTGTTAGAGAAAATTCTCCAATGCGAATTACAAAAATACTCACAATTGTTTTTTTTGCGGTAGTTCTTTTTCTACCAAGAATGATCAACGCAGCTCCCACCAATTCCGGATATAATTATCAGCTATACAAAAATTATGAAAATTTTGGTATTCTTATCTTCCCTAAGGATCAAATATTTACAGAATTAGATGAGTACATCCAACAAACAGGATTCAGCCCTGTAGAATCTGGGAAAGCTGTAATGAGATTCGGGCCTAACAATGAAAACCAAACCTATTTGATGCCTGAATCGGTTCAGAAAAAATACTCAATGGACCGGTTTATTGTTCTTCAAGTTCTTGCACATCAAAACATGGTAGTTGGTATATTTGATCCGGAATGGGGACTGACGCTTCCAAGCCCTATTCATAGATTAGATGAAATAAAAGAAAATATTCCAAAAACATTAAACCTGTTTAGAAAACACCTCAAAAAGAGGGAAACCCGGAGGCACACACCGGGGAACCTTAAAATAATGAGACTTTCGGCGAACAATGCTGTTACCATGCCAATGAAGTCCCGATTTATGAGTAGACCGCATTAAGAGAAATTTTTATGCCCTTTTACGACTATCAATGTGAAAAATGCAAGGATACCTTCGAGGTTCTTCAAAAGGTATCCGATGAACCTCTCACTAAATGCGAAAAGTGCGAAGGTCCCCTACAAAAAGTTATGAATAACATGACATTCCATTTATATGGACCTGGGTTTCACTCAACTGATAATAAACGGAAATATTTAAAATAATTTCATTCTTCTACATAGTTATCCCTGCCTCATGATATTTATTACACGAAAACATCATTTTTGCGCCAGTCACAGGCTATATAACCCGGATTTTTCTGATGAAAAAAATGAGGCCACATTTGGCTTATGCAACAATCCTAATGGACACGGACATAATTATAACCTTGAAGTTACGTTATCTGGAGAAGTATGCGAAGACACGGGAATGGTATTTGATTTAAAAGAGTTAAAAAAATTAACCACACAAGAAGTTCTCAATAAGGTAGACCATAAAAACTTAAATGTAGATGTTGATTTTTTAAAGGGTATTATTCCAACAGCAGAAAATTTGGCAATTAAGTTTTGGGAAGTTCTCGAACCTAAGATTACAAAGGGCCGTCTATACGAAATTAAACTTTACGAATCCGAACGCAATTACGTTGTCTATAGAGGGGATATCTTTGAACCTACCATCTAAACTCACTGGGCTTCAATCATTAGTTGAACGAATTTTACATGCCGTTGGCGAAGATCCCAAACGGGAAGGGTTGCTTAAAACCCCCGAAAGAGTAGAAAAATCGTTAAAATTCTTGACCAGTGGCTACGATATAGACGTCGACAAATTAGTAAACGATGCCCTCTACAGTGAAAATTATAACGAGATGGTTATCGTTAAGGATATCGATGTTTACAGTCTTTGCGAGCACCATATGCTTCCTTTTTTCGGGAAATGTCATGTAGCCTACCTTCCCCAAGGCAAAATAATAGGGCTAAGCAAAGTTCCCCGTCTGATAGATGCATACAGCAGACGCTTACAGGTTCAGGAGCGCTTGACCACCGAAATCGCCCAATGTATACAAAGTATTGTAAAACCAGCAGGAGTAGCTGTTGTTATCGATGCACTGCACCTTTGCATGTCTATGCGCGGAGTTGGAAAACAAAACTCCTACACTACCACTAGCTCCATGCTTGGGTGTTTCAAGGATGATGCACGAACCCGCAGTGAATTCCTCAGTCTTTTAGCACTATCCCGAAACTCCCATTAAAACCAACCTAACTAACTATTTTTAAACTATTTAACTAGAGATCTCCTGCATTTGACAAGTCAAAACGCGCGAGGATATAATGGCTACTTTAAACCCTGACAAGGAGACCGCACCTCTCTTGAACCAAATCGTCAACAAAGAGCTTCTTCTCGAAAATCTTGCTCACATTCCAGAAATTTTTGGTGCTCAGGACATTAATCTCAAGCAAATTGAAAAAAAATTTAGTGTCCGTATTACGACTCGAGAAAACCAAATCAAAATAAAAGGTGACTTCGATTCGATTAATGCGGTTGACATCCTCTTAACTCAATTAGAAGATCTTTTAGTTTCAGGTTATAAGCTGAAGAATGACGACATAAAGTTTGCAACTCGTCTAGTAGCAGAAGACAAGACAGTAAGTTTAAAAGCTATTTTTTCTGAGAGAATAACTGTATCTCCTAAGAAGGGATTCATTACTCCTAAAAGTCCAACCCAGAGGGAATTTATTCAATCTGTTAAGCAAGCAGATATTGTCTTAGCAATTGGACCAGCAGGGACAGGAAAAACATATTTAGCTGTAGCACTGGCAGTAGAGGGGCTACTCAAACGTCAATTTCAGAAGATTATTTTAGCCCGTCCAGCGGTTGAGGCAGGAGAAAAACTTGGCTTTTTACCAGGAGATATCTCAGAAAAAATTAACCCTTACTTCATGCCGCTTTATGATGCTCTTGACGATGCCTTAGAACCTGGCAGAGTGAGAGAACTCATGGAAGATGGAATCATCGAAATCGCACCTCTAGCTTATATGCGCGGTCGCACACTCAATGACTCCTTTATAATTCTTGATGAGGCACAAAATTCTACCAAAGAACAAATGAAAATGTTTCTCACTAGACTTGGTTTCAACTCTAAAATGGTAATCACCGGCGATATCACACAAATTGACCTAGATCACTCAAAAAACTCAGGCTTGATTCAAGCTCAAACCCTTCTCAAAAATATTGATGGTATCAAGTTCGTCAACTTCAGCGAAAAAGATGTTGTAAGGCACGACTTAGTTAAACACATTATTAAAGCCTACAGCCAAAATGGATTTAAGGCTGATTAAATAAAAAAATGACAACTTGATGCCAATTTTTATAAATAATGAGCAAAGAGAGCATTCTATCGACTGCGTGTTACTCGAAAACCAAGGGGAGAGTATTTTGCTTTTTCTAGAATGCGAAAACCAAGAACTAAGTGTCCTCTTAGCTGATGATAGGAAAATACGCACACTCAACAAACAGTATAGAGGACAAGATCAAGCCACGGATGTACTTTCTTTTTCTCAAAATGAAGAAGAAGAAAATAAGCCAAATTCTCCACTAATGGGTGACATAGTGATATCTACAGAGACGGCTAAAAGACAGGCCGCTGAGCACGGATTAACTTTAGAAGAAGAAATTGTGCTTTTACTCATTCACGGGATTCTGCATCTTCTCGGGTTCGACCATGAACGATCTGACGAAGAGTCGTGCCATATGAAGCAAAAAACTCGAGAGTTATTTGACTGGATATTCCCCAACAAGAAACCCGAAGAGTCATGTAATTTGTATTCAGACTAACCGTAGACCTTTAGCTTATGAAAAAAATTTGGGCGCCCTGGCGCATGGAATACATTACCCAAGATAAATCAGGTGAATGCATTTTCTGTTCCCTTCCAAAATCTGAAGATGATAAAAAAAATTTTATTCTTTTTAGAGGGAAGCACTGTTTTGTCATCATGAATATCTTTCCATACAACACTGGACACCTTATGGTATCGCCATACCGTCATTTAGCCTGCATCACAAAACTTGACAGCGAAGAGTCTCTAGAAATCACTGAACTCACGAAAAACTGTATTCAGATTCTTCGTAATGCAAACACCCCCGATGGTTTTAATGTGGGGTTCAATTTAGGGAAAAGCGCTGGAGCAGGTTACGACGAACATATTCACAATCATATCGTTCCAAGGTGGACGGGAGACACTAATTTCATGCCAGTACTCGCAGAGACCAGAGTGATCCCGGAACATTTGAAAAAAACTTATGAGAGGTTAGTTCCTAATTTTAAAAAAATTCGTCTTTAAATCATTTCTCATGAATAACGCCGCTCAAAATATTATAAAATTAGAGGAAGAAACTCCGATGATGCAGCAGTATATAACCATCAAGAAGGAGCACCCGGATTCTATTCTTTTTTTTCGCATGGGTGATTTCTATGAAATGTTTAATGAAGATGCCAAGGTTGCCTCGCGTGTTTTAGAAATTGCTCTTACCTCTAGAAACAAAAATAAAACCAACCCAACCCCCATGTGTGGCATTCCTCATCACTCCTCCAAATCTTATATCGCCAAGCTCATCAAATCGGGCAAAAAAGTCGCTATTTGTGAACAAACAGAAGATCCAAAACTCACAAAGGGTTTAGTCAAGCGCGAGGTGGTAAGGGTAGTAACACCGGGGACGATCCTGGATGACAATCTACTCGATCCCAAACAAAATCATTTTCTCATTTCACTCCATTCAAATGCTGAAGGTTGGGGGTTTGCAGCTCTAGATATAACAACTGGACTCTTTAAGGTAACAGAGTTTCACGGTGATAATAGAGAGTCATTGTTGCAAGATGAGATAGAAAAATTTGACCCTAAAGAAATTATCATATCTGAAACTTTAGTGGATGAATGTAATAAACCAAAATGGTTGGAAGACCGAGTGAGTAGTTTGCAACCTTGTGAAGAATCGACTTTTTCATACAAAGACTCCTACCGACTATTAATTGAACATTTTAAAACAGGTTCCCTCGAGGGATTCGGTTGCGAAAATATGAAACTTGCCATTTCTTCTGCTGGAGCTCTCATTCAATACCTATATAAAACACAAAAGTCTACCCTTGAACACATCAGCGCGATCAGTGTTTTTAATATTCACAATTATATGCTCATGGACCAGCCAACCATAAGGAGCTTAGAACTAGTAGAGTCAAGTGAAGGAGGTCGAAAAAATTCTTTATTAGACTTACTTGATTCCTCACAAACAGCTATGGGAGCTCGGCGTATTAGAGAATGGATTCTAAAACCGAATATTGATATCCATTTAATCAAAGAAAGACTTGATCAAGTAGATTTTTTTAAAAATGATTTACTATTGAGACAAGCTATTCGAGATCAACTCAAATCAATACATGATTTGGAAAGACTGCTTGGGCGTATTTCTCTTTCTGTTTGTAGCGCGCGCGACATTATTGCACTTAAGGTTTCACTTTCAACTTTACCCCGTCTATTAAAACTTTTAAACCAAAGCAAGAACACTTCTTTAAATACATTTAAATCTGAATGGGACAACCTTAAAAGTGTACACGAACTTATTGAGAAAAAAATCATCGATGACCCACCCTTTAGCCTTAAAGAAGGAAACTGTATTAAAACTGGATGTGACCCAGAATTAGATCGACTTAAAGCAATCTCACGCGACGGGAAAAACTGGATTGCTCAACTAGAGGCAAAAGAAAAAGAGCGCACAGGTATCTCGTTTTTAAAAGTAGGGTTCAATAAAATATATGGGTACTATATTGAAATAACTAAAAAAAATCTAGATCGCATCCCAGCAGACTACATCCGAAAACAGTCACTTGTTAACGCAGAGCGTTTTATTTCCCCAGAACTAAAGGAATATGAAGTAGAGATCACCGGGGCTCAAGAAAAAGCAATAGAACTGGAACACAAAATTTTTCAACAGACCCGCGAGGAAGTAGCAGCCTATGGATTGAAAATTCAAAAAATGGCGCTTATTATCGCCGACCTCGATGCAATAACGTCCCTCGCCGAAGTTGCTCATAACTATAACTACTCAAAACCAGAAATCTCTGAAGGAACCGACCTTACAATTAAAAACGGTCGACATCCACTAATAGAACGCATCATTCCTGAAAATCAATTTATTGCCAATGATACTCGACTCAATAGCAGGGATGATCAAATAATGATTATCACCGGTCCCAACATGGCTGGCAAGTCCACATATCTGCGACAAGTATCATTAATCACTCTAATGGCACAGATTGGAAGTTTCATACCCGCTGATTCAGCTCATATAAGTATCGTTGATAGAATTTTCTCCCGTGTAGGCGCGCAAGATCATCTTCAAAAAGGCATGTCTACGTTCATGGTAGAAATGAATGAAACCGCTAATATTTTAAATAATGCCACAGAGAGAAGTCTTATTATTCTGGATGAAATTGGTAGAGGCACTAGCACTTTTGATGGTATCAGCATCGCATGGTCTATCGTTGAATACTTGCATGGTGACAGTGCGAAAGGAGGACCTAAAACTTTATTCGCGACACACTACCACGAACTCACCGACTTAGCTTTAGTTTTAAAAGGAGTAAAGAATTTTAACGTACAAGTAAAGGAATGGAATGACGAAATAATTTTTCTTCGAAAAATCATCTCGGGAGGAGCTGATAAAAGCTACGGAATACAAGTCGCAAGATTAGCTGGCCTACCAGAAAAAGTACTCCACCGTGCTCGTGAAGTTTTATTCAATCTGGAAAAGAGCGAATTCGACGACGTCGGAGCCCCAAAAATAGCTCACTCGGAAGAAAAATCAATCGAACCTCAAGCTAAGCAACTCGGTCTATTTTTAGAAACAGCTCATCCTGCAATTAAACAACTGGAGACTATCGAACCTGACAATCTATCCCCAATGCAAGCCATGGAAACATTATACAACCTTAAAAACCTGATAAATAAAACTCCAAAATGAATATACTTGTAACCGGAGGAGCAGGGTTTATCGGGTCGCATATTGTCGACGCATATATTGAGAATCATCACAACGTAGTAGTTATTGATGACATGTCAAGAGGACGAAAAGAATTTATAAACCCCAAAGCTACCTTTCATCAAATATCAATTTCTGATCCGCGGCTGGCTAATATCATTCAGAAGGAAAGTATTGAGGTGATCAATCACCATGCCGCCCAAATTTCAGTTAGTGATTCAGTTAAAAACCCCGTAAAGGACGCAGAATCAAACATCATTGGCACTTTACAGTTACTACAAAACGCCGTAGAATGTGGCATCGACAAGTTTATATTTGCATCAACCGGTGGAGCAATTTATGGGGAACAGGATTATTTCCCAGCTAGAGAGGACCACCCCCAAAAACCGACTAACCCATATGGGCTTTCGAAGTTAAGCGTAGAAGGGTATCTCAAGTTTTATAAAGAGCAATACGGACTTAAATCTATAATTTTTCGCTATGGCAATGTTTTTGGCCCTCGACAAAACCCTAACGGTGAAGCCGGCGTTGTAGCAATTTTTTATAATCGGTTGTTAAAAGGGCAAGCACCGATAATTAACGGTGATGGAGAACAAACAAGAGATTATATTTTTGTAAGAGATGTTGTAAACGCTAATTTATTAGCCTTAAAGCTGAATGGCTCAGACACATTCAATGTCGGGACCGGCCAAGAAACATCGGTTAATGAATTAACTCATTTGATATTAGAGGTAGCAGAATTTAATACCGAGGTTAAAGCCACGAAAAAAAACAGTTTTGAGCAACGTAGAAGTTGTCTCGATTATAAAAAATTAAAGGGATCTCTTGACTGGTCTCCTAAAGTTTCGTTAAAAGAAGGGCTCTCTGAAACTTTTATTTTTTTTAAAAACAATGGCATCTAAACACAAACACCTGGCTTCATTGATAGTCATGACGGTTTTGCTTCTCACGAATGAGTTAACTGTAGAAGCTGCACCCTCTCTCGTAAATATTGGTGTAGGAACAAATGGGAAAACAGTCGTGATAAACGCACGATTGGTCGAAGGATTCACTGAGGATATTGAAGAGGCCGTCGAGGATGGAATTCCCATAACTTTTACATTCGAGGCTGAATTCCGACAGGCAAATACTTTCTGGAACGATACCCTAATAAGCAGCAACACAATCAAGCACGTAATTAAATATGACTCGTTAAAGCAAGTGTACCGCTTCACAGAATTTGGGAAAGGTGTTAAGCGAAAAATCGCCACACGCAACAAACAAAAATCTCAAAAAATGATGCTCACATTAAGTAACATCCCCATAGCTTCTGCCAGACGATTAGCTTTTAACGAAAAATATTATGTCCGCATTAAAGCAAACCTAGAAACGGATAGTTTTTGGTTCCCCTTCAACGAACTTCTCTTCTTTCTTCCATTCAATAATTTCAACTCCGCATGGGCAGAGTCGTCACCACTTTCCATTGATCCCGATTTAGATTTTGAAAGAACTACAAGAAACAATAAAATGGGACGCAAAAATAAAAGAAATTTTGAGGGAACAAACCATGTCGTCCGATCCTTCAATAAGTAGACATTTTTTCACGCCCATAACTCCTTACTAAATAAAGACTTACAGACCGCCAAAATCTCAACATACCGATTTGTGCAGATTTGTGTCAAATGCCTTCGATGCTAGCTTCAATTTGTCACGATTGACACGGGCATAGATCATCGTTGTGGCTATATCTTTGTGCCCCAACTCGGGCTCACAACGGCAATATCTTCCCCGTTGTTGATCATATGACACGCCCCAAAATGACGGAAATGGTGAAACGACCCCCACCCTATTCCCGCCTTCTTAAACCCTCTTGAAATTGCCACTCCCACAGAATCACCATTAACATCAGGAAACCACAAATCATCATCCCTCATGGGTACGACTTTAATCAGATTAAAAGCACCCCTGAGTTTTTGATGCATCGGAATAAAAACATCAGATTTGATTGTACGACCCGCAATCACCGAAATTCCTTCGTTAAGGTCAACATCTTTTTTGCGAAGATTCATAATGCTACTTCTTCTTAAAGTGGAGTAGCAAGCGATTAGGCAAATCGGAATATATTTTTTTGGAATATGATTATGAATAACATCCAAAACTTGTTCCTCAGAAAGTATCTGTGTTGCATCCCATCGCTTTTGTTGCTTTAAGGGAATGTCTTTCCACTCAGGCACAGGAAGCCCGACTGCTTTTGCTACGCCAATAAAATAAATAGCGGTTGTTCTTGGGCGTTCCATTGCAACTTTGATTGCCCAATCTTTGAAATTACATTCCCCGAATGTTTTGCCCCCAAATTCAGGACGGATGTGGTTTTTTAAAACTCCCAACTTGTTCACCTTGTCCGTCTTTGGGTCATACTTATCTAGAAGTTCGTCACATTTGGTTCCTAGATAATTGTAATCCCCCTTTCTCACCAGTACGAATAATTCGGCTAATCTCTCGACAGCTTGATCTTTGTCGGTGGTTTTCAAAGAATCTCTCAGCCGTTCGCCCATGTAGTTACATTGGGCATACCAAACCTTGTTGCGTTGAATCATTAAGTCAGCCATTTGCCGAGTTCTCCCATTCGTTTTAATAAGAGAACTGCCGACTCTTCCAAGGTGGCAGGGAGTTTAGCACACGTTCATGATTAGATTGCAAGCTCATTTTTTATTCACTTAGTTTTTTGACCTGTCTAATACATCCAATAGGAATTATGCAAGCACCATTGAAATAAGGACTTTTGATGTCTTGTCTTTCAATATCTCGCACGAGAAATAAATTTAATTTTCCCATACCAAAAAAGACTGCGATTGTCTGCACAGGTATCTCTTTGAAGACTTTTTCTGCATCAGCTTCAGAGAACCAACTGGACGGAGAATCATCAAGATCACCTGCATCAATCCAATCAATTGAAACTACATCACCACGCTTAAGTTTTTTTAGTGTCGTCTTTATTTTCATAACCTATTGATTTATTTTGACTTATTTGATATATTATTAGTGTTTTGCAAGTATTTTCACGGGAGTTCATTGAAGGTTCCTCATTTTCTTTTCGTGCTGATAAGTGACGTGAGATATTTTTTCCTTCAATGAACTTTCACCTCCCTTAATTCAAGGAGAAAAAAAATGAACAACCCGATGGATACGAGCGCACCTTGGTACCATTATGTGGGAGCAATGTTAATAGGTTGGGCGATAGCTGCTTTCGTGTATGCCTATTAGCGTATTAGAACTCTATTTCACGGAAGTCCGTTGACTGAAGGTACTTTTCATTCCCCATTTCAACACTTTCATTCAATGGACTTCCTCCCTCCCTAAGAAAGGAGATCAATCCTAATGAATACCCAAAAAGAAAAACAGAATTTAAAGCGTCATAAAAAAAACATGCGAAGGCCAGCTTTATTGGAAGCACAAAATGTTCTCTCCAAAGAAATCAATGAATGGAGCAAAATGTTAGACCCTATAGACGTCGATGATTTCCCTTTTAAAGTAAGATCACCTGTCAGGGTTGAACCAAGCGAAAAAGAGATCGCATAAACCCAAATTAAGGAGAAAAAAAATGAAGTACGTTTTAGGGCTATTGGTGGGATTAACAGCAGTCCAGTTGTACACCAGTTTTTTTTAATTAGAAAATTCACCCCTTATTCACTTAGATGTGGATAAACAAAACCACAGCTCGATTGCAAGCAGGGCATATCTGTATTTGCCGATTAGTCATGTTTAAGAGATCGCGCCGTTTTCCCTCCATTTCATAACTGCTTTGAGTGCATAATCTTCACGTTTTTTTATTTCTTCAGCCCAAAATTTATCTTCATCATTATCAGCATCTTTCCCTCTTTCAGCTTCAGTCAACTCTTGTGTTGCGTCATCCCCATCTTTCTCCTTACGTTTGTCGATTAATGAGCTTATTTCATCTGACTTTCTTTTCTCTACAAGTTCCAACCCCTCTCTAAGAGCTTCGGTGTCTTCTATCTCTTGTTGTTTTTCAGCCGACTCCCTCTTTGACTTTCTAAAAAGAATCATTGCCAGTGTGGAATAAACGCTGATGTCTTTGAACGTGTCTTCAATTCCTTCACTCTTGATTGCCAGTTCACCGCTTTTACAAAATTCTTCCAAGCGGGAGAATTTATCCATCATGCGAATTACAATTCCACGCCACGGCTCAATCCCAATTCGTGCAACTCCTTCTAAATTTTTGTAGGGATGTTCAGCTGTTGCATAATCATGATTCTTAGCATCGTGTAACATTTTCAATTCATCTAGTGCATCATCAAATTCTCTGTTTCTAGCCATAGTGTTTACTTTTCCTTTTTGGATAATGTTTGTTAAATAGTTCTTTGGTGAAGATATGCCCACCGAAGATTTGCTTTGCTTCTTGCAACAACCGTTGCTCCACCGTTTCCAACTCTTCGAGAGCTTCAATTTCTCGAATAGAGTAGATAGGGGTGTTTGGATATTCTTTTTTTGCATCAGCCACTCCTTCTGGTTTATAAACCACAACTATTTCTTGACCATTTAATATTTTAAACTCGTAAGGTAACCGAGGTAACCGCACGGTTACCATCTGAAAATGTGTCGGTAACCCCTGAAACCCCTATAAAATAAAGGGGATACAACCGTTCTCATAAAACCACCCCCTCAGGAAACTCTTTTATATATATATTTATATTTT
>AQTY01000023.1 GCA_000372225.1 Candidatus Nitromaritima sp. SCGC AAA288-L16 | reverse complement strand
ATTCTTCCTCAATTTCAGGGCATGAAGCAGTATTTTATTACCGCCCAAATTAGCAATCCTGATAAGAAACAATTTGAAGATAGAAGAGAAATCAACCGAACAACTTGCGGAGATTGCACAGAACCAAGCACTGATGGTGATGTGTCTGCAGTAGAGAAAGAATAACTGAACAATGTTTAAACACGGCACATTCATATTCCTAATGGCCTCTTTACTGACTGCTTTCATAGTTTCATCGGCTGTTGCCCAAGATCGAGGGATAATCCCTGTTCAAATCAAGAGTCAATCCGGCCAGGAGGTTTTCCTTTACAATGAAAGTCATGCCCTTGTGATTGGAGTCAGTGACTACACTGGGGGCTGGCCTGACCTACCAGGGGTTAGCAATGATTTAAATTTGGTTAAAAAAACTTTGGTGGAGCAAGGCTTCAATGTGGTTATCGCTAAAGACCCTAATCGAAGTGAATTGATTTTCGCATTCGAAGATTTTATCAACAGCTATGGGCAGGACCCAAATAATCGTTTGCTGTTTTATTTTGCAGGACACGGCCATACTTTAAGAATGACTTATGGAAAAGAGATGGGCTACATCATTCCCAGAGAAGCCCCCAATCCTAATCTAAATGAAAAGGGCTTTCGGGCAGTTGCTTTATCCATGCAACGTATGGAGGAATATGCCAAATCCATTCAAAGTAAGCACGCCCTGTTCCTGTTTGATAGTTGCTTTTCCGGTTCGCTGTTTTCTCTTACCCGAGCTATTCCCGAAAATATCAATTACAAAACCTCCCGGCCCGTCCGTCAATTTATTACCGCTGGCATGGCGGATGAAAGAGTTCCGGATACAAGTATTTTTAGTCGCCAATTTATAGACGCGTTCCAAGGCGAAGGCGATTTGGATAAGGATGGATATTTGACAGGTTTAGAGTTGGGAGAATTTTTACAGAAAACTGTGGTGAATTACTCTAAAGGGACCCAACATCCTCAGTATGGAACCATCCGTGATCCCGACTTGGATAAAGGTGATTTTGTCTTTGTGTTGTTTGATTCAGCTACCTTGAATAAAGATATTGAACCACTGCGGTCTAAGCAGAACTTAGAACAGGAGTGGTATGGATTAGAAGACAAACACTTACTCGAAGAAGAAAAAAAAAGGTTGGAGGAAGAAGAGAGGAGGATGAAAGTTACCAGTCTGCCGCCAAAACCGTCTCTCCTCTTTTCTAAAATACCTGAAGAAATGACATTGATCCCATCAAGCGAATACACGGCGGGGATGGACTTTGACATAGGCTATAGAGAATGTACTAAATACTATAGTAGATGCAAAAGAAGCTTGTTCAGCAATGAAAGTCCAAAACACACGCTGCTGATTGATAGTTTTTTGATAGACAAACATGAGGTTACTCAAGCAGATTTCGAACGTGCAATGGGAAATAATCCGTCGAAGATTAAAGGGGAGAAACATCCTGTTGAAAGTGTTACATGGACCGAAGCAAGGGATTACTGTGGCAAGGTAGGCAAACGCTTACCTACAGAGGCAGAGTGGGAAAAGGCTGCCAAGGGCGGGCGAGATACTATTTATTTCTGGGGTAATAAAGCGAAGTCTTGGAAGGCTAATTTTTGCGATTTAAACTGTGATTTCTATTGGAAACAAAAAGAATTTAATGATGGTCACGCCGCAACAGCACCGGTGGGCAGTTTTGATCCGAATGGATACGGGTTGTATGACATGGCAGGAAATGTCTATGAATGGGTGTCGGACTGGTATAGCGGGGATTATTATAAAACTAGTCCCCGTAACAACCCTCAAGGACCACCCGGAGGAGAAACAAAAGTCTTGCGTGGCGGTGCTTGGAATAACAACCCAAGCTTTGTTCGCCCCACATATCGCTACTCGAAAAACCTTACGTCAAGACTTAACAATATTGGATTTCGTTGCGCCAGCACTTTAAGACCCTAAACTATCCATTCAAACTTTATATTAAGACCCAGAATCATTTAGCTTTGATGCTTTTATTGAATGAAGATGGGTGCAATTAGCTACCAAATTAGATCAAGATGCTGTAAGGTTCTACCACATATCTACAATGATGAAGGAACGGCGTATGTTTGTGAACCCTCAAACATCGATCCATAGTAGCTTTCTTATAGCCCTATTCTTTTTGGCGATTGTGTTGTCAGCGATGACTGCTCCCATTCTTCAAAAAGTTTTTGGGTACCCCGCCGGAGAACAAATTTATTCTCTTTTTTGGCACATTTGCCACCAGTATCCTACCAGGTCGTTTTGGATTTTGGATCATCCCTTTGCATTATGCTCCCGATGTACGGGCGGCTACATGGGGATTTTTCTCACTGCCTTTATATTTTCTTATAATATTCATTTAAATAATGAAAAATTAGGAAAAATTGTCAAACAAAGATTTTTCTTTGGTTTATTATTGCTCTTAATTGGTGTCCTTGACGGTTTATGTCAAGCACTAGGTTTTTATGATAGTGGTAATTTGGTCCGATTTTTTTCAGGTTCAATTGGAGGAGCCGGGGTGTTCTTCTTATTTTACCCGGGGAAAATGAATCGTAATAAATTTTTAATGGAGAGGAGTGGGAGATGAGGAAAAACTTTTATTTTTATCTGGTAATGTTTATGGTTTTTGTTTTTAGTGCAGATTGCTTTGCCCAGGAACAAAGAAAAATAAAATTACCCTCGCAAACATTAGTAGTCGTCAGAACTTCACAGCATATAGATGCCGAGCAGTTTAAGGTAGGGGCAAATGTTCCTCTTGATGTAGCCGTAGATGTCAAGGTGGATGACGAGATTTTAATTGCTGCAGGAGCTCCAATAATGGCTGTGGTGGATGATGCGGAGACAGAAGGAATGGTAGGACAGGGCGGTCTAATATCTGTCTCCATCCAATCCACTACTGCAGTTGATGGCACCGTGGTTGCCCTCAGTGGGCATTTGCGCGCAAAGGGGGAGTCAGAAGTCGGTGGAACGGTTGCCGTGGGGTTAATACTATGCCCGTTAGCACTTTTAAATACAGGAGAACCGGGTGTTATCCATGGAGGAACACAAATGCGGGCGTTTACTGTAGGAGAGTATAAAATACTTCCGAGACGCTAGACAGATCGACTCAGGAGTCATTGCTAGAATACCCTATTAAATATAAAAATAATTTACGTCGTCATTTTTTGTGTACCTATTTTTGATGGCGATTTCACATAAGGTATTTGTAAAGGGTATTTTGCACAGCATGATAAGTTCAATCTGTTATTGCAAGAGACGGGCTAATGATAAATATTATTTCAATTATAAAAAATAAAATTAATCTGAATGCTTACAGCTTGATTTGTATCCTCGTTGTCTCCTCCGGGTGTGCCGTTGGAATGGCTGCTAGTGGAGGAAAGAAAGTAAATCCTGGAATTTTGGAAGTTGGGCAATCGCGATTGGTTGTTGAGTCTATTTTAGGAAGACCCGTTGCGAGGCTTGAGGATTCGGAAGAAAGGAGAACTGATGTTTATGAATTTGAAATGGGTGATGAGTCGAGTACTAAAAGAGCATGGGTTCATGGAATAATGGATGTTTTAACATTAACACTTTGGGAAATTCCAGCGACTATTTATGAGGGAGCTCAGGGTGATATGTACACTATGCAAATTACATATGGACGTGATGATAGAGTTCTCGAAATTGGGCAAGTAGCAAAAGCTAAACCTAAACCAGCCCCTGAAATTGAGGAAGAATAATAAAATTTTTTAGCGAGGTTCTGGTTGAATCAATATTTAACGGAAACTCAAAAGAAGTTGGCGGAAAACCTGCAGTGGTGGGATTAGTATTTTATGCATCATTTTTTGGTGTTAGGCGCAATGCAATCTAAAGTGAAAAAGTCTTTACATTGCTCCTTATAAGGGATCATTCGCTTGTTCTCGCCACATCCTTTTTCCCTTGCCATTGAGATCAAATAGTTGTGTCTTTTTCTTAGAGCATTGATTTCCACTTTTTCTGCGTGTCTCAAATCTGTAGAAGCAGCTGACCCCACACCTGCAAGTAAAGCGGCCGGGGGGAAAATATAGGATAAGGCACCGAATAAGCGACTGACCTTTTTTTTCTTTTTTCTCCCTCTCTTGTCCTCTGAATATAGTGCAGCAATTTTGGGCATGGTCTGTCCCATTTCAATTTCTATTTGAGGGCATGTCAGCAAGGAATCTTGGGGCTGACTAATCATGACGGGATTGGGAATACGACCCCCACACCCTAAACTAATAAATACAAAAACAAAGGGCCACCCAAAACTTTTAGATAGCAAACCCATTAGACTTGGTTTCTTTTCAAAAATGATACTGAAGGTTTCCATTGTATTTTATTAAGGATTGAAGAATGATTATAACAAATTTCCCATTTTGAACAATTGATCCTTTTTATTTCCAAATTTGCGGTGTCGCGCCGTCTATTTTTTTGGTATTCTAAATAAAAACGAACTACACCAGGATTATGGAAGTGCAATCTGTCACTAATTTAGTGTGGGTTTTTGCAAGTTATCTATTTTAAATAATAGATTCTTCTGATAGGAGGGTGTTATGAAAAATAAAACAAATTTGATTTTTTTGATTTATGGATTAATGCTATCAGCTTGTGCTGCGCAATCAGGATGGACTCCCGCGATCGACACTTATGGTGATAAAAATGCAGCCAATATACAACAAGATAAAATTGAATGTGATGAGTTAGCAAAGGACTCATCAAGTGATACGGGAGAAGAGGTTGGGAAAGGCGCATTAATTGGCGGTGCGTTAGGTGCCGCTGCAGGAGCTACAATCGGAGCGGCAGTAGGTAATGCTGGAAAAGGCGCGGCTATTGGGGCTGCAGTTGGAGGAATAGGTGGCGGGGGAATAATGGGCTGGAATACAAGCGAGTCTTACAAGGAAGTTTTTAGAAGTTGCATGAAAAACCGTGGCCACACAGTTCTGAATTAACTGGAGTATAGCATAGGTACTTAAATCTAAATAAGTAGGGGTAATGGTCTACAGGTTAACATTGACACTCCAGACCTTAACTTTTGTTAACACTTCTCAACATCTTCCATCTTCTCTAATTTCTGTTTCATAATCTGCACAACACTCGGTTTCTTTAACATCCTTGAGGCAGATGCCTTCGCAGGCATATACGTCGAGTTTGGGTAAACCTTACGATAAGATTGAACGCCATTCCTCTGACATTCTCCCAGGTACAAGTCCAAAAAATATGATGCGTTCCACATTGCCCGCCAGATTCCAAGAGTAAGCCATAGCGTTCTTGATCACGGGCATCCTGGTGGGCGATGCTTATGGGGAGTAGGTCGGATTGCTAAAGGCTTCGACTTTTTAGGATATAGCTTTGAGCTTAAGGAGCTATCAATAGCCCCGAAGACTCTAGCAAACTGGGATTGAGTCATTAAATCTGCTTCTATAGATTTGTCCACTTATATAATAAGGAAAGTCTAGCTGTTTTTCGCCCGCTGCGACCCGTAGTGGGTCAAGTTGACCAAGTACCTTAAACTATTATGTTTAAAGGTGTTAATAAATCTCCCCTTTAGATATAGAACCATTATATCGATAAGGAAGTATGGTTAACACAAGACACAAGCTTCAAAATCCAAAACAAGTTCTAACACCAGTGGTCGAAGAACATCCCCACAAAAACCGCAGATCAGCCATTGACTATTATGGGGAAAATTATATGGATAAACTCCTCAAGGTCACTGGGGGTAGAGTTCTTCATGATTATATAAACCGTAAAGGAGTCAACCATGATTAATGTAATAATGGCGATCTGGTTATTAGCAATTGGTCTTTTAATTTACAAACTTTACTTGGAACACAAGATGGCAATGAAAAGAAAAGAAATGCTAAGTGATGCTAAGAATATTTTTATTGGATAAGGTTTAAAAGATCTCATTATAATAGCGACCAATAAATATGCCCTTTTGTCTTTAACATGTGAAATTCCACCGCCCGTTTAAATAAAATTATGATCTGGTTACTCATGGTTGTACATCTCAACCTTTCAACTACTCCTATCCAAGTCCAGTATGGAGAAGTATTAGAAGTCTTCCACAGTGAACGTGAGTGTGTTATTAAACATGATGAATTTTTCAGTAAAGCCAAGAGGGAGAACCAACCTATTGCTCCTTCTTTTAATCTTGGATGTGTCCCTTTAAAAGAGAACAAAAAATGGACGAAGCCCAGTGGGGCATCTAACGCAAACGTGACTGCGCCTTCATCAAATGAAATTCCACCGCCCGTTTAAATAGAATTGGGAAGCGAGTTTTTATTTTTTTCTTGAAGATACTTTCCATATCTTGACGATGAAACTCTCTTGGTAATGATGCACCGTGAAGTGCTTCTATCCTTTTTGGATCGTCCTTTAATTTTTTAAAGACCAACCGCTTGCCAGAGTTTCTTCCACCCCCAATAAAGGCTCCACGATATATTTTTCTTTTACCCCATACCTTTGCCGACACACCTCTCTTTGTTTGTCTTGCTCCAAATTCAATCACATTTAAGTAGCGTGATTTGATGAATATTGAGTATTCTTCATCACCCCTGCGTGCTTTATCTTTTTTGATTTTCTTAGCGACCACTCCCGCTTTAAGTCCCGTTGCATCTTTCAATTCTCTTTTAGCTTGAGTAACAACTTCAGCCCCAACTTTATTAAGCGCAGTCACCATTGCTTTTTGAACATACTTTCTTGGAACATTTCCTACATCCCTGAGAGCTTTCTTAAAGTTGCTGTTTACTTTAACTTCCATTTCTTTCCCAATCGTTCATTACCATAATGAAGTTGCAATCCATCGTAAAGTTGTTCCAACTGATCTAACGTTGCTTGAAAGTGTGATGGAATACCCTGTCTTGTTTCATCAGTAGGATCAGATGCTAAATAATCATTAGCACTAACCCATCTGTTATTATTCTTTTGCTTGTGTCTTCTCACTCGCAACCTTTTCCTACACATGACTTCTTTACCAAATCGTTCCAAAGTGGGTTGTGATCAGTTTTAAATGCAATGGGAAACGTTTTTGTAAAGAAGACATAACCAAATGGATTACCACCAACCACCATCAGTTCGTTGTCTATTGTTCTAACTGCATTACATTGAGGAAAAGGTGTTGGCATTCTTGTAACCACAAACAAAAATTCAAGACCGCCATAATCAAACACAGCGTGATTTGCTTGCTGATACTGGATGACATAAGGTGGACGAACTAACTGTCCAACATCAGGCAGAGGTGGGCTTGCTTCAACTTTCCACATAGTGAACAAAGTAACGAAGAGAGCCAGAGCAAATATAAAAATCAATCTAATCATTCAGTCGTTGAGCACTTTTGTAGCGTGCTCGTATTTGTTAACAAGAGATTGCATAGACAGAAGATAAATTCGTAGCCCTTCTAAATCTTCAGGCGTGATGCAATAAAAATCATCACCACAAGTAATAAAGGCTTTCTCTGGTTGCACCATTGCTTTAGGTAGCACTGGTCTTGCATGAAGGGGGAATAGTTCTTTACCACTAATTCCGCTTACGCAACCAAGGAGCACGCACAGGGCGATGATTATTCCCTGCGTTTTGTATTTGCCGATTAAGCTCTTCATCTTCTCTCCGATTAAACTCATTCACATTTGCAACCTTATCCACTCGCTCTTTTAAAGACTCAGCTTGGTTCAAGCGTTTCCCTGTTCTAACAGCCCACCAAAATGCAAAGCCCAACATGAGGAGGATTCCACCTAATGTGACCAGTGAGGTCATATGTCATCCATGTTTTTGTTCTTACCAATGTTCATAGCCAAGTAGTTGAGGATTCTTGAAATGTAATCCATCATCATGTTTCCTCTCCACCGTGTTGGCATTGCCATTGTTACCGTGTTAGCAAAGAGAACAATCTCACCAATCTGTGCAACCATTCCCTGACCTAAAAAAGAATTTAATATCTCCATTTGTTACTCCTTCAAATTAATAAAACTTAATTACCAAAACTTAATTAGTGGTAATTAATCACTAATTAATTGTTGCTTAATGTTGAAACGCTAAAGTGTGTCGATAAGAAAACTTTCTGAGGATAAAAAACATGATTCACGAGGTTAGGGTTTACAACCCATCAGGCAAGCTACAGAAAGTCATTTCACAAAAAGCTCTATATAAAAGATCAGATAGGTTGTTTAAAGACCCCTATCTTTTTTGTAAACCGAAAAGAGGGCGACCAAAGAAAGCGTCTTCCCAATAACTTTTCTCATGACCAGAGTTGTTGTTAAGGCGACTCTAGTCCCTCCTGAGAAACCCTTCTGGAATACCTTGCCTCCCTAGTTAGGTTGAAAAGAAGGGCTTCCACTTTTTCACCAAATTCCTCCCGTGATGTCCCTCTGGAAAACATTTTTGACTCCTGATTAGGTTTGAAGGAGGGGCTCACATTTTTAATAAGTCCAAATAACGTCCTGCGTTTTATTTGGGTCAACAGCTAGGTGAATAAAATTCCCTGAATGCTCACCCGCTATGCCAATGCGCCTGAAAAATTTAATCGCCACATCGACCATTTCATATCGTGCTTTAGAAGTTGTGCACGCTATATCCACAGCAAGCCCCATCCCGTCTGCATCAGGCATGTGACTCGAAACTAAACTGCCTTTGATACTTGAATTAAATGCTTCGCAACGAACCCCGCTAGTGATTGTCATTGGCTTGCCAACAACATCACGAACGTGTTGAAGTTTTTCAAGCAACTTAGGGCTGACCCAACTAGCACCACACCCACAGGAGCATTGGACTTCATAGCGTGAAAAATTTTTACTTAAATCGCCCATAAGTGTTAGAGTAAGATTAATGAACCAATTAATAATTGAACCTAGTGCCCCTCTAAACCCACAAGATTCACCCCGCCAAACCTATGGATGTCGGTGTCGGTCTCATCAAAGCTGTGCAAGGAACTCAATGCAAGATGTATGTGCCTTTGTTACAGCCGATACTATTTGCTTAAAACCCCCAACAGGTTGGGCGAAGCAATATGAAAAATTACGGGTTTGTTAAGGTTATAAATATCACCCTAGAAAATGCCCCTTCCATCGAAAAAATGGTGAATAAAGCAATCAGCGATTTGAACAAGCAAAAGTTAAAAATAATTGATCTCCAGATCACTGGAGATAACATTGTTCTTGTACTTGCAAAAAATTATTGAAGATTGCCTAAATCAAAACCCCACCACAAACAAAAAAAGCCGAAAAACTCCCGAAGGAATTAATCGGCTTTTGTATTTAGTTAAACTTCTGTTTAAATCTTAACTACAACTTTGCTACTTTGCTACTTAATCGTGATGACGTTGTTATTTGGATTTGCCCCTTCTTCCAATTTTGCTTTTCTCGTTGAAGCACCACCCAACCAAACATAACTGGTGTTACATTGTTCAGTCGAAATTCTTGTGGTGTACGGATTATATTGCACCTTACATTTTTCAACTAAAATTTCCTGCTCTCCTGCGGGTGAAATGTTAGTCACATACGGTCGTGTGACGCTACACCCAATCATTCCTAATAAGATTGCCACGGCTAAAATTCGGTTCATTTGTTTGCCTCCCAATGCTATAATTCAAAGAATTAAGTTGTTACGCATCTGCAATTATAACACAATTTTATTGCATAATTGCAATTAATAAAAGCCGTGCTAGATTTCAAAGAAAAATTAAGGCAAGCAATGTACGAAAGGAACTGTAGGGCTATCGATGTAGCTAATGCTACAGGTATCAACCCTTCTGTGATTTGTAGGTATCTCTCAGGAACTAACAAGCCAAGCTCTGACAAAATTATTGCACTTGCGAAATACCTACTTGTTTCACCCGAATGGCTTCTGGACTCCTCAGAGGGTCATATGTTGGATTATTCCAGTAAGGATATAGCAAAGGCTACGGAACCCTTTTTAAAGCAAATTGAGCTTCAGGATAAGCTGATTAAGAGTTTGGAGAAAGACGTGGGCAGATTAGAAGCAAAAGTCAAAAAATGGGAAGTCTATAAAGCCAAGAAAACTAAAAACCCCACCAAGCCGAATAAGCAGAAGGTGGGGTTTATGAAGAAACACAAGCTTAAAAAGTGATACTATGTTTTGGGCACCATTTGGGCACCCTTTGAGAGGATGAAAAACTATTTAACTATTTGTAATGTTTGACGCTCGGCATATCAGTTTCCGACCTCTCACGCCGGAAACCGGGGTTCGATTCCCCGTAGGGTCACGATTTATCAATGACTTAGCCAACCGCAATTTGGGCTTGTGCACCATTTGTGCACCCCCTATCGAATTTTAAGATCGCTTCTCGCCGACTCTGATCCGTAAAATGACCGTATCTTTTTAAAAGCATATCCAATGAAGCTTCTGGTTTTTTCATAAAGTGCACTAACTCCCGTGTCAAAAACCTAGCTGTTTTTCGCCCGCTGCGACCCCCAAATGGTCTAATCGACCAAGCACCTTAAACTATTTTATTTAAAGGTGTTAACAAACCTTCCCTTCGATAGGAAAATGTATGGAACACAATTTGCAATACCAATAGAACATAAAGATAAAAACCATTAAGGAGTTAACAATGTTTTTTACATTAGAACAAGAGCACGAAGGTTCAAATTGTCCTCGTTGCGGATTAACTGACACACTCCTGTCTACATTTAGTAGTGCTAGGTACTGTGTTAACTGTCACCAACTGTATGACAGGACAGATGGAACTCGTTTAAGAAAACAGTTGATGACATTTTTGAAAGAAAAAGATGTTGAACTGCAAGAATTTGAATTAATTTTTAGTGAATATCAGGATCTTTTTTATAAAAAGATAGATGTCGCCTGTGGACTGTTTAATCCATCTAACGCAGATGTCGCCCATGGACGGTTAATCCATCTAACGTAAACGTGACTTTGCTTGGAAAAAGCAAAAGCAGAAAGCAAAGAACGTCACACCCCCTTTCTAATTCCTCACGCAGCTGGTCTAATAAAACCTTGATTCGTTGTGTCGCCATATCCTTGTCTACCGAAAAGGCGACTACCTTTGAACTTTCAACTGCGGACTCTACCATTTTTTTGTCTCGACACTAGGGAAAAGTTTTTCTCGTTGGTGATAGACCTTATTACAGACTGGCTTACAAAATTCCTGCGTCTTGCGCCAGGATGAAAAAAACTGCTTACATAATTTGCAAATCTTGATCTTCCTTTTTTCCTTGTCTCGTTTCTTTTTCCGCTTGATCTAACCATCGAGGCAAATTATGGTGTGGTAGTTTTCTCTTCTCCAAAACCGGTTTGACTAACATGACCGAAACCCGATCCCGTTCATATATTATTCTGTCGATTCTGTTTTTTCTGGCGCTTGCCATTCGCCTGATTTATCTGTTCGAACTTTCCCGTATCCCAATGTTCGACACTGTACTGTCGGTGATGGATCATTATAATTTCGATCAGGGGGCGCTCGCCTTTTCTCAAGGCGACTGGCTGGCGCGGTCGGCGAATAACAGCTATTCACCGTTGTACAAATATTTTCTTGGAGTTATTTATTATATCTTCGGCCGAAATTTCTACGCCATCTACTCGATCCAGTTCGTCATGGGGGCGCTGGCTTCGGTCCTCGTTTATTTGATCGCGCGGGAAAGCTTCGGGGCGCGGGTGGCGATGTTAGCCTATTTAGGTTTTGCTCTGTACACAACTGAAATCGTTTATGAAGGCACCATCCTAAGAGTGTCGTTCATCACGTTTCTCGGTTTGTTGTCTTGTTACCTTTTAATGCGTTTGCAGAGCGCACGGCTTTCTTCAGGAAAACTAGTCCTGGCGGCGCTGGCACTTTCTTTGTTTTTCCAGTCGCGGCCCAATACCATCCTTTGCCTCCCCTTCGTGGTTTATTATCTGCATCGTACCGTTTTCCTACGGGAAGCGTCTGTTGAACGGATGCGGTATTGGGCGGCTTTTGCGGGAACGCTGGTGATTTCTTTTCTTCCCCTGCTAGCGCAAGCCTATATAGTTCACGGTCGTTTCGTTTTTTTCGACGCCAGCGGTCCGGTCGCCTTTATCGCCGGCAATTTTATTTCCTATTCCGGTTTCGGTTTCCAGCCGGGGGTGGTCGCTACGTTCGAACGCAACCATGCGATGGAGTATGGTGCCGTGATTACGGCGTGGCTTGGGCAAATCCTCGAGCATCCGCTGGAGTTTGCGGCGCTTTATCTGCGCAAACTATATTATTTTTTCAACGACTTAGAGGCCCCTTCCAACATTTCCGTTTATCTTTACCGGGAGTCATCCATCCTCCTGCCGTTTCTTTTAAACCACTTCGCTCTATATTCCGCACTGGGTTTGATTGGAATCGCGTTAGCGATTAAAAACAAAAAAGATGTTTTTTTGTTGCACGGATTCGCCGCGGGAATGATTCTCTCGGTGGTCCTGTTTCACATCGTGGCCCGGTTCCGGGTTCCGGCGGCGCCTTATCTGATCATCTTCGCCGCCTACGCGCTCGATTCGGTGGTTGAATGGTTGAGGCAAAAGCGTTTCGTAACCGTTTGGGGTACGGTCCTGTTGGCAGGCGTCTTGCTTTACGTTTTTCGGATTCCGGGGAATGCAAATCCGGTCAGGCAGATGGATTTCTGCAATTTCGGTATTGCCTATTTCAAAAATGAACCGAGATTCGATCTCGCTAAAGCCGAGGGATATGGACGCGAGTGCTACAACGTGGAAGTGGGGTCGGGCGCCGACCCGGTCTATGGAAGAACGTTGCTTACGACGATTTACAATCTGTACGCATTGTATCTGTGGCAGGAGGGTCGCGAGTTCGGCGCCTGGAAGGCCCTGGAGCGGTCGTATTTGGTCCATCCACTGAGCTCGGCTTCGTTCCGGATTTTGGCGAGAATGGAGTTGATAAACCAGCGGGACCGGGAGGGCATTCGCATTCTGCGTGCGGGGATCGCGGCCCATCCTGAGGACAAACTCCTTTATAAACGCTTGACGCAGGTGCTCATGCGGGACGGCGCTGGACCCGCCCGCATTCTGCCGGGACTCAAAGGCTGGCTGGCCATGGAGACGGATGCATTGACCGCAAATATTTTACGGGAGCAAATAAAGCGCCAAAACCAGTTCAAGGAAACAGAACCGCCCCAGAACGCTGTGACGGTCGAGGTGGCGGAAGCCCTGGTTACCGCCGGACGCCTGAAGGAAGCGGCGTCAGCCTATGAACTTTTAAACGCATCGAACGATTTCGATTCCGGCCGGTTTTTAAAGCAGGGACTGATGTTGCTTCAACTGGACCGTTTGCAAGAGGCGATGGAGGCTTTTTATGAGGGATTGCTGATTCATCCGCAAGATGCGGAAATCCACCAGCGCCTCGCGGATTTTTATTTATCGACCAACCGGCCGGTGTTTGCCTGGATTCACCTCACCCGTTATCGGGAATCCGCACATTCCGAAGACCCTGGAACACAGCGGATCTGGGCCGCCCTTCGGAAACAGCTTCGGTTACTAACAATAGAACCTTTGATCCCTCCCCTGAGCAAGGGGGAAAACAGTAAAGTATTTGCAGTGTTTAAAACCACGATGCAGATGAAGAAGAAGTAGAAGAAGAAGAGCTATTTTTTGCCAATGGCAAATCTTTAGCTTTGCTATCCGGTTCCCACCGTGCCTTAGCCCCATTTTTACCAGTACTTACGCGCTCCTTTCTATTTGTGTCTTGTTTTTTCTTTCTTTTTCTAAGCGAGGATGGATTAATTTTTCTGGATCTTTTGGGTGCGCCGTATAGCATGGCTTTATCTCTTCCCATATGGAATACCGCTTGCGTAGAAAATTTGACCCTGAGTGGGTGTTGGGAATTAGAGGTTTGGGATTTGATGTGGAATATAACGGGCGTAATGGAAAAAATACCACAATCCTACGATATGGGCTGACCTATCACCACTCCCTGGCTATGCTTTTTGACAAGACGAGTTGGATGAGATGGCTCTATCTCCCCATAGAAACTTTTGAAAGAGGACAACAAACAAGTATTGCTTATCGTTTAGGATTTACGTCACGCTTGTTCCTTACTGGATTTTCTGATTACAATTTTGACCGTGATGGGAAACCAAAGTGGGTTACTGAGTCACAGCTGAATTTTTTGGTTAATAACGATCTGGATATAGTCCTGGAATTTCGCTACAATGGATTTGGGGAAGATATCCCTTGGTTAAAAGGTTTTGGTGTTGCGCCGGGAATCAAATTAAAGTTTTAACTTAAGTTTTAAAAACGATAAGAAAAGAGCGTCATACCAAAAGACGGGAACAAAATAAAGCTTGTGTCAGGGCAAGGGTGCGAAGAATTTTGCTCTTTTAATTGGCGCTTATTTTGTAGACTACTCCCAGAAAGTCGTCAGAAAGATAAAGCTCTCCTTCAGGGGAGTATTCTATGTCGACCGGCCTACCATTTGGAGAACCATTTTTTTTCAACCACCCGCTTATAAAGTCTTCATGAAAAACAATGTTCCCCATCGGATCAAGTTTTAAGCGGACCACCTTGTACCCGGCAGGGATAGATCGGTTCCATGAGCCATGAAACGCAATAAATACGCTATGGTTATAGCGTTTTGGGAGGGCTCCTTTTTGATAGAAAGCAAGTCCAAGAGGAGCCATGTGGGCCACAAAGGTGTAGGCAGGAACCTCTGTTTTTGGACAATCAAAATTTACTCCAAAATCTTGATCAAAAACTTGAGACTCGTAGCAATAAGGCCAACCATAGTGCTTTCCATTCTTAATGATATTTAGTTCTTCTTCAGGATGATGATCTCCCAGCATGTCACGCCCGTTGTTAACACCCCATAATTCACCAGAGTAAGGGGAAAACTCAATTCCAACTGAATTACGTAGACCTTTCGCAAAAACTTTACCACCCGAACCATCTAGGTTGAAGCGTGAAATTGCCGCGCGTAGAGGGTTTTTTTCAATACAAACATTGCATGATGATCCAATAGATAAATATAGCTTATCGCTTTTAATTTTTATGGTTCGCGTGTAGTGTCCACCGCTTGGAATATCATCAATTACGGTTTCGGGCGTTCCATAGGTAAATGGCTTGTGAGTACGCTTTAACCGAATGACCTTAGTTTCTTCAGCAACATAAAGATAATAATTATCCTTAATTCTCACAAATGCCAATCCATGTGGAGCCCTATGACCAGAAATGATAGCGACACTTTGATCCGCTTTACCATTTTTATCAAAATCAGGTAATGCAACGACCTTCCCTTCTATAGATTGACTGAGAAATAAAACTCCCTGATCATCAAATGCCATATGCCTCGCTCGATTTACACCCTTAGCAAATATCGTTACCTTGATGTCTTTAGGTGTTAATAGTTGTAAAGAGTCCAACAGGGGTATTTTTTTTTCGGCCGAAATAAATTGCGGGGAAATTGTAAGAATAAAAAGCATTCCCGCAGTTATGAAGCGGATAGGAAAAAAAGGCAGAAATACTTTTAATTTCATGGAAAATTGGGAAGGCGTTTTCATAGCTAAGAGGTGATTTTAGAAACATAGAATTATACATTAAATAAAGATCTGCTTTTTTGGTCAAGAGTATCGGCTGATAAACTCATCATTGTCTGTAGATTCTTGTTTATTTTTTTTAGCTTGGTTATATATTCCCATAACATAGAACGGTAGAAAGAATGCAAGAACTCCCGCATAGATAACCAAAAACATTCCTACCGCACCAAGCCCTGCGAAAAAGTGATCTCTCATTAAATCCATTGGTTCCTCCTTCTTTAATAAGTTGGTTTTATCTATTACATGCTAATGCGACCACCAATATAAAACAGAGAATACGCAATCATATATAATCCACCTACCGCAGAAACAAGAATAACCTTTAAATATTTATCACTCATAACGCCCCCTTGAATTTTAATTTCATTACCAAAATGGCTCCCCCCATAAAGAAAGTAGCTAAATTCCATAAAATGATTGGAACAGCGTTCAGTAGAAACCCATAGGCAACCCAACACACAATTCCTGTGCACCAGATTAAAAGCATCGCTAATGAAAAGTCATCAGCGGATTTTGTTTTCCATGTCTTAATCACCTGAGGTACAAGTGCGACTGTGGTTAAGAACCCTGCAAAATATCCCAAAAATAAAGCTAAACTCATAAACAGCCCCCTTTATTTAAATCCACTAACAAAACTACCTTCCCTCCTTATTTTATATTGGATTTATCTATACAGGGTTAAAGTTTAACCCATCCTTTCTTTTTTCCATTTCTCCAACTAATATTTGTCCACTCGCCTTTAATTTGACGAAGGTAAACCTTAGTCCCTACTTTGAGACGATTACAGATTTCTCCATCAGGTTTTAGATGTACGGTATGAGATTTTTGCAAAAATATAAAATCGTTTTCTTGCATCACTTTCCTTTATTAAAACATACTGCCTCTAACACAACTGAGACCATGACTTGCAGAAACACAAGTCAGGTCTTTAATTCTACAATTCGAATACGTTGTGGAAGAAGCGAAAACAGAAAGCGAAGAGCGTCACACTAAAAGACGTGGGCAAACAAGCAAAAAAAACCCCCCTAAAAATCGGTGTCCAAGAAGTGTCCAAGATTTAGGGGTGTTATTCTTTTGGCAAATGTCTTAAGCTATTGAAAGATTGTTGGAAACGGAGTGGCAGTTAGTAATAGTTTCCTGCCTCTCACGCCGGAAACAGGAGTTCGATTCTCCATGGGGGCACTTGTTTTTAAAAGAGTTAATTGATTCATGGTTTTTCCTTTCTTGGGATTCACTCCAGTTATCTTCTGAATCTCACACACTTGATGCTTAATGTTAAAAAGGTGGGACATTCTTCGGCGGCGCTAATGCTGGGAAAGATACACTTGATGATCCTGGTATTTGAATTCTTGAAAAACCTAATAGATAGGATGAAAAAAACTTTTTTGAAAAAACTTTCCTGTTTGCTTTAGCAAGTGCTACACCTTCGATATAATTTTGTCTTTCGAATAATTTTTCAGCAATAACGGTATGTTTAATTGCACCAAAACCATCATTGACCTTCTCGTTTCCAAGAACCTCCCCAAGAGCAAGATGTGCCTCTGCTGATTTCGGTCTGATCCGTATTGCTTCCTCTAAATAACGAATTGCTGACTGAAAAAAAACCTTTTTCCAATTAGTGGAGGGAACTGAAAACCTTTTCCCCCTCTTTACGTAGGCGACTCCAAGATCATAGTTCGCATCATAATCATTAGGATTCTTCAGAATTTTACTCTTAAGATCTCTTTTTTTAAATGACCATTGGCCATTGCTCTTTATCCAAGCACAGCTCGAACAAAAAAGTGTGATAAGCAAGAACGCTATAAAAAACCACCTGAACTTTATATTCCTAGGCATAAGTTCATCCATTAATGAAAGGACCAGACTATTTTATGTTAGTTCATTTAGATAGGCAAGGTGGTGTGATAGCCAGAAGGTATTAAAATAGAGGATTCTCGCATTTTGCCCTCATTTGGTGAACATAATAAAAAATGAGCTACAGCTTGGAAACTACACCAGGTTCGAAAAACAAGTTTATTACAGCCAACCAAGTAAAAAACCACCGGACAACGCAGATTCAATGTAAGTACTTGATTTATATTTAGTTATATGCTACATTAATAGTGTTTTTAGGCAGTATTCTTGGAAGTCCATTGAAGGCGTTCCCCCTATCAATGATTTCTGAAACCTGGTTTTCCTCTCTTTTCCGGACTTTCCTTTAATGGACTTCCACCTCCCTAATTCTAAGGAGAAAAAATGAGAGACATGAGCGCAAGTATGGGAGCACCTTGGTGGCATTATGTGGAAGCAATGTTAATAGGTTGGGCGATAGCTGTTTTGATGTATACCTATTAGCGTATCAGAAAACAAACTCCCGGTTTTGCGGAAGTCCATTGATTGAATGTACTTTCTATCTCACAAATTTTTCCCTGCTGTGGATTTACTCATTATTCCCACGCTTTCTTTTAATGGACTTCCTCCACTACGTCAAAAAACTAACTACTTTTACCACCCACCACTCTCACATAAGCAACAATCTATCTTTCTAAAGCCTTTTTTCTAAAATGTTTAACGAGTCGCCTAAAGTTTTTTAGGAAATACTTCGATTTAAAGGCATAGAGATTGCATTATTTCCAATAAAAGTTTGAAATTATAAATTGGAGAATTCTATGTTCTACGAATCAACATTCGAAGCTGAATCCGTATATGGGTCTGGTTTGTTTTTAGAAGATTTCTTACCCGTTCTTTCGGTAATAGTATTCGGATATATTGTGTCCTGCTTGGCATTGGCATTTTTAAATTAAACTTAATACACCACCGTGGCATTTCTAATTATCTTTTGGCTTTGTCTCCTCCAGACAGTTAGGTGCGCCACGGTGGTATTTTCTAATTAGGAGAAAATTATGTTTAGCACATTTGTAAGTATTTATTTATTGGTAGTTGGATATTTGTCATACAAAGTCTTTTCTGAGCATAAACCAAAGAAACAGAGGGCCAACAAATAGCCTAGACCTTTATGAATAACTCATATACATTTCGCATAAAATCAATTATGGCGTCTGCTCTTGGTGCATCTATCCCCGCGATACTTTTCTACTTTGCCCTTTAGAAGACTCTGTGAAATATTTTACTAACCCCCTCTCCTTATCTTTGCAGCCAATATTTATTTTGTTATTGCAACAATTAAATCAAGAGACAATTTCCACCCCAAACCACCGAAAAATAAAGCGACCTATCGACTATGGCCTGATGACCTTACTCCCCCAAGCTCCACTTAATAAATAAAAATTGCAGCCATTACAGAAATATAAGATAGTTGTATTTACAAGAAAACTCTAAACTTTCCGTTTTTACAACAGACTGCTATATCAGCAACAAATCCTAAGAAAGAGATAAGGTTTATGGCATTGATTATATGCAACGAGTGCGGGAAGGAAATCAGTAGCAGGGCAAAGACTTGCCCTCTGTGTGGCTTACCCCTAAAATTCGAGGCAGGTTGCGGAACCTATTTATTGATTTTTTTATTTGGAATAGTTTTTCTTTACTCAAGCTGCAAAGAAATGATCAAAAGCCAATACAACATACTATGGGAAGAAAGATTTATTAAATAGCGATAGAAGTCATTAAAATAGTTGGGCGTTTTTAAGTGCCGGTAAAAATCTCTTAGGCTTATATATAATTTTTCATCCGGCTTTAAAACAAATTCAAATTCCTAGTTTTGTTCAACTGGCACTTCTAGATAAATTCTATTATCTGCTACAGGTTTTGTTAACCCTTCGTCAGATTTGTATTATAAATCTCTTCCTTAAGCTTCAAACTTTAAAATATAAGTAGCAATCAAAAAAATTTTAATTATAAAATTGCTCCATATTTTTTTAACAAGTTGACAATATCAATATTTCCATGGGCAATCGCTAGATGAATCGGGGCACGCCCGTCTGACCCTACAGCACTAATATCAGCACCGTGAGTAATAAAAAGTTTCGCCACTTTTAAATGCCCCCATTTTGCGGCTTCATGAAGGGCCGTCTCGCCATCATTATCTTTTAAATTAATTGCGGCACCTTTAAGGAGCAAAAACTCAGCGATAGCCAAGTCACCTTTTTCCGCAGCCCAATGAATAGAGGTACGACCTAGCCGATCCTTAACCCCCAGTTTAGCCCCATTAGTTATTAGCAAGCGGATCAAATCAATATTTTTATTTGCGACAGATGCGTGGAGAGGGGTGCCACCCCACTCTGACCTGCTGTTCACATTAGCACCAGCATAAATCAGCTGTTTTACTGTATTTAAACTACCTTGATCTGTAGCAAGATGAAGAGGTGTGTACCCATACTTGTCCTTAGCCTCAATATCAGCACCCTTGTCTTTTAGGGTTTTTATCATTCCAGGCAGGTTTTCAAGGGTGGCTACGTGAATAGGACCAAGCCCCTCAACATCACTAAGGTTCGCATTCGCACCTAATTCAAACAAATATTTTACAAAATCCACACGATTATAAAAAACTGCCTTATAAAGTGGTGTATACCCCAAAAAATCTTGCGTATTAACATCTATACCAGCCAAGAGTTCTTTAGCCTTTTCCATCTCACCAATCTCAATTGCTTTGTATAAAAGCCCTACCCCCGGTTCAGAAGTTGAAAATGCTGAAATAGACGTCAAACCAAAAATAATCCCCAACAAAACACCAAAAAACATACCCGAGCTTTTTCTCATATTCATAATTAAATTAGTTTAATAAGTTGAAATAGATATCAAGCACTCAAAGTTTATGACAAGCCAGGTAATAATAGCTTTAAAGCATCTGCAATGAGACCAATGGCTAAACTTCCTAATAAAAGTCCCATGGTTTGAGTGATAAATTTAATTCCTGTCTTACCTAGCTTTTCTAGGAAAATTTTTGAGAGTCTAAGGATCAATCCCACCAAAACAGCTATCACAACAAACTCCCCAATAAAAATTAACTTAACCTGCCAAGCTGTTATGTTATGAGACTGAATAATCACAAAGCTCATGGCGGCAGGACCCACCAGAAGTGGAAAAGTCATGGGTATAAAAGCTATATTTTCTTTTTCTTCTAAATCATCTGAATATAGAAATGATTTTTTATTATTTACTAGCATAGTACAGGCAACGTAAAGTAAGAAGACGCTTCCCACTAGTTCAAAAGCTGCCATCTTGATACCAAAAAAAACTAAAACATATCTCCCGAATAAAAAGGAGACCGACAATAAAATAACAACCGCACAGCACGTCTTCAGTGTTATAGATTTATATTCATCGACGGACTTATTTTCTGTTAACACCATTACCACCGGGATATTCCCAATCGGGTCAATGATCGCCAACAAAATCACGAATGTTTTAACAAGTTCTATAGTATCGATTCAATGCACCCATTTTAAAATTCACATTCAAAATAATTTTATTCACATATCTCTTATGACTGCGGCCACGCTCTTTTTCTTTTATTAAAGCAGAAAAAACCATACTCTTTCAATACGTTACCTAAATAATTAAAATAAGGTTCTTTTAATTTGTCAGGAGGGAACTACATGGGACAGCAAAACAATAACTAATTGATTGAAAACTTGTGAACTTGGCTCAGCGTTTCTTTAAATCAAGCCTGGCAGTTTATTTTTTTGATTACAATATATGAGGGGATGTATAGAAGCTTATTTTATGAAGAGTTTTGCTTGTGACACCACAACCTGCTTCAAAATTAAAAACTCTTTCCTAAAGGGTAAGGTACGTAAAAACCCCTAAAGAAAAGAGCTTTCACAGGAGGAGACCTGCATTACTACACAATGACTAGTCTGTATCACAAACATTAATATTGCATTAACTAAAAATTAAACTCTGATTAAACGATCTTAATCTACACAATCTTGTCAAATTTATCTTATTGTTATTGTTGAACTTTTAGTAAAGAGATGTTCTTGAAAAGGCAAGGGATAAAAAAACCACGCTGTATTAATAAAAATTTCTGATCCAAATTATAAAAATACTTGGCTCGCATCACTAGATCAGAAAGTTTATTCAATTATACAAAGCTTACGTCCAGCAGCAATTACTTTTTGCAACCGCCCTACCGCAAAAGGTATTTTTTTCAAGCTGTGTTTTACCTCTTACATAGTTGGGCCTGGCATATAAATAATTCCCTGAGGAGTTTCGTGACTGTGAATCTCTCCTCCAAGTCCAAGCATTTCTGAGGCGCGTTTTGCTTCTTCTGGGGTTTTATAAATGTGATCCATAATGTCCTGACTCATTCCTCCTGACCCCTCCCTTTGTTGCTTGCTTTCTGAACCTTCTTCCTGATGGGACCCCCCAGAACCCTCTCGACGACCAGGGTGCAAGCCTTGACTTATCTGAGAAAATGCTTCGTTTAATTGTGAGTAAAATTTTTCCTTCTGCGTATAACCTTCTAATCTTCCTAATTCTTTTTTGCTCACATCATCCCAGATGATAAAGGTGGGTGTCCCTAGTATTTGGCCTATGCGTCCTTCTTCCATAGCTTTCTTAAACCATCTTGGAAACTTATCGCCTTCGATCGAAACTATTTTGACTGGGGCGTCTTTTCCAATTTTGCTCTGGCTATATTCTTGCGAAACCTCCTCTTGCCATTTCTTTGAATTCTTGGAGTTTTTACCACTGACAACCAATAACTCATTGGCTAATACTTGATTAGAAAGCAAAGCAAAACAAATAATGGTAAGTATTATTTTATTCATCGGGGAGTATCCTTAGAAAATATACAACGCTACTATTTATAGAATTATAAATATTTTTTCAATAATTCATTAGCACTGTTTTCAGCATAAGCGGGGGACTATTTATAAAGAGTTTAGCCTCAAATTATCACCCCAAAATAACGCATATGCCAATTCAAACACAACAGTAAGACCAAGAAACTTGAAGCATTTCTTCTTATCCACTTATAGGGGTAAAAGCCTCTGGAAGACTTCACCATTTTTCGATAATCTTAATTAAGTAGTTATGCAATTAAACTATGTAGGGCAGGCTAGTTGATAAACATTAACCTAAAGTTAATCATCTATTAAATGCCTTTAATTTAAGAATAACGCAGACAAAATAATTTTATTTAAACAAAAACAATTTAGTAGGTAATACGTCGAATTTTTCTATTGAAGGCATTGTTTTAAAACACAGCGAACAAATTATCAATCTTACATAAAAATTAAAATAATTTATGAAAGACCATTTTATCGAGTATCATAACCATATTTTAGTATGCAAAGTTTAGTTTAATGATTAAATAAAGACGAAAACATGGACAGAGGGACCTACATAATTTATGGAATGACATTCGGTTTCTTGGCCCTTTGGCTACTTTTTAGTTTGGCAAAAAAATTAGGCAATTCGTCAAAGTTGCCAAAGCAAAGGGTAGATCAGAAAATCAAAAAATAGATTAGATTATTTTTATATCCATGGTCTTTGGTTGTAATAGCCCAAAGTGAAAATTTCATCCCCCCCTACACAAGAATATCGTTTAATGAATAAAACCAACTTAAATAAATACTTGAAATTTAATTAAAAAACACTTGAAACGTTTCGTTTCAAGTGTTACAGTTTGTCGCGTAGCAGTAGCTCCTCCCCGGAAGTCCATTGAAGGCGATCCCCCTTTCATTGTCTTCCGAATAAGGTACCCTTCGATGGGCTTCCACCCCGTTGCTTGGGTCCCCGTTATCTCTAGTTTCTTTTGGTCCTTAGTATACTTACAATTATAAAGCTAATTTATCCAACCATCGACGTTCTCAATTACTTATTAGACTAACTGTCAACTGATTCCCTCTTTTTGCCTCTCTAAGGCACGTAATCTACGGGCCTCTTTTTTGTTAATTTTAGTTTTTTCTTTTTTTGCTGTAGTCGGTTCTCCCTCCCAACCAACTTTTTCTAAAAAGTGGTCGTATCCTCCATGAAAATATTCTGCTCGACCTTGATGAAAAATGATTAAATTTTTAGCCAAGGTTTTAAGAATGAGTTCAGAGTGAGTAACAATCACTAAAGCACCTGCATAATCATCCAACTCTTCAATCAAGGCCTCTATAGACTCAACATCTAAGTGATGAGAAGGCTCGTCCAAAAGCAAGACATTGGTGGGATGAGAAATTATTTTCCCTAGCAAAACCCGGCTTCTTTCTCCTCCAGATAACACGCTCACCTTCTTCTTACTTAAGTCTCCCTCAAACATCATGGCACCGCATATGGTATGAGCAGCTTGTAGAGATAAGCTGGGGTTAGTACGGAGAATTTCATCCAGCACACGGTTCTGCGGTTCTAGTCGATCGATATTAGTCTGGCCAAAGTGTCCTAAACGGACAGCTGGGTGCTTTTTGATTAAACCAGAATTCAGTACTAGATCACCAGCCAGGCAATTGAGCAGAGTTGATTTGCCTTTTCCATTGGCCCCAATAATTCCTATGCGATCCCTCCTTCCAATCGAAAATGACAGGTTAGAAAAAATATTGCTTTTCTGTTTACCGTTGTAAGAAAAAGAAATATCACTCATTGTCATGACTACTTTCCCCGGACACGAAAAATGGTTGAATCTGAATCCAAGGTTTTTTTCAGTATCCAGTTTTTCCATGGTTCCCATTTTTTTCATCATTTTCAATCTTGACTGCGCCATGGAAGCCTTGGAAGCCTTGGCTCGAAATCGATCTATAAGTAACTGCATCTCTTTTCGTTTACTTTCCAAGTTTTTACGCGTTAACTCGTAAGCTTCTTCTTCTTGAATAATTTGTTCATAAAACTTAACAGTATCTCCTTTTACTTTTTTCGCTTGTTTACGATGCAAACCAAGTGTGTGGGTTGTGACCTTATCCATAAAGTCACGGTCGTGAGTGATGAGTAACATTTCTCCAGGCCATTTATTTAGATATTCTTTCAACCAACGGAGTGAAAGTATGTCCAGATAGTTAGTCGGTTCATCAAGAAGAAGCATATTGGGATTGGCTAACAAAGCCTTGCAAAGGTTTATTCTTACCTGATAACCTCCACTGAAAGTTGCAGGATCTTTAAGGAAATCCTTCTCCGAAAAACCTAACCCAGAAAGTATGATCTCCGCCTTGTAATGATCCCATTGTTTATCAGGGCTCAACACCTTGACACACTCTTCAAGGACAGTCGGTTGAGTAAAACATATTATTTGCTCTAAAGTACCAATCCGATAGCCTTTTGGAGTAGTAAGAGTTCCAGAATCTGGGCTCTCCTGACACAAAATCATCTTGAATAAAGTAGATTTTCCTGTCCCATTTTTACCAACTAATCCAACGCGCTCACCTTCATTAATAAGGAAAGACACTCCTTCAAATAGGCTCTGAGGTCCAAAAGACTTTTCAAGATTATTGGCTATGATCATTATTAAATTTGCAAAACACAAAAAGGACTTATAACAATAGCTATAAGCCCATATCGTTAAAAATTAGTTTAAAATCAAAAGAAATTATTCGTCTTAACTCTCGCCTAAACTTAGTATTAGTATCACAATAGTCTCTAAAGACTAGTTGGTCTTGATCAAAGCCTGCCCATAGAACCTTTCTTTATGTCGGCACAATTAACGCAAGTAACGATTTCCGGCATCAAAATCATACGACCTTTTGGGATCGGGCTCGAACATCGGATGCAAACTCCAAACTCTGGGTTCTCGATTTTATTCAGCGCGATTTCTAACCTAGCTAGTTTTCTTTGTGCAGAGCCCAACGATGCTTCACTGATACCCTTACTTCCAATGGCTTCCATCCGAGTAAGACGTCCTATCGCATTATCCGGCGCAATAGGTTTAATCGACTTTAATAGGCTTGCTATTTGATGCTTCTGGGATTCTATTTCGCCTAAGATTACTTCTCTAAATTCTTCCCGCTCACTAGAATTCACTTTTGAGGATACGCCCACTTAAATTATCGACTTATTTAAATGATCCTGCATATAAATCCGCGATCGCTTTTTTCCCCTCGGGCGTTAAAAATCTAGTACCCCCACCGGCAAAATGTTTCTTCTTTATTTTTGGAGACACCTTTCCCCATCGATTTTGATTCCACTTCAACCACTCTTTTGTATCTTGATCAAATACGCACAGCGGCTTATTGCACAGTTTCGCAAATTCAGCCCCCCACCCTGTACCCCCCTTAACAGTTCCATCGTTAAGGATTTTCCCAACAACAAAAACTTCTTCAGCACTATTGATTTGATGCCAGATGCTTTGCAATACTTTTTTTAGTTTTGGACCATGCGTGTAAGATCGGTTCATCAGTTTGGACACGTAGGCCAAACTGACCTCCCCTTTTATCAGCTCTTCATTAGTTAAGAAATGCACACCGCGCTTACGATTTGTTGAGTGGTCATCAAAAGTAAAGCACACCTCTTCTACTCCATTTTTTTCTGCCTGGACACCAAATTCTTCCTCTGCTCCTTTGGCACCACCACTAAACAACGTACAATCGCTCGATTTCATATTACCCTCTTGGTTCACACATGAAATTTATCTAACGTTGAGAAGAGAAAGCCTTTTCAATAAAGATTCAGACCTAAGCCTTGCTTCCCTTGAGGAACTGAATCGTATCAGCCACACTGCGCTTCCCTAAAATAAGATCTTTCTGTTGCAAAAACTTTTTACGAAGCTTATCTGTTAACTTAGGAAGCTTTTTATATAGTCGTTTTGGCTTGCGCCTTATTTTGCAACTTTCAAGATATGCTGTTAACAAAGGCATGACAATCGTCGCATCACTATAGCAAACAACTGATTGATTTACAGTATCGGGGTCTATCTTAGCCCAACTCACGGCTTCATTTGGCGTCGCCCCTGAAAGTCCTCCTGTATCTGGGCGTGCATCGGTAACTTGAACAAAATAATCATGCCCTTTAATGTCAAAACCAAGAACTTCCTGTAGAGCAGGCTCAGGCTGTAAAATAAAGTTTTTTGGCGACCCTCCTCCCCACACGACAACACCACTTTTGCCAATTTGCTTCGCCTCAAGAATCAGAGCAGCTGTTTCATTTACATCAATAGAGGAATCTATGTAGATATCTTTCCCGACTAGGTTGAGTGCCGCAATATCCAACCCCAGCGTACTATCTCCCGGTGACGAAGTATAGATAGGAACTTCATAGCGGTATGCTTCTGCAATAAAACTTTTCCCGACTGTTCCGCGTTCTTGTTCAACTTCATCAGCAAATTTCCCTAGCAAATAATGTAACTCCCGCGTTCCCATTCGCTTTTGAAATTCTGGTCTTGAAAATGTCCGCATCAACCAATTGTCAGTTGCAGCCAACACTTCGTATTCCATGAAAATGTCGTAAATACGGATAATATCCTTTTCGAACAATTCATTATCGTTAACGAAAGGCGTCCCTTGGGTCAGCGGAAGGTCCAAGGAGTGATGTAAATCATGATACAAATTGGCTCCAGTCGTCACAATATAGTCAATCATGCCAGACCTTATCATCGGGACAATACAGGATGAGCCCAAACCCGCCGGAGTTAATGCGCCTGAAAGACTAAAACCAACATAGACATCCTGAGATGACATTTTCTCGGAAATCAGATGGCAAAGCTCTTGAATACGGGCAGCGTTGTATCCATTAAAGTAGTTATCAATCAAGTCTTTTACGCTTAACTCATCTACTATGGGAACAGGAGAAATTCGCTTACCCTTTAAAAATTTGTCCTTTTGGCCTGCCATTATAAGTTCACAATCTTCGGCGACTATGCCATTAATTTACAGAAAAGTGTCGGCACGGTAATCACATTTACAACCTATAACTCAACTCTACCTAAAAAGTAGCATGCCCGAACACAAAATTTATTCGCAAAAAATTCTAAATAAAAAATAACAACATTGTTTTTTAAGCCCATCAGATGTCTTTAATATTCTTCGGAAAAATATTTTAATCAAGCAATGTAAATTCTTAAACATCAAGAACCAAAATATCTTTTCATAAGCGATAAAAATTTATTCCCTCAAAAACACTGCACTAGTTATGAATAAATCCTCAAAAAAAGGGGTGCTTGCTAAAAATGATCTGCACCATAAATAATCCTAAACATGACTCCAATAAAACCTGGGACTATGGAAAGTGTGTTCTTGCAAAAAAACAACCTCTAAAAACAACTATCTACTTAGCTAGATTGCTGTTTGTTTTTGATAAATGATAATTCGAGAAATCTCGTCACCACTCCGCATACCCCTAAAACTCTTTTATCTAAAAGTTTCTATTGACGGAAGTGGAAAAAGAAGAGCTATTTTTTTATTGCGCTTAGTTTTTTCTTTTTCAAGAATGAATTCTTTAAAATGCCAAGGAAAAATAAAAAAATAATCTGGGTTCATTTCTCTCGCCTCCTCTTCCGAAATAATAGGGATCAATGTTCCAGGGGTATAGCATCCAAACTTATCAGCATTCACTTCTCCGATATATGGTATATCTTTTGATGTTATGTCAGCAAATTGCAAAATTATATTTCCTTTAGTTGAGGCTCCATAACCTATAACCACTCCTTTTTCATCATGAATTTTATTTAAAAGTTCTCGTATTTGAATTTTAAATTCAAAAACTTTCCCTCTAAACTCATCATAAGGTCTACTAGTATTCAGACTTTTATTTTCCTCTTCTATTAACAACTTTTTAAGAGAAGGTGTTTCTGGCAAAGGAAACTCTGGTTTTGCTACAGTAATAGAAAAACTTCCGCCATTTGTTTCATTAAACTCGATATCGACAATCTTAAATCCAACTTTATTCATCATCCAGTAGATTTGTTTTAAACGATAATATGCGAGATGTTCATGGCAAATTGTATCAAATGCATTAACTTCCAGCATCCGAGGCATATAACTCTGCTCCAACACCCAAATTCCATCTTCACATAAAATATCGTAGATCTCTCGGATAAAGGTTATAGGGTCTTCAAGATCATAAAACATGGCAATCGAGGTAATTACTTTTGCTTTTTTGTTCCCAAAGATATTTTTAAACAACTTTGAGTTAAAAAAATCAGCTACAAGAGTAATATGATCGGGGTAGAAACTTTTAAACTTTGTCCCAGTTGGGTCAAACCCTACTAAGCTTAATTTCTTATTTGGATAAGCTCGCAATAGAGTACTATCGTTGCTTCCTATATCAACAACAATATCTTCAGGGTTTAAGCTTACACAGTCTAAGATCTTTTTAACCTTGCTACAAAGATGTTGCACCATCGAATTATTAAGCCCAGATCGATAGCCATAATTTTGTCCATACATTAACTCAGGTTTATAGCTTTCCCTTAATTGAACCAAACCACATGAATTTTTGGAACTCTCTTCGTTGCATTTAATCAAATTCAATGGACCAGCTGGAACTTCTTCACTTTTAGATCTTGGGAAAATACCTGAGAGAGAGAACTTTCCCAGATTCAAAATTAAATCTAGTTGAGGGTTTCCGCAAATTCTACAATTTTCAATTTCCCTATAAAGCACCAAAAGAACCTCCTATTTCCTAAAAACAAATCAGCGTACCTTCGCCTGTCAGATATAATGTGGCGGGGGGGAATATGCATTTATCCTGTAGCACTATTGTAGTAAATAATTTTCATATTTTCTTTTTTCATTTTGCCCCCACCATAAAATTAAGAACAATAAGCTTCCCCATATAAACAGCTGCTAGCGTCAAGATCAACGTACCCGCAATATTCAACCCAAACAGTATATTTTCGTTTTGTTCAAGTAACCGAAAAGACTCGTAACTAAATGTAGACATCGTGGTAAACGATCCCAATAGTCCAATAGTCCAAAAAACTCGAACCTCCTCACTAAAAAGTCCTGCGTGCTCAGAAAGGTACATTATTAGACTCAAAATCAAGCTCCCTATAAAATTAACACTAAGCGTTCCCAAGGGAAAAGTTAGGGTACCACTTTGAACCCATCCGCTAATCCAATACCTCAAAATACCACCTATAAAACTACCAATACCGATTATCAACCAAAGCGGCATTTACCACCCCTATAGAGAAATAACCCTCATATTTTTGAGGATCAAAGTTGTTAATGTATTTTGCACACAAAGGTTTGCGTAAAATCCATCGCACCTAAATTTATTAGTCTGTCTTACGCTATTTAATATCAGGCCAAAACCTTTAATCTAAAAGGCTATTTAAGAAAGTCCTTGCCTTCATTTTAAATTACTTTTTTCCTCTCCACCTCTGTGACCATATCTTAACATCTTTAATGAATGGTCTAATTGAATATGACTGCCCAGAAGAATAAAATTATCGCCAGACTGGACAATAAATTTTTGGTCAGGGTTGGCATGCGGCTTATTTTTGCTTACCACGGCAACAATAATCGCCCCAGTTCTAGCGGGAATATTTATATCCCCTACTGTTTTTCCACAAGCCCAGCTCTCTTCCGACACCAAGTAAGACTCCGTAAGAGTATTCGTCAAATAGGTGGAAAACTTCTTCAAACTTTCTGTATTTAAAGCCAAACCCCGAAACATGCTATAACCTTCCAACCTGATCAATTCCACCTGTTGCTCAATAATATTATTAGGAACGTGATAGTCTCGCAGCACTCTAGAAAAAATCTCTATAGACGTCTCAAATTCTTCTGGAATTACCTGATCCGCTCCCGCATTTTTAAGTTCCTCAACTTGATCGGTTCGCCGGGTCCGGACCATGATATTGGCTTGGGGATTAATCTTCCGTGAAAGACGAACTGTTTTTTCCGTAACTGCGTAGTCTGAAATTTTTATAACTATCATACGAGCATCTCTTAAACCGGCTCGGATCAATGTCTGCTCTTGTGCGCAATCACCATAAAGAGTGGTGACTCCTTCCGTCAAAGCTCTCCTTACTCGCTCACCGTCCAATTCTAGAACTACAAAAGGAATTTTCGCTTCAAGAAGCACCTGAGCAAGTGTCCTGCCGCCAACGCCGTATCCAACAATGACAACATGGTCTTTTAGCTTAGGGTCCTTACCCTCATTTGAAGTGATTTCTTTGGACTTCCATTTAGAAAACAACTTAATTGAAAGTCCGGTAGAAACCTGGATCAATAGCGGAGCCAAAAGCATAGAAAGAATGGAAACAATGAGTAGCATCTGGTACTGATGCGAGTCGAATAATCCTTGGTTTAATGCCATCGCTGAGAGAATCAGAGAAAATTCTCCAACTTGAGCCAACCGCAGGCCTACTACAAAAGAAATTCTTAAAGGCACCCGAACAAGTAGACAGGATAAAGTAGTAAGTACTCCTTTAACCAGAACTACAAGCACAGTAAGTGCCAGACAAGTCAAAATAGAATTCGTAAATACATCTATTTCCAAAAGCATACCAACAGAAATAAAGAAAATACTGCTGAAATAGTCTCTCAAGGGCAAGATATCAAGGATAATCTGATGGTTATATTCCGATTCAGAAATAATCATCCCGGCAATCAGGGCTCCCATGGCCAGAGTCAAGCCCATTTCCTGAGATACCCAACCAGTGATAAGAATTATGAATACTACAGATAAGGTGAGATGTTCCTTGTTCCCTACACGGGCAATCCACGCCAAAGCTTTCGGGACAATCAATCGAGACAGGAAGTAAATGCCTACTACTGCAACAAGTGATTTAGCTACCTCGAATATAAAATCAAAACTAGTGTGAACTTCTGACTGACCAAGAAGAGGTAAAAGAAGCATGATTGGAACCACGCATAAATCTTGAAACAGGAGAATGCCAATACAAAGTTTCCCAGACAGCGTATCTATCTCAGCGTTATCGGTAATCATTTTCAGAACGATTGCTGTACTACTCAAAGCAATGATCAAGCCTAGAGCAATGCTTTGATTTTGTTGAAAATTTATTTCCACAAAAACAAACCATGCGGCAAGTGTGGTCATTCCCAGTTGAAGACTACCGGCGCCTAGAACTGAAGTTAAATTTTTGAGTAATCGCCCTAGAGAAAACTCCAAACCAATCACAAATAAAAGCAAAACCACTCCTATTTCTGCTAGTTCCTTTACCGCCGAAACATCTGAAATCAGCTTCAATCCGTGGGGCCCAATTAAAACTCCAGCAATTAGGTACCCCATTACCGAGGGAAGTTTAATCCGATGAAATACGATGTTTATAGGCAGGGAAACTAGCAATAAAAGGATGAGATCTTCGATCAAGTGATGAACCATAAATTCTGCTAAGAGTATGTTGATAAATCTAACTTCTGGAAATTCACAATAAATTCTAATCTAAAAAGGGCTTTGCTTGCCAGGAAGGCGCCTTTTTAGTGAAATAGATTAACTAATTATTCGACATATAAAAAAATACTCTTGTAGGGGGGGTAAAATAAAAATAATGTCTTCAAAATTTTAAAAACTTAATTACGATGAAACAAAAAGTTTTCCTATTCAAAGTAAGCGGCGCCGCAGTCATCAAACTCTTTAATTTCGACCCTTTTTAAACGAGCATTATCGCTATTCATCAAAGTAGCCAATTCGCCAAACAGCCATCGAGAAATATTTTCAGCAGAAGGGTTTTCCAAGTCAAAAGGTGGAACCTCGTTAATATTTTTATAGTCAAGGCGACTTAAAATATCCGCAACATTTTTCTTAAGGACCACAAAATCAACTCCTAACCCAATCTTATCTAACTCCTTAGTTTCCACAGTCACAATCGCACTCCAGTT
>AQTY01000022.1 GCA_000372225.1 Candidatus Nitromaritima sp. SCGC AAA288-L16 | reverse complement strand
AAAAGAAAAAAAAGAAAAAAAAGAAAAAAAAGGCTCCTCCTGAGGACGCCAAGAGAAGTGAGCCTCCCGTTAAAACATGGATCATTCGAGTACTCATAGCATTGGCCGTAATTGGAGGATTTTATAAGATGCAGCTGTCGAATCAAGCTAAAGCTATTGCTAAAACATACATGGTATCCTTGGCGGCTTTGAATAAGTTACAGATAAGTTGTACGGCTTTATGGAGTGAGGTTGGAATTGATAAAGCATGTGATCAATCTCTAGGAGAGAAGGCCATAGGAAAATATCTTAAAGACGTAAAACTTACGGTCATTGAAGGGCGCAGCCATAAGTTTAGAGCCGATATACAGCATAAGAAAAGTGATAAAATTTTTCATGTAAATAAAAAAGGAGATCTTTTTTTAAATACCAATGGGTGTCTGAGTAAATTGAGTATCATGAACCCAGATGTCGAGCAGATAAATAGAATGGCAAGCACTTGTAAAACTCCCTCCCCGTAAGTCACTCCATCGTAGCCTGGATTTACTTATCTCCCTCCTTATCAAAAAGCCCACATTATCTAATAAAAATAATGTAGTATTACTTCCTTAAAACTTTTATCCGGAGAAGCTTTGTGTCGGGACGCGGTTGGCTGATTGTTTTTGAGGGAATAGATGGTACTGGGAAGAGCACTCAGTGTAAGGAAATGGAAGTGTATTTAAATAAAATAGGAATTCCTGTTTCTCGTTTCAGGGAACCAACGGACGGTGTCTGGGGGCAGAAAATAAGGAAGATACTAACCGTTGGGAGAGGTGATGTAACTCGGGAAGAAGAGCTTTCCTGGTTCATTGAAGATCGACGAGAAGATGTGGAAAATAACATAACTCCTTCATTGAGTGCAAATAAAGTTGTTCTTCTGGATAGGTACTATTATTCGACGGCTGCTTATCAAGGGGCACTGGGGTTGGATCCAGACAGTATTCTCCGTGAGAATGAAAATTTTGCACCGGTACCCGATAGGGCTTATATATTTACAGCGCCACCTGAAGAATGCTTAGCGAGAATTGAAAGTTCCCGTGGGTCACATAGTTCGTTCGAGAAGCTGGAGTATCTCAAACAGGTCCAAAAAATATTTGATTCGTTTCAGGGAACTAATATAAAAAGAATAAAAAGTAGTGGGGCAATTGAAGATATTCACACTCAATTATGTGAAGACGTCCACCAGTTAATAGAGTCATGAGATGAAACGATTGATACTTGCAATCACAGGGGCCAGCGGTGTCTGCTATGCAAAACGATTATTTGATGTGCTTAAAGATCGTTCAGAATTACATGTTGTGATATCTGAGCGAGGGATTGAATTACTTAAGCTTGAGTTGAGTTTAAAAACTTCTTATTTTTCTGGAGATAATGTAACTCTCTACAAAAATTCAAAAATCAACACTTGTATCGCAAGTGGTTCGTTTCACACTGATGGGATGGTTATTGTTCCTGCGAGTATGGGGACAGTAGGAAGGATTGCTTCAGGTGTTTCTACGACAATGGTAGAAAGAGCAGCTGATGTGATCCTGAAGGAAAAACGTAAACTAATCATTGTGCCGAGAGAAACTCCTTTCAGTACCATTCATTTGAAAAATCTTTTGGCTCTTGACCAAGCAGGCGCTCATATATTACCCGCGTCACCTGGGTTTTATTCAGGACAAAAAACATTTGAGGACCTGGTTAATTTTGTGGTCGCAAGAATTTTAGATCAATTAAATATTGAGCAAGGTCTCATGGATCCGTATCAAGGTTGACACTCTACATCGTCTTGCATTTAAAACATGATATATCTTGATAACGCCGCAACCACTGCCATATCTCCGAAGGTAATGGATGTTTTGAAGGAATCAATGGATTCGGATTTTGCCAACCCTGAAACCATTTACTCTATTGGACTTGATGCAAAGAAAAAAGTAGAACGAGCAAAGCAGGACATTGTTAGCGCTCTAAATATTCCCTCCACACATAAAATTGTTTTTACAAGTGGTGGCACTGAGGCAAATAATCTTTTTATTAAGGGGTTTTGCTTTTTAGGTAAAAAAGTTGCTTACCTTGGGCTGGAACATCCTAGTATACTTGAACCAGTGGCATATCTTGGTTCGCTTGGCAACAATCCTCTTAGCTTACTTGAATACCAAACCGAAGGCAGGCTAGACCTTAAACAGTCCTCCGTCTTAACTAAAAGTCAGTCTCGGCTTTTATGTCTTTCTCACGTCAATAATGAACTTGGAACGGTGAATGATCCCATTTCGGTTTTTGAGGCATTGCATATAAATTCACCAGATACTCGGTTGTTTATAGATGGAGTGCAGGCTGTGAGTATCATGAAAATTTCATCTAAGATGTGGCCTGGCCTGGCTGCTTATTCATTGTCAGGCCATAAAATTCATGGGCCGAAAGGTATCGGTCTTTTGGTTTATGACTCAAGGCTATCGATTACCCCTATTATCCATGGTGGTCGACAGCAGGATGGAGTTCGTTCAGGAACCCTTCCTGTTCCACTGATTCGTGCGATGGCAAGAGCAATAGTACTTGCTGTTGAACGAACTGATGAAATGCAAGATCACTTCAATTTTCTTAACAACAGATTAGTCCAAGGCCTATGTGAGTTGAATGATCAACTTCCTGAACTAGATATTCGTTTCAACTCGCTGGTTACCGATGACCTGCAAAAACAATCTCCCTCCATTGCCAACTTCAGTTTTGCGCCTGTAGAAGGAGAAGTGCTTTTGCATCACCTGGAAGAAAAAAATATCTTTGTTGGCTTGGGAAGTGCTTGTAGCGCAAGTTCAAAAAAACCTTCAAAAATTTTAACGGGAATAGGTTTGTCTGAAGAAGAAGCGCGCTGTAGTTTGCGAGTATCTTTTTCTGGGAATAATACCATTGAAGACGTCGACTTATTCCTCAAAGAATTTTCTATAGCTTATCAGGGTTTGTATCCAGCCTTTAGAGAAAAATATTCCAGAAATTGATGAAAACAAAAACTCTTCTTATCCGTTACGACGAGATTGGGCTCAAAGGCAGAAATCGAAGGCATTTCGAGAACCAGCTTGTCAGCAATATCCGGTATGCCCTAAGAGATCTTAAAAATATCAAAATCTTTAAAATACATGGTCGTATCCTCGGTCGTGTTGATTTGACTGATGCTGAAAAATGTACTTCACGCCTAACACAAATTCCTGGAATAGCTTCGATTAGTATAGGGAATTCAATGGAGCCAGATTTTGATAAAATCGCTCAGCTTGGAATTAGTCTAATTCAGTCTAAACTCCAAGTCTTTGGGAAACTCAAATTTTGTGTTAGGACAAGACGTTCTAACAAGTCATTTCCCTTTACATCAAAAGAGTTTGACTTTGAGGTTGGATCTCGAATTATGGAAGCACTTTCTAGTAATGGTTTGTCTGTTGATATTAATGGTGCCGACTTTGTTCTTGAAGTCGAAATTGGTCCTCAGGAAACTATAGTTTTTGATAACCGAGTATCTGGACTCAAGGGATTACCAGTAGGCAGTTCGGGTCAGGTTCTTAGCTTGCTATCAGGAGGAATTGACAGTCCGGTATCAACCTTTAAGCTCATGACTCGAGGCTGCCGTGTTCATAGTATGTTTTTTGACAACCGTACTTTTCTTGGTCGAGGAGGATACGATAAAGTTGTTCGCTTGGCGCATACCCTCAATCGATTTCAAGGTGGTGGCAAACTATACGTTATTTCATTTCAAGATATCCAGGTAGCAATACGAGATCACTGTACCGATTCTAATCGAGTAGTACTCTATCGTAGAATGATGTATCGAATCGCACATGCTTTAGCAGAATTGAAAAATTATCAAGGATTGGTCACCGGTGAATCGGTGGGGCAAGTTGCTTCTCAAACTTTAAAGAATCTAATGGCGGTATCTTGCGTTGTACCAATGAGCATTTTACGGCCTTTGATTGGAATGAATAAACAGGAAATAATTATGCATGCAAAACAAATAGGAACCTATGATATCAGTATAGAACCTCAACTGGACTGTTGCTCGGTTTTTATGCCAGACCACCCAGGTACAAGCTGTAAGATAAAATATTTGGAAGCTGACGAGCGACTTTATCCATGGGAAGAGCTTATGTCGAGTGCTTTGGATTCTATGGAAACGATTAATCTCGATGATTTGGATTAGGATTTTTTATTTTTTTGACAATAGTTACATCCGACGATTCTTGAAGAAGAGTTTTGATAGTCTTTTTAAGAGTAGGATGGATGAGGTTTTCTGCAATCTCACTCATGGGGGTTAAAACGAACTTTCGGTTTTGAATTTCAGGGTGGGGTAGAGTGAGGCTTTTGTTGTCTAAGACGAGGTTGCCATAAAATAACAGGTCAAGATCAATCAAGCGCGGACCCCATTTCTCTTTTCTGGTTCTTCCCATTACCAATTCCAAGTTTAGTAAAACAGACAGCAAGTTTTCGGGGGGTAGATCAGTTTCAATTTCAATCGCTGAGTTGACAAACCAACCTTGCTGAACTCCTCCGATTGGTTCGGTTTGGTAAAAAGATGCCTTGGATATAATTTTTATATCTTTGGCACTAGATATTTTTTCAATAGCCTTTGTGCAATTTTTCTCCGGAGTGCCAAGGTTGGATCCTATCCCAATATAGGCAATGATGTGAGGCATTTGATAGAATGCTTGAGAAACAAAGATGGAACTTTCCCAAATATATTTTAAAGTTTGAACAAGCTTATCATCTTTATTTTTAAAATTTAGAACTTCCCCATGGTTGCTCGATTAAAACTCAAACTCCACAGATGATAATCTGCTTTTAATTCCATTGATGATTCTTGTCTCCTCGATGACTCCCTTGGCAGCAAAGGTTGCAGAAAATCGGATAAAGTGTCCGACATCGTCCCATGGGACGGTGGAGATCATCATTTCTTTGATGAGGTATTGGGAAAACTCTTCTCCTGTTTTAAAACGTTTTCCGCCCTTTATTCCTTTGGGAGCTTCTACATAGAGAAAAAAAGATCCTCCAGACATATGTGCATCAAACCCGGCAGAGTTTAGAGCCTCTACAAGGTTACTCAACCTGCGACGATATTTATTAAGGATTGCCTTGGTAATTTCTGGGTGTTCAAGGGCGTAGACCGCGGCTTTTTGAATGGCAGCAAACTGTCCGGAGTCAATGTTATCTTTTACATGAGCAACACCCTTCACTATTAATTCATTACCAACCACAAAGGCGATTCTCCATCCGGTCATGTTATAGGATTTTGAGAGAGAGTGAAGTTCAACCCCTACATCCATGGCTCCTGGGACAGATAGAAAGCTTGTTAGTTTCTCATCAAAATTTAGCGCAGCATAAGCAGCATCTTGTATCACTACCACATCATTTTTTTTGGCGAATTCAACTACCTCTTCATAAAATGAACGAGTAGCGTTTGCACCCGTTGGATTGTTGGGATAGTTGATGTAGAGAAGCTTGGCCCGCTTAGCAACATCTTGTGATATTGAATTAAGGTCAGGTAGAAAATTATTTTCCTTCGTGAGAGGCAGATGTACTACCTCGCCACCAAGGTATTGAGTGTGGGTTCCCATCACGGGATATCCTGGAACCGTTATTAAGGTAATGTCTCCTGGGTTGATGAAGATAGATGGCAGCATGGCAAGAGCAGGCTTTGAACCAATAGTATGGTTTACATTTTTTTCTGCATCCAACCCTTTAACACCAAAGACATTCTCCATATATTTTACTGCGGCATCTTTAAACTCCTGAATTCCATTATCGGTATAGCCTCTGTTTTCAGGTTTTTCGGCTTCTAGTTGAAGAGTTTTGATTACATCAGGAAAAGCCATTTCATCGGGTTCACCAACACCCAAATCAAAAAGTTCTTTTGTGGGATTTGCTTCCATTGTTGAACGTTTAGCACGTTTTATTTTTTCGAATTTATAGATCTTGGTGTCTTTGCCAAAGCTATTTCCTCCAAGACGTTCTGAAAATAATTCTTGAATATAGTTTTTCTTGCCGGGCATACTTTCTTGCTCCAATAAATTGGTTGTTGTCGAGTGGTAAAAAATATATTAAAAGCGGATCAATCTAGCCAAAAAGGCTTTGCCTGTCAATGATTATGATAATGTTGGGAAACTATTCTTCATCGCCATCGTCTGGTTCATCTTCTTCAACAATATTGCCTGCTGCTTTTTGGGAATAACGAAGATACTTGATTATTTCGGCGACTTCGGGATCTGACACTTTGCTTCGTTGAGAAGGCATTTTATCAGAGCCTTCAATTATCTGAATATAAATTTCCTCATCAGAAAAATTTTCAGATAAATACTCTGGGTCGATGAGTCCAGGCGCTCTTGTTTGTTTTCCAAGTGCATCTGCGCCGTGACAATTAGCACATACTCTGTGGTAATAGTTTTGCCCGGCTTTAAATTCTGCAGGAACTATTTTGGTGGGTTGAGGAGGAGCACAGGAGGACATAAAAACTACGACAGAGGTGATTAATGTTACTTCAATAGACAGTCCTTTCATAAGAACTCCAGTTATTTGTGTTTGATCATATCTGGTTTGCCATCGTGATTCCTATCCAATTCAACGCGATCAAGTTTTTCATCTTTCTTGTAAAATTCCCAGCGGTCAATCTGCCCGTTTAAATTTGTGTCAAATTCTATCTTTTTTAGTGTGCCCGATGGATAGAAGTATTGAAACTGATCTGGTTTACTGTCTTTGTTAGTATCAAATTGAGCTATCTTAATAGTTTCATTTGAGCCGAAAATCTCCCATCGGTCTACCTTCCCATTGTGTTCCGTGTCATATTCGGCGTTCATTATTTTACCTTGATCATTAAAGTTTTGCCATCCGTCCATTTTCTCATCACCATTACTATCTATTTCAATATTTGTTAAAAGGCCGTTAGTATTGAAGTTTTCTTTTCGGTTTATTTTTCCTGAAAATTCGGTATCTTTTTCGATTTTCTCAAGTGATCCATCTGTACGATAATACTGAAACTGATCCGTGTTACCGTCGAAATTGCGATCGACTTCTACTCGAACAGGTGTTTTATTTTTTTCATATATGTCAGTCTGGTCTATTTTCCCGTCTCCATTATTGTCGTATTCAATTTTTATAATCTTATTATCGTCTGACATGTGGTGCCACTGATCCATCTTTCCATCATAATTATTATCTATTTGCAATACTTCACCATAGGATGGACAGACTCCAGATAGAAAATAGAAGAGCACTAATATGAATTTAACCCTTAAAGGAATCATTATCGCTCCAGAACATATGAAATCGGAAGTTTGAATGAAATGAAATTTTTACCAAGAGGCTCGGGGATAGGCGGATAAGGGATTCCACGTCGGATAGTTTCTAGGGCCGCTTCATTGAGCAAATCATAGTTAGCAGCTTCAACTATTTTTAAGTTAACAAGATCTCCTTTTTTCCCAAGGGTGAAAGCGACTATCGGTCTTCCTTCAAATCCTCTTTTGCGAGCCATCCTCGGGTAGTATTTTACTTTCGCTACCCTCTGCCAAATTTTTCCATGAAAACCTCGATGTAGTTCTCCTAAATCTAATGAGGAAAAATTGGTTGTAGGTTGTTCGGCTTTTACCATAGCTGTGCTTTGCGGTGAAGCCAAAGACTCTTCTGTAAAACCATGAGTAAGGGAGACATTCCGTGCATTAGGAATAAAACGCCTACTCTTTTTCTTTACATTTCCTTGATATAACGGAATAGGATTAAAATTCATTGGGTCATCAACTTGAACCTTCGAACTAATGTGCGCTTGAGGATTGTCAAGTAAAGTTGATTTTGACAAGACCTCTATGAACTTGATAGAAGTTGCAGAAGTATTTGTGTTGTGATGCGAAGGTTGGTTTTTGTGGATTGGCTTTGGCGCAGCTGTTGAAATTTCTTTTGTAAAAAATCTTTGGTGTTCTATTAAAGAAGGGGAGGGACTATTGTTTAAGGTTAATTTTAATCGACCTATGTCTTTAGGGAGTTTTGCTTGCAATATTATTTTGCTTGGCTGCGACCGGTTATTTGTGTTGTAGGTTAGGGTTGGTTTCGAACCAAAAACTTCATTGAGAGTAGTGGAAACTAGTTTAGGTGAATGGGTTGACTGTTTTGGGTTCTGTTGTTTTACATGTTTCACATTCACGGCTTGTATCCCTTTTTTCTCGACGTGAGTCGTGATTTTAATCGAAACTATATCTGGAGATCTTAATGTTTGATTAAAGGAAATACCAGATAAGATATAAAAACCTACGACATGCAACAATGCTGAAAATAAAAATGTTATTTTCAATTGATTATTGCTCAGGTTTGTAGTTGAAACGTTCATCAAAATTCTATTCCTTTTTGTGCAGGGATCCCTTGATCATCATACGGATGCTTGATAAGTTTCATTTCGGTGACCAGATCTGCCATTTCTATTAACTTCTCTTGAGCATTACGTCCGGTACAAACCACATGTACATCTTTCGGTTTGTTTCGCAATGTCTCTAAGAATTCTTCTAGCGGAAAAAATTGGTAATCAAGGACATAGTTGATTTCATCTAATATGATCATCTGATATTTTCCGCTCATTAACTTTTCTTTAACTTTGTCAAAGGCATTGCGTGCTGTTTTATTGTCTTGTTCAGGGTTTTCCGTATCCCATGTAAACCCATCACCCATAGCTTCATACTCGATATATTCCGATAGTGCCTTTAGTGCCTTTCGCTCGCCAGCTTTCCAGGGACCTTTCATGAATTGCATGATAAAGACATTCATCTTGTTACCCGCAGCGCGAAGTGCCAGCCCAAAACTTGCGGTAGATTTTCCTTTCCCTTCACCTGTGTTAACAATAATGAGCCCTTTTCTTTTTCTTGGATCACTCTTGGCTTGTTTTTTCATCGGGTTCTTTTTATTTTCAAACTGGACTTTCTTTTAAGGAGGTCTAGTTTTAAATGGTAAACAGTTTTGTAAGCTTGAGATATTAATTGAACGTATAAGTAAATCCAGCGTATCCAGAACGGCCTGGTGTACCAGCGGGATAAATTATTTCATATTCTTCATCTAGTAAATTTTCGCCTCTTAAGGTTAGTTTTAATTTGTCGTTAAATTTATAACCTAAAGCAGTTCTGACAACAGTATATCCTCCTGTATGCTTTAACAAGCTTGTGTCAGTTGCTCGACCTCTTACATAAATATTTAATAGTGAATCTAATTTTTCTTTCCAGGTGTGAGTTAATGTCGCATTAAATTTAGTTTTTGCTCTTCTGATAAGTGGGCGGTTGTCCTGATCATAATGTTCATTCCAGGTATGATTTAAAGCTAAATTAAAATTTTTCGGGAGCCCAAGATTAATTCCTGTTTCAATCCCACGCGAATGTGCTTTGGCTATGTTTTGTGGAATAAAATCGGAATCGTTAGCAATTTTATTAGTGTGAGAATCATTAAAGAAAGTAATGGTCATATTGGTTCTTTTATTTATAATCTGCTTTATTCCAAACTCAAAACTTTTGTTTTCTTCTGGAAGAAGATTAGGGTTGGCACTCGTTGCAACTGGTGGGTACCATAGTTGATCAGTTGTTGGTGATACAAAAGCAGTTGCCCATGACGTATTAAATTGTGTGTTAGTTTTTGGTAAGTAGTAACCGGCTCCAAACTTATATGTGACATTATTATCCCAGTTGCTGTGATAGTCATGACGGTAGCCAGTTGTTAGTAGAAAATTCTTATATTCGTTTAATGGGTTTTTATAGTCATAGCTTGCTTGTATGAAATTAGACCAATTATCAAATTTAGTATCGTAGTCATTGCCAACTGATGTTGTAGCTTGGTTCCTGTACTCTCCACCGAAAATAAGGGAGAGCTCTTTTGTTAACGCTAAATTATTTTGCAGATCTAAGCTGGTCGTTTTATCAAAATAATGATATTTAGTGTAAGCTTCACTTGAACCGGTGCTTACAGACAGATTATCACGATAAGCGTAAGCCGGTGTTAGCGTGAAGTTCCACTGATCATTAACTTCCATTTTATAAGGTATTGATACTTGTACCTGATCGTTATTACCGAATCGATCATCATCAGCGCCAGAACTCTTGTCGTAATTATAGAGCCCCTTGCTCCAGCGTCCCATAAGCTCGACTCGTTTTTTCGTCGACAAGTCATGCCCAAACCTCGTGGAAATTGTAGTATTTTTATAAGGGTCATCTTCAGTAGTTCCATGCCATGAACTGTCAGCACTAAATTGGTCAAATACATCCAAGCGTGACAAACTTAGTGAATAATCATACGCATTGATGACTCCTGAACTTTGAATTGACTCTTTGTATGTGCCGTAACTTCCTCCTTCAAAAGATAATGAATGGGTTGGAATGCCTTTTCCTTTTCGAGTTACTATATTGATAACTCCCCCCATGGCATCCTGTCCCCATAGAGTTGATTGCGAGCCTCGGAGGATCTCTATTTTTTCTATGTTATCCGTAGTTAAATGTCCAAAATCAAATAAGCCGGTAGAACCGATATTGACCCGTGCTCCATCAATTATTACCAGAGTTGCGTTGGATTCATTCGCACGCATAAATACACTCGTAGTTGAACCCATTCCTCCAGTTGGGCTGACTTCAACCCCAACGATTCCTTTTAATGCATCAGCAACTGTTCGAGCCTGTGTTTTTTCGATATCTTCCCTTGTTATTATTGTTACAGAAGAAGGGATTCTTTTTTCAGGTGCAGAGGTCCTCATTGCTTTTACTTCAAGTGGTTCAAGTGTGACGTTGTTATTTTGTGCGTTAGCTGAAAAAGTTTTCATTAGAACTATCGCGATAATAAAAATAGATAATAATTTTCTTAACTTCATTTAAAATAATTCCCTTCTAAAAAAACCAAAAAAATAAAAAACTCTGCCTTGAAAGTTTAGTCTGTCCTGGTTAAGTTGATAATATTTCTTGTTAGTTGTTGATAAATGTTTCAATCTGATTCATATCTAATGCTCTACATATTTGTTGCCCTAGTTGATCGAGTTGCTGTTTTCTGAAAAATTTATAATCGAATACTTTTTCAGGGTGAGACAAATTTCTTTTTTGGCGCACATGCCTCAATAAAAGGTTACGAAAAATATCATTGTCGAGAAACCCATGAAGGTAAGTTCCAATGATTGTTCCATCTTTATCGGTGACCCCGAGTGGGTACCCATCCTTTTCTCCCTCGAACATAGGAACGAACCCATTATTAAACTTTGTCAGACCCATATGGATCTCATAGCCTTCAACTTTTACTCCGGGTTTGAATAATGGGCCAGAAATTGTGTGCGACTCTACTTGACGTGTTATTTTTTCTTTCTGCCAAGTTGTTTCCTTGTCAAATAAATTCAAACCCTCTTCATGGGTGATTGAACCTTCAATATGATCCGGATCCTGCAACGTTTTGCCTAGCATTTGGAATCCTCCACAAATACCAAGTAACACGGTCCCTTGCTCATGAAGTTCGAGAATGGTTTTGTCTAGTCCACGATCTTTTAGATCTGCTAAATCTGCCAGGGTATTTTTAGTTCCGGGTAGAATGATCATGTCCGGATTCCCCAATTGCGATGGATAGGATACGTATCTCATCGATACTGCCGGGTCATGTGCCAAGGGAGACATGTCTGTGCAGTTAGCAATGCGTGGGTACCAAATAACTGCTGCATCCAGTGGTTGGATATTTTTGGTGGTTGCTGGATATTGCCATTCAGGGATAGAATCCTCTTCATCAACCGTTAAGTTTTTGATGTAAGGAATGACACCGAGAACCGGTTTTCCTGTCAAGTCTTCAAATTGTTTCAACCCTGGGAGGAGGATGTCGATATCACCACGAAACTTATTAATGATAACCCCTTTAATACGATCCCTTTCTATTTGAGTCAATAGATCCAGAGTTCCCTTGAGCCATGCGAATACACCACCCTTATCAATATCTCCAACAAGCAAAACGGATGCATTTGCTATTTCGGCCGCTTTAATATTTACCAAATCAACGCTTTTTAAATTAATTTCAGCCGGGCTTCCTGCACCTTCCATGATGATGAGGTCATACTGTTTGTGAAGTCTAGTAAACGCATTGGTCACACAGGAGAGATGTTCATCAAACTGGTCATAATAATCTTTAGCATTTGAGGTAGTCTTGAGCTTGCCCATGATGATGACCTGTGAACTATTGTCGCTACACGGTTTTAAAAGTATCGGATTCATTGTTACATGAGGTTCGACTCCACTGGCCTCGGCTTGAAAAGCCTGAGCGCGTCCTATCTCACCGCCCTCTTTAGTAACGAATGCGTTGTTCGCCATATTCTGCGCTTTGAAGGGAGCCACCTTATGTCCCTTATTGTAAAAATGCCTGCATAGTGCAGCAGTGATGATGCTCTTGCCTACCCCTGAGCCTGTTCCCTGAATCATCAATGCGTTTTTAGAATTCATCATTGTTATGTTTTAGGTCTTTTCAAAAGCCATACAAAAAAAGGTCCACCGAGCATGGCTGTGATAATGCCAACGGGTATCTCTGTTGGTGCTATGATCGTTCGCGCCACCGTGTCGCAAAGAACGAGAAAACTTGCTCCAAAAAAAATAGATGCTGGCAATAATAGTCTCAGGTCGGGGCCTACCATTAGGCGGATTATGTGTGGAACAATTAGTCCAACGAATCCGATTGGGCCGCTGACCGCTACTACCGTTCCAGTAAGAAGTGAAGCCATCAAAAAACCAATTTTTTGGGTTCTTACTATGTCAACGCCTCTGCTCATCGCAGATTGAATTCCTGTACTCATTAAATTTAAATCTCGGCTAATAAACATAAGAGTTACAAAACCAATAACTATCATGGGACAAATTGATAATAGGGTTTTGTAGTCTGTGATATCGAGTCCGCCCATCAACCAGCGAACAATTCTAAAAGATTGTGTGAAGTCAGATAGGTAATGAATAAACATCACCATGGCGGCAAAAAAGAAGTTAGCCGTTACGCCAGCAAGAAGTAAAACTGTAGTGGGGAATTCTCCGCTTCTCGTTCGAGCTAATGAGAAAACAAGAGTAATGGCTCCCAATGCGCCCAAGAATGCTGCGATGGGAACAGTTGGAATTCCCAATACGGTATAAGACAAACCAAGACTTATGGCGATCACAGCTCCCAGCGCAGCTCCACTTGAAACCCCAAGGGTAAACGGAGCCGCTAAATCATTTCGGAGGAGAGATTGGAATACGGCTCCAGCTACTGAAAGTGCCGCCCCGGTAAGAGCCGCAAGAAAAATTCTTGGGACTCGAGCTAGGAACAGAATGTTGGCATCGACATTGTCACTGAACGGTATATCCTTCGAAAGAGCTTTTCCTAAATCGATCTCGGTTGGTCCAATCATTGGTGTAATCAGCAGGATTGCTAGGAACAATAAAAAAAATAAACCAATGGTGGTTACGTAATGCTTCCGGTTGATTAAATTAAGATTCATTGTGTGCATAACGTACCCGGAGAAATCATGATCTTGCCGTCATGGTCACGAATCAGATGGACTTCGACACCGTATACCTTTTCAATGTGTTCCTTTTTTAAAACTTCTTCCGGTGAACCATCTTGAAATACTTGGCCATGATCGAGAAGAATTAGACGGTCACAGAACTTTGCGGCTAGATGTAAGTCATGCATAGCCAAAATCACTGTTACATTCTTGTCTGCATTAAGTTCCTTCAAGATATTTAAAATTTGAATCTGGTACTTGATGTCGAGTGCTGATGTGGGTTCATCAAGAATCATTACTTCGGGTTCTTGAGCGATAGCGCCTGCAATCATTACCCGTTGTTTTTCTCCACCACTGATTTCATTAAAACTTCGATGTGCAAATTGTAATGTTTGAGTTCGCTCCATTGCGCTTCGGACAATATCAATATCCTCCTCGCCTTCAAAGGTGAATGGTGAAAGGTAAGGGTGTCGCCCCATGAGGACGATTTCTGATACTTTAAAAGGAAAGACCATGGGATGATCTTGTGCAACCCATGTGATAGAGCGTGCAAGTTGTTTCCGATTTTTGTTCAAATAATCGGTTCCATTAAATAATAAATTTCCAGAACCTGCCGTAAGCACTCCGCCAAGTAATTTCAAAAGTGTTGACTTGCCTGAACCATTAGGGCCAATGACTCCAATAAACTGCCCCACCGGAATATCTATAGAAATAGAGTGTAGAACTGGTGCCTGGTCGTAAGAAAAAGTGGTGTTTTTAACTTGGATAATTGGTTGGTTCATTGTGATACTTTTTCTTGTATCGATTGATATTGGTTAGAAAATAAATTCGGGTGAATGGTATGTGAAAACTTACCTATGATATTCAAAAGGCGCGGGCCGGGGATGAGTATGTAGTCAGCACCAATAAAGTGAATATTGGCAGTTTGGACAGCACGTATAGTTGAAAATTTGTCCCAGTCCTGTTTTCTTTTTTTTGTTTCGGTTTTGGTTAGGTTAGACATTGGACCTACTTCTATGATGACTTCGGGTGATTTACTAATAATGAATTCTTTAGATAACTTGGGATACTTTGCCATGGTGTTGGGAAGAACATTCTCTCCGCCTGCAATGGATAATAATTCGTCTAAGAAGGTTCCTTTTCCTACGGCATAAAGATCGCGTGCTGGATCATTGGTATCCCCAAGTAATAATAAAACTTGCTTCGGTACTTGGGAATTCAGCTGAGCTTGATAATGCTTGATTCCTGTTTTTAACTTTTGAACCAGTTGTTGTCCTTGTCTTGGAATATTTAATAAATCGGCAATTTTTTGGGTTGTTGTTAAAATGCTTTTTATGTTTTCGACGGATACCGCCAAAGATGGAATGCCAAAATTATTTGCATTTTTATGAATGATTTCACTATCTGTTTGATGAATGATGAGATCGGGTTTTAGGCTAATCCATGCCTCGGTACTTGGGTTTAAGGGCCCACCAATACTAGGGAGACTACAGGCCCTTTCAGGATAGCTGCAGAAATCGGTTACTCCGACCACCCGATTTCCGGCGCCTATTGCAAAAAGAATTTCCGTGATAGAGGGAGATGTTGAAATAATTCGTTGATATGCTGCACTTACATTTTGAGGGGCTAGGCCCGAAAGGCAGAACGACAACAGGCAAATAATGAGGACCTTGCGTATTGCTACATTAATTGTCTGATAAAAATTCACCGGAATAATTTTGTTCCAGTGAGAAGGAGGGTAAAAAAAACCCCCACCTAAAAAGAAGGGGGGGTAACCATCACCCATCACCTCTCGAGGCCCGAAGAGATTAAGAAAAATATTCAGTCAGGTCTTCTGGCTCCTGGATCGATCTACTTCCTGCGCCTTCCCACAAAAATCAAATGCAGTGGCTAGTGCAGGCTTCGTCCCCAGTTACAGCGGCGGGTCCGCGACGGATTCTAACCGTCTTCCCTATTACTGAATAATAAACCAATTAAATGTCAGAGTGAACATAACAAAAGTTGGTAATTTGTCAATAGAATGTCAGAAAATTTTCTTAAGTAAAGAGAGTTGTCACGGCATATGAATTTTAAAAACCTTTTTTTATAAGCATTTATGGGGTTAGTCGAGACTCAAGAGTCGAAGAAATCACACAACTCCTTGAGGTTTTCTGCGTTGAGTTCGTGCCCCTGAGGTGTTTCTCTCAGCGTTGGACTATGACCATTATTTTTCATCTCTTCTAGTGCGTGTTCTGCAAGAAACGATGGGACCACATCATCATTTGTTCCAAAAATTCCTAGAATAGGAACGAGCGAGTCGGACTTCGTTTTATGTTCTGGAACTTCAGGAAGAAAACCACAGACCGATGCAACCTTGTATAAAGAATGTGTTCCCATTAAGGTTAAGACTAGTGCAGCTGCCCCACCTTGCGAGAACCCCCAGAGGCAATTACGTGTTTCAATATCTTCAAACCTGTTGTTCAAATGATCCTGAGCCATGCTGATTATATTAGATGAAAATTTTAAAAAATCATTCACGGAATCTTTTTGTTTAGGGCCATCAAGCCACCAACTCCAGCGACCTTCTCCAGCATCGACAAGGCCCTCGGGAAATAGCATGAAGGTGTTTTTTAGTTTTAGTCGGTTTCCGTGTATCAGCATATTTTCCGGTGTGGATTCTGCTCCATGAAAACCGACTAGAATGTTAATGGGTGATTCTGGATTTAGAGGGCCTTCTCCTAAAATCACCTTCTTGTTATCCCACTCTGTAGTTTTGTAGTTCAAAGACATTAATTCTTTTCTTTCTGGGTCTTAAGTACTATATTTTTTGCAAAGCTAATGGCTTGAGATCTTGTGTTGATGACACCCAAGACACGTGCTTCTTCAATCTTATAAAGTATGGTAGCAAAAGTTGGGCTAGGTTTTATTTTAAAAATATCTTGAATGTCATTTCCATTCAAAAGGGGTTTTTTTCTCTTGGAATGAAGGTAGGTTTTAAAAAAAAAGTCTAAAATATTTCGTACTGCAAATGCACCAGGATCAGTTTTCCATTCCTTTTCTGTTGGTAGATCGAGTCGATTTGCTAGATGTAAGTATAACCCGGGAACTAGCCCTTGTTCATTTTGATGTACAAATTGATAAAGTTTGGATCTGCTGGAGTGGTTGTCTGTAAATTTCAACTTTGAGTTGGCAACGGAGTGAGAACAAGAAATCATCGCGTCAATAAAATCAATATCTGCGTTTGAAGCGCGAAGTTCGGCAAGTATCTTACCGGTTTTAGTTTTTCGATTTGCTTTTCGATTGCTAACTATTTTTTTTGTGGAATATTTTTTGGTCAATGGATGGAGCATGGACCCGAGTCTTATTAATTGCGGTTCTTTTAACAGCACCTTTTTTATTTCCGTAAGTGGTTTTGCCCCTATTTGTTTTGGGTTTGTAATTAGGTTTTCCACGTGATTCATTATTCTTAAACAAGAAGATGTTTTTTCGTTTTTGTAGAGCTCGGGGAAGATACTTTTCAGTAATCCGCTGTCGTCCATTGCTTGGATTGATGGACTGGCTTTTTTAGAATTGAGTAAAAGGTTGAGCTCGTTCCATATTCTCTCAGGTGACACTCGATTAATTTTAGGGTGCAGAGTTTTAATTTTTTTTAGAGTGTTGCTTTCGATTTGAAATTCGAGAACGCTCATAAAACGAAAGGCGCGAAGCATTCGCAGTGGGTCTTTTGAAAATATAGACCCAGGGAGAACACGGATGACTTTATTTTTCATGTCATCTTTCCCGTTGTGAGGGTCAATGTACTTTTTAGTTCCTTTAATAAAGTTTGGAAGAGAAATTGCCAAGGCATTGATCGAAAAATCGCGTTGATTCAAGTCAGACTCGATAGTACTTCCCTGTAGTTCAGAGAAATCAAAATAAACATTTTTTTTTATAACAACGCGGAACGTTTCTCGACCTGGTGTAGTGTCTAGCGGCACAAGAGCAGATTTTGTGTCATGTGCGTATTGCGTGGCTAGAATGGAAGCCCCGCTGACGGCGAAGTCAAAGTCGGAACATTGACGAGCTAAAATGAGATCTCTGAGTGTCCCTCCAACAATATACAATTTTGATTTTTGCGACTTGCTCAGTCGTAAGATATTTTGAAGGTGTTTTTCGATCATTTTTTTTAACACGACTGCCAATGTATTGGAGGGGTATCAGGTTTGTCGAGGTGATTTAAGCATCCCAGCCTGAATTAAGGCGAACTTGTTTTGAAACAAAAATTCTTCCGTCTTCCTTGACCAGGTGAAGATCGGTGTTGGTCAATGTCCCAATGATTTGTTGAAGGTTTTCTGAGGGTTTGCTTTGTGGATTTTTTATGAGAAACGGAACCATGTCTTCAGCAGATTCTCTAACTCCGTCACTTTCGACAATATACCCAATATATTTTAGTTCTATCTCTAGGTATTTTTTTACCAGGTTGACCAGGTTATTCCCTGCTATTAAATCTTTTTTACTGCGGACTCGATTTATGATGATTGCAGGTTTGAACTCATTGATTATTTCGTCGAGTTTCTCGATTTGTGTTTCGTCAACTTTTTTAATATTTTCTCTTAGCGTAGATACTGTGTAGGTTTCCAAGTCTGTTTTGGATGGTTTCGAGTGGTCCACCAGCTTTTGTAGCGCGGAAAGGTTTTTCAGTTGTTTGCTCATTCGCCTGAATAGTGCAGAACGAATAAAACTGAAAGTTTTCATGACTGATGTCGTTTCAGGGGAACTCATCACGATGCCTTGGGAGCTTATATTAAAAAAATCAAGCACATTGAAGCTCGTCCCCGGACCTAAATCCAGTATAACGGTATCTGCATCAAGTTTTTTTATGAAAGACATTATTTTTTTTACCCGTTCCGAATCGATATTTGCGCTTCCGGGGTTATCTCCGGCACTACTTATAAACTTGAGATTACTTATTCCGGTTTCTATTAACAGCGAGTCCGGAGATTTGTTGTTGACGAACAAATCTTGAAATCCATACAGAGGGTGGCTGATACCAAGTAGAGCGTGTAAATTTGAAGCACCAAAATCACCGTCCATAAGAACAACCTTTTGCCCACTAAGGGCTATCCCCACGGCAAGGTTGGTGGAGACCACACTTTTCCCAATACCTCCTTTACCTCCACCTATTGGAATGATGTTCACTGTCGTTGCCATGGCTGCTTAGATGTCATTTTCATGTTTGGTAGTTGGGGTTTTTTTTCTGTTATGCGTCGGTGCTATTGCTTTTTTGTCTCGCCATAAAGATAAATGATTCTAGTTGACGTAAATATTCCTTGTTCGACCGTGATTTTCGTTTGCTTTTATAACTCACCTTGGCGGGTTGATAATTTCCTTGTCTTTTTCGGAGGGTCTCGGTCGGGGCAGCTTCCGCTGTAGTTTCGGGTTCTTGTTCTAGAGACTGAAAGCGAGTTTCCAGTTCAGATTGAAATGTTTTTAGTCTGCTAACTAGGGCATCGGTTTTTGCTGAAACCGAAGAATTTAGCATACTATTAAGTAATGGCCCGGCAGAAGATGCTTCTGAGTCTGGTTTTGACGACTCAGTGGCTATGGTTTGTAACTCAGGTTTTGGTTCATGCGAAGATTCTACATCTTCTAGGGTTAGTTCAACACGTTGAGGAACGGGATGCGAGGGTATGGTCTCAAGTTCTGAGATACCATAGGTTGCCTCATCAAATTCTAATGGTTTTGTCACTTCTTCTTCTTCAATAAGTTCAGCGAGTTCATCGATACTAATATTTGAAGATTCTTCAGACGTTGATTCGGTTGTTGGATCAATGCCTACGGTTATTTCCTCTCTCGGTGCTAATGTTTCATTTGTTTGGTCAATAGCTACAACTGTTTCTTCTTCTTCGATGAGCTCGGCGAGTTTGTCTATACCCATATTTGAAGACTCTTCAGTGGTTTCGTCTTTAGAAATAGTTTCTTCTATAATTTGATCGGCAAGTTTATCGATGTCTGCGGATACCTCAGTTGCCTGGTCAACACTTGCAGTTATTTCCTCTTTTGGCGCAGGTTCAGTAGGGAGCTCTTCTTTCGATTCAGGGAGAGCTTCGTTACCTGAGGAAACCTCCGTCTGCTTATCTGCTTGAAATGGTTTAGAAATATAAGCATAAAGTTCACTCCACTCCTCAACACTGGTTTCCCAACCAAAATCGTCGTCTGAAATCCTTCGGTTCTTAAATATTTCCTGTGGGGTTTGATTAGGGCCTTCAGGCGCGGGCGCTTTTTCTTTTGATTTTTGAGGAACCTCTTTTGACTTTTGAGGAACCGTTGTCGATTCACCTTCTTGTTTCGATTTGTCTGCCTGGAATGGTTTAGAAATATAATCATAAAGTTCACCCCACTCCTCGACACTGGTCTCCCAACCAAAATCGTCGTCTGAAATCCTTCGGTTCTTAAATATTTCCTGTGGGGTTTGATTCAGGTCTCCTGAGGTAACTGTTGTTTTCTCCGAGCTTGGCGATTCGAACTCATCACCATATGCTTTACTGTCTGATTCATTAGCTGGTTCCTTGGGACTAGAATCTTTTGTGTTTTGGTTTTCGAACAGGGGTTTGCTTGTATCCGTTCCCTCACTATTTTCTTCGTCGTCTAACTCACGCAGTAAAGCATCCAATCGTTTTTCTTTATCGGCGTAGGCATTTTTTACTTTGTAAATGGTGTATGGGATGGTTGTAATAACAGCCAAAGTTAATCCGAGGAGGAGAGGGTCGGATAAAATCTTAGCTAAAGTCGGTTGAAGGGAGTCTAGGATTCCCATCTCTTCCAAGTTCAAGAGAGTAGCAAGTTTAAACCAGACTGCTTCAATAACACCTATAATGTTTTCAAGGATAGTTTCCATTTGGTCGAATTAGGCAGAAAAATAAATGCCGAGAGATCCCTGTTCTTGACCTTATACAAGCTCATTTTATATTAACATATTTAAAAAAAAACCAAAAAAATTAATCACTTAGAGTTGAATGATTAATAAAATGATATAATCCGCTCGCTTTAGCAAATGAGTCTAATAGGATCAGTAAATATGTTGATACGTTGATCTTGGTTTGAAAAAATGATTATTTGCACAGGTATTTCATGAATAAGATATCAGTTACTATAATCACTAAAAATGAAGAAAAAAACATCAGACGTTGCTTGGACAGCATTCAATGGGCTGATGAAATAGTGATCGTTGACACCTTTAGCAGCGATCGCACAGTGGAGATTTGTCGTGAGTTTACTGCTAATGTGTTTCAAGAAAGTTGGTTAGGTTATGGACCGCAGAAAAATCTTTGTGCTTCAAAGGCAACTAATAGATGGGTGTTAAACCTAGATGCCGATGAAGTAATTTCTTCCGAATGCGCAGCAGAGATTCAAAAATTGCTGTCAGGGCAACCAGAGTTTTCGCTTTATCGGTTCCCTAGAAAAAACTTTATCGCTGATCGCTGGGTTCGTTATGCAGGTTGGTATCCCGACTTAATATCCAGACTTTACGATAAGGATCGGATCTCATTTTCAGAGTCCATGGTGCACGAAAGGTTAATCCCAGACGAAATAGGGGGCGTTATAAATCAGCCTATTTTTCATTATTCCTTTGACGGAATGGAAGATTATATTGAACGTCAGAATCGATACTCATCTCTTTACGCGGAGGAAAAGAAACGGTTGAATTGGGAGGTTAACTGGACCCATCTTTACATAAGACCGGTTTGGGCATTCATAAGAACTTACTTTTTTAGACAAGGCTTTAGGGAGGGATTTCTTGGTGTTTTTTTGGCTTTGGCAATGATGTTTTATACCTATCTTAAATATGCCAAAACCCGTTCAATACAATAAATACACTTATAAAATTGGGAATTTAAATTGTTTTAAGATAATATATTTTCGTGGCAAGGTTATAAGTTTTGGCTGATATGTTGTTTCCCGCCTCATCCCTTTAGTGTCAGGGTCATGGGTATTCACCTTTAATCAAGGTCTTGAAAACTGAAAAAGTGGTTGATGTGAAAAACTATTTCTTGGTCGTTACTTTATTCGGAGTAAATTTTTGAATAAATCACAGTTGCTGATATTGATGATTCCGGTAGTACTGTTTTCGCTCACGGCGCACGAATATTCTCATGGGAGAATAGCTTTTTTACTAGGTGACAATACGGCGCAGCGTTTGGGCCGACTCTCTTTTAATCCGCTTAAACATCTGGACCCAATAGGCACCCTGTTTTTTTATTTTATGGGTTTCGGTTGGGCAAAGCCGGTGCCTGTAGATCCAGGAAATTTTGATCGCCCAAGAAGAGATATGATGTATGTCGCAATTGCCGGTCCCCTATGTAACTTGGCGCTTGCAGTAGCGTGTAGTTTTTTTATCCGGATTATTGAACCTTATGATAGCTGGGTTTTATTTACTTTGTTAAGTTTTGGGGTATACATCAATGTAGCGTTGGCCATTTTTAATTTATTGCCTATATTTCCATTGGATGGTTCAAGCGTTATCAAAGGATTAGTTCCTGTTTCTGTGGCTGCCCGACTCGGTCAAATGGATCGTTTTGGTGCTTTTATTCTTATGGGTGTCATTTTACTGGATCATTTTGCTCATACCGGAATACTTGGTGTTGTTCTATGGGTACCAATTATTACTGCCGTGCAGTTTTTATCTCAGGATGCGTTTCCTGATCTTTATAATGTTCTTAGGATAAGTTTTTCAACTATTAGTGGTTAGGTTAAAAAAATACTTATGGCAGGAAATAGAATTTTAAGTGGTATGCAGCCTTCAGGCCAGTTGCATTTGGGGAACTATCATGGTGCACTAAAAAACTGGGTTTCCATGCAGGACAGTTTTGACTGTTTTTTCTTCATTGCTGACTTGCATTCGCTTACAACATTATATGAAGATCCTCAACTTCTTAAAAAGTATTCATTTGAGGTAGCTGTTGACTGGTTAAGTTCGGGGTTAGATCCAGAGAAATGCACTTTATTTGTACAGTCCGAAATTTCCGAACATGCTGAATTACATTTGATTCTTTCCATGATGGTTCCGGTACCCTGGCTTGAGCGTAACCCTACCTATAAAGAAAAACAGGATGAAGTAAAAAATATAGATATGAGTTCTTATGGGTTTTTGGGATACCCGGTTTTGCAGACTGCTGACATAGTTCTTTACAAAGCTAATGCTGTTCCAGTAGGGATCGATCAAGTTCCTCACTTGGAACTTTCGCGGGAGATCATCCGTCGCTTTAATAAGTTGTATAAGAAAAAAGTATTTATTGAACCCGAGGCTAAGATTTCAGATGTCCCCAAACTCAACGGGATCGATGGGCGTAAAATGAGCAAGAGTTATAATAATGCTATTTTTCTTTCGGACTCAGAAAAAGATATTACAAAAAAAGTTAAAGGCATGCTTACTGATCCTGCACGTGGAAGACGAGTTGATCCAGGTGATCCGGAGGCGTGTAATTTATTTCCTATGCATAAAATTTATTCCCCTGTAGAAATGCAGGGCGAGATTGTTTCTGCTTGCAAGAAGGCGGAAATTGGTTGCGGCGACTGTAAATTGAAACTAGCTGACAACTTGTTGAAATCGATGCTTCCCAAAATGGAAAAGAGAAAAGAAGTAGCCGCAAAACCTAAAGAGGTTTATGAAATACTTCGTGCGGGAACAGAAAAGGCAAGAGAAGTAGCACGGGCTACACTGCTAGAGGCAAAAACGGCCATGAAAATCATTTGATCTTATGACTACGGATTATAAAGAAACACTTAATTTACCGGAAACAGATTTCCCTATGAAAGCTAATCTGGTTAAGAGGGAACCAGAAATTCTTGCCCAATGGGAGAAGGATAATGTCTATGCTTCGATCCGTGAAAAATTTAAAGGAAAGCCCAAGTTCGTTTTTCATGATGGCCCACCTTATGCGAATGGGCATATTCATATGGGCCATGCTCTCAATAAAATTCTCAAAGATTTTATAGTTCGTTTCATGACAATGCGCGGTTACGATGCTACTTTTATTCCAGGGTGGGATTGTCACGGTCTCCCCATTGAGCATCAAGTAACAAAGGAACAAAGAGAAAAAAAGAAGACTCCTTCAAAATCAGAAATCCGTAAATTGTGCCGCGAATATGCAGGTAGGTTTGTTGATATTCAGGCGCAAGAGTTTAAGCGTTTGGGGGTATTTGCTGACTGGGAGAATCCTTATCTTACGATGTCTTATTCTTACGAGGCCACGATTGTAGAGGAGTTGGGAAAGTTTGCGATAAACGGATCAGTTTTTAATGGATTAAAACCGGTGCATTGGTGTACTTCATGCCGTACAGCATTAGCGGAAGCGGAAGTCGAATATGCAGATCATCAATCTCCAACGATTTATGTCAAATTTCCCGTCAAGTCTGGTTTGAATGGGCAATTAGGTAATATCGATCCAACAAAAGTCAATTTTGTTATATGGACTACTACTCCATGGACCTTACCTGCAAATCTTGCCGTATGTTTGCATCCTGAGTTCCAGTATTCAGCTGTCAAAATTAGCGGTGAAGTTTACGTGGTTGCAGAAAAACTTTTATCGAAGCTAGTTTCGGAGTGGGACATCAAAGAGCATAAGGTGCTTGGTAGTTGTTTAGGAAAAGAATTAGAGGAAGTCATTTGCAGGCATCCGTTTGTTGATCGCGATTCGCGTGTTGTTCTTGGTAATCATGTGACTTTAGAGCAAGGGACAGGGTGTGTTCATACTGCTCCCGGTCATGGGCAGGAGGACTATGTTGTTGGCCAGAAATATAACCTCGAAACATATAACCCCGTTGATGATGGGGGGGGTGTTTAAATCTGAAGTTGCAGAGTTTGGTGGACTTTTCGTAAGAAAAGCCAATCCATTGATTGTTGAAAAACTTAGAGAAGACGGATATTTGATTCATGACAATAAGGTGAATCACTCTTATCCACATTGTTGGCGTTGCCATCAACCGATTATATTTCGAGCTACAAGTCAGTGGTTTATATCTATGGATACCAACGAATTGCGTGATCAAGCTCTTAATGCCATCAGAGAGATAAAATGGATACCAAGTTGGGGAGAAGATAGAATTTTTAGCATGGTAGAAAATCGTCCTGACTGGTGTATTTCCCGCCAAAGAGCATGGGGTGTTCCCATCACTTTATTTAACTGTGTTTCCTGTAATGAGATGCTGCGCTCACCAGAAGTATTTTCTCATATTGTCAACCTTGTAAAAAAACACGGGGCCGATTTCTGGTTTGAAAAAGATTCTCTAGAACTACTTCCTGAAGGTACCACTTGTCCCTGCGGAGGTAAGGAGTTTTCCAAGACGAACGATATTCTGGATGTTTGGTTTGATTCGGGGGTGAGTCATGCAGCTGTTCTTGAAGGTAAACCCAACCTGGATTGGCCAGCAGACCTATATCTTGAGGGAAGCGATCAGCATCGAGGGTGGTTTCATAGTTCGTTGCTAGAATCAATAGGAACGAGAGCTAAAGCCCCTTATAAAGCGGCCCTCACTCATGGATACGTTGTCGATGGCAAGGGCAAGAAGATGTCAAAGTCCGCTGGCAATGTCATAGCTCCGCAAAAAATTATTGATCAATATGGTGCGGAAATTCTAAGACTTTGGGTGGCGTCTGAGAATTACCGGGAAGATATCCGTGTTTCTCAGGAAATATTAAAGCGTTTGACTGAAGCTTATCGAAAAATCAGGAACACTTTCCGGTACCTTCTAGGCAACTTATATGACTTTGACCTGGCATCCGATTCAGTTCCAGCAGAGGATCTTCTAGAAATAGATAAATATATTCTTTATCGCTTTAAGTTGTTGAACGAGAAAATCATGAAGGCTTTCGAGAATTATGAGTTCCATGTTTTTTACCATAGTTTTTATAATTTTTGCGTTGTCGACCTTAGTGCTTTTTATCTAGATATTCTGAAAGATCGTCTATATATCTATCCGAAAAAATCTAAGGCACGGAGGTCGGGTCAAACGGTTTTAAATGAATTGTTAACTGGGATGACTCGTTTAATGGCCCCTGTGTTGAGCTTTACAGCAGAAGAGGTCTGGTCTTACTTTTCTCATTCAGACGGTAAAAGTGTCCATATGAATTCATTTGCAGATTCGATTGATGTGTCGGTTGACGAAGGGTTTATTTGTCGGTGGGATTTGTTAACTGACCTGAAGAGCGAGGTAAGTAAAGCGCTGGAATTGTGTCGCTGCGAAAAGGTGATTGGCCACTCCTTGGATGCGCAGGTGAGACTGGTATTGCCAAGTAATGTTAGTTCTGTTTTAGGTGGTGAGTATTCGGATTTGAAATTTATTTTCATTGTGTCTTCTGTTGAGGTAGTCAAGGCCTTGGACAATGAGGGTAAAGTTTACTCCAGTGAGAAAATGAAAGGTTTGGAAATTGGGGTTAGTCGCATGGGGGGAGAAAAGTGCGAACGCTGCTGGAATTACTTTAAGGAAGATAGCAGCAAGAAGGGAGAACATTCAACGATTTGCTTTCGGTGTATCAAAAACCTAGAACTGACGAGGGTGTGACATATTTTGAAAAATAAATACCTGCAGCTTTTTCTGACCTCCAATATTTTGATCATGCTGGACCAAGTCACTAAATTTTGGGTCACTCTTCATATCCCAATGCATTATTCGATTTCCATTGTCGAAGGGTTTTTTAACCTTACACATATTAGAAATCCTGGAGTAGCATTTGGGTTGTTTGCTAGGCACGAATCTGAATACAAGGTGTTATTTTTTGTCGTAATTTCAATAATAGCGATTACTGCGATTCTTTGTATTTTTCACCAATCACCTGAGAATAAGCGAGCAGTAAGAGTTGGATTGATTTTGATTTTTAGTGGGGCGGTGGGTAATCTTATCGATCGTATTTTGTATAAAGAAGTGATCGATTTTATAGATTTTTTTTATAAGGGAAGTCACTGGCCTGCGTTCAACATTGCTGACTCGTGTATTACAATTGGTGTCAGTTTTATGATCTATGATCTGTTTTTTGGTTACCCCAAAAACACGGGAGTTTCAAGTCCGCCGAGTTAATAGGTACAGGACTAGCCTTTTTACTTAGCGAGTTGTAATTACCACAAATCTTATGTATCCCATACTAATAGAGTTTGGTTTTTTTAAAATTTTCACATATGGGTTGCTAGTTGCGACCGGTTTTTTGGTTGCTATTCTTCTCGCTTCCTCAAGAGCGGAGAAGGAAGGACTCGACTCCCAAAAGGTTCTAGATCTTTGTTTTTATGTCATGGTTTCAGCTCTTCTTGGGGCGCGTTTACTTTATGTTGTTGTCGAGTACCGATATTTTTTGGCCTTCCCTTTAGAAATTTTCAAGTTTTGGAAAGGCGGGTTGGTTTTTTATGGGGGTTTGATTTTAGGTGTTCTGATATCTTTATTGTATTTAAAGCGTAACCTGATGCCTATGTGGAAAACAGCTGATCTGCTTGCACCTTCGATTGCGCTTGGACAATCAATAGGGCGGTGGGGATGTTTTTTTGCTGGGTGTTGTTATGGCAAGAAAACCGATGTTGCCTGGGGGATCACTTTTACAGATCCTCGATCATTGGCTCCCCTTGAGATTTCTTTGCATCCCACTCAAGTTTATCTTTCGCTAAATGCGGTATTTATTTTTATATTTTTAATGTGGTTAAGTAAGAGAAAGGTGTTTGACGGGCAGATACTCTGGACTTATGGTATTCTCTATTCGATTGGTAGGTTTGTGATTGAATATTTTCGAGGTGATGACAGAGGGTTCCCCATCGAACAGGTTCTTTCAACCTCGCAGTTTGTCGGGGTTTTTATTTTTATTTTATCTGCATTTATGTTGTTGGCGCTTTATCGGAAAAATTTAAGAAGTCGTTCTTCCTAGTGCGAGTCAGTTGACTTAGGCTAATTGAGGTTTTGTTCTATGGCTAAAGTATCCACGCCGCATATTTTACATAGGTATGTATCAATTCGTAGGTCGGGTAGAGTGGTTCGCAATGTGCTGACTCAATCGTTGATTTCAGATATTAAGCAGGGAAGACTTAAAAAAGATGATGAAATCTCTGCCGATGAGAAAAACTGGGTCCGCCTTGATCGACATTACCAACTGGCTAGTTATTTTCTCACCCAAAACCCATCTTCCTCCGAGGACCTTCCGCCTGACGTAAAGAAGCATTTGTCTGAGCTTTCGCAAATGTTGAAAGAACTAAGCTGACAACCTCCTTCCCTGAATTTTTTTCATGGATTGATGGTAGCAATTAAATTGTATTCCATGAATTCGATTGGCTTTTGGGTTTGTGGGTATACTGTTTGAACAAACTGAGCTGATGCCGGTGAGCTTTGGTGAGTTTTTAGCGCAGCCTCATCCTCAAATCTCAAAATATGCATGAACCCTGATGGGTTCAATATTTGTTGTTGAGCAATGTAGATAGTGGTGAATGGTTCACTGGTTTTTACGTGTTTCACCAATTGACGAACACTCTCTTTGGTTTTTTCTACTTGGCTTGGATGTACTTGGTATTGGGCAGTCATATAGATAGGCATGAGGTGATCTCCATTAACTTTTTAAATTATGGTTAGTTTTTACTTTGTCATTTGAATTGAGAGGCATAAGCCGGGGAATTAGTTTTCCCATTAAGTTGCATTCCTCGGATTTTTCTTAAACCATTTCTTGTTAAGATACAACATATATAGGGCAATGTAGGCGCTTGTCTCATTAAATGTAGCTCTAATTGACTTTCTATTTTAAAACCCATAAACTCCACTCATTGCTTCTTTTCCCATGATCTAACTCATTGCTTTTGCTGGTCATTTTGATTGGTAGGGGGCACTTTAACTTATAACCGGAATTTGCTTATGTCAGCTAGTAAAGCGAAAAAACAACTTCTGGAGAGTTTTTCCAGAACAACAGATGAAATTTTTTCACTAAATGAATTTGAGGAACTGATAGATTCGAAAAAAAAGATTCGAATCAAATATGGTGTTGATGTCACATCCCCTTACCTTCATATAGGGCATGCTGTTAATTTATGGATGATGCGAGAATTGCAGGATCTTGGCCATAAGGTGGTTTTTTTAGTTGGCGACTTTACTACACAAATTGGTGACCCAACCGGCAGGAGCAATACTCGACCCATCATCCCTCAGTCTGAAATTGATAAAAATGCTGAAGAGTTCATCCGGCAAGCAAAGATGGTTCTTAGGTTTGATGACCCGGACCTACTGGAGGTTAGGAGGAACTCCGAATGGTTTTCCAAGTACCAGCTTTCAGAGTTTTTAAAGTTACTATCCATGGTCACTCATTCTCGTCTTATTTCACGTGATATGTTTCAACGGCGGATAAAGAATCAGGAGGATATCTATTTACATGAGATGATTTATCCTATACTGCAGGGCTATGACTCTTATGTCCTCGAGTCGGACCTAACCATAATAGGATCAGATCAATTGTTTAACGAAATGCTAGGGCGATTTTATCAGCAAAGGTTTAGGCAGAAGCCCCAGGTGATCATTACCACAAAAATAACCCAAGGGATTGATGGTAAGGCCAAGCAGAGTAAGAGCCTGGATAATTATATCGGACTGGGACATTCTTCTCGCGATAAGTTTGGACGTTGTATGAAAGTTCCAGATGAATTGATTATGGATTATCTTAAAATTTACACTAAGGTCCCTAAAGAAGAGATTTCCATGATAGAAAAAGAGGTTGCCAATGACCCCATGAAGTGGAAAAAATTCCTTGCTGAAGAAATAATAAAATGTTATCACGATGAAGCATCGGCTAGGAGTGAGCGAGAATGGTTTGAAAATACTTTTTCGAAGAAAATCACTCCCGAAGATATTCCTACTATAGAGGTAGGCGGATCTCAATGGATTGCTCTAGATTTAGTAAATAAGTATTTCGATAACTCCAAGAGTAGTAGCGAAGTGCGCCGCCTGTTTAAACAAGGCGCCGTTTCTGTTAACGGTGAAAATATTCCACTCTTTGACGCGAATATAGCTATTGTGACTGGTGATGTTGTTAAGGTGGGAAAGCGTAACTGGTTTAAAGTTAAAATTGTCGGGAATTAAATTTAGCTGGTGGGGTGGTGATTTCCCCCGAGACCTGTAAATGAATAGGATTATAAAACGTTCTATAGTCAAACTAATTGCAAAGCTTGGCTATGAAATAAGTGAGCTGAAGGACTCCTATCACAATATTGCTATAGAGCTATCCAAAGAAGACATTGACTTGATAAGGTTTGTTCATAAAAATAAATTTACAATGTCTAGTGTTCCTCGTTTAGTTGCCACATTAAAGGCTTGTAAATATGTAGTTGAACAGAATATAGGTGGTGATTTCGTTGAGTGTGGAGTTTGGCGAGGAGGTAATCCTATTTTAGCTAAGAAAATTTTTGAGCGCATGGGTTCGAATAAAAATGTCTATTTATTTGATACGTTCGAGGGAATGACAGCACCAACTGAATTTGATAAGAATGCTAGCACACAAAAGACCGCATTTAAAAAGTATGCCGATAACAAGAAAGATGGTTACAATAAGTGGTGTTATGCATCGTTAGAAGAAGTAAATAAAAATTTTAAGCAAGCTAAAGTTGATTTTTCTGGCGTGCACTTCATTAAAGGTGACGTATGCAAAACTCTTGAAGTTAGTAAAACTTTACCAAGTAATATATCAGTTTTGCGTCTAGATACTGATTGGTATGAATCAACGCTTGCCGAGCTTCAGCATCTTTACCCACTTTTATCTGTTGGTGGCTCGTTATTAATCGATGATTACGGACATTGGGAAGGTGCAAGGAAGGCAGTTGATGAATACTTTCGGTCTATCCGATCAGCTCCTTTGTTATACGTTACCGATTACACTGGAAGAATGGCCGTAAAAGCAAGCCATTAACAGAACATGGCAAAATTATGTCTTATTAATTACGACCTTTTCTACAAGTGCCCGCAAACCGTACTCTAAGTTATACATATTATAATTCTGAACACACCTATTTCTTGCCGCGTAACCTTTGGACTTTGCCTCATCACGGCGATGTAGAATATATCGGATCCCATCTGCTAACTGCGATGGTTTACTTGGGTCAACAAGATAACCGCATTCACCCAGAGCTTCAGGAATGTCTGTTATTTTAGTTGTAAGAATCGGTTTAGCCATTGACATCGCATCGAATAACTTGGAAGGTATTTGTCCAACAGAATCAGATGTGGAACGTTGAGGAATAGCTATAATATCGGCTACTGATAAATATTCAGGAAGTTTTTCAAAAGGAGTTTTTTGAAAAACTGCGACTTGGCTTCTAATGGAGCCATCAATTCCTTTAAAGGTAGCACTTTTATATGCTTTACTTCGTAAGCTGTCGTGCGTTTTCTTTTAAGGTCGAAGATTTATTTGGAGTTGGATCGATAATTGGCCAAGCTAAAATGAAAAGAATGAAGCCGATGACTACGACTCCAATGAAACTACCGATGTGATCGATAAGGGGGGTCTTTTCTTTCATTGCGTTATCTTATCAATGAATCGGGAGACTAGTAAGTTGATCGCATGTGGTTTTATATCGCAAGTTCGATATATATCATCCATGTGATCATGGAAATAATCAGAACCGTGTAGCCAACGTGTACCCAAATAGTAAAAATAGGATTTTCTTTTCTCTTTTTTGATGTGTTTTGTTTTATAGTCACGCTATGACTTTGTTAGGATATAAGGATAGTTTTTTTTTAACGTTAGGCTCTGCTTGTGATTTCTATTAGATGGTATCCAAATTGAGTTTTTACGGGTCCATGGACCTTCCCAATTTCTTCATTAAAAACAACCTTGTCAAACTCAGGCACCATTTGACCTGGGTGGAACTCGCCTAGGCTACCCCCTTCAGCACCCGAAGGACATTTTGAATGTTTTTTTGCAGATTCCGCAAAATCCGTACCTGCTTCAATTTCATTTTTTAACTTGAGACACTCTTCTTCAGTATTTACTAAAATATGGCGGGCAGCTGCTGACGGCATTTTTTCTCCTTAGGCTCAACGTAATTAAAATATATCAAAACTATATTAAGTGACTAAAGTCTATCCGAGAAACTAATTTGTCGCAATGCATTTGCTGAAATTTAAAATATGGTAAGCAGAGTGTGTGCAACGTTTAAATTTTTGTGAGGGCATGTGTTTTTTTGGATCTAGGGTTGAGTTGTTAGCTAGTCTGTAGGTGGGTTAATTTTTAAAACGCGGTGGGTGGTGGAGGTATTGAACAACTCTATTAAAAGTACAACTTAGAAATGAAATTTCACTCCCGCTTCAATACCATGCGAGGAGATTTCTGAGGAGAAATACTGCTTGAGGGTAGGGCTGTTTGAGGTGAAATACCGGTATCCTACCAGTAGTGATAATTTTCTAAAGCATGCCAAAATACCGGGAAGTCTGGCGTTTCGTCTCGAGAAATTTCAGAAGGACGAAGAAAAGGAACTTCTGCACCATAGCTACGAGCCACCTCTGCAATCTCAGGATCATCGGTGGATACAATCGTTCTTCCCACCAACGAGCAATTAAGAGAGTCTTCTATGGAGTAGGCAATCAGGGGTTTACCAGCAAGAAAAGCGAGGTTCTTTCCAGGGGCTCCCTTAGAACCGCCGCGAGCGGGAATGAGGGATATCGCAACTGCCATATTAAGCTAAGTGAGCCAATTCCTGTGGCAACTCAAAGGGGTTTATGCTGGCCCCGGTTTTTGGTCTATCAACGAAATAAGCTTTCAATTCATTGTCCACTGGTTCCACGCCATCCTTAAATACCATATAGATTAGGCTTTGGCGAGGATCGTCAACAGACTGCGAAACAGCAGTGAGATTAAACGGCTTTTTTTTATCTTTCATTTCAATTAAAAAAAGAGCCAAATCGCTTGGTATCTGAAATGCATTGGCCCAACGAATATTGATTACATAAAACCCATCTTCCTCTCTAAAGCGAACTCTCTGCGGAACGATAAACATTTTATCTTCATCAACTGCATTAAAAATTTCCTGGGGAATTTCAGGTTTGTAAGGAACACCAATATTTTCGCGGCCGACCCATAATGGATCTTTAGCGGCTTTATCTTTGTAATACGCCTCAGATGCCATTGAACAACCAGAGCCACAAACATCAATATACTCACACTCAGCGCAACCCTCAAATAGATAGGAACCGTTGTGCCATTTACGCATCCTCTGGAATACCGGTTTAATTCCTTCTTCTAAAATATTGCCATAACCTTCTTCTTCGTGGGTACAAGCATGTGCAGCACCATCTGCGTTGAGAGACATGCGAGTTCCTGACTGCGCTGGGCAACCTCGACCAACAAAATCCTTATACTTTTCCAAGTCTCCCAACAAACATAACGGATAACTGATCAAAGTTCCGATACCAATGCCAAACTCTTCTTTTGCGCGCAACATATCATCGACCGCCTTACGCGCACTATCTTGATTTAACTTTAGATCCGTCTCAGTGGGCTCCTCAAGGTTTACCGAAGGAACAAGTCGAGTTCCAAACATTCGCTGACAACCTAGTTCCGCGCAAAATTTGGCGGTTTCATAAACATGGTCTTTATTCAATTCTGAAATAACCATATTCACACTTACCCGAATACCTTCGGCAACCGTCATCTTTATGCCATCTATAATTTTATCAAAGGTGCCATCTTTATTCATCATATCATCGTTAGTCGCAGGATCGTAAGAAGCCAAACTAGTCAGCACATGATCCCAACCTGCATCTTTAAGCTTCCGGATTTTTTCTGGGGTTACTAGCATTAAATTAGAGTTAACACTTGTTGAAATCCCAACTTCTGTGAAACGACGCAGAGCATATTCTAAGGTTTTAAAATTAGCAAAAGGTTCCCCTCCAGTAAGAACAACGTGAAAAACATTTGCCTCAAGAACCGCTTCAACAATCTTATCAATGTGATCATTATCAAATGAAGCGTTAGCACTCATTGGGTCTTCACGCCAAAAATTATAGCAGTGGCGGCATTTAAGATTGCACGCATCTGTCAGCTCTAAATTAATCATAATCGGAGCTGAAAGCATCGATCTTTTTTTATGTTTATAAACTACCTCACATTCACTCATTTGGTAATACCCTCAAATTCAAACAAACCGTGTCATCAAATTCTCACATCCTCATCAAACGTAGCCTGACTATAATTAAAACTAAAATCGTTCTCATTTCTTTCAATCTTATCAGGATCTAAAGCACCATCTGCCTTTAACTGGGTTTTAAGATTTGTATGCTTTATCGGTCCGCCCGTTTTTATCAAACTAGATGCATCCAAGCCTATTTCAAGCATCTGATTTAGCTTTAAAGCATTTTTCTTTATCTCTCCCATGATCTCCTCATCGGAAAGCTTTGTCATATTAAGGCAAATATCCTGACGTTCGGTAATTGAATCTAGATACGCATCTTCATCCTTAATAAATCCATGTTCGATGGCATACTCATACATCTTAGTGTAGGGAAGCGGCATTAAAAAACCAATGCTTGGATAAACCTTATTTTGAAAACAAAAATCAAAAGTTTCCTGAATAGTTTCACTTGTTTCCATGGGATAACCAAAAATAACGGAACATGAAGCCATAATTCCAACCTCTCTTAATACCTTCATTTGCTCAGAAAAATATTCTTTCTTTTGCTCTCAGTAAGCATAGAAATCTCTCCAAAGATTGACCCAATACTCAAGCTGGTAATTTTTTTATCAGCTTCTTCCTTCAGGGACACGCGCCCCTCATCAACTTTAATAGTACCCAACCGGAACAAGCCAATCTTCCCCTGAAGCACTAAGAACAAAGTGTCACCTTTGTCCCCCTGCTTGAAAATCAGATCCTTCTTATTGAACTTTTCAAAACAGTCTCCCCGACTTATTAATTTCTCTTTTTCAACA
>AQTY01000021.1 GCA_000372225.1 Candidatus Nitromaritima sp. SCGC AAA288-L16 | reverse complement strand
TTTTGTTTTTGGCTTTGTTTTTACCTTTGTTTTTGCTTTTACATTTTTTCGAGCTTTTGCTTTAGAGGACGTTTTCTTTTTAACGGCCTTTGTCCCTTTTTTACCAGGTGCTTTTTTTTTGGAAGTTATTTTACGTTTAGTTGATTTTTTCTTGGTAGTCATCCTGAAATTCCCTCGCAATTAAAACCTGTAGTCGTGTCTGCCTTTACTGCATTTTATCAAATCACGGTTTAAATATTTTAATATGCTGCACAATTAATTATGTTAATGGTGATCCGTGCGTTGAATTTTTTTTTCGATAATGATTGAAAATTTAGCGGAAAAGTTATCACTTTGTATACTGAATTACAAGAGTTTATTTTATTAGACGGGGGTGTTGGATTGCTTGACTAAAAATAATTGTTTGTTCGTTTTTAATTAGGTGTGAACGATTACTTTTGTTATGCGTGAGTAAGATTTATGTCTTATAGTCAACAACTACTGAACCTGAGCAAAGTGAGCGCACGATTTCAACAACAGGGAGATGATTGGGGTGAGGTCCGTACGTGTTAAGCGCGTTACGGTCATCAAATTCCGTTGTCAGTACAATATCGTAACTTCTTTCTGATTCGGTAAAATTTACTCCTATTTCTGCAGAACGAAGGACATCGATGTTTCCTTCGAGTGTTTTTAATGCGTCGACTATTATTTCGATATTTTCCTTGTTTCTGTCTTTTAGCTTGAACATCACAATATGTTTGATCATAAAGATTCCTTTTAACGCTGTAAAATTAATTTTATTAGAACGGAGCTCTTGTTATCATAACCCCTGTATAACCCAAGTCTTCCCAATTTCAATAGGAAATATTTTACTTTTTAAGTATTTTTTTCATGTAACTATTTTGAGATTTGGTTGGTGTAGTTTTTAAAGGTATTTTCTTAGTTTTTTATTTCATTAGTCAGAGGTGATGCTAGATGTCCTGGATTGTTGGAGCAGGGATGGGGTTTTTGCGGGGTGGACCAATGGGTGCTGTTATTGGCGGTGCCTTGCAACATATTGTAACCAAGAAACTTCAGCGAAAAATTCGCAAATCTCTTCCGGGGCTTGATGATCAAGGAATTTTTGTGACCTGTATTGCAGTTGTGATGACAAAAATATCGATGCTCCGAGGAACCGTGAAACCACATTCGCGAATGGCTATAAAAGTATTTTTCCAAAAAAATCTTAATTATTCTGCTGGCGAGCTTAGCTTCATTGATAATGTAGTTGATGAAACGCAGAAGTTAAACCCTGATCTTAATCCAATCGTCAAGCAATACTGTAAAGCTTGCAACAACCACTATACATCACTTTTACTTGCATTGGCCTACCAAGTTGCTTTGGCTGAAGGTGAACTAACTGAGGTGGTTCAGAGTGAATTAAATCAATTGTCAAAATTACTAAGTCTGTCATATGAGCAGCACGATTTAATCCGAGATAAGTATTACCTTGCAGCTTTAAAAACACCTTATACTCTCTTGGGTGTGCCATCCAATGCATCAAGCGAAGAAATAAAAAAGGCATACCGTCAAATGGTCATGGAATATCACCCCGATAAAACCGCCCATCTTGGAGAAGAGCAGGCGCAGGAAGCCCATCTTAAGTTTTTAGAAATCATGGAAGCCTATAAAGAATTAGAAAGCGATAGGCTATCTAATCAATAATTTTAATCCTTTGTTGAATCGGTTAGAGTTTCTTTAGGGATGATTTTGATTGCGATGATCGATTGAATTTTTCGTCGGCTTGTTTCTTTTACTGTTAGTCGGATATCTTCTACGGTAACCTGTTCGCCAGGCTGGGGAATCGTTTCCAAGCGGTTCAAAACCAATCCGGCAAGAGTTTCGTAATCTCCGGTAGGCAGGTTAAGCTTGATGGTTTCGTTGATCGCATCTATTTCCATTTCTCCATCGATGATATAACCGCCACCAGGATACGGTTGGAACTTTTGTTCTGGTCTGTCGTACTCGTCTTCGATTTCTCCTACAATTTCTTCCAGTAAATCCTCTAAGGTTGTAAGTCCAATACACCCGCCATACTCATCTACTACGACTCCCATATGCAGTCCTCTTTTTTGTAGCTCTTTGAGTAGGTCGTCAATTTTTTTATTGGGAGGAATATAATGAGCCGGTCGGATAAGGTGTGTTAGGGGCGAGTTATCTATTGGCTGGTTTAGCAAGTCAAAAGTATTGAGGATTCCTATGATGTTATGCATTCTCTCGTGAAAGACTGGAAATCTTGAAAACCCTGTATCTACGGCAAGTTGGTGTGCTTCCTCCAAGGTTGAGTCATCACGAATAGCTGTAAGTTGGACGAGCGGTACCATACACTGCTCGACAGTGATTTCACCAAAGTTGAAAATTTTGCGGATCATGGTTCGTTCGGCCGCATCCAGCGCGATTGTTTGAGAGTCTAAACTGAGAGCCTGTAAGATTTGATCCCGGCTGAATGACTTTTTATCCTCCTGTGACAAGCGAATTAACTTGTTACTGATGAAATTCGAAATGCCGGTGAAAAAACTTATGATAGGGGACAGTAATGTTAGGCTTACGTTAAGGGGCCTAATCAGGAATGGCATGACCATGTCGGCGCGGTTTTGCAAGATCATCTTTGGAACAATCTCTCCTGCAAATAGAATGATGGGTGAAAGTATGACCATGGCCAATAGTTCCCCATGTTGCCCCATATGGGTTACCATGTAAGCCGTAAAAATAGAAGTACTAGAAACAACCGCTAGATTGGTTCCAAGTGAAGTGGTGGCGAATAATCTTTCAGGTGTGTTCAGTAAATCAAGGACAATTTGGGCAGAGTGATTTCCATCGTCAGCTTTCTGCTTCATTTTAATCCGGTTGATGGCAATCATGCCAATTTCTGATCCAGAGAAAAAAGCTTCCATGAGAATAAAGGTGCTAATTAGAATTAATGTGGTTGAAAGGGCCATTATATTTCTTCCCCTACCTTCTCTTGATTACCGTTGCTAGCTGAATTTATAACGGTAAGATGAAGGTTTAATATTCGAGCACCCTTCATTTTTTCAACTCGGAATTTGAAGTTTTCGTGGGCGATTGACTCTCCTGATCTGGGTACCCTGCCAAAAAGACCAAACACAAACCCACCAACCGTATCGAATTCATCTTCGGGGAGTTGAGTTTGAAAATGTTCATTGAATTCACTAACCGGATAGGTGGCTAGAAGACGAAAATTATTATCATCAATTTGCGCTAGAGGATTTTCTTCTAGACGCATTTCACTGTCAATTTCACCAACCAACTCTTCTAAAATATCTTCCAGGGTTACCAATCCGCAGATGCTACCGTACTCATCCAGAACTGCAGCCATATGGCGCTTTCTTTTTTTAAACTCTTGCAATACTTCCTTTATTTTTTTTGTCTGGGGAATCGAAAAGAAAGGACGTAATATACTTTTGAGACTAAATTTTTCTGGTGGCAGGTGCTTTAATTTAGTTAAATTTTTAGTGAATAAAATTCCTGCGAAATTTTCTCCGTCACTATCGAAAACGGGAACGCGTGCATAAAAATTTTCTACGATACGTGGTAGAATATCTTCAAGTTTGTCATCGATGGATAATGTGAACATATCTATTTTAGGAGTCATGACCTCCGCTACGGTTGTTTCTCCAAACTTTATGACGTTATGAATAAGCTCGCTTTCTTCTGAGTCAATGACACCTTCGCCTTCACCCACTTGAACCATTGTGCGAAACTCATCATCGGTTATTGCTGTTTTTTTATCTTTGCTAAAAGTAAACCCAATAAATGAGATGAATTTTTCAGCGATCGATGTGAGAACGGATTGTATTGGTTGGACTACCAAAGCGAATAATCTGAGAGGGTATGCGGCGGAAACGGCATAAGTTTGAGGAAATTGCAGCGAAAGAGTTTTTGGAATGATTTCTCCAAAGACAAGCAAAAGAAAGGTTCCCACTCCGATCGCGATGCCTATACCAAAGCTTCCAAATTGAGTTATGAAAATAGAAGTCGTGATAACGGATACGCCGATATTCACCAACTCGTTTCCAATGTAAATGGTTATGAGTAATTCTCTTGGTTTCTCAAGGAGTTCATTGGCGACGAGTCCCCAGCGCCCCTTTTTGTCTTTTAACTCTTTTAGTTGAAGTGATGTGAGAGAAAAAAATGCCGCTTCACAGGCAGAAAAGAAAGCCGAAAAAACAAGAAGTACGGTTAAAAGAAGGGTATGCTGTAATATAGATTCGTCCAAGGTGTCAGTCGGTTCCTAATGTGACCGGCGTATTTAAATCGAAATTATTAAGAATTTTTTGGTGGGTATATTCCAATTTAAAGAACAAGGTCGACTCCACTATCTTTACTTGAAGTGATTGAACCCCGTTACCGGTTTAAGGGAAACTTTACTGCTATTTTCCCTTATCAGGATTATTTTTTTTGGAGAATTAGTGATTTCTCCAATATGCGAGATAAAGGTATTGGCCTTTAAAAACAATCTCTTTAGATTTTTAACATCTTCCGGCTTTATTGTAAACAGCAATTCATAATCTTCGCCTCCTTGTAGGGTCCAGTTGATTGGATCATGTCTTTTCCGCAAGCAGACATTATACAACGCTTCAGAAACGGGGAGGCTATCCTCGTAAAGATTTGCCCCAAGATTATCTTTAGAGCAAAGGTGGCCCAGGTCTTGCGTGAGACCATCGCTTATATCAATCATCGATGTCACTTTTAATCGAGATTTGGCTAACAGGCTTGATTCGTTTATTCGAGGGATAGGCTCCAAATGTTTTTTTACAAGTGTATTCCTGTGCCTAGCAGCGCCAAAGTTTTTGTTTTTTGCCATTAGAATCTTAAGGCCCATGGCAGAGTCGCCTAGGTTGCCTGTGACGAAAATCTGGTCACCCGGTTTTGCTCCCGTTCTATAAAAGACTCTATTTTTACAAGCCTCACCCACAACACATACGTTGATAAACAAGTGTTTAGGGGAGGCTACGGTGTCACCCCCAGCTAATTCTATTTTATGTGAATCGCATATTGTTTGTAGCCCTAGGTATAGCTTGTCAATAAACTTGGTGGATGTGGACGTTGGAAGTCCTAATGAAATAAGTGCCAAATATGGGGTGCCCCCCATCGCCGCGATGTCGCTTATGTTGACGGCCATGGCTTTTCGCCCTAACTGCACTGGGGAGATTGTTTTTAAATCAAAATGGATTGATTCGATAAGTGAATCTGTTGATGTTAGTTGTACAGTATTTGAGCGGGTTGAGAAAACCGCGCAATCATCCCCGATTCCTTTTTTTATTCGTGGTGAGTAGGTGTTAAGCTTGGAGCGAAGTCGTTCGATTAGCCCGAATTCACCCAATTGTTTCAAGTTGGTTGCTTTTTTCATGAAGGAAGAATCTTTGGAGACATTACTTAAAAACCGATGGTATATAAATTTAGAAACATGCAATAAATTTAAAGAAACTGGATAGAAAAATTATAATTTGGCAATTGCTATAATTTTCCTTTGAAGAGGTCTTGCGCCATGGCATCTATATCGAATTTTTTTTCCACCTTGATCGTGATTTGGTCGCCTTCACTAAGGCCTGTTTTTTTAAAACCTTCAACCGGTAGAGTTATTTCGGTGTGCTCTTCTGTCGCCGGGACCCAAACAGTGACGCATCTGAAGCGATCAGCTTTGTTGGGTGGACTTGAGACTTCAGTGATTTCACCATCTAATGTCATTGCATTTCCCCTTATTTTATAGTCCTATAATATATCGCTGGAAGGGTTATTAGTCCATCCCCTGTTCAATGTCGATGAAGTAATTACGTTGTTTTTTTTAATGATAATAACTTAGATGTGTGAGATGTCTTGAAGCTTCTACAATTCGAAAGCTCAATAAGCTTTTAATGTGCATTTGTTCTGTGTGGAATTAGAAACGGTGACTCGCGTTAATACGTGGCTAGACTGAATATCCTTAAGGAAGATATTTTTCATTTTTAGAAAAATGGAGCAGTATGAAAGCTAGTAAGTAATTACTCAGATTATTTTAAGTCTGCAACCAACCAGACGTGATAATCTTCACTCTTGTGGTGCCAGAAGACCGCGTTGATATTGAAGTGAACGAGCCAGGCCGCTAATTCACCCTGCTGACAAATCTTTTTCTGGTACCGATCTGTTATCACGGATACCTGGTCGCAGGTTGTGCTAGTCCAGTAATAGTGACCAACTCCATCGTCAAAGATAGGATTGATCCAGGCCTTTTTCCCTCCAGCATTAAGAACCCGCTTGGTGAAAAATAATGTCCTAAACTCTGCAAGCGAGGGGATACGCCAATCAGAACGTCCACCCGCACTAGATGCCGCTGCTAACTTTTTGGCTATTTTGAGTTTTACTTTGTTCAGGTTCCCCTGTTTATCGCGTTCACCTGTTTTCATCCATACTAGTTTGTTGGCAATATCCGTTACGGTCCCATTTCCGTTGTCAATGAATTCTCCTGGAGCCAGATCCTCTGCAGTGGTTTCTTTGACTTTTTTACATTCTGCCAGCAAAGGTCCAGCGCTAGGACATTTATCCAAAATGGAAAAATGGTTCATTTTTATAAGCATGGCACAGATTTCTGATTTGCTACAACCTGCATGAGCAGGAAGGTTGCTTGTGAAAAATAAAATAAGCGCGACTATAGTAATTTTCATCTCAAGCCCTCTACTTTTTATAAGGGTTTTGTTGGGGGTAATTTAAGAGAAAAAATTTAACAAAGCATACTATATCTTTATCTAGATAGGAATTCTTAATTAGGCGAAATACCGGAGGAGGTCTTCGGTCTTTCTGGTCAACAAATCAATGCGCCAAGTTGGGGAAAAGCATCACCACTTTTGAGCGGGATGAAAACTTCCGCTTGGGCTATGTTATTAGCAGATTGGTCCGGGTTTATATTGATAAGCTTCGCACCTCTATTTTTAAGCTCAAGAGCAAGGTAGTCATTGGTGGGTACTGCTCCCGAACTACCAACGAGTAAGGCAAGGTCGACTTCTTTTCTTAAGAAATTTTCAAAGTTTTTTTCTTGTTCTGGATGACCCACATACTCCATATCTCCGAACATCAGAATGTGGGGTCGTGCAGTGCCATGGCATTGAGGGCAAGTCGGATAGTTGGAAGCTCTCATAGTTTGCCGGTCAAGCTTACAAAGGGGGACGGTTTCTTCAGTCCAGAAAATATGTGAGCAAACATCGAGACATTGGAGTCGCCACATCGATCCGTGCACTTCTAGTACTTTGTTGGTAGAGCATCCTGAACGAAGATGGTAGCCATCGGTATTAGTGGTGTGTATGAACGCATCCTCAAAGTGGTTTTTCATCCATTGATCGATAACTTTATAGCCTTCATGCGGCATGTTTTCGTTGGCATTTTGTCGCCTCCATTCATAAAACGCCCATGCGTGTGGTAGTTCATTGCGGAAGGCCCACGGGCTTGCCAAGTCCTGCGCTTGAAGATTTTTTTCTTTAAACGGGGGAAAGTTTTCCCAGTAACCATCTTTGTCCCTGAAAGTTGGGATATTGGAGTCTGCGCTCATTCCAGCGCTTGTAAGGAACAAAGCACGTTTTGAGTTACTGATTAACTCTGCTGCTTGCAGGATTGCTTTATGCGTCACCATCCCATTCCTTATGGAAGCGGTCCAGGTAGTTTTCCATGAAGAGGTGTCTTTGTTCAGCGAGTTTTTTGGCGGACTCTGTATTCATGCGATCTTTGAGCAATAAAAGCTTTTCATGAAAATGATTGATCGTGTGCCCTTTGTTGTTTTTATAGTGCTCAAAGCTTTCATGCATGACAGGAGCTTCTTCGGGATGATACATCAATCGGTTTTTGTTTCCGCCATAGGCAAACGTTCGCGCAATCCCCACTGCTCCTATGGCGTCTAGGCGGTCCGCATCTTGTACTATTTTACCTTCAATCGTGCGCATGGGTGTGGCTACGCCTGCACCCTTGTATGATAACGTTGAAATGATTTCGCATACCTCATCAACCAGTTCCGGATCGACTCCATTCTTATTTAGCCAAGCGGCAGCCTGCCTAGGGCCTGCCGATTCATCCCCGTCATTAAATTTCCAATCCGCAATATCGTGCAGTAGGGCAGCGAGCTCGACGACCGTTTGGTCTGCGTTTTCCTTTTGAGCAATTTTTTTTGCGATAGACCAGACACGATAGACATGCCACCAGTCGTGACCTGAGCCATCATCTGCGAGCTCTTTTTCTACGTAAAGACGAGTTTTTTCGATGAGTTTTTTAGAGGCCATTCTTATAATTTGCGCAAGCTAGATAATAGTCGTACCCTAGTTTTGTTACTTTAGCATACGCAATATTATGATGTTTTTTTTTAAGGTTGGCGGATCTACAGTTATGGAACATATTCAAAACTCTGGTTACCACCAGGGAGATCCAATTCTTCATTTAACCGGGACCCGCAGCAAAATACTTCTAGCTCCTGTTTGCATATTTGTCACGGTTACGGGAGGTGGATTAGCGGTCCTGTTCATGTTTTTTTTGTGCCACCTGGGAATGCTGGTTTCTGGAATATTTATCTTGGATGCCTAGAAACATTTGGCGTCGCTGAAAATTTTATTTTTGGTGCTCGGTGTGATGCCTTTATTTTTGATTCCAGGGGTTCCGCTTTATTTTTTCCAGTGAATTTACCCTTCCTGTCACCAGGGAGGGCCTTGAGTGTAGTGTTTGTACAGTGTCAAGACTGGCATGGATGGTATGGATTTCCATGATCCTGGTACGGACAACGTCACCAGAGTCTCTTGCTGGAAATAGTTCATAGTTCGAGGTTAAGGTTTTTTGCAAAGAGCAAAGCCCTGCAGAAATTTATGCTGGTCGGCATATTGTCGTTTCAGGTCCCGCCCCATCTTCTTGTTGAAACTGAAGAGACAATAGGAACTTGCTGGCGGCAAGGCAAGTTCCAAGATAAGGGCAATCGCTTGGAGACAGTGAAAGAAATGGTGCGGTCAATCACCATGTGGGTTGTTGTGGTGCTTGCCGATCCGAAGCGAGTTATGAATAGAATTGAAAAACGGTAGTTGACGTTTTATCTGCAAGGAATAGTGGGTTTGCTTTGTCCTAGGATCGAGGATGGAGTCCGCATTCTTTGTGCTCAGGGTTTTCCCACCACCAGCGGCCTGACCTTATATCCTCGCCAGTTTCTATCGAGCGTGTGCAAGGGGCGCATCCAATGCTCGGGTAGTTTTTTTTATGCAGTGTATTAATCGGGACATCATTGGCTTTGATATATTCCTCGACCATGCTCAAGGACCAGTCTGCCAACGGATTGATCTTGATTATAGAGTTGTGGTCATCGTCTGCGGCAACTTTTTGAACGTCGACTCGGGTTACTCCTTGCTCTCGTCGTAGACCTGTGATCCAGGCATCCAGGTTTGAGAGTGCGCGATTAAGAGGTTCTACTTTGCGGGTAGAACAGCATTCCTTTCTGTTTTCCACGCTTTCACGGAAAGAGAAGAACCCCTTATCTTTCTGAAGAGCTTCTACTTTTTCTTTATCCGGGAAATAGGCCTTGATTGTAACTCCGTACTTGGATCGCGCACGCTCCATGACCTCGTAGGTTTCTTCGTGCAGGCGCCCCGTATCCAATGTGAATATTGTAATATCTCCCTGTAGTCCGGCCAGCAAGTCGATCAAGACCATATCTTCCATCCCAAAACTGGAAGCGAGTCCCGCTTTTTGCCCGTATTCATTTTTAGCCCACTGCAATATTTCTTGAGCTGATTTTGATTCAAAATTATTGTAATCCATAACCTATGTTTACTACATTTGGGCGGAAAAAGAAAATCGCGATCTTAGGATATTTTTATGCATGAACAATATCTTCTTGGTTAAGGTCAGGGTGTCCTTGTTTCAAACGGATACCCTTGAGGGGGATTACTTCTTGACAGAATTCTACCTTGTATGTAGAGTTTTTTACTTCGAACACTTACTTGTTGTGCTGCCCCGTAAATAATTAATAGATAGCCATGGTATTAGAAATGAGCGGCACCTTTGAAAGTTGTAGTACTGTTTATAGTTGGTTTTTTTTGATTCTCAACTAGTTTCTACCACTCCTACTTGATCAAAAGATCACTAGCGTTTTACTCGTTTAGAAAATCTAATTGACTACACTGCCAATGAACCACCTGTTAAAGAAAGTTCAGTTCTTGAAGGCGATTGTTTTTCCGGTGTGCTTCATTTTATTTATTATTAGCCCGGTACATGCGGATTCAACCGGACAAAATCTTTTGGCCGACCTAGAAGAGGCGCTGGTGTCTCTTGCTGACAAGGTTCGTCCATCGGTAGTGAGCATGTCCGCGTACGTTCCTCCTTCCCCTTCGATCCGCCGGCAGGGGGATCAATCGGGGGTGCCCGCTAGTGCCGGTTCAGGGGTGATCATTGATGGGGCTAAGGGGATTATTGTTACCAATGGTCATGTTGTTCGGGGATCAGGGAAAGTCAAGGTCACCTTGCTCGGTGGGGAGGAGAAAATAGGCACCGTTTTGGGAGCAGACGAGGACACTGATATCGCTCTGGTTCAGATTGAAACGGAGAAGCCTTTGTCGAGTGCTATATTGGGTGATTCCTCGGGACTTAAGGTTGGTCAATTAGCGGTCGCGGTAGGAAATCCATATGGGCTCAATGATACGCTGACCTTTGGGATCATCAGCGGATTGAATAGGGAAAATGTGAACCTCTCACGCTACGAGGACTTTATTCAGACCGACGCATCGATTAACCCCGGTAATAGTGGCGGGCCGCTACTGAATATTCGGGGCGATATCATAGGAATCAATACGGCCATCATAAACTATGCGCAGAGTATCGGATTTGCTATTCCCTCCAATATTGTTCGTAAGGTTGTGGATGAGTTGCTTGAATTTGGGGAGGTTCGACGGGGTTGGTTGGGAGTTGGCATCGAGACGGTAACCGAGAAAATTGCACAAGAGGTAAAAGGTAAAGTAGGAGAGGGTGTTTGGGTGAACTCTGTTTTCGAGGGTGACCCTGCTCATCGGGCGGGTATACGCATGGGAGATGTGATTTTAAGAATTGGGGGTACCACCGTTGATTCACCGAGCAGGATGATCCGACTCATAGGGGCTTTTTCGCCGGGACAATCGGTCAACCTGGATATTCTTCGAGACGGAAAGCGCGAAGTAGTAACCGTTAAGCTGGAAAATAAGAAAAAAAGACCGGACAAAGTTTTTAAAAAATCACTTCAGGATATAGATGAGCCGTCTCTGGGCTTGGAAGTAGAAAGTCTGGGTGGTGACAAAGGAATTGTTGTGTCAAGGGTTTACCCGGGTTCCACGGCCGATAAGCAGGGCATTCGGGTGGGAGATCGTATTGAGGCGGTTAATGGAAGAGCAGTCTTAAAAATTATTGATTTTATTGATACTTTGGACTCTATTTTGAGAGGAGGAAAAATACATTTGTTGGTTTTGAGAAATCAAGACAAGCTTCATATTGAGTTAACGCAAAAAGGTTGAATTGAGCTTTGCAAATAGGGTGAAAAAATGATAAGTTCCCCCAGTTAAAATTGTACATTTATTGAATTGAATAGAACGGTGGCAGTAGCCGTTTTTGTATATTTTTTTGATTTTTTTTTGTCTGTTTACATTTCCAAGGGAGGTATCAACATGTTACGTCGCGTCGCAAAAGGCTGGAAGTTGTTGCATACGCTGGTGATTGTCACGTTGGCTCTTAGTTTTGGGCTGCTAACAAGTGCTGCAGCATCATCTGATCACAAAGAGAAAAAAGCGCATGAGCGCCCAGCCTGGCTGGAAAAGCTTGAAACCCAGGTCAACTACGAAGAGATGATGAGCGGCATGGAAGGCCGACAGGATCGTCTCGACAAAACTTTTATGAAGTTGATGGATAGGTTGCAGGATAAAATCAAGGAACACGCGACTCCGGCCTCCACAGGCGGCGGTTTTCATGATTCCTGGTCCGCCCACCAATTGCAGCAAAGTTATTTGCTTGGACCTACCGAAGCGACAGAAAAAGTTTTTAAAGGTGCTCACTGCACTAGTAATGCTCCGGTTAAAAAATACGAAATATCAGCTATCAACGTTGAGATTACCTTGAACCAGTGGGGTGACTATTATCCCGGTTATACCTACGTTCTAAAGGAAGGCATTGCAAAGATAAGAGCAGAAGAGAAGAAAAATGAGGCTGCCCGTGAAGAGGATTTAGATCCAGGTGCTGTTACTAATGGCTTGCAGGGCGACGCTATCCAGCCATTAGTTATTCGCGCCAATCAAGGTGACTGCCTTCGAGTTACGTTCACTAATGAGCTGGAAGATGAAGATGCCGGTTTTCAGGTGAATGGATCAGCCATGATCATCAGTTCTTCAGGCCTACCAGCAACCGCTGCTTCTGCTGGCGCTATCACAGTATCTGGTGAATCTCAGGAATTTGAGTGGATGATTCCGATCGATGAGCAGGAAGGAAGCCACACGATTCAGAGTCATGCTGGACGTGACCCATCTTCTCTGGGGTTGACGGGTGTGATGGTTGTTGAACCTAAGGGATCGAAATATCTAGATCCTTGGGATTCCAAGCCTGTGAAAAGTGGCTGGGAAGCCATGATTGTTAACGATGATGATAGGGATTTTCGAGAGTTTGTGCTTGTTTACCATGAAGTTGGTGATGAGTCGTTTCGCCCGCTTAATCGATTTGGTGAGATGATCCCGCAACGAGACCCGATGACGGATGCCTATCGTCCCTCTGCTCGAGCACTGAACTTTCGTTCAGAGCCTTTCGGTATTAACAATCTAGCCCAGCAGGAGAAGAGGTTCCACTACGAAGATGAATCATTGGCTTACAGTTCTTATACGTTTGGTGACGCTCCGACGACAATTCCGCGTTCTTACTTGGGTGATCCGGCTAAGTTTCGGCTTGTCCACGGCGGCGGTGAAGTGTTTCATTCGCATCACCCGCATGGTGGTACCATTCGCTGGACTCGTTCTCCGCAAAGTATAAATAATTTAACGAACCTGACCCAGGCTGCCTACAACGGACCTGTCAAGTACCCTGTTGTTCGCACCACGTCAGACAGAGTTGATGTCAAGGTGATTGGCCCTTCTGAAACAGTGGATTTGGAGACTGAGTGCGGTTCTGGTCTTTGTCAGCGTTTGGCAGGAGATTTTCTGTTCCACTGCCATGTGGCACATCACTATGTTGCCGGTATGTGGGGCTACTGGAGAGTTTACAACACTCTTCAAAATGGAAATTACCCTTTTGGCAGCACTGACACGATGCGTCCTTTGGCTGAACTACCTGATCGTAAGGGTCGCATCCCTCAGGGTGTGGGTTCCGACAAGCTAGTCGGGAAAACGATGGATTGGTTCGGTACCAAGTTCAAGATCGTCAAGAAGGGGAAAAGTGACTGGACCAAGGAGGAACGGGTAGTTAATATCAAAGATTGGGTTAAGTATATGTTGCCGCCTCAGGGCCAACCTGGCCATACTGATGACGAGAAAGGACAAATTTTATCTTATGACGGTTCTGTTTGGGACTATGACTGGAAGGGCGTCATGGCCATGTCGGAAAGAGAATCTACAGATAAAAACCCAAAACATAAGCCACCTCATCCTGGAAAGCGGCATCCGATTCAGTTCAGCCCTTTGACTGGCAAGTTATCTTTTCCACATATGAATCCACATTTTGGCAAACGTGTGCCGTTCGCCCGTAACCATGGTGGTGCTCCCTGGCTGGAGCCTTTCCATATGCAGACCGACCATGGGGTTATTACCAAGACTGAATCTGGTAGTGCGCGAAGTGGTCCCGATATGGAAAATACCGGTGGCGCCAAACCGGGTGAACAGGGACGCTGGAGTTTGTGTCCGGCAGGTGCAGGCAGAAAACAATACAACCTGCATTTTATTAATACGCCGATTCAGCTTTCCAACGCGATTGGAAAGACCCCTCCGGTCATCGATAAGTACGGTCTCATTTATGTAATTGATGAAGAGATGGCGGCGGTGAAGGCCGATCCTAAAAAGGGCATTCCTCTGGTCATTCGTGCCAACGTGTATGACTGCGTTGATGTTCTTTTGACCAGTGAATGGGATGATGATGACTTTACCAACTTTCAGATGTCAAAAGTTAATATCCACCCCCATTTCTTCCAGTTCGACAACCAGGCGTCGGATGGCGTGATCACTGGTATGTCCTATGACCAGTCCATGCGATCATACAGGCAGTTTGATAAGAAGATGAAAGTTGATAAGGAGACGGGAGAATCACATCATGTTGGTATGCCTGTTCCAATGAATGCCAAGCTCCTCAAAGCTACCAAGCCTGGAGATACTACGGTGGAAATCGAGATGGCGCATCACTCTACACCGTTCCATGTTGGTGCTGATATCATTGTTGGTATCGAAGTACCTAACGGGAAGGATGCCCGATGGATCAAGTCGATCACCCCTGATCCAAACAAGGGTTTTGCCAAAGATCACAAATACAAGATTACATTTACTGAAGGTATGACCCATGCTCATAAGGCAGGTCAGATCGTCAGTACCGAGTACGTGCGATACCGATGGTGGGTTGACGTTGACTTAGGTCTTGTGTTCTGGCACGACCACGCATTTGGTGCGACCACTTGGCCACATGGTGGTATTGGTTCGACAATTGTTGAGCCTTGGGGATCGACCTATCATGATCCACAGACAGGGGAATTAATCCGAAGTGGTCCTGTGGCAGATATTCATGGTACGGAACCCGTGGCTTATAACAGGACTGGTAGTTTCAGGGAGTTTGTTGCTCAGGTGAGCGACACTGTTCCTCATACGGCTCAATTGGTAACGGCAGGAAATCCTCCGGGACTTTCTCGTGAGAATGCCATTGCAGCGGGTCAGTCCATTTCCTTTCAGATGCCTACAACTATGTTGGAAGTTGCCTTCCCGCATCTAAATGGTGGCACACATACAACAGGAGGTGCTTTTAACTTTCGAAGCGCATCTCTTACAGCAAGGCTTAAATCCAATGCTGATGCATCTAAGTTATTTAGCAGTAAGGTGCATGGGGACCCATCAACACCGCTTTTGCGTGCGTATATTGGTGATTCAATCTTGTTCCGACTTCTGTCAGGAATGCAGAATGAGACCCATACCTTCGTTGTTTCCGGTCATGGGTACCGTCCCGAACGTTACGATGGAGATTCAAGGGTAACCAATACCATTCATATAGGAATTGCCGAGCGGTATGACCTAGCCACTACCGCAGGTGGATATCAGGAGATGGCTGGTGATTACCTATATTACAATGGCCGTACCTCGAAGTTCTCAGAAGGCAGTTGGGGAATCGTTCGTGTACATGAGAAATTGCAGAAGGATCTCAAACCGCTTCCAGGAAACGAGAAGCCGAGAAAATCCTCTAAGCAGCTTTGTCCGAAAGGTGCTCCAGTGAAAAACTTCAGTGTGGTGGCTATCGATACCGCACTGAAATTTAATCCTAACGCTGAAGATGAGATTGAAGTTGATTTTGAGAGAAAGCTCCTTCTAGCAAACGCAGAAGCCAGAATCTTCGCCCTTGAAGGCGAAATGGCGAAAGCCGCAGCAGATGGTAAGCATCCTCATCCGTTGACACTGCGTGCCAACATTGGGGAGTGCATCAAGGTCAAACTTACTAACCGCTTGAAGTCAGGCAATGCCTCTATTCACGCGAACAATATTGCGTTCGATCCTCTGGACTCCCAAGGTATCAATGTAGGAAATAATCCCGGCGATCAGACGGTTAAACCTGGCAAATCCAAGGTGTACACTTTCTACGCACATCCGGATTTTAATATCAACGGTGCTCTGCTCTGGGATTTCGGAAATGCTACTTCAAACATCCGAAGCGGCATGTACGGTGGTATCATCATTGGTCCCAAAGGTTCTGTGTATCGCGATCCGGAAACTGGCAAAGATATCACCATGGGGAACTCCTGGAAGGCGGATGTGATCATTGATAAGTCTTATCCAGAAAACCAAGACCTCGAAAACTATCGGGATTTCGCACTGTATTTTCAGGATGAGGATAATATCCTTGGCACGTCATTTATGCCTTACCTGCAGAACGTTGCGGGACTTACAGGCGTGAACTACCGGCTCGAGCCGTGGACTTATCGCGAAGATGAGGGTTGTGAATTTGGTAATATGTTCACAGCTTGTGTTGCAGCCGATAGTGATCCGGCGACTCCGGTTCTGAAGGCCCATGCAGGCGATCGCGTGATGATCAATATCTTTGGTGCTCATAACGAGCAGAACCAGATGTTTAATTTGGACGGCCACCAGTGGCGTCGACATCTCAATCAAAAAGGTTCTGATATGATTGACGTAGAACAGTTTGGTGCAGGTGAATATATCCAAGCGTTCATCAACGCTGGCGGTACGTACAACAACCCTGGAACTTATCTATGGTTCAATGCACGTACTCCTTACCAGCAAGCAGGTCAGTGGGGTTACTTCAAAGTACTCCCCGCAGGTGAGCGTTCTATCCTACCTTTGGGTGGGGCAGCTCCAAAAGCTGGGAAGACAGCCTCTAAAGGAGTTGGTGACGACGTGTTATCAATGAACAGGTAAAATTAACTCAATTGATAGCATTTACATTGCAACGTTACAGGGGGACCCCTCATTTAGGGTTCCCCTGTTTTTCATTTTTTTGTAAGTTGTGATAGACTACGCAGCATTCTGTTACAACATGAAATCGTTTGATGTGGGGTACCCATTTTTGTTTTAGTTTGAGGAGTTGAATTTTTTTTGCAATTGTTAAACTTTAGGAGGGAATTAGGAAATGAAAAAAGTTTTAGTGACATTAATGGCGCTTACTGTTTCCATCGCTTTTGCGGGGACAAGTTTTGCAGCTAAAAAGAAGGTTTACGCAGAAGGCAAGGCAGGCGCCGGTTCGATCACTGGTGTTGTCTCATTGAAAGGTGCACCACCAGCGCCGATTATGGAAGATCTTACTAAAGGAAAAAACGTTGAGTTTTGTACCACTCATCCAGATGCGAAGGATGGTACTCGAGCTCGCGTTAAAGTAACAGCTACCGGTGGTAAATTAAAAGATGCGGTTGTTTTTATTGAGAAAATCGATGGTGGGAAGCCTTGGGGAGATACAGGGAAGGCCGCCTATACCTTTGAAAAATGTGATATTAACGAAAAAATGCTTGCAGTACGAAAGCCCACTAAAGCAGAAGCAAAAGATAAAAAAAGTGATATTTTAACAGTAACCAATCTGGATCCTGAAATTTTGCATAACCCGCATGGTTATTCTGTTGCCGGTGCAAACCGTAAGACCCTGTTTAACAAGCCTCTTCCGAGTCAGGGTGATGTCGCATATGTCACCAAGAACATTAAGCGTTTAAAAAAGAAAAAAGATAAACATTTCTTCTTGCAGTGCGACCAGCACAATTTCATGGAAGCTGACGCTCGGATTGTATGGAACCCGTACTATGCTATTACCGGAGCCGATGGAGCTTTTAAAATTGATGGCGTTCCGGCTGGAAAATATAAAGTGACTGCATGGCAGCCTTATGTTGGTGAGGTGTCTCAGGAAGTAACAGTTGGTGCTGGCGCTGCTAAGGCCAACTTTACACTTGCTGCAAAGGCTGCAAAAAAGTAATTAAAAATTAGTTAAAAAGGTTTATTTCAAAGAGCAGTATCGGAGCAGTTGTTCCGGTGCTGCTTTTTTTTGCTTCAATACGATCATTAATCCTTGCAATCAACTTTGTCACGGTGGTGCGCATATAAAGGGGAGTAAACTCATTGCCCAATTGAGACCGTGGTTTTTTTATTTTTATATTTCCAGGTTAGTAATTTCCTCTGTAACTTTTAAATTATATTCTGGGTACTTATATATTGGCATACGAGGTTCTGTTTCACCAAGACAGTAGCCAGGAGACTCGGGGACTTTGCCCCGGGCCTCCTTGGAAGAGCAATGTGCTTCTGCCGGGCTGTAATACAATTCGTTAATGATTATCTTTAGATTTTAAGATAATATTCGTGCTTTGGGATTAGTCAGATGTGTACAAAAATTCTAAGGCTATGCGAAGTTTCTTGAAATACTTTCTACTGATAATTTGCTTTACGTTTAACATTGAGTCTCTCGTATTGGCTAGTGGAGGGAGTTCTCCCTCCACAAAGCTGAATGCTTCACCTGAACTTTTGGAGAAGGGAAAGTTATTATTTCTAAATTTTTGCGCTCATTGTCACGGTAATCGAGGTGAAGGAGATGGGTTCAATGCAGAATTTCTTGACAAAGATCCTGCCGAGTTATCAAATCCAAAATTTTTAGCCAAGCGCTCCAACGAAAAACTGTTTCGAGTTATCAGTGTCGGGGGCGCTAAGATAAAGAAGTCCCATTTAATGCCGCCTTTCGGGTATACGCTGTCTGAGAAAGAGATATGGTCGTTGGTTTCCTTTATCCGATACTTAGGTAACGATAAATCTTTGGTGAATGTTCCCAGTAATGTTCAGTCGGAGCGACCACGGAAGTCTGTACTGACGAAACCAGACATGCTTTCATTTTCGAAATGGTTCGCTGAAAAAGGTAAAAAAAAGGAACAGACAGACTCTGGAAAAACTTTGGTTATGAATAAAAAAAGTTGCCTTGGTTGTCATCAGTTAAACGATGAAGGAGGAAGAATTGGTCCGAGTCTGAACCGCTCTTCATTCAACTATAAACCTGAGTGGCTCTACGCTTGGATTTCTAACCCACAGAATTTTCGTCCCAACACAAAGATGCCCAATTTGGGTCTTAAGCCTGAAGAAGCACGAGTAATCACTGCATTTTTGATTTCCTTTCAACCGGAAGAGGAAGACGAAAAATTTAAAATTCATGAAGGGTGGAAACAGTATTTATCTTCCGAGGGTGATCCTAAAAGAGGTGAAAAGATTTTTCATGATCCGGAAGGGATTGCAAATTGCTCTAAGTGTCATCTTGTTAAAGGGCGGGGCGGTAAGATTGGTCCGGATCTTAGTTTTGTCGGTACGAGTAGAACTAGTAAATTTCTACTTGAATCGATTCTAAATCCTAGCGCGGTCATTACACATGGATATCAGACGGTCATGATTCTGACTGAGAATCGGAAACTTATCACCGGGATCAAAAAAAATGAAGACGAATCAGGGATCAATATAATTAATAAGGAAGGAAAAAATTTACATATTCCCAGAGAGAAGATTAAAAAGTTTAAAATTCAGAAAATCTCCACAATGCCTGGAAACTTTAAAGATCTACTAGAGATTCAAGACATCAGGGATGTGCTAGCCTACCTTGGATCATTAACTCTGCCTGCCATCCCCAACTCTGATAACTAAAAGCCTTTTTTATTCTAATATCATATCGAACCAGTTGGAAATTACTTTTTTACTTCCTGTTTCTCCTGCTGAACCGTTCCATATGTTAAAGGCTATAGGGATGGTCTGCCCTGGTCGAAACTGGATATCGATATCAGCGTCTGATGTGGTGAGTGGACGTTTCATCACTAGAAAGTATCGTCCATATTTGAAGCTGGCTTTTGAGGTGAGGTTTTGACTGCTATCCTTCTGTACGTTTATTTTCATGATGCCTTTAGTAGTCATTTCTAAAGCCTTCATCGGGTGAGAACTCCATTTCCACAGGTTGACAGGGTGTTCCGAGTCACCATTCAAAAAATAGGGCTTCTCATTACCATCATTAATGGTGGCAGGAAATTGGATAGCAATAGAATCAGGAAATTCCTGTGGTTTTAGCTCTTCTGTTGGTTGTTCTTCAGGTTGGTCTGTTTGAAGATGTACTGGTAAAGGTGGAGCGGGTGATTCTTCCACAGTAGTTGATTTTTTTAAAATGGGATCAACTGTAGGGTCGTCCCAGTGAAGATAAAATGCGATATCTTTTCCATTATGCATTGCTTTGACAACAACATTGTCGATGATAGGATAAGTTACTTTTTCTGATTGGATAATTTGCCCGGCCAATAAATAAAAATTGGAATCGACCGTCTTCCAGGCTGGATCATCTGGGTCGTCCGGTAACGGTCCATCAACTTTTAGAACATTGAAAATTTCTGGAGTTTTTGGTTTTTGTGATGGAGATAAAGTTTGTACGTAGTGAACCAGGTCCCAGATTTGTTCGTCGTTGAAAATTCTCGGGGAAAACCTTGGCATAGCAGTGAGTGATAGTCCGGTACGTAGCGTTTGGAAGATTTGTTTACGTTTATCACCACGACGAAACTTCCAGGGTTTGCTTAGGTTACGAGGCCAAATGGCATCGGTGGCTATATTGACAATCTTTTTGGTGGATGCCCCATCACTTCGTCCCCTTACTCCGTGACAGGCCGAACAGTTTTGTATAAACAAGTCTTTTCCCCGTTCTAGACTGGCAAGTGTGAATTTTGGAGGATCGGTTATTACTACAATCTTATGTGTCTTTCCTTTTTTGATAAACTTTTCAAATTTTTTCGATAGAGTTTTTAGGTAGAGAACTAAACTGTGTCGGTCGTTCTCGGCGAGGTGTTCCCATGATGGCATGGTTGTCCCTTTTGACCCGTTTGTGATTGCGTCAAACAGATCTTTATCTGTTGGGATCTTGCCGAAAGGTGTTGAACGGAGTTTGATATGTCCTTTGATGAAATTTCTTGGAAAAGGGCTAGATACTTTTGCGCCAGGTCCATCACCAGCGCCTTTTTCCCCATGACAGACAGAACAGTTTTCAGAATAGACCTTTTCCCCGTTTTCTAGAGATGGTTCCGAAACATCTTGAGTTGTTGGTGAGGAGAGTTCTTTGGATTTCTCGTAGATAAAGTGAATAACTTTCCAGGCTTGTTCCTCTGTTAGCACACCCTCCCATGAAGGCATTGCTGAATTCCAAGGCTTATATTTTTTTGGTAGTCCGAGCCCCCCTTTCATTATGCGCCAATAAGCATACGATTTAGGTTTGCTTAAAATGGATTGTGGAAGCAAGAAGTTTGTCGGTGGAGGGGAAAAGCTTTCACTATATAAACCCTTACCGTCGAGTAAGTCCCCATGACAAAGAACACAATTTTGAATATATATTTTTGATCCTTCAACTAATATTTGATTGGATTCGGTGATGGGAGATGTCAAGTTTTGGAGCGAGGTACTTTGGCCATTGACCTCTATGCCCAGGGGCATATCTGATTCACTTGGGCTATTAAAAGCAAAAGTATCGGGGGTATGACTTAAAAGATTAAGACTAACAGCGATAATAAATGCATATGTTTTCGCTCTAATAGTTTTTGATGCCATATAAATATTATTTTCCGAGTTCTCTACCTTTTGCGGAACCAGGATATACGGCATCTTTTTTGATACGTCCAGATTTGATGGTTTCGTATAAAGGGCGGACTACTTTCCCTGCATTAAATTTAAAATTGACATCAATCGTTCCATTTTTCGCGACATGGATTCTTTGATTTTGAGGTTTCATCAAATAATGCCAAGCATGCAAATTGTAGTCTCCTGGAGGGATGTTATCTATTTTAAATTCTCCTCCGAGTTTTGTGATGAAGTAGTAGGGGTTTTGAATACGATATCCCCAGGTCTGCATGAATTCATGCATGCCGCAGATCATTTGAAATATCTTGAATTTTTTCTGAAAGGTTACTTTTCCATCGGTCACTTCTTCAGGCGGGACAGGAAGGTTTTGAATGATTTTTCCTCGTTCAGCCTGATAGACTTGACTGTTATGCATTACAGCATCTAAATTATTGACCTTGAATGCTTCACCCTGACGAACTACATTAACATCTGGGGTGAATTTACAATCTTCAGAGTCAATTAAAATTGGTTTTTTATTGAAGGGTTTTCCTGCCTCAACATGTTCCAATGCAATAACAACGTCTTTTAAGCCTCCGTCCGCAGAAATTTTAAAATCATCAAGAACGCGGTTCATTTCGTCATCGGTATCGACTTCGGCGCACATATCAATATTTGGGAAAAGAATGAGGTGGTAAACCCGTGGATAGGGCATTTCCCCAAACATTGTGGCTTTGCCTTGGATAGAACCACCATTCGTAACTTCCATTTCCTGATACGCATTGCTCTCTGCACTTAGGGAGGTGAATGATAATAATGTTGTGATGAAAATGATAGATCTAAGGTTCATGACGGTGCTGTCTCCCTGATGTGAGGTATAACGGTATTTAATTTATCGCTTTGCTTCTTGCTGAGGCACTTCCAAAAAGTCGAAATTGACATTGAGTCCATCATTTCCAACAGTGATATTTTTGGTCAGACTTCCAAGCGTTTCATGCCATGCAGTTAACTCATATTTCCCTGGCGGGACATCAGGGATCTCAAAAGATCCGTCAGTACCCGAAACGGTTGAATATGCATTAGGTGTAACAACGATCCAAGCTCTCATCCAGTCGTGTAGATCACACTCCACCTTGATGATTTCAGCTTCCTCCATTTCTTGAGAGTATGCGTCCTGACCCGGAAGAAACATGATGTTAATTGGATCGTTTTCAAAAGAATAGGTATGAATATTGTGGTTGATCGGATCACTTGTGTGTATTTTTAGCTCTGAGTCTAGGGGCACGGCAATTACATGGGGTTCGTATCTGCATTTCTTCTGATCCAACTTGTACTCACCGCCTCGCTTTTTCAATTTTTTTCCATGGAGTGAGATAACTACATTCCCAACGCCTTTATTATTAATTAACATGGATTCATTTGGGATATCCGTACCACAAGCCTTCTTATACTTCCCTGTTTTATAGGGTTTTAACTGTTCAATTTTACCTGAAAATATAGCGGTACCGTTTAAGGAACCAGAAATAGCTAGCTCAGGGGACAAAATTACAGCAAGTAATAAGTATGACACCAGATGCATAATATACAACTCTCAAAGGATTTTTTTGTCCATTTGTAATATATATAAAGGATCAAGTCAAGGACGAGTTATCGTTTTAAAAACAGACTTTTAAGGATTTGAATACATGGTTTAATAAAGAGTATTTTGTGTTGCACCAGCAAGAAAGCGTATTTCGATTGTGCTTTCATATTAATTTCAGCCCGTTTAAAATGATCTAAACAGTCTCAATACTTCAAGTGATATATCTTTTAACTTTTTTTATTCCGCTTTGTATCAACAAGGAGTCCAGAAATGTATAAAAATTTGGTTTTAGCATTTTTGTCGATATTATTTTTAACTCAAAATTCTTATGCGAAGGTTCCTCTTGCAGGTGATCCGGCACCAAATTTTTCATTGACTTCAGTAGATGGTAAAAAGATAACTTTGTCTGATTTAAAAGGAAAGGTTGTCTTGGTAGGCATGTTTCATATTTGCGTGCCGTGTATGAAGCAAGCCTTAGAGTTTAACAAGGTTAAGAAACAGCTTTCTTCTGAAAAATTAACTATTTTGGGAATAAATACCAACGGAGATTCAAAAGCTTCGGTCATGGACTACCTTAATGGGTTTCCAGAAAATTTAAAATTTTCTTATCTTCTGGACCCAGATCAATCCGTGCATAAGAATTACTCCCAAAGGGATATGCCAACAGTCCTGGTTATTGACTCCGAGGGAGTCATTCAGGCCCGGGTACCCTGGGTGGGAGCAGATCAGCTGGTTAAGTTTCTTAAAAAGTTTTTATAAAAAAATACTCGCTTAAAATCACTTTTTAATTAAAAGAAAAATTTGAATTCGGTTAAATGTTTTCTTTGGACTTAAATTGATAAAACCTCAAAGTAAGAGCCACGACAGTCACGCACATCATCCCAACAAGAACCATGATTGAGGGCACGATCAGGGCAACTGAGACCGGGATATTATAGAGGAGCCATTCTATTATTTTTTGGAGTCCAAGCCACGATTCGGGGTTATCTAACCACTGGGCTAAAAGTGTGTTCTCAAAAAGAAAGTTGAATACTTCTATTGTGGCAAACTCGGACCACACGCCATCTTTTATCCAGAGAAATACCTGATACCCTACAAGTCCCAATCCAAAAGCCAAAAATAGTGAGGCAAAGACCATGATCCCAAGGGTTATACTCCCACAAAAAAAATCTACAGTGGTAAGCTTTGATATAAAAAATCGTAGTTCTTTGCTTACTTTAGAGATAATTTGGCTTGTGATTTCTCGTAAATTTATTTTTACTTCTTCGTAAAACTCTTTTGCGTTATCCAAATTTATATTGATCCATTGTATCCATGACATATGATCGGCTTTTTGATCTTCATATTTTGTTTGAGCCATGGAGCCTCCTACTAAAAAAGGTTTTTCTGGCCGACAGATTATGGTTTTGGTATCAACCAGGTTGCGTACCTATATAATAGCGCAAAAACTAACGAAATTCATTCTTTAGAGAATATCCAGCGAGGGAAAGATCTAAGCCTTAGTTCTTTAAGTTTATTAGCTTAAGTGGCAAGGTTTGGATTATTATTTTCTTTATTAGCGGCAGGCAAACTTGTTTAACAAAGCTCTTGAGACGAGCTGATTTGCTTTAAGTTTCAATAAGTTTAAATGATTTTCGCTTATATATTCAATTACTGTTGCGGATAATTCCCCCTTGGTCATTTTTTTTGGTGGGCAAAACCTATCTGGAAAAAATACACTGAGCGCGTTAGCGCTGGCAGTGATATAGCCTAAACAGTAGCCTCTGCTAAACTCGTCAGTTTTTTTAATGTTCTTAAGGGGATTTCTTCTTCTGCTGGCTTTGAACTTGTCTTTACCTGCTCTAAATTTGTTCCACGATTTTTTAGGCTTTTGATTTGTTAAACTAGTACACTTGCTTAAAAGGTCAGCTCCAGTGTTGGCCCCCACTTTAGAAGGAATAAAATATAACAAACAAAACAGAAAAATCGTCGCAGGCCAACAGAGTTTTCTTTTCATGGGCACCTTTCTATTTTCTTCGATAAGTAGTTGATTCTAAGATCTGTATGAAAGACTTTAAAGTTTTAATCTGTTTGTGTGAATTGTTAGCGAGGAAGCGGCTTTGGCTTATTCGGAATATTGCAAAGCATTATTTGGTTATGTGTCCCCATTAATAACGTTGGGTTGTCATTATGGTTACTTTACATCCCGATAGGGGTTGCCGCTTTTCATTATGTTATAGTAGTTCCTCTGTCAACTGTAAGTTGGTTTTTGCTAACGCCGTGTAACTTTTTTCAATTGGTATTTTTGTACAGCGCGATTATGTTCCTTGAGATTGGAAGAAAAATGATGACTCCCATTCTTTCTAGAAACAAAATAAAGATGGTTTGAACTGATTGGATTTAATGCGGCAACTATCGATTTTATCCCAGGGTTGGCAATGGGTCCGGGCGGAAGCCCTTTATAGCGATATGTGTTGTAGGGCGAATCTATGTTAAGGTCCTTTTTCCGTATATTCCCATCAAATTCTTCGATTGCATAAATGACGGTAGGGTCTGTTTGCAGGCGCATGTTCCTGTGAAGGCGGTTGTGAAATACCGAGGAGATATGCTTTCGTTCATCATTCATTCCAGTTTCCTTTTCAATCAAGGAGGCTAGGGTGATAACTTCGTGCAAAGACATATCTGATTTTTGGATTTGATCGAGTATATTCCGGTTTGTTATCCGCTGTTTAAATGTGTTTAGCATGGCCTGAATAATCTTTTGCTCAGGGGTATGTTTGCTGAAGTGGTAAGTCTCGGGAAAGAGGTAACCTTCTAAAGAGTCAGAAGTTATGTTCAACGTTTTAATCAGATCCTTGTTCCTAGTTTCTTTAATGAACACTTCTTTGTTTATTGAAATTTTCTCGGCAAGTAATTCCGCAATTTCTGTAATACGATAGCCTTCAGGAATGGTGACTGGATATAGGACAGTTTTACCACTGGTGATGGTCTTGAGTATATCCATGGGAAGCATGGATTGATTTAGCTCATATTCACCTACTTGTATATGGGCCTGTTTTTTCCGGATATTAGCAAGCAAGCGAAATGCGCTGGAACTCCTGATAAGGTTGTGGCTTTCAAGTTCGCTAGAGATTTGTTTTAAAGTGGCACCCGGTGGAATGCTTATGACTATAGCCTGTGTGCTTTTTCCTGCGGGGTGTGATATCTGGTAATAAAAAAAACCTGATATTATCCAGGCCAATAAAACTAAACCTCCAAGTAGAGGTAAAAGGTTAGGTTTGATTTGTCGCTTCATGAGCAGATTGAGTTAATTCTTGTTTTAGGAGGTCACCGTTTTAAACTAATTTGCTTAGCTTTTAAAGTCTTTTAATTTTGAAAGGAATCGGTCGTTTTCACTTTTAGTGCCCACGGTGACTCGTAGACAGTTGTTCAGTTTTGGGTGTGAACTCAGGTTGCGTACTAAGATTCCATTTTTAGCCAAGAATGCGAATATACTTCCTGCGGGATGCTTTGTTTTAAATAAAATAAAATTCGAATCAGACGGGAATGCGGTTACTGATTCAATTTTATGAAGCTCGCCTAATAATCGCTGACGTTCATCAAGAATGGAATCAATCTGCGTTTGGACCGCTTCAAAGTTTATTATTAAGTGTTCAGCAAACACTTGAGATATGGTGTTTGAGTTATAGGGTAACCGAACTTTGTTGATTTCATTGATGACAAGCGGGTCAGCCACGCCAAAGCCCACACGCAGGGCAGCCAGTCCAATTTTTGATAGACTCCTTAACACAACCAGGTTGTTGTGTTCTTCGATTTGATTGACAAAGCTTTTTCTAGAGAAGTCGTGATAGGCTTCGTCAATCACAACTATCCCTTGAAAACTCTCAATGACTTTCTTTACTTGGGTGTCGGAAAAACAATTTCCCGTAGGGTTGTTGGGGTAGCTTAGAAAAATTATTTTTGAATTATTTTCTTCGGCTGATTGTAAAATCACATCTGCACTAAAATCCCAATAACTATCAAGGGAAATGCGAACTGATTTAATGCCGAGACTTTGCGCTATGATGGAATACATGGCAAAGGTTGGGTCGGGAAATGCAATAGTATCTCCTTCTCGGCAAAAGACTTGCAGAAGAAATAAGATAATTTCGTCAGAACCATTCCCAATAACCAGGTGTTTGATTTCTAAGCCTAACCGGTCTGCAATAGAATCTTTAAGGGCTCTGCTGTCTGGGTCTGGATACCTATTTAATTGTAGTTTTTGGATCGATGTTGAAAATAGCTCGAGCAGCTCTTTTGAAGGAGGAAATGGATTTTCATTTGCGTGTAATTTTATTTCACAGTCGGTACTTTCAACATGGTAAGGCTTTAACGAAAGAACATTTCCCTGAATCAGTTTCGTTAGTTCCACGCTGGACATCAGGTGTGTGCCTCATCATTTATTAAATTGTCGAGGTCGGGAGAAGATGGTTTGTAATTTTCTTTTCGGAAATGCTCTGCCGTAATAATTGAAAGGAGATGGTTGGTGGTTTCTTCTGCGTTGACATTGGTCAATATGTAATCATAAAGAGGCGATAGTTGTATTTCTTTTTCACTTACTTTTAAACGCTCCTGAATTATGCTGGTAGACTCAGTTCCTCGATTTTTTAGTCTGGTCTCTAAAGCCTCTAACGATGGTGGCATTATGAAAATAAAAACAGCTTTATAGTGAATGTCCCTTAAAGACTGTGCCCCTTGAACGTCCAGTTCAATTAATACATCATCCCCATTAAGGTGGTGGCGATCTACAGACGCGAACGCCGTTCCATAGTAGTTTTTAAAAACTTTTGCCCATTCAAGCAATTCCCCGCGCTCTATTTTTTCTTCAAATTCTTTTTTAGAAGTAAAATGATAGTCAGTTCCTTCGACTTCGCCGTTACGAGGTTCCCGTGTGGTGTGGGAGATGCTGAATTTGAGATTAGGAAGTTTCTGTGTTAGTAATTTGCAGATTGTGGTTTTTCCGGTTCCTGATGGCGCTGAGAGAATAAATATTATTCCGTTTGACTGCATGACTGAGGTTCTCTTATCAAATTCCAGTTTATTATTGATGGAATTATACTTTTCTTCGTTTTGTTGAGAACAATTGTAATTTCTTATTCGATGTTGGCTAATTGCTCGCGTATTTTTTCTAGGCAACTTTTCATCTCTATTACTGCCTTGGAAACTTCGAGGTCGATGGTTTTAGAGCCCATTGTGTTTACCTCTCTATTGATTTCCTGAGTCAGAAACTCCAGTTTGCGCCCTTGTGGTTCATGAGAGGAAACTAATTTATTGAATTGATCTAAGTGGCTTTCGAGTCGAACAAGTTCTTCTGTGACATCGCAACGATCTGCTAATAAGGCTGATTCTTGAGCAATACGAGCGGGGTCAATTTCAATGCCAGTAGTTAAGGTCTGTATTTTTTCTTTCAACTTATCTTGGAATTGCTGAATAGTAATGGACTGTTTTGTTGAAATTGATTTCCCTAGTGCTTCAATGCTGCTTATTTTATTTAGAATATCTTTTTCCAGGTTTTTCCCTTCATCTTCTCGCATTTTAACAAGGTCGGTAAGTGTTTTGTCGACCGTTTGAAACACTATTTCTTCAGAGGCGTCTTCAACTTTCTCTAGTTCTGGCTTGACAACATCTCTTTGGGATAAAATCGTATTAATATCGATTTCTCCTTTTAGTCCTAAGCCTTCTTGAATTTTTTTAAAGGCATTTAAGTATTCACTAGCAAGGGGGAGGTTAGGGGCGACTTCAAGATTTGCTTCGGAATCACCATTTTTTTCGATAGTGATGATAATATCGAATGAACCGCGAGCACACTTGGACTTCACCATTTTCTTTAAAGGGAGTTCAAGGGGCGCGAGTGACTTTGGTAGGCGGGTATTGACGTCGATAAACCGGTTGTTTACCGAACGAATTTCTACCTTGCAGGTAAGGTCCCCGTTTTGATTTTCATATCTGGAAAACCCAGTCATACTTTTAAGCATAAGTATTAATCAGGCTTTCTTAACAATTATTTTAAAGTGTCCATTAATTTTTTCCATGGAAAGCACTTTGTGCCCATCATTTTTTATACTTCTAGGAACATTTTTTTCTGGTTCACCTAGATCTAGTAGAACCTCAAGACTATCTCCGGATGACATGGCTTCCAGTTTTAGTTTTGTTTTAACGTAGTTGAAGGGGCATTTGACTCCTAGCAGATCAATTTTTTGGAAAGATGGGCTAGTGCCTTCTTTTTTCTCATCACCGCCAACACGTATTCTTAAAGATTTATCGGATTGCATTTTGTTGTTAACATCCCGGCACTTTTCAGCAAGGGCACCGCAGTTTTGCACCCACCATGAAACGATATCTTTGTTTGCTGACGAGTTTTCTTCTTCATAGCGTTCGCCCATTTCAGCAAATTTCCCTGATACAATCTCCATATCAATGATGAGTGAGTGAAACTTTCTAATACATTCTAGGTCATCATTAAAATCCATTCCTTCTGTAACCAGCAAAGCTCTTGCAGATGCAACGGTTGAGCGTTTTGCATGATCCATCGCTTGAGAGTATTCTTTTTTCTCCAAGGCTAGTTTACTTTGAAAATGAGCACGTTCAGCTTCGGATAAACGATCTGTTATCATGTCTGTGACAGCTCCTGCACATTCTCCTTGACCGCGGTCTTCCAAACTAAATTTTTCTTCAGATCCGAAATCTATATATGAATGAGGAGCTTCTTCAACTTGCGGTAATTCTCTTAGCGGGTTGAGTAGTTCTCGAAAGAAATCCTTACCTTTTCTATCAAAAAATTCTCCGAAAGATTCATTAGCGAGTTTGTCTCTTTTGAAGGAGTCTATAACTTGCCTAGTTGCCTGAGGTGCGTTTTTCGCTGGAATTTTAATTACTGAAGTACCAAAGATAACTTTATCCTCATCAATTCTACCACCCAACAATATTTCGTAATGTGGGGCGAGAACCCCATTTAACTTTTTGGCTCCGCCATGAAATCCTATAGACGCGATATGGTGCTGACCACATGAGTTCGGGCATCCACTTGCCTTAATTGATATATGGTCTAATTCTTTTGAATGAGGAAATCCATTTTCCATTTCTTCATTTAGGTGCTTCACCAATCCTCGTGACGCCGTTATACCTAAGTTGCAGGTTTCTGACCCGGGGCAGCAGGTAATATCTCGAATTTCTTCAGTGCCTGCCCTGTGTAAACCAATTTTTTGTAGCTCTAAGTAAAATGTACTTAGGGCTTCATTTTTCACCCATGGAATCATCATGTTCTGATTTACTGTATTTACGATAATTCCTCCAGCGAGGCTAGAGGCCATATTAGCAACAGTTCGCGCCTTATCACTAGTGATATCGCCCAAAGCCAACTTAATTTGCACATTTAAATAACCCCTTTGCTTCTGTTCGCAGGTATTCCTGTTTTTCCACGTTTGAAATTCTGGGTCTGAGTTAAATTCGTCGTTAATCTCAAATTCTAGATTATTGGGAACAAACTCTTCTTTTGGAATCTCGATAGGAGGGAAGGTTTTATTTGCCAGCGCAGCAAATTCTTCCTCATAAAGTTCTTTTATTTTATCCAAGCCCAATTTATCAAGGACATATTTAAATCTAGCCTTATTGCGGTTTTTCTTGTCACCATATTTGTCAAATACCTGAACAATTGCCTCGCACATACGAAGCAAGTTTTCCGTTGAGAGAAAATCAGTCAAGGACTTTGCTCCATGGGGAAAAGACCCGAGTCCACCGCCAATTAATACCTTGAAACCTCGAATTTCTCTCCCATTCTCATTTTTTATTTGAGCATTAAGTCCTATGTCGTGAATTGGGGCAAGTCCGCAGCCAGAACAGCCACCAAAGCTAATTTTGAATTTTCTTGGTAGGTTTTGTGTTACAGCATGACGAAGTAAATAACTTGTAACTGCTTTACCGTAGGGAGCTACGTCAAATACTTCCTCTTTACAAGTACCAGCTTTATGACAGGCAGTAACATTTCGCACAGTATTGCCGCAGGCTTCCCGCGTGGTAAGACCATAGTCTGCCAAGTCCTGTAATCCTTTAGAAACATCCTCCAATTTTACGAAATGAAACTGGAAATCTTGCCGGGTGGTCACATGCAGAATTCCATTAGAGTATTTGTCGGCAAAATCAGAAAGGCATAGCAGTTGCTCTGTTGTCATTCGACCAGTGGAAAGTTTTGTCCTGACCATTTGAACGTCATCCTGACGTTGACCATAAATTCCTTGTTGTAGGCGAAACCGTTTAAAATCTTCGGGGTCTGCCTTTCCGCGATTCAATCGCTCCACCTCGGCTGTAAACTCTTCAATCTCCCTTTTTACTTCGGGAGGTATATTTAAAGCGCTTGTGTCCATCACGAACCTCTTTAATTACAAAGGGTATTTGGAAGTACCCATTTTTATTACTAAGTTTGATTTAATGAAACGGTTACGACAGAGATGGTTGATCTCAGACCATCCACTAAATTTGTCCTAAAATTAAATAGTATTATATTAGTATAAAAAACAAGATTATACCCTAAATAAATTAAATTTTTGGGGATGGTGGCGTAGAAAAGGTTTATTTTTATGACAAATTTTAATATGTCAAGGTAAGGTGACTTCATAGTATCTTTTAAAACGTTGTATTTGAAATACTAATTTTGATTACTTGATAACTGGGTGTGTTTATTACCAAATGGCTTCTTTATTGATTTACATTAATTTTTTCGTTTTACTGGCGATTTTCATCATTGCCCTGGTCCGTAATTCTAATTTTAATACCATTCTTGTCGGTCTTACGTATTTGGCACCCTTGGTTCCGTTTGGGCTCCATTCCGAAAATGTGGAGAGGTTTTTGCTTGTTTCTTACTTCAATCTAATTTTTGGTCTTATTGAAATTATTGTTTTTGTTATAACGGTCAAGCCTGGGGATACTCCGTTTGACAAAGAGCATCTTAAACAATTATTTGGCCATACTTTGCCAATTGTAGTTGCATTACTTGGCTTGTCATTTTTAGGTCGCTCGACGGAATTTCCTGTGTCGGCAATGGAATTTGGATTCATCATTGCTCTTTTTGTGTTGGGTTCTATAATGCGGATTATAGCCATTTGTCAAATTGGAGTCGCCGCATTCAAATTTGATATTGTTTTTCGCGAGAAACAAAAGTTAAAAACCGATCAGTTGTATGGTTTAATGCGACACCCCTCCTACACGGCAATGATGATTGTTGTTGTTTCTTTCGCTGCGATCACTCATTCTTTTTTTTTTGGAGTTCTTGGAGTTTTGTCTGCCTGGATAGGTTTTCAGTACAGGATTTATCATGAAGAGAGAGGGCTAGCAGAACAGTATGGAGAGGAATACGAGGTTTTTCGTTCTAGTACAGGGATGTGGATTCCCTACTTTAAATAAATAAAATTATGAACTACTGCGGAAGTCAATATAGTGAGTGATTCCTAAAACCAACAAGATATAACCGTAACTAGCTATATAAAATATAGCCTTGCTAGAGGCGGAATTCTCAAACTTTTCGTTGTTAGAGAGAGTGAGATTTTTTAATCTAAAGTAATTGGCCACAAGCATAACAAAAAAAAGAATGAGCGGGTTGTAGTTCAAGATGCTCATCAACCCTGAAGTAACAAAAGCGAGCCCCCACATGATTGGAATTTTGATCCAACGGTTTTTTGTGAGGTCATCAATTACATTAAGGGCGGCTACGTAGCCAACAAGATAAAATAGAAACGTAAGTCCAAGCCAGACAAAAAAGCCTACTATTTCTCTACCGCCTGTAATGTCGTCGAGCCCAAGAATCATGTGGCTAAGGGTAGCATCCGTTTTAGCCAAGAACAATAGCGCGAACTAACTCAGCCTATGAAGTTTTACGATATAGTTATCATTGGAGGAGGGCCAGCTGGAGCCTCGGCAGCCTTGTTTCTTGAAAAAAAGGGGTACCGTATTGCCTTGCTTGATCAAGCTATTTTTCCCCGCGACAAGGTATGCGGCGAGTTTATCAGTCCAGCCGCAGACGACATTTTTTCTGATTTGGGAATTCTTGAATCGATTAATGCTTTGAACCCCACAAGACTTTGCGGAGTGGCGTTATCTTCTTATGAAAGTTCCTATTTGCAAATTGATTATCCCAATACTGTTGATGGGAGAACCATGACCAGTTTGTCAGTGGAGCGTTCAATGTTAGATGACTTGATGATAAATCAAGTCCGTAATTCAAATATTCAGTTGATGGAAGGATTTAAGGTTACAGATTTGCTACTTGATGGGGGTAATGTTTGTGGTGTGAAGGGACATGATGAAACAAAAACAAAGTTTAGTATTAAAGCAAAAGTTGTGATTGATGGCGGAGGTAGAAATAGTATTTCTCTCCGTCGACTAAACTTGAGGAGAGATTCTCCTGGGAAAGGAAAAATCGCTTTAGCCGCACATTGGGAAGGCGTCAAAGGGCTTGGACGTTATTGTTATATGCATATTAGTCATCCTGGGTACACTGGCATCGCCCCAGTAGGACACAATAGGGCAAATGTTGTGCTTATTGTGGATCAGAATTATTTAATTGGTGTTAATGTTGAGCAATTTTTCATGACAACAGTTTTAGGGAATAGATTACGAGAGCGAATCCTTGGAGGCGGTACCCCGGTTGAAAAAATAAGGACAGTTGATTCATTGACCTATTCGGTGAAAAAAATAAGGTGTGGAGGCCTACTTCTTGTGGGCGATGCCACGGGTTTTATTGACCCTTTTACAGGGGAAGGGATCTACCTTTCGCTAAGAAGTTCTCAACTTGCGGTGGGAGTAGTGGAAAACGCTTTTGATAAATCTGATTTTTCAAGTAGACAACTTCAGAGTTATGATCTGATAAGAAAAAAAGAGTTTAGAAAAAAAAATATTTTAAGTAAGTTTTTACAGCGTTTGATTTACAGACCTTATTTGTGTAATCGAGTTGTTGAGACGCTGGCAACACAAAAAGAATTATCGAGCTTACTGGTAGGAGTAATTGGAGACTATATGCCAGCAAATAAAGTAGTGTGTTTTAAATATCTTCTGCGTTTGCTTGGTGGGATGCTAAGCCACTGCCAACCCTCATTTCTCCGTAATAAGTACAGACCACCAACTAAAGAATTTTAAGTTTAATTTTTTTTCGGTTATCTATTTAATACCGTGATTTTACTTTGCCTGACTTAGGATCTCTTCCATTTTATCTTTTAAAATAAGTTTTTGTTTTTGGTGTTGTTTTTTTTCGATTTCTTCGTGAGTCGTTGGGAATTTTATTTTATTAAGGTTCTGGATTTTAAGCTTAAGCTCTGAATGCTCAGAGTACAGTCGTTCAAAGTTAATATCAGAATTGAGAATTTTTTCGAGTGTTTCTTTTTTTATCTCCATAATTATATTCCTCTCTTTGCAGATTCTTTTTCTTTGAACTTTAATTCGGCTTCTGACTTTCGAATATACTTTATTGTTAGTTCGTCTAAGTTAGTTATTTTTTTATTTTTAAAGCAGTTTTGAGCCAAGCGAGCAGCGCAGGCGGCGAGTGTATCGGCGCACTTACTTTGCGTTGGCATAAAGTTCTCCCCGAGTTGTGCGGTTAGAAAAG